>DATFHD010000039.1:0-86262 GCA_035248785.1 Pyrinomonadaceae bacterium | reverse complement strand
GCCGTGGTAGTCGTTCGTCCCAGACTTCGTCACCGTCAGGAACTGCCCGCCGTTGGAGCGCCCGAACTCGGCCGAGAACTGGTTCTGGATGAGCGTGAACTCGGCCACCTCCTCGGGCGAGATGTAGCTCTGCGGGCCGGTGACGGACTTGTCGTTGTTGTCTATGCCGTCGAGCATGAAGTTGTTGTTGCGCGGGCGCTGGCCGCCGACCGAGCCGCCCGTCCCGACGCCCACGCCGCCGGACGAGGTGACGTTCGGCGCGATGAGCGCGAGGTTGTTGACGCCGCCCGTGGCGGAGACGCCGGTCTGCGCCAGCTCGACCACCTGCCGCTCGTTGAAGCTCTTCGTGAGCGTGGTGGTCGTCGTGTCCACGAGCTCGGTGCCCGCGGCCGAGACTTCGACCGTCTCGCCCGCCAGACCGATGGTCAGCTGCGCGGGCACGTCGGTCGTCTGGCCCAGCGACACCCTCACGTCGGTGAGCGTGAGGGCCTTGAAGTTCTGGGCCTTGATGGCGATGTTGTACTCGCCGGGTTGCAGGTTGCTGAACCTGAACTCGCCGGCCTCTGAGGTCTGCTGCGTCTGCGTTTGGCCGGTGCTCTTAACGGTGAGGGTCACCTCGGCGCCGGGGACGGCCGCGCCCTGCGGGTCGGTCACGGTGCCGGCCACGTTACCCGTGGTGACCTGAGCCGCGGCCGAGACCACGCAGGCGAGCACTAGAAGAAAAGCACCGGCCGCCTTTGCCAGTTGCTGAAAGGGTTTCTGCATCGTAAACACTCCTTAGGTTTTTAAGGCGCAGGTCAAAGACAGCGTGACGAGGTGGCGAATTAGTTTCCGCTTATTCCGGCTGCCGGCCTGCGTGCGGGACGGGGAAGACTGCAAACCCGGGCGACGCTAGAACGGATTAAATCCACGAATAAATTGAGCAAATCGGGTGCCGGAAAGAAACCCCCTCCATTTCCCAACAAATTCAGAGGTCGGGCGCGCCGGGGCAGACCCGCTTATCCAAAAATTCCATGAATCATTCAATTTTTCAGGGGACTAGGGTGGTTAGGAAAGGCCGGAGGCGGTGAGGAATTACAGGCGGGAAACGGGTCAGGGCGCGTGTTTTCGGGGCCGCGCCGCGTTTAAGGCCGCCGCAGAGACTCGATCTGGGCCCGCACCTTCTCGGCGTTAGCCGCGTCGGGCTTGTCGCGCAGGTAGGTCTCGAAGGCCCTGACGGCGAGCGCGCGTTCGCCCCTCTCGGCGTAGAGCCTGCCGAGGTAGAACTGCGCGAGCGCGTACTGGCTGCCGCCCGACTCGTACGCGGCCGAGAGCTCGCGCTCGGCCCTCCGGCTGTCGCCCGTGCCCAGAAGCGCCACGCCCTCGTAGAGTCGCGCCGCGGCCGACGTGGGGTCGAGCGTGAGAGCCTTTTCGAGCACGTCCGCCGCCTCTCGAAACTTCTGCTGCTGGATGAGGACGATGCCGAGGTTGAGGTGCGGGTTGAAAGACTTCGAGTCCATCTCGGTCGCACGGCGCAGTTCCTCCGAAGCCTCTTCGAGCTTCCCCTGCGCCATGAGGTACGCCCCGAGGTCGTTCCTAGCCTTCAGGTACTCGGGGTAGATGGAGAGGGCCTTGCGCAGGTGCTCGACGGCCTCGTCGAGCCGGCCGTCCTCGCGCGCACGCGCCCCGCGCTCGAACTCTTTGAGGGCGGCCGCGGGCACCTTCTGGTCGAGCTCGCCCGCCGAGACGACGTTCGAGTCGCGCTTCTCCTTCGCCTCGACGTGCTCCTTCAGGTAGAGCATGACGAAGGTCGGCGCGTTGCCGTAAATCTGGACGCGCTCGGAGAGCGCCTCGAAGTTCTGCTCCTTGTCCGCCTCGATCTCAAGGGTGTACGAGCCGGGCGCGAGCTTGCTGAGGTTGAAGACGCCTTCGGTGTCGGTGAAGATGACGGACTTGTCTCCCTTGAGCACGCGCAGCGTCACCTTGACGGGGCGCGAGATCGGAGAGCCGTTCGGCCTCACCACGCGCCCCTGTATGCTCCCTGTGTCGGCCGACTCGGCGGCGGGCTGAGACCCGCGGCCGGTCTGCGCCGAGGCCGCGCCGCAGAGGAGCAGCACGAGCGAGACCGTCATTAAGCTCTTAAAACTTTTCACGGCCGGAAGCATAGACCTTCGCGGTCGTCGCTGTCTACACTCTCGCGCTCACTCGCGGCTGGCTTCGAGTCCGGTGCCGCCGCGGTCGAAGCCGGGCTGGACTGTGACGACGCCGAACTGCCGGTCTTCGCGCTCGCGGTGCGCCGCCATCAGCCAGACGAAGTTGATCGGGTGGCCGGGCACCGAGACGTTCGGGTGGAAGCCGCGCGGCATCACGACCGCGTCGCCGTCGCGCACGACGCCGACGAACTCCGGCTCTTCCGGATTAGTGTAGACGAGCTGCACGCCGAAGGCCGGCGCGGGCATGTCGTAGTAGACGTAAAGCTCTTCGAGGATGGCGGCGTGCTCGTGCGGCGGCCAGCTCGTCCAGTGGCCCGGCTCCGAAGTGGTGAAGCCTGCGAGGATGCGCCCCGCCTCGACGTTCTTGCCGAGCGTGATGTTGACCGTGCGCGTGTTCGTCGCCCCGCCCGTGCGGAACTTGAGCGAGCTGTCCTTCTCAACGTCCGCGTAGCTGACGAACTGTAGCGGATACCTGTTCTCGACTTCGGCCGAACACTCCACGAGGTCAACATCGCCGTCCGTCTCTATCTCGACCTCCGCGTCGCGCGGGATGTAGATCGAGTCGTAACGCCCGACGCGGTGCGCCTCGCCTTCGGCCTTTATCTCACACGCGCCGGACAGGCAGATGAGTCCCACCTCGAACGCGCCGGTCGAGAACGCGGCGCGCGGCGTCTCCGAGTCCAAACGTATGCGGCCGTAGACGAGGTGCTTCATCGGACTGTTCTCCGGCGTGACGGCGTGGTGCCGCCCCGTCTGCCGGTTCGTGCCGCGGAAGACGTACTCGCCGGACGCCTGTCGCCTTTGTGTACTCATCGCTTCCCTCCCTCTTACGACGGATGCCGTGCGCGTCGTTCACCTGTGCGGGTGCTCTTCGAGCCACAGGAGAGTTTCGAGCAGGTAGTAGTCGCCGTAGTCGAGCATCACGTCCGAGGGGCGCGTGCTCGAACCGTGGCGCAAAGCGCCCGGCGGCGTCGTGTCGTTTGACGCGACCGGCGTCAGGTAGCGGTCAACGAGCGACTGCGTGATGCGCTCGCCCTCGCGGCGGTAGAGGGCCGCGCGCGCCTTGTCCTCGGTCAACTCCGACAGACGCAGCAGCCCGCCCGCGATGAGCGCCGCGGCCGACGAGTCGCGGTTGCGGAAGAAGACGCCCTCGTCGCCGAAGTCGTACCAAGGCACGCCGTCTTCGGGCAGACGTTCGAGCACGAACGACGCGACGCGCTCGGCCGTCTGAAGCAGACGCGGCTCCTTCGTCTCGGCGTATCCGTTCGCGAAGCCGTAGAGCGCCCAAGCCGTCCCGCGCGACCAGCTCGTGTCGGCGGCGAAGCCCTGATGCGTGTGCCAGAAGACGCGCTCGCCCGCGCGCGCGTGGTTCGGGAACGAGAAGGGCTGCGCGCCCGACGAGTAGAACTCCTGCCGGTCGTCGCCGGGGTTGTAGTGAACCGACTGTATGACCGAGCCGTCCGGGCGCACGAGCCATTCGGCCGACCTGAGCGCGTGCTTGATTCCGAGTTCGCGCCAACTCGCGTCGCCGGTCTCGCGCGAAGCCCACCACCAGATTTGCAGGTTCATCATCGTGTCTATGATGGTGTCGTCGCCGCCGACGGCCCACGCCGCGACCAGTTCGGTCTTCGGGTTGTAGAGCTGCTTCAGGCGCTCGGCCGCGCGCAGGGCGCCCTCGCGGTACTTCGCCTCCTTCGTCTGACGATACGCGAAGACAGACGAGTAGTAGTTGAGAAACCCCGTGTCGTGATTCTCGCTCCCCTCCTTGCCGAGCAGGTGCGCGTTCCAAGCTTCGGCCCAACGCCGGAACCGCTCGTCGCCCGTCTTCGCGTAGAGCAGCCACAGCTCTCCCACCCAGAAGCTTCCCGTCCAGAAGAAGCCCTTCTGCTCCTTCCACTCGCCCGTGCGGTTGTCGCCCTCGGTGAAGAAGCCCGCGCCCGTGCTCCGCCCCGCCTCCTGCGGCGGCGACTTCGCAAGGACGGGCTCCCACTTCGCCGCCGTGCGCTCCGCGGCCTGACGCATGAGCGCGACGGCCTCGGCGTAAGTCTTCGAACGCGCGGGCGCGAGCGTGTCGGGCGGCGCGGACTGCGGCGCGGCTGTTTTCGACACGAGCGAGACCTGCGCCGGGTGCGAGAGCCTGTCCGCCGCCCGCTTAACTAGTTCCGTGAACTCTTCCTCCGTCTTAATGCTCTCCGCCGGAAGGCCCAACGTGCCGTAGCGGTACTTCGACGCGGCCGTCTCAGCGCCCGACGCCAGCGCCTCGCTATTCTCCTGATCCCAAGCCGCCAACACGTACCAGCGCGCGCCGCCGTCGCGCCACTCGGGCTGCAAGAGCAGGTTGGGCGTGTTCGTCCCCAACTGTCGGCTCGACGCGCCGAGCGCGACGACCGCCAGCCCGAGGTTCTGGTCGGGCAGCGGCTCGGTCGCTGTCGCCCCCGCCGCCAAGACCTGACGGCCCCAAGTCGCCTGCCACGCCGCGGGGTGCCCCGCGTAAGGCGCGAGGTAGGGCGCGGAGAGCCAAGCCCTGAGCGGCAGTCCGGTGACGACGGTCAGCCCTTCGGCGTTCTTCGCCGTGACGCGGTGCTCGAAGCCGCGCTCGCCCGCCCACTGCGTGATGCGGCTCGTGAGGTCTACCGAACGCCCGCCGACCTTCCAGCCCTTGTAAGTCAACTCGACGACCGAACGCACCGGCCCGTCCGCGAGGATGCGCCAGCCGCGCTCCGTCACGTCCGCGACCTTGACCAACTGCCCGTCCACGACCGCGCCGACCGACCCGATGCCGAGCGCTTCGCCTATCTTGTAGAGGTCTCGGCCGAAGGGCGACTCCTCGTGGTAGTCATACTCGGGCGAGCCGAACATTTCGAGATAGAGGCCGGGCCGGCGCTTGCCGTAGAGGTCTATGGCGTTGCGCGGGTCGAAGTAGATGCGCCAGCCGACTGCTTCCGACTCCCAGCCCACGCCTTCGAACTTCTGCGCGAACTTCGCGTCCGTCCGCTTCGGGTAATCACTTCTTATGCGCGCGATGTCGGCCGCCGGCCCGTAGGCGACGGAGACGACTCGCGTCTGACGTGGCTTCAGTGGAATTTGAAAGGCGAGCTCGTCAAGCTTCCCGTCGCCGTCGAGGTCGTCCGCTTGCGACGCGAGTTCCGTCGTCTGAAGCGTGGCCGCGTCCTCTTCGAGCGTCGCGGCGTCCGAGGTCGTCACGATGCAGTCGCCCGCACGGAAGTCCGGCGCGACGCGCCGCAACTCGGCGACGCTCAACACGACGTTCTCAGCCCGGCGCGTCTCCTCCGAAGGGTTCGACACGACGAGCTTCAGAACCTTGACGCGCGGCGCCGCCCGCGCCGCCCCCGCGCATGTCAACACGAGGGCGAGCGCGAGCAGCTTGAAGAAACAGTTCGGCCTCATCAGAAGTTCAGCTTGATGCCGAACTGGATGTTGCGCGCCGGGCCGGCGGCGGTCAGCGTGCCGAAGGAGGCGTTGTTAAGGTTGGTGTCGAGGTCGCGGAAGTTCGTCCGGTTGAAGGCGTTGAAAATGTCTGCCTGTAGTTGCAGCCGGAAGCGCTCGGTCAAACCGATGCGGCGGCGTACAGAGAAGTCCCAGACCTGCGAGCCCGGCCCCTCGACGATGCCGACGCCAGACGTGCCGCGGCGCGTGTCGGGCGCGGCGGCGAAGGCCGCGCGGTTGACCCAAGCCGACTGGCTGCGCTGCCCGTTCGGGAAGAGCACGTCACCGCCCACGTAGTCGGCGCGGCGCGAGCCCGTCGAGGTGTTGGCCGTCACGCTGAAGTAGCCGCCCGACTGCATGCGCGTAATCCCGCTCAGCTCGTAGCCGTCGAGCAGGGCCTTGACGAAGCCGTGCGTGCGGCGGAAGAGGCCGAGCGTGTAGGTGTAGGTCGCGGCGAAGATGTGGCGTCGGTCGAAGGAGGCCGGGCCGTAGTTGTAGTCGCGGTTGAAGGCGTCCTCCGGGTTGTCGTTGAACCCGCTCGCGTCCGTCAGCACCTTCGAGAAGGTGTAGCTCAACGTCATGCGCGTGTCGCCCTTGCGCTTGGTCGCGTAGAGTTGCAGCCCGTGGTAGTTCGAGGTCGAGTCGGACAGGCGCATGCGTATCGCCGAGTAGCCCTTGTAGGGGCGGAGCGAGTTCACGTCCGGCTGCTGCGCCGAGGGGAGCGCCGCGCGCGCGATGAGCGCGGCGAAGCTCGCCTGATTGATGTCGGGCTGGCGTATCAGGTGTCGGCCGAGGTTCCCGACGTAGGCGGCCTCGGCGAAGATGCCGAAGGGCAACTCGCGCTGGACGCTCAAGGAGAAGCTCTCGGTGTAGGGCGTGTCGAGGTTCGGGTCAATGGCGTTGAGGGTGTCGAAGGGCGCGACCGTCGTCGAGCCGCCCGTGATGTTCGAGAGGTTCGCGTTCGAGAACTGCGCGCTCGAAGAGAACGGCGGGTTGCCGAGCGAAGGGAAGATGATGTTGCCCTCGACGCGGTCGTAGTACATGCCGAAGCCGCCGCGGATGGAAGTCCGGTTGTCGCCGAACGGCGACCAAGCGAAGCCCACGCGCGGCATGAAGTAGTGATGCCCTTTATACAGACCGCGCGGTGCGCCCGTCGGCACCGCCCGCACCGCCGCGCTGTCGCCGCCCGGCACACGCCCCAACTCTTCGGCCGGCACGCCGCTCCCGGCGCGCACGAGGCCGTTGAAGCGGTTGCCGCCCTTCGTCAAATCAATCGTGCCGTTCGAGAGCACGGTCACGGCCTGCGCCGGGTCGTAAAGCGACGGGTCGAAGTTGGCGAGGTTGTTCGCCTGCGTGTAGATGGGCGTCCCGAACTGGTAGCGCACGCCCAGCTCAAGACTCAGCCGCGGCATCACCTTCCAACTGTCGCTGACGAAAGCCTCGGTCTGCGTGAAGCGGAAGAAGCCGAGCGGGTCGAGCGCCGCCTCGCTGTAGGTGCGGAAGTTGCCGAGCAGCGCGTCGGCCAGCGCGTTGTTCGACGTGCGCGTGTTGCCGGACGTGCTGAACGAGACGTTGCCGGCGTAGGTCGTGCGCCCGTTCTGGTCAATGCGGTTGCGGTAGACGACCGCGCCCGTCTTAAAGGTGTGGTTGCCGCGAACCCATGTCACGTTGTCGCCAACCATGATGTCGGTCGTAGGCGAGACGAGCGAGCGCGCCGCGCCGGCGAAGCTGGCGAAGCCCGTGATGGCCGTGTCGGGGATGCTGTTCTCGTAGAGCCCGCCGGCCGGGAAGAGCTGCGTGTACTTGAAGCCGTAGGTCTCGCGCTTCCAGAACTCGCCCGCGGGCGGGATGTGCTGCGAGACCCAAGACCAGTTCGTCTTCGCCTCGTTGATGACGTTCGGCGTGATGACCCAAGTGTAGGCGAGCTGCACGGAAGTGCCGGGGCGCGAGCGCTCGCTCGGCACCGTCGGCATCTGCGAAGTGATGAAGGTGCCGAACGGGTCAATCAAAACGTTCTGGTCGTGTATGTAGCGGCCGTAGACGGTGTGCTTCGGGCTGAAGCGGTAGTCGAGGCGGAGTATGTCTTCGCGGTAGTCGAGCGGGTTCGGCTGCTGGAAGATGATGTTGTTGCCGACGGGCGCGTTGTTGTAGCTCGTCGCAAGGCCGATCATCGCGCGGTAGACGTTGGCGATGGCGCGGCCGTCCGCCGTGATGCGGTCGGCCGGGATGATGTTGCGCGCCGCGACGTTCGTCCCGCCGAAGCAGCCCGCGCGGTTGGCGGTCGTGCAGGGCTGCGTGCTGCTCGGGTCTTTGAGCACGCCGTCGTCGTTCGTCCCCACGATGCCGTCGGCGCCGCGCAGGCGGAACGAGAAGTCGCCGTTAAGCTCCGCCAGCGTCGGCACGGTGCGCACCACGGGCGCGGCCAGACGGCGAATCTTCTTCCACTCCTGCCCGCCGAAGAAGAAGAACTTGTCACGCTTAATCGGCCCGCCGAAGCTGTAGCCGTAGTCGTTGTAGCGCAGCGTCGGACGGACGGGCGCGAAGGCGTTGCGCGCGTCGAGGCGGTCGTTGCGCACGAACTCGAAGGCCGAGCCGTGGAACTCGTTGCCGCCCGAGCGCGTCACGACGTTGACCTGCGCGCCGCTGTTCCTCCCGTACTCGGCAGAGAAGTTCGAGGTCTGGACTTTGACCTCCTGTATGAAGTCAATGCCGACGTTGTTAATCTGCGACGCGTTGCTGCCCGACTGAAGGTTCGTCCCGCCGTCCACGGTCATGTTCGTCATCTGCCCGCGGTTGCCGTTGATGGACTGCTGGTTGGTCGCAAGGCTCGTGCTCAACTCAAGCTGGTCGTCGGTCGTCTGCGCCACGCCCGGGATGAGCGAGAGAAGTTGCACGTAGTTTCGCCCGTTCAAGGCGAGGTTCTGCACCTGCTGGCTGTCCACGACGCGCGCCACCTCGCCCGAGGTGGTGTTGACCGTCTCGCCGACCGCGCCCGTCACCAGCACGGACTCCGAGACCTGCCCGGCTTCGAGCACGGGGTCAACCGTCAGGCGCGCGTCGGCCGTGAGCGAGATGTCTGTGACCACTGCCTTCTTGAAGCCCGTCTGCTCCACCGAGACCGTGTAGGTTCCCACGGGCAGATTCGTCACCGTGTAGAAGCCGTCCTCGTCGGCCTTGACCGCGCGTTCGAGGTTGGTGGCCGCGTTCGTGACCGTCACCGCGGCGCCGGGGATGACCGCGCCCGAGGAATCTTTGACCGTGCCCGAGATGCGGCCGACGACCGTCTGCGCGGCGGCCGCGTGGGCCGCGAGCGCGACGAGCAGGAGCGCCGCGAAGATTGAGAAGAGACGACGTGTGTGTGACCTTCCGACGGTGTGCATGACGGTGACCTCCACTGACGTATTTACGACAGCCCTCGGGACTGCGTGGGCGAGCGAGGAAGGAACTCTTACTGACGACGACCGAAAACTCTTTCGACGGCTTACGACTCGAAAACTTTTCGGACGACTCTCAGGCCACGCGCGGCGCGGCGAAAGTCGGCGCGGCGATGAGCGCGGCTGCCCCGCGCAGGCGCGGGTACTCGTGCGCCGACGAGACGCGCAGCGGCGTCCGCGCCGCCGCGTCCGTCAGCACGCGCTCGGCCAAGCCGGCGCGCAGAGGCTCTTCGATCAAGTCCCAACCGGCCGTGATCTCGCCGGCGAGGTAGATGGTGTCGGGGTTGAGCACGTTGACGATGGTGGCGAGCCCGAGCCCCATGAATCGCGCGGTGGCGCGCACGGCTCCGAGCGCCTTGGCGTCGCCCGAGCGTGCGCGCGCGACGAGGTCGGTGACGGCGAAAGACTTGCGCTCGGCCTCGTGGAGCGAGTTTGGACTGAGTTTGGACAAATTCCACCCGAAATAGCGTGACAGGGTGGCGAGGTTTGAGACGTGCGCCTCCCAGCAGCCCTGCCGCCCGCACAGGCAGCGCGGCCCGCCGAGGTCGAGCGGCATGTGTCCGAACTCGCCCGCGATGTGGTCGCGCCCGCGCACGAGCTCGCCGTTGTGCACGTAGCCGACGCCCACGCCGTCCGACACGTTGATGTAGACGAAGCTGTGCGGGCCCGCCCCCGCGCCGTGCTCCAACCACAACTGCGCCAGAGCGCACGCGCGCCCCGCGTTCTCGACCTGCACGGACAGGCCAGTGGCCGCGGCCAAGCGGTCGCGCACGTCCACGTCGCGCCAGCCGAGCGCGGGCGCGTTCAGAATCCGCCCCGTGCGGTGGTCAACCATGCCGGGGACGACCAGCCCGAACCCCTCGCAATTCCCCTCTGCACGCTGAATTTTCAGCATTCTGCGCACGCGCGCGGCCAAGTCCTTGACGAAGCGCGCCGGGTCGAAGACCGTGTCCCAGACTTCGAGCGCGTGCTGCCGGCCCGAGATGTCGCAGAGCATGAGGTAGGTCTTGCTGAAGCGCACGTCGGCGGCGAGGACGAGCCGGTCGTGCGCGCGCACGTGGAGGAAGGTCGGCTTGCGGCCGCGCGCGGCCTCGCCCGTCGCGCCCTCGTAGATGAGGCCGCGCTCGATCAGCTCCTGCACGAGCACGCCCGCGACGCCGCGCGTGACGCTCATGCGGCGCGCGAGGTCTGCGCGCGAGATGGGCTGGTGCTCGCGTATCAGGTTGAGCGCGATGCGGCGGTTGATCTCGCGGGAGGTGCCCCGCGTCGCGACCTGAAAGTCTCTCGTGTTGATTTTGCGCATCGGGAAGCCCCGGAGCCGGCGGCCTTTTGTTCCGAGTGCGAACAATATGCTCGCGGCGGCGGGCTGTCAAGAATTTTTTTTCGGGCCGAGCGGTAAAGCGTTTTTCCCTCGGGCGTGGGCGCCGTCCGGATTTAACCAGAGAGGCGTGGCCTTGCAATCTCGAACCGGAGATTGCAAGGCCACGCCTCTCTGTTAACAGTTCTCGGCTCTTCTTTCAGAAGGAGAAGCTGCCGTAGAAGGCGCCGTTCTCGCCGGCCCGCTCCCATGCGTCGCCCGCGGGGCCGCCCGTGTAGGTCGCCTTCTTGGTGTAGCCGACCTTGCGACCGGCGAGCGGCACCAGCGGGTCGTACCAGACGAGTTGCGGCATCTTGCAGCAGAGGTTGTCGGGCATGGCCTCGACGTTGAGCGCCGCGTTCGAGTCGCCGACCGCGTAGGCCCCGCCGTCGTGTTTGAAGACGACGGGCGCGCGTCGCACAGAGACCACGCGGCCGAGCGCGGCGGCGTAGCTGCTCTTGAAGGCTTCGACCAGCGCGGCGGCCTGTGCGTCGGTGGCGGAGCTGTCAACGGTCAACTCGGCGCGGCGCGCGCCGTGCGTGTCGGCGAGGTTCGCGTCGGCGCTGACGACCGCCAGAGCGCGCACGCCCGAGAGGTTGACGCCGTCCCAACTCCCCGAGGTGACGTTCCAAGCCATGAGCGCGTCGCGGCCCGTCGTCGTCAGCTCGCCGTTGTAGTGGCACGCTCCGGCGAAGACGCTCGCCGTGCGCGCCTCGACGTAGTCGCCCCTGAGATAGTTTCCTTCGGCGCGCGAGCCGCGGAGCGCGGCGCCGCACAGGGTCGCCAGAGTCAAGAACGTCACACTCACGTACCAGAATTTTCTCATCGCAAAACCTCCTCAACTACCTCCGCCACGCGCCGACGGCCTTGGCTCGTCAACGACCCGCGGCCTCTGGCTTCTAACTCCCCAGCGCGGACTTGTAACAAGACCTGCCCGGCACGCAGCGCGCGGGCTTGGCTCGCCCACCGTCCGGCCCGACGACCAATTGCGTCTCGCGGCACCAGCAGTGCTCGGTGCTGTCGAGGTAGTGGCTCGCGTCGGTCGCCAGCCCGTTCGTCATGAAAAACTTCTTCGAGCGGAGCGAGCCGCAGAAGGGGCTGACGAGCGCGTCTTCAGCGCCCGCATCCTTCAAGCCTTCGGCCTTCGCCTCGTTATGATAACTCTTTTCGTTCTCCATCGCGCCCTCGCTTCCCTCCCCTCAAGCCTTCAGCCCGCCGGCCTTCGCCAGCGCGCGGCGCACGAGCGTCTGCGTCAGGGGAATCTTGTAGGCGTTCTTGCCAAGAGGTTCCGCGCCTTCGAGCGCGAGCCGCGCCGCCTCCGCGAGCACGTCCGCGCCGAGAGCCTTCCCCGTCAGGAACGCCTCGGCCCTCGGCACGCGCCACGGCACGGGCGCGACGCCGCCGAGCACGATGCGCGCCTGCTTCACTGTCTTGTCCGCGCCGAGTTCGACGGCGGCCGCGACCGAGGCGAGCGCGAAGTCGAGCGAGTCGCGCTCTTTGAACTTCAGATAGGTCGAGCGCGCGGCGAAGGACGAGGCAGGGATAACAACCTCCGTGATGATCTCCTCGTTGCGTAGGACGTTCTCGCGTCGGATGTTCCCCTCAGACGGCAGCGTGAAGAATTTTTCCAGCGCGATGGTGCGCTTGCCGTCCGCGCCCGTGACGTTGATGGTCGCGCCCAAGGCGACGAGCATCGGCGCGAGGTCGGACGGGTGGACGATGTAAGACGGGCCGCCGCCGAGGATGGCGTTGTACTTGTTCTCGCCCGTCGCGGCGAAGCACTCCGAGCCGCCTTTCTTCAGACAGACGGCCTCTTCGAGGCGGTAGTACCAGCAGCGCGGGCGCTGGCAAAGGTTCCCGCCGACGGTGCCGAGGTTGCGTATCTGCTGCGTGGCGACGGAGTGCGCGGCCTCGGCGAGTCCCGGAAAGCTTCGACGCACGGCGGCGTGCTCTTCGAGCTGCGCGAGCGTGACGAGCGCGCCTATGCGCAAACCGCCTTTGCCGTCGGGCTCGACGCGGTCGAGGCCGCGTATGCCTTTGAGGTTGACGACACGCGCGGGGCGCGTCACGTACTCCTTCATCGTCGTCAGCAAGTCCTGCCCGCCCGCGATGGGACGCGCCCACTCGTCCGAATCCTTCGCGGCGGGCGCGGACTTCAAGAGGCTCACGGCCTCGCCGACGCTCGCAGGGCTCACCCACTCGAAAGCCTTCATGCGGCCGGCCCTCCTCTCTTCTGAAGACCCATCAGAATCTTGTCCGGCGTAATCGGCAACTCGCGCACGCGCACGCCGCAGGCGTTGAAGACGGCGTTGGCAAGCGCGCCGACCGAGGGGATGATGGCGGCCTCGCCGACGCCGATGACGGCCTCGCGCCTGTCCTCGTCGTCAATGAGCGGCACCATCTCGGGAATCTCAAGCGCGCCCGGAATCTTGTAGTCGCCGAAGCCGGGGTTGAGTTGCAGCCCCAACTGCGCGTCCATCACGCGCCCCTCGTAGAGCACCATGCCTAGCGACTGAATCATGCCGCCGTTAATCTGACTCTCGATGCCCGTGCGGTTGAGCGGCAGACCCATGTCCTGCACCTGAACCATCTTCAGCGCGCGGACGTGTCCCGTCTCCGTGTCAACCTCCACCTCGGCGAAGACGACGCCGTGGACGCCGCGCGCCTGCAAGTTCGACTTCCACTCGCCGCGCGCCGTCACGCCCGCCGAAGGCAGCGCGGCGCACGCCTGCTTCCACGTCAGAGACTTGCCACCGGCGCTCACTTTGCCATCGGCGAACTTGACCTCTTCGGGCTTCACGCCGCCGAGCAGCGGCGAGACTTTTTCGGCGACGGCGAGGCGAGCCTTGACGGCCGCGTCCTTCACCGAAGGCGAGAGCGAGGCCGAAGTCGTCGAGCCGCCCGAAGAGTTCGCAGAGCCGAGACGCGAGTCGCCGATGCGCTCCGTGATGTCGTTCAACTGAAGCCCCAGCTCTTCGGCGACGATGGCGCGCGTGAACGTGCGCGTGCCCGTCCCCAAGTCCTGCGAGCCGACGGCGACCGTTACAGAGCCGTCGCGCGCCACGCCCACGTCAACCTTGCACTGATCGTTGCCGCCGCCGCCCCACGTCCCGACGGCGCAGCCCATCCCGCGTTTGAGCGGCCCGCCGCCTCCGCCCGGCGTCTTGTTACGCCGCTCCCAACCGATCTCTCTCGCGCCACGGTCTAACTGACGGTGATACACGGCGTCCTTCAAGTTCTTCTTCCGAAACTCCACGGGGTCGAGCCCGAGCTTGTACGCAAGCTCGTCCATCAGAGACTCCATCGCGAAGTTCGCCTGCGGGTGGCCGGGCGCGCGCATCGCGCGCGAGGCGTCTTCGTGCGTGTGGACTGACATGCGCTCGCGGTAGGCGTTCGCGGCCGTGTAGATGTAGGGCTGGCCGGCCTGCGAGCCGTCGCCGATGCCGCCGAGCTGGTACTGCGTCGCGCGCAGGGCATGAAGCGTCCCGTCGCGCGTCGCGCCGGCCTTCATCTTCTGCCAAGAGCCCGAGCGGTTGCCCGCGAGCAGGAACTCGTCCTTGCGCGTGAGCATGAGGTGGACGGGCGCCTTCGCCTGCTTCGCCAACTGGCACGCGAGCGTCCCCTCGATGCCGATGCCGAACTTCGAGCCGAAGCCGCCGCCCATGTGCTCGACGATGGCCGTGACGCGGCTCTCGGGCAGCCCCAACTCGTGCGCCGCGTCGCCGGGGATGGTGAACGTCCCTTGAGTCGAAGCGTAGACAATCGCCGCGTCGCCGCCGCGGTACTCGACGACGTTGCCGTGCGTCTCAAGGCAAGAGTGATGAAGTATCGGCGTGCGGTACTCGGCCTCTACGACCGCGTCGCACTGCGCCAAGGCCGCCTCGACCTGCGCCGCGTCGCCGCGCTTCTCCTTCTCCTCGACGTTCGGCTCCGTGGGGTCGGGCGTGACCTTGACTGCGCCCTCCTTCAAAGCGTCTTCGGCGCGGACGACGTGCGGCAGCACTTCGTACTCGACGCGTATGGCGCGCACGGCGTCCTCTGCGATCTCGGGCGTGTCGGCCGCGACCGCCGCGACCGGCTGCCCGACGAAGAGCACGAACTTACCGCCAGCCGCGGCCTCGGCTTCGCCGAGGTCTGTGCGGTTCTTCTTCTCGGCCTCTTTAATCGCCTCGTTGGCCCCTTCGGCGACCTGCTCGTCTGTGGCGCCGACGACGGCGCGCACGCCCGGCATTCTCCGCGCGGCCGAGGCGTCAACGCGCAGGACGCGCGCGTGCGCGTGCGGCGAGCGCACGACGCGGCCGTAGAGCATGCCGCCCACGCGCCGGTCGTGCGTGTACTTCGCGGAGCCCGACACCTTCACGGGGCCGTCCACGCGCGTCATGCGGTGGTTGAGCAGAGTGTGTTTGTCGTTCGCGCCCCACTCCGGCCCGCCCTCGTCGTCAACCTCTATCTCGACCATCGTCTCGACGCCGTTGACGACCCTCGGGACTCTGACCTTCTTCTTCTTCTTCGCGGGTGTCTGCATCGCTCACTCCGTATTCGTCGCGCCTTTTTTCGCCGCCGCGAGCGCCGCCTCGAAGACGCGCGGGTAGGTGCCGCAGCGGCAGAAGTTGCCCTTGCAGGCTTCGCGCACCTCTTCAAGCGTCGGGTTGGGGTTCTTCTTGAGATAAGCCGTGACGGTCGTGACGAAGCCGGGCGTGCAGAAGCCGCACATCAGCGCGTCGTGCTCGACGAAGGCGCGCTGCACGTCGCTCAGGCTCTCGGGCGTGCCCAAGCCTTCCACGGTCGTCAACTTCCTCCCCGCGGCGTCCACCGCCAGCACGAGGCAAGAGTAGACGGGCTTTCCGTCCATCAGCACGGTGCAGGCGCCGCACGTGCCCATGTCGCAGACGAGCTTCGGCCCCGTGAGCGGCGGGTCGAGGTGGTGGCGCATGGCGCTCAGCAGCGTCGTGCGCGGCTCGACGCTGACGCTGCGTTTTTGTCCGTTGATGTCGAGCGTCAGTTTGAGGGCGGCCGCGCTCGGCCCCGCGTCCATCCCGGCGGCTTCGGCCCCCGCCTCGTGCCTGAGCAGAAGCCCGTCGGCCAGCGCCGCGCCGGCGCCGACGACGCCGACGCCTTTCAGGAAGCGGCGGCGGCTCGGGTCGCGCAGAGAGTCTTTAGCGTCGCGCCCTTCGTCGTGCTTGTCTGTCATGTCTCACCTCCGGCCGAGTCAAGGGATGATGGAGAACTCGCCGTTCAAACGTATGTCTTCGGAAGATGAGCCAATCATAACTCGAAACGCGCCCGGCTCGACAACGAAATGCATCGCGCGATCCCACAGCGCGAGGTCGTCGGGCGTGAGCGTGAACGTCAACGTCTTCGTCTCGCCCGGCTTCAAATGAACCCGCTCGAAGCCGCGCAGGTTCTTCTCGTAGGTCGTGACGCTGCTCACCACGTCGCGCGTGTAGAGTTGCACGACCTCGTCGCCCTCGCGCGCGCCCGTGTTCTTCAGGTCAAAGCTGACGGTGACGTTGCCGCGCGCCGTCTGCCTCGCTGGCGTGATTCTCAGGTTGTTGTAGGCGAAGGTCGTGTAGCTCAGGCCGTGGCCGAAGTAGTAGAGCGCGCCGTTGACGCGCGTCTTCTCGCCCTCCCACTGCGCGTTCGGCTTCGAGGGGAAGTTGAAGGGAATCTGCCCGACCGTCTTCGGGAAGGTGACCGTGAGCTTCCCGCCGGGGTTGTAGTCGCCGAAGAGCACGTCGGCGATGGCCGTCCCGCCCTGCGCGCCGGGGAACCAAGCCTCGACTATGCCGGGCACGTACTTGTTCACCCAGTTGATGCTCGCGGGGCGGCCGTTGATGAGGACGACGACGACGGGCTTGCCGACCGATTGAACAGCCTGCACGAGTTGAAGCTGTCGGCCCGGCAAATCAAGGCTCGTGCGCGAAGCACTCTCGCCCACTGTGCGCGGCGAGATGTCGCCGAGCACGACGACGGCCGCGTCCGACGCGCGCGCGGCCTCGACTGCTTTCTCAATCTCGTTCTGCTCGTCCTTCGTCAGAGGCTCGGGCAAAACCTCCGACTCGGGCCAGCGCGCGTCCACCACCTCGCAGCCCTTCGCGTAGTTGACCTTGACGCCTCCGCCGAGCTTCGCCTTTATCCCTTCGAGCACGGTGACGCCGTTCACGCCCGAAGGGCCGTAGCGGTTGTGCGTGTTGCTGTCGTCGTCCGCGAGCGGGCCGACGACGGCGATTGAGTTGAGCGTCTTACTCAGCGGCAGGACGTTCTTCTCGTTCTTCAGGAGGACGATACTTTCGCGCGCTGCGCGCAGCGCGACCTGCTGGTGTTCCGCCGAGTTGACGAGCGCGGCCGTCGCCTCCGCGTCTTTGATGTAAGGACGGTCGAAGAGGCCGACGGTGAACTTGACGCGCAGCACGTCGCGCACGCGGTCGTCCAAAGTCTTCGTCGAGACCTTGCCCTCTTTGACTAACTCGCGCAGCGGCAGGATGAAGTCGTCGGGCGGCGTGAAGTTGGTCTTGACGTTGAGTCCGGCCTCGATTGACTGGCGCACGGCGTCCTTCATGTCCGCGGCGACGGCGTGCTTGTTGTAGAGGTACTCGACGGCCGCGCTGTCCGAGACGACGTAGCCGCGGAAGCCGAAGTCTCTCCGCAAACGCTCGGTCAGCCAGTAGTGACTGCCCGTGATGGGTATCGAGTCGTAGTCGTTGTACGAGCTCATCACGCCGAGCGCGCCGCCCTCTTTAATCGCAGCCTTGAAGGACGGCAGGAAGACGTTCTCGACTTCTCGCGGCGAGGTCTGCGGGTCTGTGCGCGCCTGCCCCTCGCGCGCGCCCTTGTTGTTGCTGTAGACGGCGAAGTGCTTGACGGTCGAGGCGACCTGAAAGTTCTCCTGCAACCCGCGCACCTGCTCGACGCCGAGGCGCGCGACCAGATAAGGGTCTTCGCCGTAGACCTCCTCCATGCGACCCCAGCGCTGGTCGCGGCCCACGTCCATGATGGGCGAGTAGACGTTCGTGTAGCCGAGGGCGCGCGCCTCCTGTCCGGTGATGCGGCCTATCTCGCGTACGAGTTCTCTGTCCCAAGTGCTGCCGACGCCGGGCTGCGCGGGGAAGCTCGTGGCGGTGTAGGCGGCGACGCCGCGTATGCCCTCGTCGGTGAAGTCCACGGGGATGCCGAGGCGCGTCTCTTCGACGAAGAAGCGCTGCACCTCGTTCATGGCCCAGACGTGTTTGCGTACGTCCGTGGCGTAGACGCTCTTCGAGCCGGGGTCGCCCCAGCCGTTGAGGTGCTCGTCTATGTTGGCGATGCCGTCCTTCCAGATTTTGTTCTTCCACTCGGGCGTCGGCAGCTCATCTTTGAGCACGCGCGCGTAGCCGTAGAGCGTGGCCGTCTGGCAGGTCTTCTCTTCGAGCGTCATCTGCGAGAGGAGGTCTTCGACGCGACGGTTGATGTCGGCCGACGCGTCTTCGTAAACGTCCTTCCGGCCGTTCTTGTTAAAGTCCGTCCAGCCGTCGTGGTAGATGTCCCTGCCCGCCGGCCTCGCCTGCTGCGCGGGCAGACTCGTCCCCGCCCCGGCGACGAGCAACGCCGCGAGCATCAGCGCGTAAGCTGTTCGCATCAATCGTCTCCCTCTGACTCTGAAGCGTGCTGTGGCTTAACTGAAGCGAATCCTGTAGCGCCTGCCGGCCGTCAACTTCAAACGCACGACGCCGTCGGACTCGGGCGCTAGTTTCAACATCCTTCCGCCCGACGAGACGGACGCGACGCGCTGGCCGCGCGGCGGCCTGAGCTTGTGCTCGCCCGACACGTCGGGGCGCAGCTCGGCGGCGACGGCGCGGCCGTCCGACCAACTTAAATCAACTTCGACGCCGCCGCGCGCGCGCAGGCCACTGACCGAGCCTTTCGGCCAAGCCTTCGGCAGGGCGGGCAGCAGGTTTATCTCGCCCGCGTGGCTTTGCAGAAGCATCTCGGCCATACCGGCCGCGCCGCCGAAGTTGCCGTCAATCTGGAACGGCGGGTGGTTGTCGAGCAGGTTCGGCAGCGTTGACTTCGCGAGCAGCGCGCGGATGTTCTCGTGCGCGAGGCCGCCCTCTTCGAGACGCGTCCAGAAGTTGATGATCCAAGCGCGGCTCCAACCCGTGTGGCCGCTCCCGGCTTGCAGTCTTCTCTCTAAAGAGACGCGGGCGGCGCGCGCTAGGCTGGGCGTCCCGCGCAGCGTGATGCGGCTGCCGGGGTGGAGCGCGAAGAGGTGCGAGATGTGCCGGTGGCCGGGGTCTGGCTCGTCGTAGTCTTCGAGCCATTCCTGAAGCTGCCCGGCACGGCCGACCTTCAGCGGCGGCAGTCGCTCACGCGCCGACTCGACGCGCGCGCGGAAGTCTGCGTCTATGCCGAGCAGGCGCGCGGCCTCCGCGACGCGCGTGAAGAGCGCGTGCGTAATCTCCAAGTCCATCGTCGGCCCCATGCAGAGCGTGCCCCTCGTGCCGTCGGGCAGTTGGTACTGGTTCTCGGGCGAGATGGAAGGGCCGGTGACGAGTCGGCCCTTGCCGTCTTCGACCAAGTAGTCGAGAAGGAACTCGGCGGCCTCCTTCATCAAAGGGTACGCGCGGCGCGCGAGGAACTGCCGGTCGCGCGTGAAGTCGTAATGCTCCCACAGGTGCAGGCAGAGCCACGCGCCGCCCATCGCCCAGAGGCCCCAGCGAGCCCCGTCAATCGGGACGGCGTGGCCCCACAGGTCTGTGTTGTGGTGTATGACGAAGCCGCGCACGCCGTAGAGTTTTTGCGCGACGCGTCGGCCGTCCGCGCGCGCGTTCTCGATGAGGTCGAAGAGCGGCGCGTGTAGCTCGGAGAGGTTCGTCACCTCCGCGGGCCAGTAGTTCATCTCGGTGTTGATGTTGACCGTGTACTTGCTGTCCCACGAAGGCGCGAGCTTGTCGTTCCACTTGCCTTGCAGGTTCGCGGCCCACGCGCCGGGGCGGCTCGAAGCGATGAGCAGGTAGCGGCCGAACTGGAAGTAGAGCGCTTCGAGCGCCGTGTCTGCTGCGCCGTCTTGGACGCGCTTCAGGCGCTCGTCGGTCGGCAGTGCGGGCGCGGGCTCGGAGAGGTCGAGCGAGACGCGGCGGAACAGTCGCCGGTGGTCTGACGTGTGCGCGGCGCGGAGTGTCGCGTAAGACTTCTTCGAGGCGGCGGCGAGGTACTGTTCGCACTTCGCCGCGAAGTCTCTGTGGCGGAAGTCAGTGGCCGCGGCGAAGAAGAGCGTGGCGGCGTCGGCGCCTTCGACAATGACGCGGTCGCCTTCGGCGCGCGTGCGCCCGCCGTCGCCGATGACCTGAACGCCGCCGCAGAACTTGACGCCGACTTTGCGCTCGTCGGGGTGGCGGTCGTCGCGCGCGACGGCCTCGCCTTCAATGAGCACGCGGTCTGCGCCGGCCGTGCGCGTCTTCGCGTCCTGCTCGCGCGCGAGCGTCGCCGAGAAAGAGACGCGCCCCGGTCGGTCGCAGGTCAGGCGGACGACGATGACCTGATCCACCGCCGACGCGAAGATCTCGCGCGTGAAGCGCGCGCCGCCCTGAAGGTAGCGGACGCGTGCGACGGCCGCGTCTATGTCCAACTCGCGGACGTAGTCGCTCGCCTCGCCCTGACTTGAAAAGGTGAGCAGCAAATCGCCGAGCGGCTGGTAGGGCGGCAGACGCTTCGGGACGGCGATGATGTTCTTCTCTGCGAGCGCCTCGGCCTCCTTGGGCTTTCCGGCGAAGAGCAGGCGGCGCACTTCCGGCAGAGCGCGTGCGCCCTCCGGGTTCGTGCGGTCGCGCCGCTCGCCCGCCCAGACGGTCTCCTCGTTGAGCTGTACGCGCTCCGACTCGACGCCGCCGAAGACCATCGCCGCGAGGCGCCCGTTGCCGACGGGCAGCGCCTCAGTCCACTGCGCCGCGGGCTGCCTGTACCAGAGGCGCAACTCGTTCGGCGCGACTTCGGCCGCGCCTTTCGCCTGCTCTTTCGTCTGTCCCAGACCGGCGCGCGCCAGAAGCGCCGCGGCCGGGATGATGAGAAAGTCCCTTCGCTTCATCTCGGTTACTCAGAGTCCGCTATAGCTTAAGAAACGCCGTCGGCAGTCCCTCCGACGAAACGCCCGCGAC
Organism: Pyrinomonadaceae bacterium; assembly: GCA_035248785.1. Lineage (GTDB taxonomy): Bacteria > Acidobacteriota > Blastocatellia > Pyrinomonadales > Pyrinomonadaceae > QHXN01. The sequence goes on along the minus strand of DATFHD010000039.1, from coordinate 65,702 downwards.
GGCCGAGCCCTTTAACTCAACGCTGATGCGCGCGCGGCCGTTGTAGAGTTCGACCTTGCGCGCGCCCGTCGAGGTGCCGAGGTTGTCGAGCAGGCGGCCGTCGCCGGTCATGCCGAAGCGCACGACGTTGCGCGCGTCGAGACAGGGCACGCCCGCGGCGTCGAACAGACGCGCCTCGATTGTCACGACGCCGCCCGCACGGCCCGCCTCTTCGAGCGTGAGCCTCGCGGGCTTTCCCCACTTGCGCGTCTCGTAGGTGAAGTCGAGTTCGTCCGAGACGGTCGCGCCGTCCTTACGGCCGACGGCCTTCAGGTGATTGTCGCCCTCCCTGAAGGAGACGAGCCAGCGGAGGCCGGCCGCGGGGAAGTCCTGACTGTTGCGGCGCCTCACACCTGCGCTCGCGCCGTTGACGAACAGCTCGACCTCCGCGCAGTTGGAGTAGACCTTGACCATCTTCGGCTCGCCCCGCTCGCCCCAGCGCGCGAGCCAAGTGTGGCCGTAGATGTGGAGCATCGGCCTCTCCGTCCAGTAGGACTGGAAGACGTAGTAAGCCTCTTTAATCGTCAGGTCGCGCTCGACGATGCCCTTCTGGTTGACGCGCGGCACGGGGTTCGTGGGCCGGAGCGGCGTCGAGAAGTCTTTAAAGATCCACTGCGCCGCGCCCGTCAGCCAAGGCATCGTCTCCTGCTCCTTGAGGTGCCAGTCGAAGAGGTTGCAGATGTAGCTCTCAGACCAGTCGCCGTCGCTCGAAGCGCGCGCGACGCCGCCCGTCAGGAGGTAGTCGAGCCCGCGCTCGTCCGTGCCCTGCCCCGTGGCGATTTTGGACAAGACCTGATCGGGGTTCTCCGAATGCCTGCGCGCGTGGCTGTCGCCGCCGTACTCGACGTGGAGGAAGTGTCGAACCTTCTTCATCTCCTCTTCGGACGACGGCTTGTACTCTGTGTAGCGTCCGCGATACCAGCCGGCCCAGATGGACGGAGAGTAAACGTCAACGATGTCTTTGCAGAAGTCGCAGCGGCGGATGGCAGTCTTGCGCGTCGGGTCGAGCGCGTGCGCGAGGTCGTTCAACTCCGACATGAAGGCGCGTATCTTCGCCTTGTCGAACTCCTCGAAGTCGCCCGGCCAGTCGTTCTCGTTGCCAAGGCCCCAGACGATGACAGAAGGGTGGTTGCGGTGCTGGTCAATCATGTTGCGCAGCATCCGCCGCGCCTGCTCCCTGTAGCGCTCGCCCCCGAGTCCGCCGCGGCACCAAGGAATCTCTTCCCAGACGAGTATGCCGAGTTCGTCGCACAGCTCAAGCGCGAGGCGCGACTGCTGGTAGTGGCCGAGCCGTATGAAGTTGGCGCCCATCTCCTTGATGAGCGCGAACTCTTTGCGGATTAACTCTTCCGTGAGCGCGGCGCCTAAGCCAGCGTGGTCTTCGTGGCGGTGCGTGCCTCGCAGAAGAAGTCGCTCGCCGTTCAGCCGGAAAGGGCCGTGCTCTACGAACTCGAAGGAGCGCAGGCCGAAGCGTTCGGCGACCGCGTGCGTGCCGTGCGCGCTCTCCGACCTGACCTCGCAACGGTAGAGCGAAGGCTCGCGCGGAGACCAGAGCGCGGGCTTTTCAACGTCGAACGCGGCCAGCTCGCGCTCGCCTTCCCACGGCGCGAGTTCCTTCTCGCTGGTGTGAACGACCTTGCCGCCGGGGTCGAGCACGCGCACGCTCAGCTTCACTCCCTCCTTAAGCTGCTCGGGGTTGTAGAGTCGCGCGCGCACGCTCACCTTCGCGTGGCCTTCGGGTGACACGCTGCTCTCGACGTGAACGCGTTCGATTGACACGGCCGGGACGTACTTCAAGTTTACGTAGCGGTAGAGCCCGCCGTAGAGGTTGAAGTCGCTCAGGTTCGACGGAATCATCTCCACGTCGCGCGAGTTGTCGCACATGACCGCGACGGGGACGAGCCCCTTGTTGTCGGCGTCCTTCAGAGCGCGCCCGGCCTCTTCGGTGATGTCAACCGTCCACTCGTCGTAGCCGCCGACGTGCGCGCCGACCTTAACTTGAGAGACGTAAACTTCAGTCTTCTGCCCCGCGCCCTCGAAATGGAGCAGCGTGCGCCCGCGCGCGAAAGGGTTCTCGACCTTGAGCCTCGCCCGATACCAGCCCGGCCCTTGATAGTAAGGCGCGTCCGGGTCTACGGCGTCGTACGCGTTGAAGCAGTGCGGCAGTTCCACGGCCTGCCAAGTGACCGTGTCGTCCGCCGCCTTCCGCCAAGCCTCCCAGATGCCGCCCAGATTCCCGCGCCTGTACTCCCAGCCCGTGAGCAGACGCCGCCCGCCCGACTTCGCGTCGCCGGCCTGCGTCGCTAACGCTTCTGACGGCAGCGTACCTGCGACGGCCCCGGCCACGACGGCTGCCGAGGCCGTCTTCAGAAAGTCGCGGCGCGTCACACGCGTGCCCGCGGAGTTCAAATTTGAAATCTCAAATTTCAAATTAATTCTCCGGCGAGACGAAGGTGTTGGAGAGCGTGCCGAGTCCTTCGACTTCGACCTCGAACGTGTCGCCGTCTTTGAGCAGCACCGGCGGCTTTCGGAAGACGCCGACGCCCTCGGGCGTGCCCGTCGCAATCACGTCGCCCGGCTCAAGCGTGATGCCCTGCGAGATGTACGAAACGAGGTGGGCCACGCCGAAGATCATCTTCGAAGTGTTCGAAGACTGCATCGTCTCGCCGTTCAGACGCCCCTCGATGCGAAGCGCCTGCACGTCCCTGACCTCATCGCGCGTCGTAACGTACGGCCCTACGGGCGCGAAGCCGTCGAGCCCCTTGCCGCGCACCCACTGCCCGTCGCCGAATTGCAGGTCGCGCGCGCTCACGTCGTTAATTAAGGTGTAGCCGAAGACGTGATTCAGCGCCTCGCGTTCGCTCACGCGCCGCGCGCGCCGGCCGACGACGACGGCGAGCTCGGCCTCGTAATCAATCTGTGAGCTGATGGCGTGCAGCGTGACCGGCTGGCCGTGCGCGGCGAGCGAGTTCGGCAGCTTGGTGAAGATGAGCGGCGCGCCGGGCGGAGCCTCGCCGCCCTCGATGGCGTGGTCTACGTAGTTGCGCCCGATGGCGAGAATCTTTCCGGGGAAGACCGGCGGCAGAAACTCGTACGCGTCGGGCGACGGGCGGACGTGCCTCTCGCGCGCCACGCCGTGCGCGCGCGCCTCCTCGACAATCCCGCGACGGCGAGCGTGCGTCAGAAGCTCTCCCAACTCGGCGAGCGCCTCCTCGCCGCCGCCGATGACTGACGCCGTGCCGTCCGCTTCGACGAGCCAAGCGGGCACGACCGCGCCCGAGTCTTCGACGGCCGCCGCGAGCGCCGCCGCGTCCCACAACTCTCCTTCCAGAAGCACGCCCAGACGACGCGCGCCCCCGCCCTTCGCCCTGAACTGCGCCAGCTTCATCTTCGCTCCCTTCCGAATTTAACTCGACGCCGTCTCAAGCCGCCTGCGCTGGAACTCGTCGAACGTGACGGCGAGGACGATGACGGCGCCGATGACGATCTGCTGCGTGAACGAAGAGATGCCGAGCAGGTTCGCGCCGTTCGACAGCACGCCCATGATGAGCGCGCCGATGACCGTCCCCACGACGCTCCCCTGCCCGCCGCTCAAAGAGCCGCCGCCGATGACGACGGCCGCAATCACGCGCAGCTCGTAACCCTCGCCCGCGGTCGGCTGCCCCGTCACGAGCCGCGCCGACTCAATCGCCCCGGCGAGGCCCGCCAACGCGCCGAGGAAGACGTAGAACATTATCTGGTAGCGCGACACGCGCACGCCCGCGTAGCGCGCCGCCTCGACGTTGCTCCCGACGGCGTAGCAGTAGCGCCCCGCGCGCGTCCCCGACAGCAGGAAGTGCGTCAAGAGCGCGACCGCGACGACTATCAAAAGCGGAACGGGCAGCACCCCGAACAGGTTGCCCTCGGCGAGGTAGCCGAACGACTGCGGCAGCCCGACCACGGCCTTGCCGTCCGTCACGAGCAAAGCCACGCCTCGGTAGACGCCCATCGCGCCGAGCGTCACGATGAACGGCGGGATGCGCAGCGCCGCCACCGCCCCGCCGTTCATGAGGCCGCACGCCGCGCCCGACGCCAACGCCGCCAGCACTCCCACGAAGGGCGGCGCCCCGCCCGCCATCGCCAGCGCCCCGACCACGCCCGCCAGAGCCATCACCGACCCGACCGACAGATCAATGCCGCCCGCGACCATCACGACCGTCATCCCCATCGCGATGATGGTTATCACCGCCGTCTGCCGCGCCACGCCCGCCAGATTCCCCGCCGACAAAAACTTCGGCTCAAGCACACTGATGACGACGCACAGCGCGATGAGGCTCGCGAACGGCAGGAATCGTTTCACCAAGTCAGACATAAGAATCTACCACCGCCTTCTCCTCGCCCTCTTCGAGCGCGGCGTGGCGGAGCACCTCTTCCTGCGTGGTGTGCTTCGCGTCGAGTTCGGCCGCGAGGCGACCGCGGCGCATGACGAGGATGCGGTCGGCCATCCCCAGAAGCTCGGGCAGGTCTGAAGAGACCATGACGACGGCCGCACCGCCTTCGGCGAGACGGTTGACGGCGCGGTAAATCTCCGCGCGCGCCGCCACGTCCACGCCGCGCGTCGGCTCGTCCAACAGGAAGACGCGCGAGCCGGCGAAGAGCCAGCGGCCCAGAAGAACCTTCTGCTGATTGCCGCCGCTCAGGCGCCCGACGACCTTCGACGGGTCGGGCGGCCGTATGTGCAAACGTTCGACGTACTCGCGCGCCGCCTCGCGCTCTCGTGTGCGACGGAGCCGCCAGCCTTTGACGAGCGCGCCGACGTTGGCGAGCGTCAGGTTCGACGCGAGCGTCTGGTTCAGGCACAGCCCCGTGCGCTTGCGGTCTTCCGTCAGAAGCCCGAGCCCGAGCGCGACCGAGCGGTCGGGGCTGTTCGAATCGAACCGCGCGCCGTCCAGATAAATCTCTCCCTCGTCGGCCGTCTGCGCGCCGAAGATCGCCTCGACCAGCTCCGTGCGGCCCGCGCCCGCGAGCCCCGCGAGCCCGACGACCTCGCCCGCGCGCGCCTCGAAAGTTACATCCTCGAACTTGCCCGCGCGCGTAAGGCGTTCGACGCGCAGCAGGACTTCGCCCGACGCGGCCGTGCGCGGCGGGAAAATCTCCTTCAGCTCGCGCCCGGCCATGTGGCGGATAATCTCGCCGTGCGAAAGCTCGCCCCACGCGCCCGTGTAGACTTCGCGCCCGTCGCGCAGGATGGTGAGGCGGTCTGCGATGGCCTCAAGCTCTTCCAGACGGTGCGAGATGTAGATGACGGCGAGGCCGCGCGCGCGCAGGTCGCGTATGAGTCGGAACAACTCGCGGGCCTCGTGCGCCGTGAGCGAAGAGGTCGGCTCGTCCATCACTATCAGGCGCCGCGCCTCGGCGGTCGCGCGCGTAATCTCGACGAGCTGCCTGTCGGCCGCACTCAACCTTCCCACCACCGCGCGCGGGTCGAGCCTGAAGCCGTAGTCCGAGAGCAGACGCCGCGCGCGCTCGTTCATCTCGCGCTTGTCCACGACGCCGAGCGGCGCGAACTTCAACGGCTCGCGCCCGAGGAAGATGTTCTCGGCCACGGTCAGGTGCGGCGCGAGCGAAAGCTCCTGATAGATCATCGCGACGCCGTGCGCCAAGGCGTCCGCCGGGCGGGAGAAACGAACCGGCCGCCCCTCAATCAGAATCTCGCCCGCGTCCGGCTGGTGGACGCCCGCGAGCACCTTCATCAAAGTTGACTTGCCCGCCCCGTTCTCGCCCACCAGCGCATGCACCTCGCCCGCCGCCGCGCGCAAAGAGACCCCCGCGAGCACGCGGTTGCCCGCGAAGCTTTTGGTGATGCCGCGCATCTCCAACGCGGGCGCGCTCTGGGTCATAGTCCGACGGGCCTGAGTTCGTAGTGCGCTGAAAAGCTTTAAGGGGTCTTAAGTAGCTGCTGCATCTCGGGCGTGTCAAGGTTCTCTCTGGTCAGGAGCTTGACGCCCGTGTCCACGGTGCGGGGCGGCGTCTGGCCGTCGAGCTTGGCGACCAACGCTTTGACCGCCTCGTAGCCCATCTTGTAAGGGTTCTGAAGGACGAGCGAGTCAATGGCGCCGGCCTTGAGGTCTTCGATTAAGTTCGGGCTTGAGTCGAAGCCGACGAGGACGACCTTGCCCGCGAGGCCCTTCTGCTTGAGCGCCTGCACGACGCCGACGGTCGAGGACTCGTTCGAGGCGAAGAAGCCGTCGAGGTCTGGGTGCGCCGTCAGGATGTCTGTCGCGCGGTCGAGCGAGCGTGCGCGGTCGCTCTCGCCGTACTGGAAGGCGACGATCTCTATGCCGGGGTACTTCGACTTTATCGTCTCCTGAAAGCCCTCTTCGCGCTGGTCTGTCGAGACCGAGCCGGCCTTGACGCCGAGGACGGCGACGCGCCCCTTGCCGTTCAGGCGCGCGGCCAGACGCTCGGCCGCGTTGACGCCGCCCTGACGATTGTCTGTCGCCACGTACGAGACGTAGTTCTCGGTGCCGATGCCTGAGTCGAAGATGGTGACGGGGATGCCTTCGCGCGCGGCGCGCTCGACGACGGGGACGAGCGCGTCCTTGTGCGTCGGCGCGAGCACGATTCCGTCAACGCGGCGGTTGATGGCGTCCTCGACGATGTTGGTCTGCCCCGCGTAGTCGGTCTCCTGCGCCGGCCCCTTCCAGACGATCTCGACGTTCGACTCACGCCCCGCAGCCTCCGCGCCCGCGTGGACGCTCTGCCAGAAGAAGTGCGAGACGCCCTTCGGGATGACTGCGATGGTACGACGGCCGCCCGCCTTCCGGTTACAGGCCGGCGCGGCAGTCAAGCAAACGACCGAGGCCGCCAACAACAGCGCGGTGAAGAATCTCTTCATCTCTCCTCCGAAACTTTATAAAGACTTCCCCGCCTTGCTCACTGTTCAAGGTCGCTCGTGTCCAGACGACCTTCGCGCCGCAGCTCGTCGAAGCGTTCCATCGTCGCGCGGACGCCTTCGGCGAGCGGCGTGGAGGGGAGCGGGCCGAGCGCTTCGCGAATCGCCGTGTCGTCGAACTCCGAAGGGATGGCGAGCGGCGTCTCGTCAACAGTGATGCTCCCACGCGCCGAAGGCCGCACGCGCTCTATCTCGTCCACCACGTCCGCGACGCGCACAGTCTCGCCGTGAAGGTTGAAGACGTGCGCGCCTTCTAAATCTGACACGGCCGCGCGGATGAAGGCGTCGGCCGTGTCTGCCACGTACTGAAAGTCCGTGCGCCCGCCGAAGCGTATGCGAAAAGGAAGGCCGACGACCGCGGCCTTCATCGCCTTCGTCGGGTCTGAGGTGAGCCCAAAGTCGCGCCCGACGCCGTAGACCGTCAGCGGCCGGAGGCCGACGCTCGAAAGCCCGTGGTCGAGGTAGTAGACGCGCGCGTTGCCCTCGTTGGCGCGCTTGAAGACGCCGTAGTGCGTCGAGGGCTGCGGCTCGTCTTGCTCGCTGACGGCGCGCCCGTCCTCGCTCGTGCCGAAGACCGCGGCCGAGCTGGCGTAGACAATCTTCTTCACGCGCCCGCCCGACACTCGCGCCGCCTCGAAGACGTTGACCGTGCCGACGACGTTGACGAGCGCGCCGAGCCGCGGCTGAGCGCGGCACGTCGGCACCTGTAGCCCCGCGAGGTGTATGACGCGGCTGACCTCGAACGCTTCGATGAGCGGCGGCAGCGCGGCGCCTTCGGTAATGTCGCCCGTCACGACCGCGGCGCGCGCGATCTCCTCTTCGCTCATGATGAGGCGCAGGCGTCGCGGGTCTGAATCCCTGTCGAAGAGAAGGACGCGCGCGCCCGACGCCAACAACCGCTTCACGACCCACGCGCCGATGAAGCCGTGCGCGCCCGTGACGAGGAAGCCCACGCCCGCCAGCCCTTCGACGCTTCCCCGCGCGTCAGTCTGTTCCGACACGCCCGCTTGTTCCGACACGTCCGCAGACATGATAAACCCCTTCCGCCCTCCTCGGCTTAACAGTTCCGTCTGGCGCCCTTCAGTCTCCGCGGACGATGCGTTCTATCTGTCTCGTCATGTGCGCGAGCGCCTCTTCGACCGACAGCTCGCCGACCACCGCGCGCTGCACCGCGTGCCAGAGCACGTCTTCGACTTCCGGGTAGCGCGCGAACTTCGGCGGGATGAGCGTGTGGCCGGCAATCACCTCTTCGAGCAACGAGAGGCGCGCGCGGTTCGCGTCGTCGGCCTCCGCCTGCACGCGCCGCATCACGGAGCGGCGTACGGGCACGCAGCCGCAGCGCGCCTCGAAGAGCTGCTGCTCGGGCGCGGTCAGGTGTTGCAGGAGGTTGAGCGCTTCGGGCTTCTCTGCGCCGCGGCGCGTCAGCGCGAACGTGTGGCCGCCGCCGTACGCGAGCGATTTGCCGGCGGGGCCTTTCGGGTAAGGGCTCAGGGCCAGACGGTCGTGAACCTTCGAGACAGAAGGGTCGCGGTAGAGCGCGTAGTAGCCGGGCCAGTCGCCGGCCATCGCCGCGCGGCCCTCGCGGAAGCACTCGTGAACCTTGTCGTAATGCCAGTCGGGCAGCTCCTTCGGCACGAGCCCTTCGGCGTAGAACGTGCGCAGCAGCCTCAGAGCCCAGCGGCCGCCCTCGTTCTCGATGTCGGGCACGAGGGTCTCTGTGAAGAGGCGCGCGCCGGCCATCTCGGCCAGCTCGAAGAAGGTGCCGAAGAGCCCCGACTCACGACCCGGGAAGACGAAGCCGTAGAGGCCGGGCGGCTCGTTCAGCCTCCGCGCCACGTCGAGCAACTCGTACCACGTCGCGGGCGCGCGCGCGAGGAGGTCTGTGCGGTAGTGGAGCAGGCGCACGTCTATGTTGCGCGGCACGCCGTAGAGCGAGCCGCCGACGCTCGCCAGCTCAAGCACGAGCGGCACGAAGTCTTCGAGCCGGTCTGCGCCGACCAGCCCGTCGAGCGGCGCGAGGAAGCCCAGTTGGGACGGCGCGTACTTCGTGTGCGTCGAGACGAGGTCGTAAGGGACTTCATCTAACGCGGCGAGGTGGCGGTTGAGCGCCGGGTGGTCGCCGCTGAAGGCCAACGTGACCTTCACGCCCGTCGCCTCCGTGAACGACGGCAGGCAAGCGTAGAGCGGGTCGTAGGCCGGGCCGCTGATGAGCGCGACGTGCAACTCTTTACTCATGTGCTGCTCCTCCCGCCCACGCTTCGCCGTGCGGGTACTCGTAGCGCCGGAGCGATTCGGGCTGCATCTCGATGCTGTAGCCGGGCGCTTCGGGCACGAGGTAGTGGCCGCGGCGCACGCGTACCGGGTGGACGAAGTGCTCGTGCAGGTGGTCAACGAACTCGACGCGGCGGCCGTCGAGTGAACCGCTGACCGCGATGAAATCGAAGACGGAAAGGTGCTGCACGTACTCGCACAAACCGACGCCGCCCGCGTGCGGGCAGACGGGCACGCCGAACTTCGCGGCCAGCAGCAGCACGGCTAGCACTTCGTTGACGCCGCCCAGACGGCAACTGTCTATCTGGCAGAAGCCGATGGCGCCGGCCTGCAAGAGCTGCTTGAACATCACGCGGTTGTGGCAGTGCTCGCCTGTCGCGACCTGCACAGGCGCGACGGCGCGCGCAATCGCCGCGTGGCCGAGCACGTCGTCGGGGCTGGTCGGCTCTTCAATCCAGAGCGGCTTGAACTTTGAAAGCTCACGCACCCACTCGATGGCCTGCCCCACGTCCCAGACCTGATTGGCGTCGAGCATGAGCGTACAGTCCCAGCCGATCTCCTCGCGTATGAGCGCGGCGCGGCGCGCGTCCGCTTCGAGGCTGCGGCCGACCTTCATCTTGAAGTGCGTCCAGCCTTCGTTCAGAGCCTCGCGCAGCAGCCGCCGAATCTTCTCGTCCGTGTAGCCGAGCCACCCGGCGGAGGTCGTGTAGGCCGGGTAGCCGTTCTCGCGTATGAACGCTTCGCGCTCGGCCTTCGACGATTCACACGCGCGCAGGATTTCCAACGCGTCCTCGCGCGTCAGCGCGTCGGTGATGTAGCGGAAGGGGACGCAGGCGACCAACTGCTCGGGCGTCATGTCGGCGAGGAGTTTCCAGAGCGGCTTGCGCTCGGACTTCGCGTACAAGTCCCAGACGGCGTTGACGACCGCCGCGGTCGCCAGATGCACGACGCCCTTCTCGGGGCCGAGCCAGCGGTACTGGCTGTCGCCCGTCATCAAGTCCCAGAAGGCGCCCATGTCGGCCGCCAGAGATTCCAGCGTCCGGCCGACGAGCTTCGCGCCCAGCCCCTCGGCCGCCGCGCAGCACAGCTCGTTCCCGCGCCCCGTCGTAAACGTCAGGCCGTGCCCTTCGAGCCCTGCCGTCGAATCCGTTTCGAGAACGACGTAGGCCGCAGAATAGTCGGGGTCGGGGTTCATCGCGTCCGACCCGTCGAGCGCGCGCGAGGTCGGGAACCGCACGTCAACCGTCCTGATTCCTGTAATCGTGACGGGCATGTTTATACCCACAGCACCGGCTGGCGGATGAAGAAGTTGCGTACGACCTCTTCGACCGCGGAGTCTGCCGGGAGTCGCTTCCAGAGTTCCAAGTAGTCGGGGCGTTTGAGCGCGAGCCCCGCGAAGAGGAGGCTCGACTGCCGCATGGGCCACTCGGCGTCGTACATCACGTCGGGCTTGAGCGGCCAAGCTTTCTTGTCGCGGATGAAGGGCGCCATGTATTCCAACGCCTTCTTCATCCCGCGCCCGTCGGGCAGCTCGAACTTCCAGAGGTCGTCCGCGGGCGTCGAGAGAATCCGGCAGATGGCCGCCAACGCTTCGAGGTTGAAGAGCGAGTAGCCGTAAGGCTTCGTCCGCCTCAACTCTTCGGGGAAGCTTCCGTCCGCGGCCGTCTGGTTCGGGATAAGAACCGTCTTGAAACGCGTCCGGCAGTAGTCGAGCAGTTCCGTGTTCCCCGTCAGATGTGCGAAGGCCGCGACCTGCATCACCCAGCAGGTGCCGTGGTTGTTCTTCGCCTCGCGCTCCTCGACGCCGTTCGCGCTGGTCGTCATCCAATGAAGGTAATCGGCGAACCACTTCTTCACGCCGGCAAGCTCTCCGGGCGTGAGCGCGCGCGACGGTTCCAGCACTTCAATCGCGCGCGCGACCTCGACGAGGTGGATGGTGTCAATGATGCCAATACCGCGCCCCTTCGTGCGGCCGTGGATGGCCTGCGCGTATTCGAGGCTCGGGTTCATCAAGGTCGCAGGGTCTAGGAACCACGCGCGCAAATGGAGCGCGGCGTGTCGCGCGTAGCGCGCATCATTGGTCAGCTTCCACGCGGCGGCGAGCGCCGGCACCTGCACGCTCAGGCGCATCAGCGCCCGCCGGTGCTCGACGAAGTTGTCCGGGTTCGTCATCCCGTCGCGCTGCACGTACGGGCCGGAGGGGTTCTGCGGGTCGGGCCACCAGTAGTCGCCCTCGGAGAAGAAGTCGTGCGGGCCGCCTGCGCTGCGCGGGCTGTGCGACGCCGTGACCGTGACGGGACGTTCCGAGAGGTATGACTCGGCGGCCTTCAGCACGCGCGCGCGTTCGAACGCGGCCACGTCGAAGGCGGCGGGACGCCGCTGCGCGTAAAGCGGGAGCCACGCAAGGATGATCGAGCCGCAGAGTGCGAGCAGTCTGGTCATCAACGCCACTTGCCGGAAGAGTTCCGCGCCATCCTAACAGGTCTTGAACCTCGCCGCGCCTTAGCCGTGTCTCCGCGTCTCCGTGGTTAATTCCTCCTTCATAAGAAGCAGCTCGCGGCCCGCGGGGTCGGCGGCCGGAACCTTCTTCATCAAAGCCTTGAACCGCTCGTCCGTGTAGCGCGCGGCGGCGCGGCGCATGAGCGGGAAGAGTGTCTCGGGCTCCCACTCGCCCAACTGCCGGTGCGGCCACTTAGCCTCGCCCGCGGCGAACGGGTAGAGGTATTCGAGCGCGCGCCTGATGCCGCGGCCGTCGGCGGTCTGGTAGCCCCAGAGGTCTACGCCGACGCGCTCGCCCAACTCGGCCAGCGTCAAAAGCCCTTCGAGGTTCATCACGCTGTAGCCCCACGCGCGCGTGCGCTCAAGCTCAAGCGGCTGCCGCCCGTCGGGCTCGACCTGCGCGGCGACGCGCTTCCGCCGCGCCTCTTCGAGGACGCGCCTCGCCAGTTCCGTCCTGCCGAGCAGGAGCGCGTACGAGACGACCTGCACGTCGTAGATCGTGCCGTGGTTGTTCTTCGCGGCGGCCTCCTCGCGCCCGTTGCGGCTCTCAAGCATCCACGTCAGGAACTTCGCGAACCAGTCTTCGACGCCGCGCCGGTCTTTCTCCGTCCAAGCCTTCGAGCCCGCCAGCAGCCCGACCGCGTCCACGACGCGCGTCAGGCCGCGCGTCTCTATCAGCCCGATGCCGCGGCCCGTGTTCACTCCGGGGACGTACTGCGCGTACTCAAGATTCGGGTTCATCCGCGTCGCAGGCTCGATGAACCACGCGCGTAGAAGCCCGGCCGCCTTCGTGGCGTACGCCTCGTCGCCCTTGAGGTAGTAGGCGAGCGCGAGCGTCGAGACCGCCGCGACCATCCCGTCCAGCTCGCGGTGGTCTGTGATGCTGTTAATCTCCGGGTTGCGCTCGCCGTCGCGGCGCACGTAGGGGAGGCCGCCCGGCCGCTTCGGGTCGGGCCAGAAGTAGGGCGCCTGACTCATGTAGTCGTGCCTGTCGCCGGACGGAGGCACGGCCGCCTTCGTCGTGACCGAGAACGGCCCGGCGCCCATAGCCTCCCGCGCGTCCTCCTCAAGACGGCGCAGAGGCGACCCGAAACTCTTATCACCCGAGAGTATCCGCCGACGCGTCTCGGCCAGCGCGCGCGCGTCGGCGAGAAAGACGCGCGGCGGCTCGGGCGCCGACGCCCGCGCGAGCCTCTGCGCCGGGACGTGCGGCGCGCACGCCAGCGCCAGCGCGCAGACGTAGAGAACGGTGCGAGGCAGTGACACGGAGTTTTTCATAAATTGATTGGCGGCTTCAGACCTGCCCGCGCTCGCGGCGGCGGACGAACAGCTCGTCCTGCTTCGGCTCCGACTCGCATTCGAGCGCGAGGGTCGTGACGGGCGCGTCGGGCGCGCGGAGGGGCAAGCCCCGGAAACGCACGCGGTACTCGTCCTGCTCGAAGCGTACGGGCGTGCCCGTGGCGAGCAGCCGTGCCGATTTGACCTTCGTTTGCAGACCGGCGAATGCCAGTTCGTCGCCGCCCGGCCAGAAGTGTACGTGGAAGTAGAGCGTGTTGCCGCGGCGCGAGAAGCTGCCGTTGCGCGAGCGGCGCGGCTGGCAGCGTTCGCTTCCGACGTAGACCGACTCGCCGTTGCGCGAAGTCCAGCGCCCGACCGCGTTGAGTATTTGAACTGACTCTAGTGGCACGGAGCCGTCCGGCTTCGGCCCGATGTTGAGCAGGTAGTTGCCGCCGTCGTGCGCGCAGGTGATGAGGTTGCGTACGACCTGCTTCGGCGTCTTCCAAGCGTCGTCCGCACGGTGGTAGCCCCAACTGTCGTTCATCGTCATGCAAGACTCCCACGCTCGCCCGACCTCAGTCGCCGTAATCTGCTGCTCGGGCGTCGAGAAGTCGCCGGCCAGCTTGTTGCGGTTGTTGACGATGATGTCGGGCTGAAGCTCGAAGACCATCCGGTTCATCTTCTCCGACTCCCAGCCGGCGGCGTCGAGCGGCCAAGACACGTCGTACCAGAGCACGTCAATCTTCCCGTAGTTGGTCAACAACTCTCGCAGGTGCGTGTGGATGTAATCCACGAAGCGGCGGCGCGCGGCCTCGTCCCGCTCGCAGCGCGCGCCGTCCGGGTGGTGCCAGTCCATCAAAGAATAGTAGAAGCCGACGCGCAAGCCTTCCGCCCTTGCGGCCTCGACGTACTCGCGCACGAGGTCGCGGCCCGGGCCTTGTTTGGGCGCGCAGAAGTCCGTCGTCTTGGTGTCGAAGAGGCAGAAGCCCTCGTGGTGCTTGGTCGTCATGACCATGTAGCGCTGGCCGGCGCGCTTGGCGAGCGCGGCCCACTCGCGCGCGGCGTTCGGCCGGGGCTTGAAGAGCTTGGCGGCGCGCGCGTACTCGGTCGCCGGGATGCCCTCCATCTCCTGCACCCACTCGTGGCGGCCGTAGACCGAGTAGAGCCCCCAGTGGATGAACATGCCGAACTTGGCCTCGTGCCACCAGCGCATGCGCCGCTCGCGGTCGGCCTTGACCTCCTCGCTCTCCTGCGGCACGGGCGGCGCGTTCGACTGCGCCGCCGCCTCCGTCAAAGGCAACGCGGCCGCGGCCGCGCCGAGTAGTTTTAAGTAGTCGCGTCTTGAGAGACGGCCGTCGTCCATGCTCGAAAGTTTCCTCTCCCTTAAAAGACGAACCGCAGCCCGAACTGCAACTGCCGCGGGGTCGTCCCTTGCGCGAGCGCCGTCACGCGGCCGGCGCCCGCGGCGATGGCGGTCGCGCTGCTGTTGATGGTGAGCGCGGAGGGCACGTCCCAGTTCTGGATGTTGAAGACGTTGAATGCCTCGCCGCGCAGTTGCAGCTTCATCCCTTCGCGGAAGTTAATCTCCTTGAAGAGCGAGAAGTCCATGTTGAAGACGGCCGGGCCGCGGAAGACGTTGCGGCCGAGGTTGCCGAAGGCGCCCGAGGGTATGCCGAAGGCGCAGGGGTTAAACCAAGTCGTCCGCGTGTGCACTTGGTCTGCCGCGCGCCCGCCCTGCGAGATGGTCTTCTGGCAGAGCGGGTCGGGGTTGGCCGCGACCGGCCCCGCGGTGAACGGGTCTGCGAGCAGGTTCGGCCGCAGGTAGTTGCCGGGCGCGGAGGGCGCGCTGCCGCGTATGTTGGCGAGGTCGCCCGTAATCTGCAAGTTGTAGGGCTGGCCCGAGCGCGCCTGCATGATGTAGTTCGCCTGCCAGCCGCCCAAGAGCCACGCCGCCGCGCCGTCCTTCAGCCAGCGCTTGCCGCGCCCCACGGGCAGCTCGTAGACGGTCGCCCACGAGAGGAAGTGCGTAATGTCGTAGGACGAGACGCCGCGCGCCGTCGTGCGGTCGTAGAAGTTCTGGATGGTCGAGCCGCCGCCCGGCCCGTTCTCGACGTTGAAGTAGCCGCTGCCCACGTCTATGGACTTGCCCCAAGTGTACGAGAGAATCGAGTGGAGCCCCTGCGAGAAGCGCCGCTGCAAACGCGTCTCAAGCGCGTTGTAGTTCGAGTAGCCGTTGCTCAGCGTGTAGTTGATGTTCGCGCCGACCCAAGGCATCGGCCGCGCCGCGTCTATGACGGCGTTGGGCGTGCCCGCGGGGAAGGCGCGGTTGGCGGTGTTGGCGAAGCCGGAATAAGGCAAGCGCCCGTTGCGGCTGCCGACGTAGGCGGCCGAGAGCAGGAGCGTCGGCGTCAACTGGCGTTGGACTTCGACGTGCCACTGGCTCGACCAACTGTCCTTGTAGTTCGGGTCGTCGCCGAAGGTGTTGGCGGGCGTCCAAGGGTTCGTCGTCGGGAGCGGCGTCGAGAAGCCTTGGCTTTGAAGCTGGATGATGTTGGCGAAGGTGCCGCCCACGAAGTTGGCCGAGGCGTTGGCGGTGCCGGCGAAGGCCGTCGCGTCGGGCCAGATTGCCATTTCGAGGTCGTTCTGCGCGTACTGGCTGCGCGCGGGCAGCGCGTCCCAGTAGAGCCCCCAGCCGGCGCGCAGCACCGTCTTCGGGTTTATCGTCCAAGCGACGCCGACGCGCGGCCCCCAGTTGTCCTTAATCGGCGGCGGTGCGAAGAAATCTTTGCCAGCGAGCACGACGTTCGCGAAGTGCGGGTCGTTCTTAAAAGCGTCGGGGATGCAGGGCGCGGCGTTGGCGACGCTACAGAAGGGCGGCATCTCGCTGGCGCCGATGATCCAGCGCTGGTTCGGGATGTCGAGCGCGTTCCACAGCCTTCCGTCGAGCGTCTTCGGCTGCGTCAAATAGTCGTAGCGCAGGCCAAGCGTCAGCATCACGTCGCGGCTCACGCGCCACTCGTCCTGCACGTACGCGGCCCACGCGCCGTACTTGAACTGGACGGGGCCGCCGTGCGGGCTGGGGAGTTGCGCCTGAAAGTCGTTGGGGAAGCCGAGCAGTGCTGAAGCGAGGGAGAGGCCGGTCGTTCCCGAAGCAGCCGAAGGGTTGCGCGTCTGCTCGTCGCTGAAGGTATAGCGCTGGAAGGTGTTCAACTGAACACGCTTCGCCTCGATGTACCAGAAGCCCGTCTTGATGTTGTGGCTGCCTTTGACCCAGATGGCGTTGGGCGTGACGCTCCAATTCGGGTTCTCGCGGATGGCCGCGCCGCGCACGCCGAAGTCGTTGTTGCCGCCCGCCGTCCAGTTCGACAGACGCACGAGCAGGCCGCCGTACTTGTCCACGTCCTTGAAGCCCGCCGAGTTCAGAGGGTCTGTGCCGGCCTCGTGCTGGTTCTGCTGGCCCGAGTCAACGCCGGGCCGGCCCGCGTAGCCTGCGCGCACGTCGAGGATGAATCGGGGGCCGAAGGTGTGCGTCCAAGCGCCGCCGTAGTTCTTCCCGCGCCCGCTGCCGCCCGTCGAGCCGGCCTCGCCGATGGGGTTCAGCACCGTCACGTTCTGCTGCGTGTAGCGGAAGAAGATTTGATCGCCGTCGCCGAAGCGATGGTCAATTCTGACCTGATAGCCGTTGGAGGTGTTGGTCGTCGGCCGTCCCTGCACGAAGTTGTTCGAGGGGTCGCCCGTGAAGTTCGGCGTCGCCGCGTAGGTGCGGAAGAACGACTGCATCGCAGGGTTGATGAGCGCCTGCGGAATCTTGTTGCAGGGCGTGCCCGTCGTCTGACTCTGCCGGTTCTGCGAATCAACCGGCAGAGGGTTCCCCGCCGAGTCGCAGCGGAACGGGTCGCGCACGAACGTGCTGCCCGAGGCGCGCGTCGAGTAGGGGTTGTAAATCTGTCGGCGGAAGCTGGCGGCCGTGTTGCTGAAGTCGCCGCCGATTTCGGCCGCGGTCGGGACGTAAGACAGACCGAGGCCCGGCTGACTGTAGCGCCAGCCGTCGTAGCCGACCGAGAAGAACGTCCGGTTCTTGAGTATCGGCCCGGTCAGTGACGCGCCGAACTGATTCTGTCTGAAAGGCGCGGGCTCCGACGGCACGAGCTGTCCGGCGGCGCAGCGCGCGGGCGTGCACACGTCGAAGGAGTTGCGCGCGTCGAAGGCGTCGTTGCGCACGAACTCGAAGGCCGAGCCGTGGAAGCGGTTGCCGCCCGACTTCGAGACCATGTTCATCACGCCGCCCGACGCGCCGCCGAACTCTGCCTTCGCGTCGTGGCCGACGACCTTGAACTCCTGCACGAGGTCGAGGTTCGGGATGACGATGTAGGTCGGCCCCCGCACGTTCGTGTTGATGATGCCGTCGAAGAAGTAGAGCTTCGATCGGTTCTGCTGCCCGTGGAACGAAGGGTCTGCGAAGCCCGAGCCGGGAAGGCCGACGTTGCCCTCGACGCCGCCGATGCTGCGGTTCTGCGAAGTGGAGACGGGCGTGACGCCGGGCGTCAGCGTCAAAAGCTGCGTGAAGTTCCTGCCGTTCAGAGGCAGGTCTTCAATCGCCTTCTCCGGTATCACCGTGCCGAGTTCCGTCGAAGACGCCTGAATCAGCTCCGCGCCCGCGCTCACCTCCACGGTCTGCGTCACCTCGCCGACGGCGAGCGAGACGTTCTGCGTGAGCGTCTGGCTGACGCCCACGTCGAAGGGCGAGGTCTGCGCCGTGGTGAACCCCTGCGCCTCGACCCGCAGGACGTACGTGCCGGGGGCGACGTTGACGAAGGTGTAGTAGCCGCCCTCGTTCGCCGCCGCGCGCGTCTCGATGTTGGTGGCGCGGTTGACGAGCGTGACGGAGGCGCCGGGCACGACCGCGCCGTGCGGGTCGGTCACAGTCCCGTTGACGCCGCCCGTCGCGGTCTGCGCGCGCGCCGCCGCGAAGGCGAGGATGATGAAGACCGCCGTCTTTAAGAACTTCATAACTCGACACTCCTTATCGCGGGTGGAAACTCAACACGGAGGCACGGAGACACTGCCGAAACAGTATTTGCTCGGGGCCGTGTCTCAGGTTGTTGTTCGGCGAACGCCCTGTGGTAATTGCGCGGGCGTGGCGAGTCCGCTGACAGGAAAACTCTGCGTTTCGCGCCCGGCGGCGACAATATACTTGAACTTGTTACCGATAACAAGTATATTTTTACCGGTAACAATCTCCGCCGCCGGGGCGCGGTCTCCCGCGGCGCCCGCCCGGCCCGGTTGGCCGCCGGGGCCGAGGATTCTATACACTCTTCCACACAAGCATTCGCGGCACGACGAACGGAGGACACGGAAGATGGGGGCACGGTACGCCGACAGGGTCGTGATCGTCACCGGCGGCAGCAGCGGCATCGGCAAGGGCTGCGCCTACGAGTTCGTCCGCGCCGGCGCGCGCGTCGTCGTCTGCTGCAACGAAGATGAGGGGGGCCGTGCGGTCGCGCGCGACCTGCAAGAGCTCGCGCGCGAAAGTGGGTCTGGCGAAGGCTTCTTCGTCTACTGCGACGTGACTAAGGAAGAGGACGTGCGCCGCCTCGTCGAGACGACAGTCGAGCGCTACGGCCGCCTCGACTGTCTTATCAACAACGCCGGCTGGCACCCGCCGCACAAGCCCATTGACGACTTCTCGGTCGAAGAGTTTCGCTCGCTCTTAGAGCTTAACCTTGTCAGCGTCTTCACGGCCTGCAAGGCGGCTCTGCCGCACCTGCGACGCGTGCGCGGCAACATCATCAACATGTCGAGCCTCGTCGCGCAGATAGGGCAGCGACACGCCACGACCTACGTGGCGACGAAGGGCGCGCTGACGGCCTTCACCAAGGCGCTCGCTCTGGACGAGGCGGCCGGCGGCGTGCGCGTCAACTCTGTCTCGCCCGGCAACATCTTCACGCCGCTCTGGCGCGAGGCCGCAGATGCCGCGCCCGACCCCGAGCGCTTCCTCGAAGAGGGCAAGGCGGCGCAGGCTATGGGGCGTCTGGGGACGGCCGAGGAGGTCGGCCGCCTCTGCCTGTTCATCGCGGCGGAGGCGACGTTCACGACCGGCGCGGATCACGTCATCTCTGGCGGGGCCGAGCTGGGCTACGGGAACAAGAACGGGCACGAGGAGGCGGCGGGCGAAGCCGCGTTCGTGCGCGGGCCTGCGGCGTCGCCGGGCACGGCGGCGGATACGTATCTGACCGAGTCGCGTTCCGGGGATTAGCGCGGGGCGTCGTCGGCGCCGCTTGAGCTTCGGACGATGAGTTCGGGCGGGAGGACGACCTGCTGCTTTCGGCCGCGCGGCGGCGCCTCGCCCTCGATGAGTTGTAGGAGGAGGCGCGCGGCCTGCTGCCCCATCTCGCCCGTAGACCAAGAGACGGTGGTCAGCGGAACCCTCAGCATGTCGCCGTAGTGTATGTTGCCGCTGCCGACGAGCGCCACGCCGCGCCCCACGCGGCGGCCGGCCTCCTCGAACGCCTGCATGGCGCCGATGGCAGCGGGGTCGTTGACGGCGAAGATGGCGGGAGGCACTCCGCCTTCGGCGAGCCACTTGCGCGTGGCCTCGTAGCCGTCGCGCTCCGAGAAGCCGCAGTCGCGCACGAGCTTTTCGTCGAACGGCAGTCGGTGCTTCTTCAAAGCGAGCCGGAAGCCCTCGAAGCGCTGCTCGGAGGTCGAGGCCGCGGTGCCGCGCAGGTGGCCGATGCGGCGGTGGCCCAAGTTAATCAGGTGCTCTGTGGCGAGCACGCCGACCTGCACGTCGTCCGTGGTGACGACGGGGCCGCTCAAGCCTTTGAGGCGTCGGTCTATGAAGACGACCTTCGCGCCCTCCTTGATGATGCGCCGGTAGAAGCCGACTTTGCCGGGCGGCAGGCTGGATGCGACGATGAGGCCGTCGGTGCGCGGCAGAAGCGCCTCGGTCTCGTCGAGTTCTTTGGCGGCGTCCTCGTCCGTGTTGCAGATGAGGTTGCGGTAGCCAAGGGGGCGCGCGAACGCCTCGACGCCGCGGCAGATTTCAGCGAAGTAGGAGTGCATCAGGTCGGGCACGACGACGCCGATGAGGTGCGAGCGGTTCGTGGCGAGCGCGCGCGCGTACTGGTTGGGCTGGTAGTTCAGGCGGCGCGCGACTTCGAGCACGCGCGCGCGCGTCTCGGAGTTGATGAGCGGGTGGTTGTTGATGGCGCGCGACACGGTCATCTTCGAGACGCCCAGCTCGCGCGCGATGTCTGCCAGAGTTACGGGCATGAGTGACTAATTGAGTCCGAAGGCTTCGCCCGCATCTTACATGCAAGGGCGCTTTTGCGCCACAGGGTTTTCCCGAACAGTCCGACACGTACAGAGGGTCGCGTAAAGATGAAGATGAAAAACTTCCTGCGGGCCGTCCCCTTCCTCCTTCTCGCTTCACTTCTCTACACGCCGGGGGCCGCCGTCAACTCGGGCGCGGCGGCGGCCGTCGCTTCTTCCGGTCAACAGTCCGACGCGGCGGGCGTCTACGACGTGCGCGCCTTCGGTGCGAAGGGCGACGGGAAGGCGCTCGACTCTCCCGCCATCAACAAGGCCATCGAGGCCGCGCACGCGGCGGGCGGAGGCACCGTGCGCTTTCCCGCGGGCACGTACCGCTCATTCTCGATTCGTCTGATGAGCAACGTCTCGCTCCAACTCGGCGCGGGCTCCGTCATCCTCGCAGCAGACCCGCGCGACGGCGACGGCCGTTACGACCTGCCCGAACCGAACCAGTGGGACAAGTATCAGGACTTCGGCCACTCGCACTGGCACAACAGCCTCATCTGGGGCGAGAACGTCGAGAACGTTTCGATAACAGGGCCGGGGCTCATCTGGGGCAAGGGGCTCGTGCGCAGCGGCACGCAGTCGCGCACAGACGCGCAGAACAAGGCGCTCGGCACACAGAACCCGGAGGCCACGCCCTTCGGCTATCCGAACGCGCGCGACGCGGTCGAGCCCGGCTGGGGCAACAAGGCCATCGCGCTCAAGCTCTCGCGCAACGTCATCCTGCGCGACTTCACGATTCTGCACGGCGGACACTTCGCCATCCTCGCCACGGGCGTTGATAACCTGACGATTGATAACCTCAAAATAGACACCAACCGCGACGGCATAGACGTGGACGCATGCCGGCAGGTGCGCATCTCGAACTGCACCGTCAACTCTCCCTTCGACGACGGCATCTGCCCGAAGAGTTCCTTCGCTTTGGGCTTCGCGCGAGCGACGGAGAACGTGACGATTACGAACTGTCAGGTCTCGGGCTACGACGAGGGGACGCTGCTCGACGGCACTTATAAACGCGAGTACAAGCGCGACGACGGCCGCGAGTTCAGCCCGACGGGCCGCATCAAGTTCGGGACGGAGTCGAACGGCGGCTTCAAGAACATCACCATCTCGAACTGCGTCTTCGACTACTCGCGCGGCCTCGCGCTTGAGACCGTGGACGGCGGGCTGCTCGAAGACGTTTCCGTCACCAACGTCACGATGCGCGACATCTCGAACTCCCCGATTTTCCTACGCCTCGGCGCGCGCCTGCGCGGCCCGAAGGAGAGCACAAAAGTCGGCGAGCTGCGCCGCATCAACATCAGCGACTTCGTCGTCTACAACGCAGACCCGCGTTACGCCTCCATCATCAGCGGCGTCCCCGGCCACGACATAGAGGACGTGCGGCTCTCGAACATACGCGTCTACTACCGCGGCGGCGGCACGCCCGCGCAGGCCGCGCTCGACCCGCCCGAGAAGGAGGACGCCTACCCCGAGCCCTCTATGTTCGGCGAGATGCCCGCCTACGGCTTCTTCGTCCGCCACGTGAAGGGCTTGGAGATGACGGACGTGCAGGTCGGCTTCCTTAAAGAGGACGCCCGCCCCGCCTTCTTCCTCTCGGACGTGCGCGGCGCCGACTTCCGCCACGTCAAAGCCCAACTCGCGCCCGGCGCCTCGACCTTCGTCCTCAAGAACATCGAAGACTTCAGCCTTCAGCAGAGCCGCCCGCTCGCCGACACTTTGCTTGAGCGCGTGGCGCTGAAGAAGTTCTGAAGAACAGGTCAGTACCACCCGCGGTAGCGGGTGGGTCAGTGCGACGCCTTGAGGGCTGATTGGAGTAGCACGCACCCACCCGCTACCGCGGGTGGTACTGACCCGGTGGCGTTCACACTTAACCGCACCTTGAAGAAGCCGCTTACCATCATCTGCCTCTGCCTGACGCTCGCGGCGTTAAGTGTTAACGCTTCCGCGCAGGGGCGTGCGCCGCGTTGGGAGCGCGTGGCGCCGGGCGTTTGGCGCGCGCAGGTGGGGAGGCCGGAGGCGTTGACGCTGATGGGCGCGGCCGGGGCGAAGCCTGCGTTTGAAGCATTGAGTAAGTTGCCCGACGCGCCTTTCCCCTTAGACCGAAGACAGGTTGAGTTTCATCAATGGGGCTGGAAGACGGCCGTGCGTTTGCCGCTCGCGCTCGACGAGGACGTGTACGGGCTGGGCGTGGACTTCAAGTCCGTCCGGCGCACGGGCTCGACCTTTCAACTGCACGTAGACCACTGGGGCGGCGTCACGGGCCGCACGCACGCGCCCGTGCCGCTCTACGTCTCGACAAAGGGGTACGCGGTTCTCTTCAACACGGCGCGATACCTGACTGTGAGCGTCGGGCTCGGCGTGCGGCTCGCGGCCGTTGAGAAGCCGCCGGTGATTGACCGCACGACGGGCAAGGGATGGGCGGCGCTGCCGCGTTCGGACTCGGTCGAGGCGCTGGCGAATGCGGAAGGCATTGAGGTCTTCGTCTTCGCAGGCCCGACGATGCTGGACGCCGTGCGCCGCTACAACCTCTACAACGGCGGCGGCGCGCTCCCGCCGAAGTGGGGCCTTGGGTTTCTGACGCGCACGCCGACGCGCTACGGCGCCGAGCAGGCACTCAAAGAGGTTGATGAGTTCAGGCGTAACGGCATCCCGCTCGACATGCTCGGCCTAGAACCCGGCTGGCAGAGTCAAGCCTATCCCTGCTCGTTCGAGTGGGACTCGGCTCGCTTCCCAGAACCGTCGAAGTTCTTAACGGAAGTCGAGCGCCGCCACGTACGCGTCAACCTCTGGTTCAACCCCTACGTCTCGCCGACCGCGCCGCTCTACCGAAAGCTCCTCCCCTACGCAGGCACGCATCTGGTCTGGAACGGCATCGTGCCCGACTACACGCTCGCCGCGCCGCGCGAGATTTTCGCGGAACATCTCGAACGCGAAGTTCTGAGCGTCAACCCGCGCGCCGTCGGCGGCTTCAAGATTGACGAGGTTGACGGCTACGACCGTTACCTCTGGCCCGACACCGCACGCTTCCCTTCGGGGCGCGACGGCGAGCAGTTGCGGCAGACTTACGGGCTGCTCGTGCAGCGGCTCGTCTTCGACCTCTTCCGCCGACGCAACCGACGCACGTTCGGGCAAGTGCGCGGCACGAACGCGGGCGCCTCGCCGCTCCCCTTCGTCATCTACAACGACAACTACGCCTTCGACGAGTACATCACGGCCGTCGTCAACAGCGGCTTCGCGGGCGTGCTCTGGTCGCCGGAGGTGCGCGGAGGCAAAGGCGAAGAGATGCTTCGGCGCACGCAGGCCGTCGTCTTCTCGCCGCTCGCGCTCTTCAACGGCTGGGCCACCGACGACAAGCTCTGGACGCACGAAGAGGTCAAAGACGACATACGCGCCGCCATCCTTCTGCGCATGCGACTGCTGCCGTACCTCTACACGACCTTCGCGCAGTACCACTACGAGGGCACGCCGGTCGTGCGCCCCTTGCAGTTGCTGGAAGGGTTTAAGACGCCCGCGCGGAATGAACCCGGGCGGCTCGACGCGACGAGCGACCCTTACGCTATCGGCCGCAGCGAAGAGGTGAAGGACGAGTACATGCTCGGCGACTCTCTGCTCGTGGCGCCGATAGCGCCGGGCGTGAAGACGCGGAAGGTGTTGCTGCCCGCGGGCCGCTGGTACGACTTCTACACGGGCAGGCTCGCGGGCAATGGTCAGACAGTCGAGGTCACGCCGCCGCAGTCTCAGACACCGCTCTTCGTCAAAGACGGCGCGCTCATCCCCCTCGTCCCCGAACGCCAGTGGGCGCCGGAGTCGAATGAGATTCTGCCGCTCGAAGTGCGACACTACGGCGAACTGCCCGGCGCGCTCGCGCTCTACGACGACGACGGCGAGACATTCGACTACGAGCGCGGCGAATATTCGTGGACACGCCTGACCGTGACTAAAGACGCGCGCGGCGCGTGGCAGGGCTCGGTCACGCCCGACGCGCGCGGCAAGCGTTGGCGCTACTCGGACGTGACGTGGACGTTCATGACGAAGTGACCGCCCGAACAAGCATGATGAAGTGAGCGCCCGGACAACATGGACAAAGTGACAAGAGTGGACGGAGTGAAAAGACTCATCGCCTTCGCGTTCATCTGCCTCGCCTGCTTCTGCCTCTTCGCGGGGGCGGGCGTGGCCGCGCGCCAGACGCAGACTGACTCACGCGGAGGCGCGCAGACGGTCGCGCTCTCGTCTGTGCTCGACGTGCGGCAGTCAGAGTACGAGTTCGCGCGCGCGACGCTCGACAAGTGTCCGAACGAGCGCCCGCTCGCCATCGCCGGGCAGGCGTATAAGGGCGGCGTCTGCGCGCAGGCCGAGACCGTCTTCGCGCTCGCGCCGAACGGGGCGACGCGCTTCCGCGGCCTCGCGGGCGTGGACGACTCGACCGAAGTCGCCGCGACGGTCGTCTTCGAGGTGCGCGCCGACGGCCGTCCGCTCTGGCGCGCGCAGTTGCGCAAGGGTGAGAAGCCGGCCGCGTTCGACCTTGAAGTGCGCGGCGTGAAGGAGCTGCTGCTCGCCGTCGAGGACACGGGCAACGCGACCTCGCGCGCCTACGCCGACTGGCTCGACGCGTCCTTTACGGTCGAGGGCGAGAAGCCGAAGACGATTCAGGTGCCTCTCTTCAAGGAGGAGGCCGTCCGCCTCACGCCGCCCGCGCCGTACGGCGCGCGCATCAACGGCCCTCGCGTCTTCGGCGTGCGCCCCGGCTCGCCCTTCCTCTTCAACGTGTCGGCGACGGGCGGGCGCCCCCTGCGCTTCGCGGCCGACAACCTGCCGGAAGGACTCAAGATTGACAGCGAGACGGGGCGCATCACGGGCGTCGTGACGAAGCCGGGCTCGTACGAGGTGACGCTGCGCGCGTCGAACGAGAGGAGCGCCGTCGCGAGCAGGTTCCGGATAGAGGTCGGCGAACGGATCGCGCTCACGCCGCCGATGGGCTGGAACAGTTGGAACGCGTGGGGCGAAGAGGTCACGCAGGAGAAGGTTCTGCGCTCGGCGCGCGCGATGGCTTCGAGCGAGCTGATTAACTACGGCTGGACTTACGTCAACACGGACGACGCTTGGCAGGCGCCGCGCGGCGGACGGCTCAACGCGCTGCAAGGCAACGAGAAGTTTCCTGACATCAAGGCGCTCTGCGACGAGATACACGCGCTCGGCCTCAAGGCCGGCATCTACTCGACGCCGTGGGTGCAGTCGTACGCGGGCTACCCCGGCGGGAGTCTTGAGACGCTCGACGCGCCTTGGAAGAAGACCGAGGGGCCGAAGCAGCTCAACCGGAAGGTTCTGCCGTGGGCCATCGGCCGCCATCACTTCGCGGACAACGACGCGAAGCAGTGGGCCGAGTGGGGCGTTGATTATCTGAAGTACGATTGGAGCCCCAACGAGGTGCCCGAGACCGAAGAGATGGCGCGGGCGCTGCGCGCGAGCGGGCGCGACATCGTCTACAGCCTCTCGAACAACGCGCCCTTCGCCAACGCCGCCGACTGGGCGCGGCTCGCCAACGCTTGGCGCACGACCGGCGACATACGCGACACTTGGACGAGCGTGAGCCACATCGGATTCAGTCAGGACAGGTGGCGGCCCTTCGCCGGCCCGGGCCACTGGAACGACCCCGACATGCTGGTCGTCGGCCACGTCGGCTGGGGGCGCCCACACCCGACTCGCCTGACGCCCAACGAGCAGTACACGCACATAAGCCTCTGGTGCCTGCTCTCGGCGCCGCTGCTGTTGGGCAACGACCTCGAAAAGCTGGACGACTTTACATTGGGGCTGCTGACGAACGACGAGGTGCTCGACGTTGACCAAGATCCACTCGGCCGTCAGGCCGCGCAGGTTCTCGTTGACGGGCGGCGGCAGGTCTGGGTCAAGGAGATGGAGGACGGCTCGCACGTCGTCGGCCTCTTCAACCTCGCGCGCTGGGAGCAGCCTTTGACCATCGAGTGGCGCAAGTTGGGCCTCCGCGGGGCGCAGCGCGTACGCGACCTCTGGCGGCAGAAATACCTCGGCGTCGCGGCCTCAAGGTTCACGGCCCGAGTCCCGCGCCACGGCGTAGTCTTGATTAAAGTCTGGCCCGTGCGACGTTAATAAGCCCCCTTTAGGGGAACGTCAACTCGAACAGCGAGCCCGGTAGTTGCGTGACGGTCGCCGTGCCGCCTTCGACGGGGATGTTGACGTTGTTGCTGAGGTTGGCGCCGGAGCTGAAGCCGTAGCGCACGGCCTTGGGCGCGGCGACGCCGCTGGTGACTTCGACAGTGTCGCCGACAATCGTCGCCGTGGCCGAACTGTAGCGTCCGTTCGAGCCTGCGATCTGGAAGGTTTGCAAGGCGCCGCCGTCGAGCGTCGAGAGCCCGTTCCCCAAGTGCGTCCACTTCAGCACGACCTTGTTGCCGATGACGAAAGAGGTCGGCGGCGTCGCGCGGACGGGGCCGGAATATTCGATGGCCTCGCCGTAAACGACGGCGCGCGCGCCGATGGCGAGGCGAATCCCGACCGGCCGCTTCGTCGGCGGGTGGAGCTGGTTCTGGTCGGGCAGGTCGTGCGTGACGACGAGGAAGGTGTTGGCGACGGTCTGCGAGACGTTGAACTGCGCGAGGCGCGCGGTCGTCCACTTCGTCGAGGGCAGTTGGACGATGCCGAAAGGCACGTCGGGCCGGTTCCAGTCGGTGCGCCACTGGCTAATCATGTCGCGGAGCTTCGTCTCGTAGGCCGCGTCGCCGCCGTTGCTCTCGCCCTGATACCAGCCGATGCCGCGTACGGCGAACGGCTGGATGGCCTTCACCATCGCGAGGTAGTCGGCGCCCGTGCCGCCGTTCGAGGTCTCCCACTCGGAGATGTTCGTGCCGTCGTGCGTCGCCTGAATCAGCCCGACCGGCACGTTCAGCTTCTTCGACAACTCAAGCCCGGCCCAGTAGCCGACGGCCGAGAAGTCGTCGGCGGTCGTCGGGTCGGAGATTTGCCAAGTGCTGGTCGCGGGGCCGTTGCCGGCCGTCATGCGGAAGAGGCGTATGTTGTGGTTGGCGGCGTCGGCGATGTAGGGCGCGCTGTCGTTGGCGTTGCTCAAGGGGAAGCCCATGTTCGACTGGCCGGACATGAGCCAGACCTCGCCGACCTGCACGCCGGTGAACATGACCGTCGGCGAGCCCGTCGCCGAGACGGTCAACGTCGAGGGCGACGTGCTGGCGTTCATGCTGGCGAGGTTCACCTGCCACTTGCCGCCCGTGCCGACGACCGTCGAGACGGTCTGGTTCTGGAACTGCACGGTCACGGTCGAGCCCACGTCGCCGTCGCCGAAGACGGGGCACGTCATGCCGCGCTGTAGAACCATGTTCGACCTGAAGATGGGGTTGACGCTGACGGCAGCCCGCGCGTCCGCGCACGCGAGCCCGCAGGCCAGCAACACAACCAACGCGGCCAGTGTTCCGGGTAAGGATAGAGACGCCCTCATGTTCTTCTCCCTTCTGAATGTCGTTTGATTCGGCGGAGAAAGCCCTCGGCCGCAGCGGCAAGGGTCGGTCTGCCGTCGCAGTTTCGCCGGTAAAGCTGTTGAGGTGGGGCGACTGATTTTCGGGGGAACGTACGGGGTCGGGCCGAACGGTAGCAACTACCCGCATGGAAGTCAACACACGTGTATACTGCCCCGCAAGAGTTGGGTTTTGATAAAGTCCGCGAGGGGTCAATTCAGATGAGAACGTCGGTTAAGAATCTACTCACGGCCGCGTCGGCCGTCGTCTTCCTTATGCTCGCGTGCGTCGGCGCGGCTGCCGCCGACCGCGTGAAGATTTCCGCGGGCACGGTCGAAGGGACGGGACCGCAGGCTTCGGGCGTGCGCATCTTCCGCGGCGTCCCTTTCGCGCAGCCGCCCGTGGGCGAGTTGCGTTGGAAGGAGCCGCAGCCGGTGAAGAACTGGACGGGCGTGCGCGAGGCGACGAAGTTCGGCCCGCGCTGTATGCAGGCGCCGATCTTCGGCGACATGGGGTTCCGCTCCGAGATGAGCGAGGACTGTCTCTACCTGAACGTCTGGACTCCGGCGAAGACGGGCAAGGAGAAGCTGCCCGTGCTCGTCTACTTCTACGGCGGCGGGTTCGTGGCGGGCGCGGGCGACGAGCCGCGCTACGACGGCGAGAGTATGGCGGCGAAGGGCGTCGTCATCGTCACGATGAACTACCGGCTCGGCGTCTTCGGCTTCCTCGCGCACCCGGAGTTGACGAAGGAGTCGGCGCACAAAGCCTCGGGCGACTACGCGCTGCTCGACCAGACGGCGTCGCTCCGCTGGGTGCGCGACAACATCGCGGCATTCGGCGGAGACCCGAAGCGCGTCACCATCGCGGGCGAGTCGGCGGGCTCGGTCTCCGTCAGCGCGCAGATGGCTTCGCCCTTGTCGAAGGACTTGATCGCGGGCGCCATCGGCGAGAGCGGCTCCATCCTCGGGACACTCGGCGCGGTGCCGCTCGCGCAGGCCGAAGCCTCGGGCGTGAAGTTCGCCGCGGAACTCGGCGCGTCGTCGCTCGCCGCTCTGCGCGCGTTGGATACGCAGAAGATTTTCGAGGCGGCGACGAAGGGAGGCTACGCGAGCGTCGGGCGTTTTCCGATTACGGTTGACGGCTACTTCTTCCCCGAAGACCCGGCCCGGATTTTCGCCGAAGGCAAACAGGCGCACGTCCCGCTGCTGGTGGGTTGGAACTCTGAGGAGATGACCGGCATGGCGCTGTTGCGCGGCAAGGAGCCGACGACCGAGAACTACGCCGCCGCCGTGCGCGAACAACTCGGCGAGCGCGCCGAAGAGGCGCTCAGGCTCTACGCCGCTTCGACGAATGAAGAGGTCATGCGGGCTGCGACCGATCTGGCCGGCGACCGCTTCATCGGCTACAGCACTTGGAAGTGGTCGGACGTGCAGGCGCGCACGTCGGGGCGCCCCGTCTTCCGCTACTTCTACGCGCGGCCGCGCCCTGCGATGCGTGCCGAGATGGGGGGCGCCACGGCGGGGCTCGCGGGCGGGGTCGTGCGCGGGACGAACACGGCGCCGCCGCCTCCGCCCGCGCGCGGCGCGGTTCACTCGGCCGAGATTGAGTACGCGCTCGGCAACCTCTCGACGAACAACGTCTACGCTTGGACGCCCGAAGACTACAAAGTTTCAAAGACGATGCAGGAGTACTTCGCTAACTTCATCAAGAAGGGCGACCCGAACGGGCCGGGGCTTCCCGCTTGGCCCGCCATTAACGGCGCGGCCGGCGCCGACGCCCCGCAGTTCATGCGCATTGACGTGGAGTCGCGCGCCGAGGCGGATAAGAACCGCGCCCGCTACCTCTTCCTAGACCGCCCGCCCGCGAAGCCTTAAACGGAGGGACGACGACGGGCTTTGGAGTTCTCTTCTTCCCGCGCCTTCACTCGTATCGGAGCGCGACCGTCGGGTCTACCCTCGTCGCGCGCAGTGCGGGGACGAGGCAGGCGACGAGCGCGACCAGCGCGAGCAGCAGCGCCACGCCCGCGAACGTCAGAGGGTCTGTCGCCGTGACGCCGTAGAGCAGCCCCGACATCAGACGCGCCAGCGCCAGAGCCCCCGCGACGCCCAAGACGATGCCCGCGACCGCGAGCCTCATCCCCTGCCCGACGACGAGCCGCAGCACGTCGCCCAACTGCGCGCCGAGCGCGACGCGGATTCCTATCTCGTGCGTGCGGCGCGCGACCGTGTAGCTCATCACGCCGTAGATGCCGACCGACGCGAGCAGCAGCGCCATCACCGAGAAGGCCGTCAGCAGCAGCGTGCGGAAGCGCGGCTGCGCCACCGAGCGCGAAAGCAGTTCGTCCACCGTCCGCACGCGCGCCACAGGCAGGTCTCGGTCGAGCGCCCACACCTCTTTACTAATCGAGGGCACGAGCCCGAGCGGGTCGGGCGTAGTCGAGCGCACGACGAGCGACATGTCGCCCCAAGCGTTCTGCGCGAAAGGCATGTAGTAGGCCGGCTGCACCTTCGCGTGCAGCCCCTCGTACTTCACGTCGCCGACCACGCCGACGATCTCCATCACGGGGTTCTGCGGGCGGTCAGTCCCGCCCGTCTTGAGGTGCTTGCCGACGGGGTCTTGGCCGGGGAAGAACTCGCGCGCGAGCGTCTGGTTGATGAGGCAGACGAGCGGCGAGCCCTCGCGGTCGCCGTCCGTGAAGGCGCGGCCGCGAATGACTGGCACGCCCATCACGCGGAAGTAGTCGGGCGTGACGAGCAGCAGGTCGCCCGTGGACAGCTCGTTGTCGGGCCGCGGCGGCTGGCCCTCGACGCTGAAGTTGTCCGAGACCGTCTGCATGTCCGGCGGCAGGCTGTTCGTGAGCGCGACCGACTCGACGCCCGGCACCGTCTCCACGCGTTCGAGGAGCTGCTGATAAAAGCTCAGCCTCTGCGGAAGTTCCTTGTACCTGCTCCACGGCAGCGAGACCTGCATCGTCACGACGCGCGCGGGGTTCACGCCCGGGTCAACGCCGCGCAGGCTGAGGAAGCTTCGTACGAGGAGACCGGCGCCCGCGAGCAGCATCAGCGCGAGCGCCATCTCGGCGACGACCAGCGCGCCGCGCACGCGCCGCCGGCCCCGGCTCTCGGTCGAGCCGCGCCCGCCTTCTTTAAGAATCCCGTTCAGCTCCGGCCTCGACGTTTGCAGCGCGGGCGCCAGCCCGAAGACGATTCCGCTCAGCAGCGTGACCACGGTCGCGCAGGCGAGCACGCGCCCGTCGAGCGTGGCTTCTTTAAGCCCGTGTATCTGTCCCGGGTTGAGCGCGAGCAGGAGTTGGACGCCCCAGTAGGCGAGCAGCAGCCCCGTAGCGCCGCCGATGGAGGCGACCAGAAGGCTCTCCGTCAGCAGTTGCCGCAGTATGCGCGCGCGGCCCGCGCCGAGCGCCGTGCGGATGGAGATTTCTTTCTCTCTTGAGGCGGCGCGCGCGAGCATCAGGTTGGCGACGTTGGCCGCGGCTATCAGCAGCACGAGCCCGACCGCGCCGAGCAGTACGAGCAGCGCCGGCCGCACGTCGCCGACGAGGTAGTCGCCGACGGGCAGCACCGTGAAGCGCTCGCCCTGTTGCGGCGACTGGTTCGACCTCCCGGGGTCGGGCAGCGCGTTCAACTCTGCGCGCGCCTGCTCCACCGTCACGCCCTCGCGTACGCGCGCGATGCCCTGTAGCCAGTAAGGCCCGCGGCGCGTGGGCGGTTGAATCTGGTAGGCCGCCCACAACTCCACGTCCTCCTGCGGGAAGTCGAAGCGCGCGGGCATCACGCCGACGACCGTGTAAGGCCGCGCGTCGAGAACGATCTCGCGCCCGACGGCGAGCGGGTCTGCGCCGAGCCGCCGCCGCCAGAAGTCGTGACTGACGACCACGACGCGGGCCGCGCCCGGCTTCTCCTCTTCCGGCAGGAACGTGCGCCCCAGCTCCGCCTGAGCGCCGAGAACGTTGAAGAAGTCCGCGGACGTGTCTGCGCCGCGCACCTGCTCGGGCGTCTCGCCGCTCGTGTAGCTGAAGTCGCCGGGGCTGAAGGAGGCCACGTGCTCGAACGAGTGCGTCTGCGCGCGCCAGTCGAGGAAGTCCGCGACCGACAGCGGGACGCGGTCGCCGCCCGCGGCCTCGGCGCCCTTCAGCCAGACCAACACCACGCGCTCCGGCTCGCGGAACGGCAGCGGGCGGAGCAGCACCGCGTTGACGACCGAGAAGATGGCCGTGTTAGCGCCGATGCCGACGGCGATGGTCAGGACGGCGACGGCACTGAAGGCCGGCGAGCGCCGCAGCAGACGCAGCCCGAACCCGAGGTCTTTGACTAACTGGCGAAGCCATCTCCATCCCCACATCTCGCGCGTCACCTCCTTTACGAGCCCGACGTTGCCGAACTCCCTCAACACTGCCGCCTCGGCCTGCTCGGGCGTCTCGCCGCGCTCCACGCGGTCGCGGACGGCCATGCGCAGGTGGGCCCGAATCTCCTCGTCCAACTCCTCTTCCCGATGCCCGCGCCACGGCCGTCTCACGCCTCGCCCTCCTCCGCGCGCGGGTTCAGTGCGCGCGTGATGGCCTCCGACAGTTGCTCCCAGCGCGAGCGCTCGGACGCGAGCTGCTTCTTGCCCTCGGCCGTGAGGCGGTAGACCTTCACCTGCTGGTTGTTGTCCGAGACCTTCCACTCGGCGCTGACCCACCCCTGCCGCTCAAGGCGATGCAGCGCAGGATAGAGCGAGCCTGTGTCCACGCGCAGCACGTCGCCGGAGTTGGCGCGGATGGCTTGGCTGATGCCGTAGCCGTGCTGCGCCCCCCACTGAAGCGTCTGAAGAATCAGCAGGTCGAGCGTCCCCTGTAGCAACTCAATCCGGTTGCGGTAGCGGGTCTCCTTAGGCATGTAGACAGCCTACACCCTCTGTACGTAGACTGTCTACACCCTTTTTGTCTTTGGGCGGGTGCTGAAAAAATTTTTGCGGCGGCGTGACCTCTTTCGCCGCCCGTTTCCGCGTTACGTGACGAGACAAACGGGGCAAACCTTACCGCGGCCGCGCCCCGTCTCTTTTTGCCCTTGAAAACAGGCGCCCGTGGCCGGGCGGTTCGTGCGCCGCCGGGCGCGGCGCTTCTCGCTTACGTCTCACATGGAGGGGAACTTGTGAAGGACATTTCCAGACGCTCACTGTTGAAAGGAATTTTCGCGGCCTCGGTCGTCGTCGGCTTTGACATGGCGGGGCGCTCTTGGGTGACGAAGGCGAGCACGGGCGGCGCCGACTTCGCCGAGCTGCCGCCGCTCGACGGGACGCTCACGACCGACCCGGCCTCGCTCGCGGCCGCCGCGGACGACTTCGGCCACATCATCCACCGGACGCCGGTCGCCGTGCTGCGCCCCGACTCGGTCGAAGACATCGTTAAGGTCGTGCGCTTCGCACGCGCCCACGGCATACGCGTCGCGGGCCGTGGCAAGGGTCACACGGCGTTCGGGCAGTCGCAGGCGGCGGCCGGCGTCGTGATAGACATGACGACGCTCAACCAGATTCACTCCGTCGCGCCCGAGGCGGCGGTCGTGGACGCGGGCGTCGTCTGGCGCGACCTGCTGCTGGCGACCGTGCCGCTGGGGCTGACGCCGCCCGTGCTGACGGACTACACGCGTCTGACCGTCGCGGGCACGCTCTCGGTCGGGGGCGTGAGCGGACGGAGCTACGTCCACGGCGCGCAGGTTGATAACGTGCTTGAGCTTCAGGTGGTGACGGGCGAGGGCGAACTCGTCACCTGCAACGAGTCACAGAATAGAAGTCTCTTCGAGGCGGCGCTCGCCGGTCTGGGGCTGTGCGCCGTCATCGTCCGCGCGACGATTCGTCTCATCCCGGCGCGCGAGCGTGCGCAGACGCAGCGCTTCTTCTACCCGGACGCGCCCTCGATGCTGGCAGACCTGCGCTTCCTCATCGGCGCCGAGCGCTTCGACCACATACGCGGCATGAGCGTGCCGACGCCTGCGGGCTTCGCCTTCTTCCTCGAAGCCACGTCCTTCTACACTTCGGCCGCTGAGCTGCCGTCGAACCCGACCGAGGGGCTGAGTTTTATCCCCGGCTCCGAGCAGACGGAGGACATGACCTACTTCGAGTACACGGATCTCGTCGTCAAGCTCATAGACTCTTTGAACGAGGCGGGGCTCGGCGGCTTCCCGCACCCGTGGCTCGACCTCTTCGTCCCCGGCTCGCGGATTGACGACTTCGCGTCGCGCACCATCGCGTCGCTCGACCCGGCGCTCTTCCTGCCGGGCTCGCTCATCCTCTTCTACCCGTTCCGCAAGTCGCGGCTCACGCGACCGATGCTGCGCACGCCGGACGAAGAGGTCTTCTTCCTCTTCGACATCCTTCGCACCATTCCGCACGAGGCGACGCAGGCCGTGCTCGCCGAGAACCGTCGGCTCTACGAGGAGAACCGCGAGCTGGGCGGCAAGGAATACACCATCAGCGCAGTGCCTTTGGAGCAGCACGACTGGGTGAAGCACTTCCAGCCTTTCTGGGGCCGCCTCGTCAGCGAGAAGAGCAGGCGCGACCCCGACAACGTCCTCGGCCCCGGGCCGGGCGTCTTCGCCTAGAACGGTTTGCAGCCGGGCGTGTACGGATTGCTTTAGACACAGAGACACAGCTAAAGGCTAAAAGCTGTGTCTCTGTGTCTCTGTGATTAACCCTCACTAAGGTTTTTGACTTTGGCCCGGCCAATCAAGTACAGTTCGCTTACCTGATTGGGATTCAGCCGGCGTCAACGCCTTCTCTTTCCGGGGAAGGTTATAAGCTCTCAGACAATTCCAAGTCATACCACGGTCATAGGGCAAATAGCCGGCAACGCGGTCAACCTCCCTGAGCGACTACCCACCTCCGCCATCCCCAGTTAAACCCTCTCGCAGTACGTGCCCGTAAGGGCCGGTGAAAGCTCTTTAATCCGAGAAGTCGGACGCCGTCGGCCTGTATTCTGTACGCACTTCTTGGCCGACAGGCTCTCCGTGTCATTACCATTAATAAGGAGTTCCCCCGTGAGCCACCCCGCTCAGCAGTCTCGTCGTGCGTTTCGTCCGTCCCGTTTCATCTCTTGGCGCGCAGCAATCTGTCTGGCCCTTCTTCTAACACTCGGGGCCGCGGCCGTGTTGTCTTCGTCCCTGACGAGCCGGCCGGACGAAAACCGGCAGAGCGCCGCCGAAGTAAGCAAAGGCGCCGCGCAAGTAAGCAGAGGCGGCGCGGCGGCGTCGCCCGCGCGCACCTACCGCAGGAGTTTCGAGGCGAGAGCTTTCCTGA
The DNA here is from genome assembly GCA_035248785.1 of Pyrinomonadaceae bacterium. GTDB lineage: Bacteria > Acidobacteriota > Blastocatellia > Pyrinomonadales > Pyrinomonadaceae > QHXN01. The sequence goes on along the minus strand of DATFHD010000039.1, from coordinate 30,572 downwards.
ATCCGCCCGTGCCCTTCTTAAGGACGGCGGAGGTGGAGACTTCGCGCGCCACGGCCGGGACGTACGGCGACGGCGACGAGGCCGGCCCTTTGCAGGACGGCGAGTTTCGTTCAAGCGGCCGGCAGACGGCGCGGCCCGACGGCGAAGACGAGAAGGCCAGACCGAGGCCCAGAGAAGAGAGACTCACGCGCGCACGCTCGTTCAACGGCGACCTGCGCAACCTCCCGCGCGAGAGACCCGTGAAGCAGGAGTTGCCCGAGCGCGAAGGGCCGCAGCCAAACCCGACGCTCAACACTGACGCGGACATCACGCAGGGGCTTCAGCCCGACGCAAACGCCCCGGTCGCGCCGCCCGCGCCGAGCGCTCCCGCGCCGACGCCTTCGGCGAACTTCGCCGGACTCGACTTCGCCAACTGGGGCGCCGGCCACCCGCCCGACACCGTCGGCGACGTAGGCCCGACCTACTACATACAGTCCATCAACTCCTCCATCGGCATCTTCAACAAGACCACGGGCGTGCGCGTGGCCGCCTTCACCCTCAACACCTTCATGAGTCAGGGTGCCTTCGGCAATCTGTGCGACACGAACAACTTCGGCGACCCCGTCGTCCTCTACGACACGTTCGAAGACCGCTGGGTCATCACCGACTTCGCTTTCCAACTGAGCGGCGGCGCGGTCGTCAACCCGCCGGGCGCCTTCCAGTGCGTCGCCGTCTCGAAGACGAGCGACCCCGTCTCGGGCGGCTGGAACTTCTACTCCACCAACACCACGGGGGGCCTCGGCGACTACCCGAAGCTCGGCGTCTGGCCCGACGGGCTTTACATGTCTGTGAACATGTTCGGCTACGCGGCCGGCGCGCCGTTTCAGGGCGTGCGCGTCTACGCCTTCAACAAGGCGCAGATGTACGCGGGCGCCCCGACCGTCCAGATAGTCTCCTTCGACATCTTCGGGGGCGACTTCACGGTCATCCCGAGCAACGCGCGCCTTCAGACGGGGACGCCGCCCCCCGGCACGCCCAACTACTTCGTCTCGACGTGGCTCTTCTCGGACGCGCTCTCGGTCTACAAGTTCCACGTTGACTGGGACAGAATCTCCCTGTCCACCCTCTCGAACATGTTCAAGCCCTCCACCGGGAGCGTCGTGCCGAACGCCGCCGTGCCCAACGCGCCGTCGCAGGGCGGCAACTTCCTCGACGTGCTGCAATGGCGCGCGATGATGCAGAACCAGTACACCAACCTCGGCGGCGTCGAGTCGCTCTGGGCGACGCACACCATCCGGAGGGGCAACACCAGCGGGTTCGCCGCGCCGCGCTTCTACCAGTTGAACGTCACGGGCGGCAACGTGGCCGCCAGCACCACGCAGGCCGCGACCTTCGACCCCGACGGCGCGAACGTCATCTACCGCTTCATGCCGAGCCTCGCCGTTGACCGCGCGGGCGACATGGCGCTCGGCTACAGCACTTCGAGCAGCACGACCAAGCCCGCCATCAAGTACGCCGGCCGCCTCGCGACAGACCCCGTCAACACTTTCAGTCAGACGGAGCAGGTCTTGATTCAGGGCACGGGCACGCAGACGGGCTCCTGCAACGGCACCTGCACGCGCTGGGGCGACTACAGCGCGATGTCGCTCGACCCGGACGGCTGCACTTTCTGGTACACCAACATGTACTACATCGCCGACGGGCTGAACCACCAGACGCGCATCGGCGCGTTCGCATACCCGCAGTGCACGCCCGTCGGCGCGGGCGGAACGCTCTCCGGCACCGTCACCGACGGCGTGACGAGCGGCCCCGTCGGCGGCGCGACCGTCACGCTCGGCAACCGCACGACGACGACCGACTCAAGCGGCAACTATTCGTTCGCGGGGCTTCCGGCCGGCACCTACCCGACCGTCAACGTCTCCGCCGTGGGCTACAACTCGGCCTCCGCGACGAGCGTCGTCGTCAGCGACGCCGCGACGACGACGAAGGACTTCGCGCTCGCCGCCGCGCCAAGGAGCGCCTGCCTCGCCGACACCGTGCAGCCCGACTTCCAACTCGGCCTGACCTCGAACACAGACCTGACGACCAACCCCGGCGACATCATCCTCGTCAAGCCGAGCCTCGATCAGCAGAACACGACGCTCGGAAGCTTCGGCGTCGGCATCACGACGACGACGTGGGGCGGTCAGACGTTCACGCCCGCCGTCAGCGGCACGCTCACGAAGGTTGACATCAACCTCTTCTGTAGCGGCTGCTCCGGCACGGCGCCCGACCTCACCCTCTCGCTCAGAGCCACGAGCAGCAACCTGCCGACGGGGGCCGACCTCGCTTCGGCGACCATCGCGGGCTTCAACCTCGGCTCCTCGGCATACTACACGGCGACTTTCGCCAGCCCTCCGGCGCTCGTGGCGGGCACGAAGTACGCGCTGTTGATACGACCGAACTCGACCCGGACGGGAACCTATGCGCTCACGCGCAGCGGCACCCAGACCGTCGGCGCGGACGTTTACGCGGGCGGCACGCGCCTCTCCGGGGCGACCAGCGGCACGGTCTGGTCAATCCCTCTGACCGGCGGCGTCAGCACCGACACGGGCTTCCGCACATACATGGACAGCGGCTACTCCGCGTCCGGCGAGTTCACCTCCGGGCTGAAGGACGCCAACCCGCCCGCAACCGCCGCCCCGCACTGGACGACGCTCTCTTGGAATGCGACGACGCCCGCGGGCACCTCCGTCAAGTTCCAAGCCGCCGCCAGCAACTCCGTGTACGGCCCCTTCAACTTCGTCGGCCCAGACGGGACGGCGGCCACGTACTACACGACGAGCGGCGACTCGCTCTCGCAGTTCGACGGCTTCCGCTACCTGAAGTACAAGGCTTATCTCGCCACGACCGACAGTACCGTGACGCCGGCCGTCAATGACGTGACGGCCTGCCTCGTCAGCCCCGCGCCGAACATCACCGCCGCCGCGGCGATTTCGAGGCAGCAGGGCTCCCTGACCGTTCACCCGCAGATCGCCACCGTCGGCGACTCCTTCTTCGCCGCTAACACGCTGACCGTGACCGCGACGCCCCTGACCGGCAGCGGCGTTACCGTCAACGGCGTCGGCGTTGACGCCTCGGGCAACGTCACCGCGGACATCACGGCCGACTGCTCGGCGACCAACTCGACCTTCACGCTGACGGTCAAGGACACCGATAACGCCACGGCCACCGCGACCTTCAACGTCAACGTCACGGCGAACACAGGGCCGACGCTCGCCTACAACAGCGACTCCGTCAACATCAACGGCGGGAAGACCATCAACCCCTCGGTCGCGCCCTCGGACACCGGAACCATCAAGCCCATCGCCGTGCAGTCAACAGGCACGTACACGGGCGGCGTCAGCGTCAACGCTACGACCGGCGCCGTCACCCTCACCAACGCCGCCCCGGCCGGCACGCACACGATTCTCATCCGCGCCACCGACAACTGCGGCGCGGACACCGACGCGACCCTCAGCCTGACCGTCAACAAGCTCGACCAGACGATCACCTTCAACGCGATCTCGGACAAGCTCGTCAACGAAGCAGACTTCGACCCGGGCGCGACGGCCTCCTCAAACCTCCCCGTCAGCTACACGGCGACGGGCGACTGCTCCCTCGTCAGCGGCAAAGTCCACCTCACGGGCGCGGGCAGTTGCACCGTCACCGCCAAGCAGGCCGGCAACGGCACCTACAACGCCGCGTCTGACGTGCAGCACTCGTTCAGCATTAACAAGCTGACCCAGACCATCACCTTCGACCCGCTCTCGGACAAGACCTACGGCGACGCCGACCTTACTTTGAACGCGACCGCCAGCTCGAACCTGTCCGTAAGCCTCGCGACCGCGGGCGACTGCGCGCTCGCAAGCGGCAAGCTGCACATCACGGGCGCGGGCAGTTGTACGGTCACGGCCTCGCAGGCCGGCAACGCGACGTACAGCGCCGCGTCGGACGTGGTGCGCACGTTCCAGATCGCGAAGGCCGCGACCTCGACCGCCGTCGTCTCTTCCGTCAGCCCCGCTGCCGTCGGGCAGAGCGTGACCTTCACCGCGACGGTCACCTCGCCCGCCGGCACGCCGAACGGCTCGGTGCAGTTCAAGGTGGACGGCGTTAACCTCGGCTCGGCCGTGGCGCTCAACGCGTCTGGCGTCGCGACCTTCACGACCAACACGCTCGCGGCGGGCGGGCACGTCGTCAACGCGGAGTACGGCGGCTCTTCCAACTTCCTGAACTCAGCGGGCACGCTCGCGGGCGGGCAGTCCGTGGGAGAGGTCTTCGACTTCTCGCAGGCGAGCTACACCGTGGCCGAGCGCGGCGGCGCCGTTACCATAACGGTCACGCGCACGGGCGCCACCCCGCAGGCTTTGACGGTTGATTACACGACTGACGACGGCGGCGTCCCTTCGGTCTTCGTCCCTTGTGCCGCGGCGACCGGACAAGCCTCGGAGCGCTGCGACTACGAGCGCGCTTCGGGGACGCTCCGCTTCGCCGCGAACGAGACGCAGAAGACCTTCACGGTGCTCGTCAACGACGACTCGTTCGCCGAGGGCACGGAGACGCTGACGCTCCGGCTCTCGAACCCCGGCGGCCCCGGCATACTCGGGACGCAGTCGGTCGCCACCTTGCAGATTACGGACGACGTGCCGGAGTCGGTCGGCAACCCTTCGGACGACTCCGCGGCCTTCGTGCGCCAGCACTACCGCGACTTCCTCAACCGCGAGCCGGACGCGCCCGGCCTCGCCTTCTGGACGGGTGAGATCACGTCCTGCGGCGCCGATGCCGTCTGCCGCGAGGTGAAGAGGATTAACGTCTCGGCCGCGTTCTTCTTATCAATCGAGTTCCAGCAGACGGGCTACCTCGTCTACCGCATGGACAAGGCGGCGTTCGGCGACATCAACCCGCCGACAGTCCCCGTCCCCGCGAGGCTCAACGAGTTCCTGCGCGACACGCAGGAGATAGGGCGCGGCGTCATCATGGGACAGGGGAACTGGCAGCAGCAGTTGGAGGCGAACAAGGCCGCCTTCGCGCTCGCCTTCGTCCAGCGTCCCGAGTTCCTCGCGCGCTACCCGGCGCTGACGAGCGCGGCGGCCTTCGTCAACTCGCTCGACCAGAACGCGGGCGGCGTGCTCGACAGTTCAGAGAAGGCGGCGTTGGTCGCGGAGTTGGCGCAGAGCCCCGCGGACGCTAACTTGCGCGCGTCGGTGCTCAGGAAGGTGGCCGAGGACGCAGACCTCGTGCAGAGGGAGAAGAACCGCGCGTTCGTGCTGATGCAGTACTTCGGTTATTTAAGAAGGAACCCGGACGACGCGCCGGACACGAACTTCGACGGCTTCAACTTCTGGCTGACGAAGCTCAACCAGTTCAACGGCGACGCCGTCGCGGCCGAGATGGTCAAAGCCTTCATCAACTCGGACGAGTACCGGCACAGGTTCGGGCAATAGCCGGCCCGAATTTTCGCAGGCCGAAAGCCGGACGGGGCGACGCGCTTTCATCTAGCGTCTACTACCGCGCCAACGTGATGCGCGAGTCGGGCTTTTCGGAAGAGGAGATGAAGACCGCGGACTTCCCGCGCGTCGCTTCGGATTACTTGGACGCGACGGCCGACTAGCTGGCGGCGAGGGTCGGAAGAGGCCGCCGGGCAAGCGGCAGGCGGACGGCGCGGCTTCGGTCGGTCGAACGATTCAGTAACTAGCAGCCAGTCCGAGAAAGTCTCCGTAGCGGCGCGCGGCCGCGTCGAGGGCTTGGCGCTCGGCCTTCCTCACAGTCGCCCACAGGCGCGTCTCGATTAAAACCGAGTCCTTCCTGAGCGTCCGTTTCCAAGTGCCGATGGCAAGACCGTTGACGACAACCGCGGGGCCGAGTATGGCGGTCGCGGCGTCCGCGCGCCTCACGTGCGAAGGGTGCAGGATGGGGGCGCGGTCTTTATAGGCCACCGTGTACTCGTCGAAGGCGGGCAGCAGTTGCGCAGACGGCGACTCGTCTTTCGGCGCTGAAGCCGAAGCTGAGAGCCAGTACGTCTGGCCGCCGAAGACTTCCCGGCGCAGGCGTGGCCGGGCAGCCTCAAGCCCCGCGCGCGCGTCCGTCGTGGTCAGCCCCGACCACCAGACGAAGTCTTGCAGAGTCGCCGGCCCGCGGCTCTCGAAGTAACGCCCGGCCAGCTCCGCCAGCGACTCCTCGCGCGTCGGAAGCCCGCCCGACGACGGCGCCCACTCGTCAAGCAGCGCGAAGGTGAACTGCTTGCCGCGCCTCGCGGCGTAGCAGGTCAGACCCTCCAACGCGGAACGGTTCAGGATGTGTATGAGCCTCTGCCCGCCCGTCGCGATGCCGCTCTGTTCGAGCGCGTCGGCAAGCTCCGCACGCGTCAACTGCCTGCCGCCTTCGAGCGAGCGCGCGAGCACGCGCATGCTCTTCGTGAACGTCGCTTCGTCAAGCTCTAGCTGCCTGTACCTGCCCGCGGCGCGCGCGACGGTGCGCCCGCCCGAGAGCCGCAGCATCCAGCGCACGTCTTCGGCCGCGACGAAGTGCAGCGTCCCACGCAGCGGCCACGTGCGGACGATCGAACGCCGGGCGATGGCGCGCTCGACCGACGCCTCCGTCGCCCGCCTCGTGCGAAGCCCGAGCGCCCACAGCGAGCCCAGATAGTCCTGAGCCTGCACCGCACCGAACCAGCGCACGACCTCCGAAGGCTCGTCGAACCGCGGCGACGCGACGCCCTGATTGTGCAGCCGTATGCGCGCAACGTTTGAGTCGGTCATTAAGGTTTGAAGAGAGTCGCTAGGCGGAAGACTTTCGGCGCGCTTTAGTTCGGCTTGAGGCCGACGACGGCGTGACGCGGTACGCGCAGCGCCGGTCGCCCGCGACGATGTGCTCGACGCGCTCGACCTCGACGCCCGGCCCGAGCACCGTGCGGAACAAGTCCAGCTCCGTCGAGCAGAACCCCTGACACGCGTTCGCCGCGGCGCAGATCGGGCAGTGGTTCTCGACGAGCAGGAAGCCGCCGCCCTCCTCCGCCCTGACCTCCGCCATGTAGCCCTCCTCCGTGCGCACGCGCGCGAGCTCGTTGAGCTTCTTCTTGAGAGGGTCGCCCGCGCGTATGCGCTTCGAGTAATCGGACTGCTGCCGCGCGCAGCGTGAGGCGAGCACGCGGTTCAGACCTTCCGCCCCGAAGGTCTCCTGCATCGCGCCGATGAGCGAGACGCTCAGCTCCGCGTACGCCTCGGGGAAGTGTCGGTCGGCCTCGCGCGTGAGCCGCCAGAACTTCGCGGGGCGGCCGACGGGCTGCGGGCGGTCTTCCGCGGTCACCAGCCCCTCGCCCTCTAGCGCGTAGAGGTGCAGGCGCACGGCCATCGCCGTCAGCCCCAGCCGCTCGGCGAGCTGCGCCGAGCCGAGCGGGCCTTCGGTCTTCAGGAGTTTGACGATGGCGCGTCGCGTCTTGCGCTCGCCCGTCGCTGCGTGCTCTCGGCTCATGGCACCTTTCTAAAGAAATCTCTTTACAAAGTCAAGCCCCCGTGCTACCCTCCGACTTAGTCAAGGTTTTTCTTGAGAAAGGAAGGTGGCTTGACATGAACAAATCTTCAGACTTCGGCGGCCTCCGGGTCGCCGTCACGGGCGGGACATCCGGCCTCGGGCTCGCGCTCGTGCGCGAGTTTCTGAGACGCGGCGCGCGCGTCGCGTTCGTCGCGCGCACGCCGGAACGCGTCGAGAGCGTAGCGAGAGAGAACGAGGGCGCGCACGGCATCGTCGCGGACGTTTCTTCGAAGGACGACATCTACCCCATCGCCTTGCAGGTCGTGGGCGAGTTGGGCGGGCTGGACGTGCTCGTCAACAACGCGTCCGACCTCGGCCCCCTGCCGCTCGCGATGCTCTCCGACACCGAGTGCGAAGACCTTGAGCGCGCGTTCGCGACGAACGTAACGGGGCCGTTCCGTCTGACGAAGGCTCTGATGGGCGCGCTCGCATCCTCGGCGCGCGAGGGGCGCGGCGCGGTCGTGCTCAACATTTCGAGCGACGCGGCGGTCAACGCCTACCCCGGCTGGGGCGCGTACGGCGCGAGCAAGGCCGCGCTGCAACACATGACGCGCGTCTGGGGCGAGGAGCACGCGGCCGACGGCGTGCGCTTCCTCTCCGTTGACCCGGGCGACATGGACACGCCGATGCACGCGGCGGCCGTCCCCGACGCAGACCCTTCGACGCTCAAGCGGCCCGAGCAGGCCGCGCGCGAGCTCGCCGACGCCATCGCCGACGCGCTTCTCGCGCGCGTCGCGCAGACTTCTGCGACCGAAGAAGAGTTGGAAGGGGTGACCGTATGATCGCCGCGAATCAACCCGTGCAGAGACCTTCGTCGGCGAGGCTGCTCGTCGTGGACGCGCGCCGCCGAATCGAACACGCGCCGCGCTCGTCCTTCGTCGAACACCTGCGGCGCGGCGACCTCGTCGTCGCCAACGACGCGGCGACGCTGCCCGCTTCCCTCAGCGGCACGCACGGCCCGACGGGCGCGCCCGTCGAGGTGCGACTCGCGGGCCGACCGTCGCTCAAGCCCGAAACGGTGAGGCGCTTCAACGCGGTCGTCTTCGGCGGCGGAGACTTTCGCACGCGCACGGAAGACCGCGCGGCCCCGCCGCCGCTCTCGGCGGGCGACCGGCTCGTGCTCGGCCCGCTGCGCGCGACCGTCGAGCGCCTGCTGGGTCACAGGCGCTTGGTCTCGCTCTGCTTCGACGGCTCGCCGGACGAGGTCTGGGCGGGACTGGCGCGACACGGGCGGCCGATACAGTACGCGCACGTTCGAGAGCCGCTCGCGCTGTGGGACGTTTGGACGCGCATCGCGGGGCCGCCCGTCGCCTTCGAGCCGCCGTCCGCGGGCTTCGCGCTCGACTGGCACGCGCTCGCGGCGATGCGCGAGCGCGGCGTCGGGTTCGAGACGATAACGCACGCCGCGGGCATCTCCTCGACGGGCGACGAAGAACTCGACCGGCTCCTCCCTTTCGACGAGCCTTACCGCATCCCGCGGGCGACCGCCGAGGCGATTAGTCTCGCGAAGGCGCGGGGCGGGCGCGTCGTCGCCGTCGGCACGACCGTCGTGCGCGCGCTCGAACACGCCGCGGCCGAAGGCGGCGCGGTGCGCGCGGGGTGCGGGGTCGCGACGCAGCGCCTCGGCCCTTCGAGCCGCCTGCGCGTCGTGGACGCGATCCTCTCGGGCACGCACGAGGCGGGCACGAGCCACTACGAACTCCTGCGCGCCTTCCTCGACGAGGAGACGCTGCGGCGCGCGACCCTTGAGCTTGACGCGCGCGGGTACCTGACGCACGAGTTCGGCGACTCGGTTCTGATTGAGAGGGCGTTGAGATGAACAGTCTCCGCTTGAGTGCAGAGAGTGAGAGGAGTAACCACAGAGACAGAGAGGCACAGCTTGAAGCGATATGTCTTCAAAGCTGTGCCTCTCTGTCTCTGTGGTTACTCCTTTTAGCTCAGGCGGCCGTCGCCTGTGAGAACGAAGGGTAGTCGGTGTAGCCGCGCTCGCCCGGCGTGTAGAAGGTCGCTTGGTCGGGCTCGGTCAGCGCGGCGCCGCGCCGGAACCTCTCGGGCAGGTCGGGGTTGGCGATGAACTTGGTGCCGTAGACGATCGCGTCCGCCAGCCCGCGCTCAAGCAGTTCCTCGCCCGCCTCCTTCGTCAGCCCCGCGCCCGCGAAGTAGACGCCGTCGTAGACGGGCCTGAGCTTCTCGTGCCAGCCCTCGCCCGTGAAGTCTCCGACGTGGACGTATGCGAGCCCGCGTCCGTTCAGCCTTCCGAGGACGTAGGTGTAAAGCTCTTCGGCGTCCAGCTCCTCGATGTCGTTGAAGGGCATGCGCGGCGAGAACTTGACGCCGACGCGCGACGCGCCGACTGCCTCAATCATCGCGTCGAGCACTTCGAAGAGGAAGCGCGCGCGGTTCTCTATCGAGCCGCCGTACTCGTCCGCGCGCAGGTTGACGTTGGTCGAGAGGAATTGCTGTACGAGGTAGCCGCTCGCGGCGTGCAGCTCAACGCCGTCGAAGCCGACCGAGACCGCGTTGGCCGCGGCCGTCGCGAAGTCCCGCACGGTCTGCCTTATCTCTTCCGGAGTCATCTCGCGCGGCGTCACGAACTCCTTCATCCCCGCGTCGGTGTAGTTCTGCCCCTTAGCGCGCACCGCGCTCGGCGCGAAGGGCTGCGCGCCACGGGGCAGGAAGTCGGGCAGCGCGATGCGCCCGGTGTGGAAGATCTGCATGAACATCTTCCCGCCGAGCGTGTGAACCGCCTCGACGACGGGGCGCCAGCTCTCGGCCTGTTCGGGCGTGTAGATGCCGGGCGTGCGCACGTAGCCCTTCGCCGTCGGCGAGACGTTCGTGGCCTCTGTGATGATGAGCCCGGCCGTGGCGCGCTGCCGGTAGTACTCGGCGACGTAAGTGGGTTGCACGCCCGCGTCGTCGGCGCGGCTGCGCGTCATGGGCGCCATGACGATGCGGTTCCTGAGTTCGATCTCCCCGACTCTGAGCGGGTCAAAAAGCGTTGGCATGGTCTCCTCCGTTAAGATTTTTCAGACGGCCGATAAAACTTCCCTCGCCTCGCGCGCCGTAAGCTCTTTGTTGTAGACGGCCGTGCCGACCTGCTGGCGCCGCCCGCCCTCGCCGAGCGCGCCGGTGTCCACGGCGGCGAAGCCTATCTCCTCGACGAGACGCGACACCGTCCGCTTCGCCTCTTCGTCGTCGCCCGCGATGAAGATCGCGCGCCTGTCTTCCACGGGCAGACTCGTGTCGCCCTGCTTCGCGAGGTGCTCGAACCAGATGGTGTTGAAGCCCTTGACGAGGCGCGCGCCCTTCAGGTGCCACGCGAGCAGTTCGCTCGACGTGGTCTCGCCGTTGTCGAGCACGGGGAATCTGCCGTCGCGCTGCGGGTAGTAGTTGTTCGCGTCTATGACGACCTTGCCCTCGAACGCCGCGGCCGGAAGCGTCTCGTACCTGCCGAACGGCACTGCGACCAGCACGACCTCGCCGAAGCGCGCGGCCCCTTCAACGTCCGTGGCGCGCGCGCCGTCGCCGAGTTCCCCAACCAGCTCCTCAAGCCCCGCGCCGCCGCGCGAGTTGCTTATCGCCACCTCGTGTCCGGCGCGCGCGAAGAGCCGCGCCGCGGTCGCGCCGATGTTCCCCGAGCCTACGATTCCTATCCTCATCTATGTACCACCCTTTCTCCTTCGGATTCAGATAACCCTTCTCCGCCTTTTCGGAACGCTCGTTCCAGAAACCGGCAAAAAATTTTAGTCCAGCACGGAGAGCGTCACGCGCACCACGTCTTCGAGCGTCTTCCGATCCCCGGTCGCCTTCGACATGAGCTGTAGCCCTTGCAGACTGCTGTAGAGAAACCTCGCGACGGCGCGCAGGTCGCGCCCGCCCCTGATCTCGCCTTCTCTTCTCCCTCGCAGCAGCGCGCGGTAGAGGGCTTCTTCGGCCGCGGCCATGCCGCCGCAGGTCTTCTCGGCCGTCGCCTTGCAGCGGCCGGCCAGCTCCGACATGGCGTTGCCGACGAAGCACCCGCGCCGCTCGCCCTCCCCAAGCGCGCACTCGACGACGCCCTCGAACAACTGCCGCAGCGCACGCCTGACCGAGCCGGGCCGTTCCAGAAGCTCGAACATCCTGCGGCCCTCCACCTCTCGGTAGCGGTCGAGCGCCGCGAGGTAGAGTGAGTGCTTGTCGCCGAAAGTGTCGTAGAGGCTCTGGCGGTTGATGCCCATGTGCCCGACGAGGTCGCCGACGGACGTGGCCTCGTAGCCACGCGCCCAGAAGACCTCCATCGCCCTGCGGAGCGCCTCGTCCCGGTCGAACTCTTTGTGCCGCGCCATCGGATTTCCCCCAACGCCGTGGAGGCTTATACTCTTTCTGGAACGGTTAGTCAAGAATTATTTTTAGGTCATCGTCACACCGCCCAGCAGTCAGACTCGCGCCTGCCGTCCGCGAGCGCCGCGCCGATGCGCGCGACCGCCTCGCGCAGCACTTCCAACGACGTGGCGTAAGAGATTCGCAGGTGACCGGGGGCGCCGAACGCCTCGCCCGGCGTGACGGCCACGTGCGCCTCTTCAAGCAGATAGGTCGCGAGTTCTTCCGAGGTCAGACACCCGCCGCCGAGCGCGCCGCGGACGCAGGGGAAGGCGTAGAAGGCTCCGTCCGGCGTCGAGCACGTCACGCCGGGCAGCTCGTTCAATGCCGGGACGAGCCAGTCGCGCCGCTCTCGGTAAGCATCGAGCATACGCGCGACGGACTCCTGCGGCCCCGTCAGCGCCTCGACCGCCGCCTCCTGCGAGACGGAAGAAGGGTTCGAGGTCGAGTGACTCTGCAAACACGCCATCGCCTCGACCCACGCTCGCGGCCCGAGCGCGTAGCCGATGCGCCAGCCCGTCATCGCGTAAGTCTTCGAGAGCGAACCGGCGACGAGCACGCGGCGGCGCAAAGCTTCGGGCAGTTGCGCGGCCGAGTACGCGCCCGCGCCCGTGTAGACGAAACGGTCGTAGCACTCGTCTGAGATGACCCACAGCCCGCGGCCGACGGCGAGCGATACGATGCGCTCGAACTCTTCGGGCGGCACGACCAGCCCCGAAGGGTTCGAAGGCGAGTTGACGACGAGCAGCTTCGCGCGCGGCGTGATGGCGCGCTCGACCGCGCGCGCCGTCAGGCGGAAGCCTTCGTCCTCGGTCTCGACCCAGACCGAGTTGCCGCCCGCGAAGGTGACGGCCTCGGGGAACGTCACCCAGTAGGGCTTCGGAATCAGCACGTCGTCGCCGGGCTCGACTACGGTGGCGACGGCGTTGAAGATGACCTGCTTCGCGCCGGCCCCGGCGATTACTTCCGACGTGTCGTAGGCGGCGCCGTAGTCTGCGGCGTAGCGTTCGAGGATGGCGCGCTTGAGCCGCAGCGTGCCCGCGGCGGCCGTGTACTTCGTGTGCCCGGCGTCCATCGCCGCGGCGGCCGCGCGGCGGACGTTCTCGGGCGTCGGGAAGTCTGGCTCGCCCGCGCCGAGGTCGAGCACGTCCGCGCCCGCGCGGCGCAGGCGCTCGGCGAGCGCCGTCACCGCCATCGTCTTCGACGCCGACATCCGCGCCACGCGCGACGCCACGGGGAACACCTCGGCGCGGGCACGCCCCGCGCGAACGTCGTCAATCACCGAAACCGAATCAGCCATCTTTCACTCCTCTTGTCCGTACGTTGTTATGAGGAGACTCGCTCCTCGAACCCGTCGCCGGAAACCTGCGGCCCGAGTCCCGCAGTCTGCGGCTCCGCCCCCTCCTTCAAAAGCTTGTACTCGACCGAGTCAACGAGCGCGCGCCAGCTCGCCTCGACGATGTTGGAGGAGACGCCCACGGTGCCCCAACTGCCTTCGCCGTCGCCCGAAGTGATGAGCACGCGCACGAGGCTCGCCGTCCCAGACAGGCGGCCCGTCAGGACGCGCACCTTGTAGTCAATCAGGCGCACGTCTGCGAGCACGGGGTAGAACTTTTCGAGCGCGCGCCTGAGCGCGTGGTCGAGCGCGTTGACGGGCCCCGTACCGCTCGCCGCCGTGTGCTCGACGTGTCCGCCCACGCGCACGCGCACCGTCGCCTCGCTCAGGGGCATCTCGGAGCCGCGATGCTCGTCTATGACGCGGAAGCCGAGCAGCTCGAAGAAGGGCCGGTGCGCGCCGTCCATGCGCCGCACTAAAAGCTCGAAGCTCGCCTCGGCCGCCTCGAACTCGTAGCCGCCGTGTTCGAGCCGCTTCAGTTCTTCCAGCACGCGCCGCTCTTCGGGCAGCGCCAGTCCGAGCTCGCGCGCCTTCGCCAGAAGGTTCGAGCGGCCGGCGAGGTCTGAGACGAGGATGCGTCGGCGGTTGCCGACCGACTCGGGCGGGACGTGCTCGTAAGTGCGCGGCTCGCGCTCGACCGCGGAGACGTGTACGCCGCCCTTGTGCGCGAAGGCGCTCTCGCCGACGAAGGGCGCCGACGGCGCGAGCGCGACGTTCGCAATCTCCGAGACGAAGCGCGCCGTCGCGCGCAGACGCGGGAGCCGCGCGCGCCCCACGCCCGTCTCGCGTCCGAGCTTCAACTCAAGGTTCGGCACGACCGAGCAGAGGTTCGCGTTGCCGCAACGCTCGCCGTAGCCGTTGACCGTTCCCTGCACGTGGACGGCGCCGGCCTCGACCGCCGCGAGCGTGTTCGCCACGGCCAGCTCGCCGTCGTTGTGACAGTGGACGCCGAGCGGCACCGCGACGTGACGTGCCGCCTCGCGCGTCGCGCGCGCGACCGTCTCGGGCAAACTCCCGCCGTTCGTGTCGCAGAGCACGACGCGCGCGGGGCCGCCCTCTGCCGCCGCGCGGAGCGTCGCCAAGGCGTACTCGGGGTCGTCGGCGTAGCCGTCGAAGAAGTGCTCGGCGTCGTAGACGACTAGGGGCACGCGCGCCGCTAGATAGCTAACCGTGTCCGCGATGATCTCAAGGTTCTCCTCACGGCTCAGACGCAGAGCCTCCGAGACGTGCAGCACCCAAGACTTGCCGAAGACGGTGACGACCGGCGTCTCTGCACGCAGCAAAGCCTGTATGCTCTGGTCTGTCTCGCACGTCTCGCCCCTGCGGCGCGTCGCACCGAAGGCCGCGAGCCGCGCGTGACTCAGCTTCAACGAACGCGCACGCTCGAAGAACTCCACGTCGCGCGGGTTCGAGCCGGGCCAGCCGCCTTCGACGTAGTCGAAGCCGAGCGCGTCCAGATGTTCCGCGATGCGGCACTTGTCCTCCGCAGAGAAGTTGACGCCCTCGCCCTGCGCGCCGTCGCGCAGAGTGGTGTCGTAGATTTCGACGCGGTCAGACATGCACGTCACCCGAGCCTCCGGTGTTTGAACGAGCGCCCGCCGCGGCCGTAAGACGCGACCGTGTGGCCGTCGCCGACGAGTTTGTACTTGTAGGTCGTCAGACCTTCGAGCCCGACGGGGCCGCGCGCGTGCAGCTTGCCCGTGCTGATGCCGAGTTCCGCGCCGAGGCCGTAGCGGAAGCCGTCGGCGAAGCGCGTCGAAGCGTTGTGGTAGACGCCGGCCGCGTCCACCTCGTCCATGAAGCGCGCCGCCGCTTCGGCGTCTTCGGTCACGATGGCTTCGGTGTGACGCGAGCCGTAGCGGTTGATGTAACCGACTGCCTCCTCGAAGCTGCCGACGGTCTTCAACGAGACGACGAGGTCTGAATACTCGGCCGCCCAGTCCTCTTCCGACGCGGGCTTGAGGCCGCGCGACGCACCGCACAGCTCGAAGGTGCGCGGGCACGCGCGTACTTCGACGCCGGCCGCGCGCAACGCTTCGATTAACTCTGGCAGAAGCCTTGGGGCGATCTCTTCATGCACCAGCAGAGTCTCGGCCGCGTTGCAGGCCGCCGGGTACTGCGTCTTCGAGTCGAGCGCGACGGCGACGGCCTTGCGCGCGTCGGCCGCGCGATCTACGTAGACGTGGCAGACGCCCTCGCCATGCCCGAGGACGGGGATGCGGCTGTGCGCGGCGACGTGGCGCACGAACTCCTTCGAGCCGCGCGGGACGACGAGGTCTATCTCTTCGTCGAGCGCGAGCATCTTCGAAACGTCCTCGCGCGTGCGCAGCAGCCCGACCGAGTCCGCGGGCACGTCATGGAAGTGCGCGAGCGCGTCGCGCCATATCGTGAAGAGAGCTTCGTTGGTGCGCGCGGCCTCGGCGCCGCCTTTGAGGAGGACTGCGTTGCCCGACTTGAGCGCGAGCGAGGTGACCTGCGGCACGACCTCGGGCCGCGCCTCGAAGACGACGCCGACGACGCCGAGCGGGCACGAGACCTTGTAGAGCGTCAAACGGTCGTCCAGCTCCGTCACCGCGAGCCAGCGCCCCAAGGGGTCTGGGAGCGCGGCCACCTCGCGCACGCGCGCGGCCATCTCGGCGACGCCGGCCGCGTCCGTCTGCAAGCGCTTGAAGGTCGAGCGGGTCATGCGCCCTTCGGCGACTGCGCGCGCGGCGTCGAGGCAGTCGCGCTCGTTGGCCGCGAGAATCTCGGCCGCGCGCTCCTCGATGGCGAGCGCCGCCGAGAGCAGCGCCGCCTCGCGACGTTCGCCGGGCAGAGTCGCCAGACGCCGCGAAGCGGCCTTCGCGCGCCGCGCGAGTTCGGCGACGCACGCTCCGCGCTCCTCCCGTGTGGCGTAGGTGGTCATGGCAAAGCCCTCATCAACTGCCTTCATGGACGACGATGTCATCAAGCGCCTTCGAGGACGACGATGTCGTCGCGCGCGACGAGTACGCCGCCCGAGTCCGCGGCCTCGCGGCTCGCGCGCCGGGCGATGCCGCGCGCGAACTCGCGGCCTTCGGCGTCGGCGATGCTCACCACGTCCTGCTGTTCGAACTCTCTCTCGACGCGCACGACGCCCGACGCGAGCAGGCTCGCCTTGCCGTGCAGGATTGCCTCGCGCGCGCCCGCGTTGACGACGACGCGCCCGCGGACGCCGGCCGCGTACGCGAGCCAGCGGCGCTTGCCCGCCATGCGCGAGCCGGGGACGAAGGCCGTGCCCACGTCCTCGCCCGCGAAGACGCGCGGCAGAGTCTCCGCGCGCGTGCCGTTGGCGATGACGGCGACGCCGCCCGCGCGCATCGCTATCTCGGCCGCTTCGAGCTTCGTCACCATCCCGCCGCGCCCCGTCACGGAAGGCCCCGCAGCCAGAGCCTTCAGCTCGGGCGTCACCTCTGCGACGTAAGGCAGAACCATCTGCTCCTCGTCGTGCTCGGCGCCGTCCGTGAGGCCGCGCGGCTTGGGGACGAGCAGCCCGTCCACGTCCGAGAGGAGGACGAGCGCGTCCGAGTCGAGTTTGCTCATGACGAGCGCGGCGAGGCGGTCGTTGTCGCCGAAGATGCGCGCCGCGCCGACGTACTCAAGCTCGGCCGTCGAGACCGTGTCGTTCTCGTTGACGACGGGCACGACGCCGAGCTTCAACAACCTCTCCATCGTGCGTTGCAGGTTCGAGTAGCGTCGGCGTTCGGCGAAGTCGTCTTCGGTCAAAAGCACCTGCGCGATCTTCACGCCGTGCGCGCCGAACAGACGCTCGTAGGCGTGCATCAGGAGGCTCTGCCCGACCGCCGCGCAAGCCTGACGCAGCACCACGTCCGCGAGGCGCGGGCGCGCGAGCCCGAGGCGGCCCGCGCCCAAGCCCACCGCGCCCGAAGAGACGAGCACGACGCCGCGCCCCTCGCGCCGCAACTCCGCGAGCGTGCGTACGAGGGGCGCGACGCGCTCGGCGCAGAACTCGCCGCCCGGCGCCGTCACCACGCTCGTCCCGAGTTTGACGACCGCGCGCCGCGCCGCGCGGAACAGCCCGCGCCGGTCTCGCTGTAGCTCGTTGACCTCCATAACAAAAAGGCCATCAACCTCGCGTCGTTGATGGCCTGTTTCCTCGTTCGAGTTTTAGTGACAAGCCATCACGTCGGGCGCTTCGGCGTAATCGTAATGACCGGCGAGAGCACGAGCGCGTTGACGTAAACAGGCGAAGCCGCGCCGCGCGGGGACGCGGGCTGAACCGACTCGGTCGAAAGGGCTGCGGCAACCATCGTTAACGTCTTCGTGTTTGAACGCGCCCGCGAGTCCGCGGGCAGCAGCCCTCACACTACAGCCTCCCGGCCGGTTTGCATAATTGATTTTTTTTAGGGGGCCATAAACTCGATTAAGCGGAGCCTCCCTTTTAGATGTCGAAGTACATGCCGAACTCGAACGGGTGCGGGCGCATGCGGAGAGGCTGAATCTCCTTCTCGCGCTTGTAGGTGATCCAGCGTTCGACGAGCTGCGGCGTGAACACGTCACCCTTCAGGAGAAACTCATGGTCGGCTTCGAGCGCGGCGAGCGATTCGTCGAGCGAGCCGGGGAGCGACGGCACGTCCTTCAACTGCTCGGGCGCGAGGTCGTAGATGTCTTTGTCGAGCGGCTCGCCGGGGTCTATTCGGTTCTGGATTCCGTCGAGGCCCGCGAGCACCATCGCCGAGAAGGCGAGGTAAGGGTTGCACGAGGGGTCGGGCGGACGGAACTCTAGGCGCTTCAGTTTGGGGTTGGTCGAGAACATCGGGATGCGAATCGCGGCCGAGCGGTTGCGGGCGGAGTAAGCCAGATTAACCGGAGCCTCGAAGCCGGGGACGAGGCGCTTGTAGCTGTTCGTCGTCGGCGCGGCGAAGGCGACGATTGATGCCGCGTGCTTGAGGAGCCCGCCGATGTACCAGCGCGCCGTGTCCGAGAGTCCAGCGTAGCCGTCGCCCGCGAAGAGCGGCTTCTCGTTCTTCCAAAGACTCTGGTGGCAGTGCATGCCGGAGCCGTTGTCGCCGTAGAGCGGCTTCGGCATGAAGGTCGCGCCCTTGCCGTGGCGGTGCGCGACGTTGCGGACGGTGTACTTGAAGATTTGCAGGTTGTCGGCCGTGCCTAAGAGCGTGGAGTAGCGGAAATCAATTTCACACTGGCCCGCGGCCGCGACCTCGTGGTGGTGGCACTCGACCTGTATGCCGACCTTCTTCAATTCATTCGCCACCTCTGCGCGGAAGTCCTGCAAGGTGTCGAGCGGCGGGAGAGGGACGTAGCCCTCCTTGTTGCGTATGTGGTAGCCGAGGCCCGCGGCGCCCTCGCGGCCCTTGCTGTTCCAAGTCGCCTCGGGGTTGTCGAGGAAGAAGCCGGCCGTGTTCGGGTCGTTGTGGAAGCGCACGTCGTCGAAGACGAAGAACTCTGCCTCGGGGCCGAAGTTGGCGGTGTCGGCGATGCCCGTGAACTTGAGGTAGCTCTCGGCGCGGCGGGCGACGCCGCGCGGGTCGAGCCAGTAGCCCTCCTTCGTGATGGGGTCAACCACGTCCGCGATGAGGCAGAGCGTCTTGTCCGCCATGAACGGGTCTATCCAGTAGCGGTATGGGTCGGGCACGAGCAGCATGTCCGACTCGTGAATCGAGGCCCAGCCGCGAAGGCTTGAGCCGTCGAAGCCGAAGCCGTCCTCGAACGAGCGCTCGGAAAGCTCCTCGACGGGGAAGGTCAGGTGGTGCCACGCGCCGACGAGGTCTGTGAAGCGGACGTTGACGTAGGCCGCGCCCTCGTCCTCGGCGAATTTAAGAATGCTCTTGACGCTCATATCAAATGTTCCTCGGTTAAGGGTTACGAAGTGGTTTCCGCATCAACGTCAGAACGTGATGCCGTAGTAGACGAAGAGCGCGTTGTTCTTGCGCCCGACGTTGCCGATGCTGTAGCCGGCGTAGAGTGCGCTCGCGTGCGGCAGAGCGAAGGAGAGGCCCGGCGTCACGTAGCCGAAGCGGTTCCTGCCGCTCAGCCAGTCGCCCACGAAGCTCACGCGCCTGTGCAAAGGCTGCTCGTAGCCGACGATGGCGCCGCCGAGAGTGCCGTTGCCGTCGGCGCGGCCGAGCAGTCCGTAGCCGCCCCCGGTGATGCGCGGGCCGTAACGTCCCTTCACCTTCTTGCTGACGACGGTGTAAACAAGCCCGAAGGTGTCCGCGCCCGCGCGGTGCGAGACGGGCGCGTAGAGGATGCCGCCGGCCGCCGCCGAGACGCCGTTCGTCTCGTTCGAGTAGAACTGGTACTTGACGTTCGGCTGCAACTCGACGGGCTGGCCGGGCGCCTCTGCGTCGAGGAAGGCGACGTTCGCGCCGACCTCCAAGTGCTTGCCCACGCCGTAGACGGCGCGCGGGACGTAAGCTTGAAAGCCGCCGTCCGCGTGCGCTTCGAGGTGGCTGACGAAGTCGAACTCAATGTAGACGTGCTTCTCCGCCACCACGTCGGTCGAAGGGATGTTGAAGAGCGTGGACTGCGCCCGCGCCGTGCTGTCAAAGAGCGTCAACGCCGCCACGGCGCAGAGCGCCGCCGCGATTGATTTCAATCTGAGCATGCTGTAACTTTGCTCCGTAATCGTTCCCCTTCAGGGGACGATTCTCAGTGGCCTACACGCCGCGCGCCGCCAAGCCAACGACGTGTGGGCCATCCCTTTTTTTGCCCCGCGGGCGGCGGTCAGTTGGTCGCCCGCAGGACTGCCCTTTCCTCCCTTTAAGCGGAAGCTCTCTTTCCTTTTAAGAAGCAGGCTCGCCCGCGATGACGCGCGCCGACGGCTCCGCGCCGAGCGCGGCCGGGGTCGCGTTGGCGTGCACGGCTTCGCCCTTCATCCCGCCCGGCCTCGCCGTCGAAGAGATGACGTACTCCGGATAAGCCGGGATGCCGTGCTCGTGCAGGTCGAGGCCGTAACTCTCGCCCTCGGCCGAGACGCGCAGCAGCCCCGCGGCCTTAATCGCATACATCACCGCCAACGCCGCCGCGAAGGTGGCGGCCGTGACGATGAGACTCCCCAACGCCTGCGCCGCGAGCACCGTGAAGCCGCCGCCGTAGAAGAGTCCCGTGAGCGGCGCCGTGTTGTCGGCCGCGAGCGGCCCCGTCACGCCGAACTGCCCCGAGGCGAAGAGCCCGAGCGAGAGCGTTCCCCAGATGCCGCAGAAGCCGTGGACGGGCACCGCCCCGATGGGGTCGTCTATGCGCAGCCACTCCAACAGCTCGACGCCGAGCACGACCAGCACGCCGCCGACCGCGCCGATGGCGAGCGAGCCCGCCGGGCTCACCCAGTAGCAAGGGCACGTGATGGCGACGAGCCCCGCGAGGAACCCGTTGACCGTGAAGCTCACGTCCCACTTCTTCGTCTGGATGAAGCCGACGGTCATCGCCGTCAGGCCCGCGGCGCAGGCGGCGAGCGTCGTGTTGGCCGCCACGCGCCCGACGCCCTCGAAGTCCATCGCCGAGAGCGTGCTGCCCGGGTTGAAGCCGTACCAGCCGAACCAGAGGAGCAGTCCGCCCGACGCCGCGATGACAAGGTCGTGCGGCAGCACGGGGCCGCCGCCGTCGCGCTTGAACCTGCGGCCGATGCGCGGGCCGAGGGCGATTGCGCCCGCGAGTGCGATGAAGCCGCCGATGGTGTGGACGACCGTCGAGCCCGCGAAGTCGTGGAAGTTCATGCCGAGCGAGGCGAGGAACTTCCCTTCGCTCCCCATCGTCGCCAGAAACCCGTCCGGCCCCCAAGCCCAGTGGCCGACGATTGG
Organism: Pyrinomonadaceae bacterium; assembly: GCA_035248785.1. GTDB lineage: Bacteria > Acidobacteriota > Blastocatellia > Pyrinomonadales > Pyrinomonadaceae > QHXN01. The sequence continues at coordinate 9,494 of DATFHD010000039.1, read as the reverse complement.
GTAGATGAAGCCCGAGACGGCGAAGCTGTAGAGCAGGTCGCCGACGAAGCCCGTCCGCCCGATCATCGCGCCCGAGGTGATGGTCGAACAGGTGTCGGCGAAGGCGAACTGGAAGAGCCAGAAGGCGAGGAAGGAGACGCCCGTCGAGCCGTAGGTCGCGGGCGCGCCTTGCAGGAAGAACCAGTGGTAGCCGATGAGCCCGTTGCCCTCGCTGAACATGAAGGCGAAGCCGACGGAGTAGAAGAGAACACCGCACAGACACGTGTCCACGATGCACTCCATCAGCACATTGACCGTCTCGCGCGAGCGGCAGAAGCCGGCTTCGAGCATCGTGAAGCCGACCTGCATGCCGAAGACCAGAAAGGCGGCCACGAGCACCCAGAGTGTGTTCAAAGGGTTGACGATGTCGTTGCCCTTCAGCTCGGGGTCTGCGCCGGCCGCGGCCGACCAGCCGAGCAGCTCGGGCGTCAGCAGCACGACGCCGACCAGCAGCCCGACGCCCAACAGTTTCCCCGCCAGCAGAAGCTTCCCGTAGCGGCGCCACTCCGGGTCGTGCATGCGCGCGCGCAGGCGCGAGAGCTTTTGCTGAAGAGACAGCCTCTTCGAATCCATACGCTGAGTTCCTCCGGGTAATTTATCTGGACAGGACGGACGTGCCGATATAAAGGGTGCGAGACTCCGACGCCCCGCCGGACGGGAGCCGAGCCGAACGCGACGACTGCTCTCTCTCGCCGCCACGTTTGACAACTTCCGTGCCAACACGCCCGAACGTGACTGACGCCGCGGGGTAACTACGGTCAAGAGACGACTTGATACAAAAACGGTTCGCGAGCGGTCGCGCCGTGTGCGCGCGTGAAGAGACGCGCCAACGACAGTTTTGTCCGGGCTGGCTGGCGGTAAAGACAAAAACGTCAGCGAGGCGTTTCGCCGCGTCAGCGGCGCGTGAGTTTAGCCCGGCCTTTCAATGCCAAGCTAAACTCACGCGCCGCTGACGCGGCGACGTTGGCGCGCGTGGCGGTTACATTTTTGCACCGCCCGGGGAGCGACACGACAAAACTGTCAAGGCGACTTACTCAATCGGAGCGAAGGCGTTTGAGGTAATATCGGCGAACCGCGGCGTCCTCCCGTCATTCACTCGGGCGTGATGCGCGGAACGAAGGTTGCTCTTCCGTTGAAGGCTTCAATTCCACTGAGCGGCTGCCCGACTTCAATGGCGATAAGCGAGGCGGAGGTTTCACACACGCGGGCGCACCGCGGCAAGGTTCTGGCGCACGCCGCGACGCGACTCGCGGCGTGCGAGCGCCTGTCGAACGCGGACGAGCTCGCCCGACTGTTCCGCACGTTCCTCAAGGTCGAAGAGCGCCGTCTGCGCATAGGGCTCCGCATGGGTACGCCGGGCCGCCACACGGCCGCGGGGCGCAGCTTCGTCCTCGACCTCGTGGCCGACGCTGCGTTTCGCGCCGTGACGCATTGGGACGGCGGCGGCGAGTCGCCCGGCGCGGCCGTGGGCGTGTGCGCGATGGTCGCGGTCGGCGGCTACGGGCGCGGGGAGCTCGCGCCCTTCTCAGACCTCGACATACTTTTCCTGCACACGGGCCGTCGCGCGGCGCACGCACGCCAGCTCGCAGAGGGCGTCCTGCGCCTTCTGTGGGACGCGGGGCTGACCGTCGGCCACAGCTTCCGCACGGTATCGGAGGCGTCTGCGGCGACGCGCACAGACCCGCACTTCATGACCTCGCTTCTCTCGACGCGTCTGCTCGCCGGCAACCGCGCGCTGCTCGACTCGCTCGGCGCGTCCTTCGAGCGCGAGCGGCGCAAGCACGCCGACGAGTATCTGGCGGCGCTCCGTTACAGCCTCGACGAGAGGCGCGCGAAGTTCGGCGCCTCGGTCTGCTTGCAGGAGCCGAACGTCAAGGAGAGCGCGGGCGGCCTGCGCGACTTGCAGACCGCGCTCTGGGCTGCGCAGCTCAAGACGGGCTGCCGCACGCTCGAAGAGCTGAGCGCGGGCGAACTCATCTCGGAGGCCGAGCGCGCGACGGCCGAGCGCGCCTACGACTTCCTCTGGCGCGTGCGGCACGCGGCGCACCAGCTCTCGGGGCGCAAGGCCGACCGGCTCGCGCTCGACCTACAGCCCGCGCTCGCCGCGGAGTTCGGCTACGAGTCGGGGCCGCACATGCTGGCGTCCGAGCGCTTCATGCGCGACTACTACCGGCGCGCGCGCGAGCTGCACCTCTTCGGCGAGTCTTTGCTCGCGCGCGTAGACGAGCCGGCGGGGCCTGCGCGGCGCTGGTTCACCAGAACCCGGCCCGGCCGTTCCGGCGAGACCTTCAACGTGGCCGAGGGCCGCCTCTGGTTCAACGAAGAGCGGCAGGCGCTCCGCGACAACCCTCTGCTCGTGATGGACGCCTTCACGCTCGCGCAGGCGGCGGACGTGCCCTTCAGCCAATCACTGCGCGACGCGCTCGGCCGCAGCCTCGTCGCCGTTGACCGCGACTTCCGCGAGTCGGCCGAGATTGCCAGCTCGTTCCTCAAAGTCCTGCGCCGCCGCGGCCGCGCGGGGCGTACGCTGCGGATGATGAACGAGGTCGGCTTCCTCCGACGTTACCTGCCGGAGTTCGGCCGCATCAGCCTGCTCATACAGCACGACCAGTACCACCACTACACGATTGACGAGCACACGCTGAAGGCGGTCGAGGCGCTCGACGAGCTATACGCTTCGGCGGACAACGCGCGCGCGCCACTGCGCACAATCTTCGCCGAGGTGGAAGACCCCGCGCTGCTCTACCTATCCGTCCTCCTGCACGACATCGGGAAGGGGCGCGGGCGCGGCCACATCCCGCGCGGCGCGCGCATCGCCGAGCGCATCTGCCACCGCCTGCGTCTGGCCGAAGAAGCAGCCGCGCACGTCGTGCGTCTTGTGAGACTGCACGTCGCGATGGCGCAGACCGCCTTCCGACGCGACCTGACCGAGCCGCGCGTGGCGCAGGAGTTCGCCGCGGAGTTGAAGACGCCCGACGCGCTGAACATGCTTCTGCTTCTGACCTACGCAGACCTGAACGCGGTCGGGCCCGGCGTGTGGAGCGAGTGGAAGGGCGCGCTGCTGCGCGAGCTTTACCAGCGGGCGCGCGCGCACCTGACGGCGGGCACGGCAAGCGAAGCGCCAGCCGACGAGGTTCAGCAGCTCACGCACTACAAGGAGCAGGTAGTGGCGGCGCTCAAGGGCGAGCTTCCGCCGAGCGAAGTCGAGCGCCACATCGCGCTGCTGCCCGAGCGCTACCGGCGCACGAGCCGCCCCGAAGAGGCGGCCGCTCACCTGCGGCTCGTTCGTCAACTCGGCGAGGACGCCTTCGGCTGGCAGTGGCGCGGGCACGAAGCCGCGGGCACGCAGCTCACCGTCTGCGCGCGCGACCGGCACGGCCTCTTCGCCGACATCGCCGGCACGCTCGCCGCGCAGGGCGTCGAGATTCTCGCCGCCGAGGTCAACACGCGCGACGACCGCATAGCCATAGACGTTTTCGTCTTGCGCTCGGCCGCGACGGGGCAGGCCGTCGAGGAGTACCGCTACCCGGCCATCGAGCGTAGCTTGCGCGAAGCCATACGCGGCGAGTCGGACGTGGCCTCGGCGGTCGAGCGCTGGCGCACGCACAACGCGCCGCGCCGACGCGGCGGGCTCGCGCATTCGCGCCGACGCCGCGCGCCGCACGTCGTCTGCGACAACGAGGCGTCGTCGTCCACGACCATGATCGAAGTCCGCGCGGCCGACGAGCCGGGGCTCGCGTACCGCATCGCGAGCGCGTTAGCCAACCTCGGCCTCGACATCGTCTGCGCCAAGGTGGCGACGGAGAAGAGCGACGCGCTCGATGTCTTCTACGTGACCGACGCCGCGGGCGCGAAGCTCGCCGAAGCGGCGCAGCGCTCCGCCGAGGCCGCCATCACCGAACAGCTCTTACACGGAGGCGAGGGCGCAGCCGCCCACGCCACAACACAACCCCTGAGGAGACACGGATGAAAAAAGTCGAAGCCATCGTCAGGCCGCACCTGCTCGACGCGGTGAAGAACGCGCTACAGGAGGTGAACGTTTTAGGGATGACCGTCAGCGAGGTGCAGGGCTACGGGCGGCAGCGCGGGCATACGGAGACCTACCGCGGCGCGGAGTATCAGATAGAGTTCGTCCCGAAGGCGAAGATCGAAGTCATCATCCCCGACGACATCGAGGAGGCGGTCGTCTCTGCCGTCACGCGTACGGCGCGGACGGGCAAGTTCGGCGACGGCAAAATCTTCGTCACCACCCTCGACGACGTGATCCGCATCCGCACTGGCGAGCGCGGCGAGGCGGCGCTCTAAAAAACAGGTCAGGCCGCGTGCTGTGCCGCGCGGCCTGACGCCCGCTCGTTCAGCGCTTCGCACAACAGCGGCGCGAGCAGGTCGGCGTCGGCGAGGAAGCCGTCGTGGCCGTGCGGGGACTCAAGCTCTTCGTAACGACACCGGACGCCGGCCGCAGACATACGCCGTGCAAGAGCGCGGACTTCATCCGGCGGGAAGAGCCAGTCAGAGGTGATGCCGACCAGCAGGACGCGCGCGCGTACGCGTCGGAGCGCCGATTCTTCCGAGCCGTAGCCGCGCGCGAGGTCGAAGGTGTCCATAGCCTTCGAGAGGATGAGGTAGGAGTTGGCGTCGAAGCGCCGCGTGAACGAGCGCCCCTGATGGTCTAGGTAGCCCGCCACGTCGAAGCGCTCGCACAGAGAACGCGCAGGGTCTTCGCCCGCGCGGTCTGGCCTGCGTGCGAAGCGCGAGTCGAACAGCCCGGCAGACTTGTAAGAGCACATGGCGATGCCGCGCGCGAGCGCGAGGCCCGCCTCCGGCGGCTCGTCCTCCGAGTAGCGCCCGCCGCGCCAGAGGGGATCGTTCATGATGGCCTGACGCTGTAGGTGGTTGAGCGCGAGCCCCAGCGCTGGCAGAGGCGCCGCCCCGATTGCCACGCACCTCTCGACCCTCTCGGGAAAGTCTACCGCCCACTGCAAAGCCTGCATCCCGCCTATCGAGCCGCCGACGACCGCGCGCAGACGCCGCACGCCGAGGCGTTCGAGCAGGAGCGACTGCGCGCGCACCATGTCGGCGATGGTGACGAGCGGGAAGTCAACGCCGTACGGCCTGCCCGTCCGCGCGTCAATCGAACGCGGCCCCGTCGAGCCGTAGCACGAGCCGACGACGTTGACGCCGATGACGCAGTGACGTTCCGTGTCGAAGGGCTTGCCCTCGCCGAACAGCTCCGGCCACCAGTCTGCGACCCGCGCCGAGCCGGAGAGCGCGTGGCAGACGAGGACGGCGTTGTCGCGCCGTTCGTTCAGCGTGCCGTAGGTCGCGTAGCGCAGCGTCAGAGGCCGCAGCTCTCCGCCGCTCACGCGGAACGGTTCGTTCCCGCCGACGGTACAATCGGCCTCATAGGTCGGTTCGACGTTAGTGCCCATCAGTCCTCCTTGTCGCCGCCACAAACAAAAGCTCCTGCGCTAAGGAGGAGCGCAGGAGCCGAAGTGCCTGACCGTTCCTTAGCAGTTTTTAACGTGGAGCAAGTCACTCGGAAATCGCCACGGTTGTTGACGGCCACACATTAAGACCGGCGGGCGCCTCAGTCAAAACAATAATTTTTATCGCCGGATAAACGGGGCGGCCGCGCCGCGGTTCTGGCGGCGGCGCCCGTCTAGTCGTATGATTCGTGTCGAAGAAAATCCAAAGCCTCAGACGAGCAAGGGGTGACGATGATCCGCCCGTCCGCCAGAACCGCGCAGTTCCACTACGCCATCCGCAACGTCGTCGGCGCCGCCGAGCGGCTTGAGCGCGCAGGCCGGCGCGTGACCTACCTCAACATCGGAGACCCGCAGGCTTACGGCTTCCGCCCGCCCGCGCACGTCGTCGAAGCGGTCACGCGCGAGTTGCGCGACGGGTTCACCGGCTACGCGCACTCGGCCGGGCTTTGGGAGGCGCGGGAGTCGGTCGCCGCCTACGCAACTTCGCACGGCACGCCGACCACGCCGAGCGAAGTGCTGATGACCTCGGGCGCGTCCGAGGCCGCAGACCTTCTGCTCACGGCGCTGGTCGAAGAGGGCGACGAGGTGCTGCTGCCCGCGCCCGGTTACCCTCTCTACCCGGCCATCCTCAACAAGCTCGGCGCGGTGGCGCGCTACTACCATCTTGACGAGTCGCGCGGCTGGCTGCCCTCGCCCGAAGAGGTCGGACATTTGGTTAACGAGCGCACGCGCGCCCTCGTCCTGATTAACCCGAACAACCCGACCGGCTCGGTCACGCCTGACGAGACGACGCGCGCGTTGTTAGAACTCGCAGAGCGCCGCGGCCTGCTGGTCATCGCCGACGAGGTCTACCGCGAACTCTGCTTCGGCGAAGCGCCCGCGCCTTCCGCTTTGTTGGCCGAAGAATCGGGCGTCCCCGTCGTGACGTTGGAGAGTTTGTCCAAGACACACATGGTGCCGGGCTGGCGCGTCGGCTGGATGCGCTTCACGCATTCGGAGCGGATGACGGAGCTGATACGCGCCGTTAACCTTTTGGCGAGCGGGCGGCTCTGCTCGCCTACGCCTTCGCAGTACGCCGTGCGCCCGGCGCTCGAAGGCGACCGCGCCTTTCTTGACGAGTTCATGGGCGCTATCCGTCGGAGGCGCGACTTCGTCGTGCGGGCCGTGAGTGAGATCGAAGGGCTCTCGTGCGTCGTGCCCGAGGCGGCCTTCTATGCCATGATTCGCGTCGAAGACCCCGCGTGCAGGACTGACGAGCGGTTCGTGCTCGACCTGCTCGAAGAGACCGGCGTGCTGGTCGTCCACGGCTCCGGGTTCGGGCTCGACTCGCCGCCCTGCCACTTCCGTCTGGTCTACCTGCCGGGCGAGGAAATCCTCGAAACAGTCTTCGAGCGGCTCGGCCAATTCATGCGAGGCGCCGCCGCACCGCGCCGCTAAAATTTATCGGGCGATAAAGATTTTTGCTTTGACGCGGGCGGCGCGCGGGCTTTAATGTGTGGCCCTTAACAACCGTGGCGATTTCCGAGTGACTTGCTCCACGTTAAAAACTGCTAAGGAACCGACCGGGAAACTCTCAAGCTCCTGCGCCTTCCTTAGCGCGGGAGTTTTCATTTTATGACCCGAACACTCGAAGGCCGAGACATCACGACACAGCTCGTACACGCGGGCGAAAGGCAGCCTCCGCCGCACGGCGTGCCCGCCTCGACGCCCGTCTACGCGACATCAACTTTCACCTACGGCTCGATGGCCGAGGTTGACCGCGTCTTCTCGGGCGAGGACGCGGGCTACGTCTACACGCGCTACGGCAACCCGACGACCGGCGCGCTTGAGGAAGCCATCCGCGTGCTCGAAGGCGGCGCGGCCGCGTGCGCCTACGCGACGGGGATGGCGGCGCTGCACGCGGCGCTCTTCGCCTGCGAGTTGAGTGCGGGCTCGACCGTCCTCGCCTCGCAAGACCTCTACGGCGCGACGACCGAACTGCTCTACACGGTCTTCGGCTCGTTCGGCGTCAAGACCGTGACGGCCGACTTCACGCGCCCCGAGGCTCTGCGCGAGACGGCCTTGGAAGTTCGGCCCCGCGTGCTGCTCGCCGAGACGATCTCGAACCCGCTCTTGAAGGTCTGCGACATCAACGCCTGCGCCGAGGTCGCGCGCGAGGCGGGCGCGCGCCTCGTGGTGGACAACACCTTCGCCTCGCCCTACCTCTGCCGGCCGTTGGAGCACGGCGCCGACCTCGTCGTTCACAGCGCGACGAAGTACCTCGGCGGGCACGCCGACGTGATGGGCGGGCTCGTCGTCTCGCGCGACGCGGCAGATGCGGCGGCGCTCGTCGGCATCATGAAACTCGCGGGCGGCGTGCTCGGCGTCTGGGAGGCGCACGAAGTCCTGCGCGGCCTGAAGACTCTGGCCGTGCGGCTCGAACGCCAGTGCTCGAACGCGCGCCGGCTCGCCGAGCGCCTCGCCGCGCACACGCGCGTCAGGCGCGTACACTACCCGGGACTGAACACTCAGCCCGAGGCCGTCGAACTGTTGAGCCGCGTGCTGCGCGCGCCGCACGCCGGGGCGCTCGTCGCAATCGAGTTGGAGGAGGACACCTTTGAAGCGGCCTTCCGCTTCATGGACGCGCTCGGCCTCTGTGTACGCTCCACGAGCCTCGGCGACGTGTTCACGGGCGTACTGCACCCGGCCACGTCCTCGCACCGCGAGGTCGCCCCGGCGCGCAGGAGGCGGCTGGGTATCGCCGACGGGCTGGTTCGCATCTCGGTCGGGATTGAGGACGTGGAGGACGTGCTCGACGACATCGAGCGGGCTCTGGGCGAGTGACGAGACCGTCGCATCTCTTTCGCCAGTCCTCACGGCGGGCCAGCACTTTTGGTATAGTCGCGGCAGCCGAACCAACTGAAGAGTCGAGACGGATGCCGTTACCCCGGAGGCCGAGAGCCCTGCTGCGTCTGTGGCGACCGCGCCTGCGGCGCGCGAACGTCGCGGCGCTGCGCCTCTTCCTGCGCGCCCTGCCGTCGGAGCGGCGGCGCGTCTTCGCGCTGACCATTCTCATCGGCGTCCTCTGCGGCCTCGCGGCCGTCGCCTTCCACCTCTCCATCAGGTACGCCGAGAGTCTTTTTATTAACCGCGCGATGACGGCACCGGGGCACGCTTGGGTCTGGTGGACTATCCTGACTCCGACGCTCGGGGGGCTGTTGAGCGGCGCGCTCTTGCAGTACGTCGTGCCCGACGCGCGCGGCAGCGGCATCCCGCAGGTCAAGGTCGCCTACGCCGTCAGGGGCGGCAGACTCTCGTTCGTCAACTCGACCGTCGGCAAGTTCCTGATAGGCACGTTACAGATAGGCTCGGGCGCCTCGCTCGGCCGCGAAGGCCCGACCGTGCAGATATGCGCGGGGCTGGCGAGCCTGCTCGGGCGCGCGGCGGCGCTCTCGCGCGATCACCTCAGGCGGCTGCTGCCGGTGGGCGCGGCCGCGGGGGTGGCGGCGGCCTTCAACGCGCCCATCGCCGCCGTGACCTTCACCGTCGAAGAGATCGTCGGCGACTTAGACCAGACCGTCCTCTCCGGCGTCATCGTCGCCGCCGCGCTCGCCGCCGCCATCGAGCGCGGCATACTGGGCGAGCACCCGGTCTTCGACGTGCCGGCGGGCTACGGCCTTCGTCACGCCTCCTCGCTCCTGCTCTACGCGGCGCTCGGCGTGGCGGGCGCCTTCGTCTCGCTCGCCTTCACGGAGTCTCTGCTGAAGGTGCGGGGCTGGTTCAACCGTCAAAGATTTATCCCGCTCTGGGCGCGGCCGGGCGTGGGCGGACTCTTGACGGGCGTGCTCGTCGTCGTCGCGCTCGCGTGGCTCAGGTCGGGCGGCGTCAACGGCGGCGGCTACGACACGCTCTCGGCGGCGCTCACGGGTAAGCTCGCCGTCGAGGTGATGCTCGCGCTCTGTCTGATGAAGGTCGCGGCGACGGTCTTCT
>DATFHD010000038.1:0-49615 GCA_035248785.1 Pyrinomonadaceae bacterium | reverse complement strand
CAAGCGGGTGGCGAATAGTTAATGGCGACCACCGGCCGTTCGTCTTAGTTAATGGCGGCCGCCGGCCGTTTGTCTACAGGCACGCGCGGTAAAGCACTCAGCCGGCAACCTCGAACCATTAACCGCTCACCGACATGATGACGGACGCCCAGGCAGCGCCCATCCGCGTGCTCGTCGTTGACGACGAGCCGCTCGCGCGCGAGAAGATTCGGGGCATGGCCGCCGACGACGCCGAGCTGCGCGTCGTCGGCGAGTGCTCGAACGGCGCCGAGGCCATCGAGGCCATCCAGACCCTCCGGCCCGACCTCATACTGCTCGACGTGCAGATGCCCGAAGTCGGCGGCTTCGCGGTGCTCGAAGCGCTGAAGGACGAGGGGCTGCCGCCCGTCATCTTCATCACGGCCTACGACCACTACGCGGTGCGCGCCTTCGAGTTCCACGCGCTCGACTACCTCCTGAAGCCGTTCGACCGCGAGCGCTTCCGCGCGGCCATCGAACGCGCCAAGCGGCAGATCAGGCGCGAGAAGAACGGCGCCGGCCTCGACGAGCGCATCATCGCGCTGCTCGAACAGATGCGCGAGCAGCCGCGCTACACCGAGCGGCTGGTGGTGAAGACGGGCGGGCGCGTCTTCTTCCTCAACGCCGACGAGATAGACTGGGTCGAGGCCGAGGGCAACTACGTCTCGATACACGCGGGCAAGAAGTCGTACCTGCTGCGCGAGACGATCAGCGGTCTTGAGACGCAACTCGACCCGCGCCACTTCGTGCGCATACACCGCTCGGCCGTCGTCAACATCAACCGCATTAAAGAGCTTCAGCCGTGGTCGCACGGCGAGTATCACGTCATCCTCCACGACGGGACGCAGTTGACCCTGAGCCGCAGCTACCGCGACAACCTACAGTCGGCGCTAGGCAACAGTCTTTAGAAATTTCAAATTTCAAATTTGAAATTTCAAATGCTTAATTCCTCACTTCCCCTCGACACTACACTTGTGTCTTCGGCGCCCGCGCGCCGCGTCTGAACTCACATAACACTTATGTAACAAGTCTCATAAGTCCGCGCGTGGGACGGCCTGCGCCGCGAGACCGTTTCATCACAGGCGACGTCCAGTTCATCACAAAAGCCTTCGACGCCGCGCGCGCCGTCCATACAATGCGCAGCATGAGAGGCGCGCGGCGGGCGCGGCCCTCGTGAGCAGTCACACACACCGTGCGAACAGTCGTCAGATTTCTGAAGAGGAGGGAGACAGACTTGCAGAGCGAGCCGAGGAGTTTCCGAGATGCGCCGGTCAGTCGTCCCCTTCGCCTTCGTCGCGTGGGTTCTGTTGATGCTTCAGCCGTGTGCGGCGCGCGCCGCGGCCTGCTGCCTGGAGGAGGCCGCGTTTCGTTCGCCGTCGCCCTTCGATGAGGGGGGGGCGGAAGCGGGAGTTGCCGCGGCCCCGCCGGCCGCGACAGTAGAGACGGCGGCCCCGCCGGCCGTCGCCGCGCCCGCGCCCACTCCGCTCGACCTCTCGTCGGAGGAGGTGGCCGACAAGTCGTCTTACAAGGACGTGTACCGCGTGCTGAAGGAGAACAACGAGTGCAGCCGCTACTTCGGCGGGCCGCGTCTGGCCGTGACGGTCTTCAACCAGTTCGCGCGCCTGCTCCGCCCGAGGCGGCTCGGCCAGAGCGCCCTCGGCGTCGTGATGACGGGCGAGTACACGAACTACCTCGACGTGAGCACGGGGCAGGCGTACCGGCTCTTCGAGAAGGCGTCGCTCAACAGCGACGGCCCGTTCCGCGCGAAGGGCGCGCAGGGCAGCAAGGTGCGGATGCACGTCGGCAGCTTCTCGGTCGAGACGCGGCAGGCGCGGGCGCTGATGCTGCTCCACGAGCTGGGGCATCTGATCAAGGGGGATGACGGGAAGTGGCTGCTGCCGAACGACGGCGGCGACAACGTGCTCAGCGAGAGGAACACGCAGGAGGTCGAGACGCACTGCCGCGGGCAACTGCTCGCGCTCGACAACTGAGCGGCGGCCGCCGTCGCGAATTCAAGAAGGGGACGAACTAACCATGCTGGAACAGAAGCACTACGTTTTCAAGGCGCCCGGTCAGGAGGCCGCGCCCGCGCCCGAACAGTCCGCGTCGGTCAAGCTCAAGACGCTCAAGGAGCTGACGCTCGCGCTGCTGCAAGAGGTCGAGTCCTTCAAGGGGCAGGGCTACCTTGAGAACAAGCCGAGCGTGAATTTCGCCGACGAGGTGCGGCGCTTCGAGACCGACCTCATCCGCTGGGCGCTGATGCGCACGGGCGGCCACCAGCGCCGCGCCGCGCGCCTGCTGAACCTCAAGGTCACGACGCTCAACGCCAAGATCAAGCGCTACCGCATCCAGCCGCACGCCCCACAGTCCGGTAACGTCGTGGACTTCAACCCGGAGGGTTGAAGGCAAAAGGCAGAAGGCAAACTTCAAAAGGCAAAGGTAGAAGAAGACGGCCGGCGCGGCTCCCGTCTTCACCTTTGCCTTTTGCCTTTTGAAGTTTGCCCTTTGCCTTCCGCGCCAGCGGATTGCCTTTCCTCGCCGCATCGCGTATAGAAACGCGGATGAAGGCGCGCGTCGTATTCCTGCTCCTCTGCTGCATCTGGGGCTCGACTTGGATGTTCATCAAGCTCGGCCTGCGCGACCTGCCTCCCGTCAGCTTCGCCGCCGCGCGCTTCCTGCTCGCCACGCTGATTCTTTCAACGGTCGTCGCCGCGCGCCGCGCCGCGCTGCCCAAGAGCCGCGGCGAGTGGGCGCTGCTGGCGCAGACGGGCGTGCTCGCCTTCACGCTCAACTACGGGCTGCTCTTCTGGGGCGAGCAGCACATCTCTTCCGGACTCGCGGCGCTCCTTCAGGCGACCATCCCCGTCTTCGGGATGGTCATCGCGCACGCTTACCTGCCCGGCGAGCGTCTGAACGCGCTGAAGCTCTCGGGCGCTCTGCTCGGCGTCGCGGGCGTCGCCGTCATCTTCTCGAACCAGTTGGCGTCCGAAGGGCGGCTCGCGCTGTGGGGGAGCGCGGCGGTCGTCTTCGGCGCGGTCTGCGTGGCTTGGGCCAACGTGCTGGTGAAGGCGAAGGGCGCGCACCTCGACCCTTCTGTGCTGGCGGCGGGGCAGATGGCCTGCGGGCTCGTGCCGCTGGCGACGGCGGGATTGATCTGGGAGGGCAACCCGCTGAAGTTGAACTGGACGCCGCGCGCAGTCGTCTGTCTACTCTACCTGACTCTGGTCGGGTCTGTGGCGGCGTTCCTGCTCTTCTACTGGCTCGTGCGGCGCGTGGACGTGACGAAGACGATGCTCATCGCTCTGGTGACGCCGCTGGCGGCCGTGCTGCTCGGCGTCGTCGCGCTCGGCGAGCGCCCCGAGTGGCGCACGCTCGCGGGCGGCGCCCTCATCATCTCGGGCATCGCCCTCGTCGTCCTGCGCCGCGCGGGCAAGGGAAAAGCACGGGACGTTAAGGCGGAGCGCGCGGACGCGGCCGCCGGCTGAGTCTGACGGCCGCGGGTTGAGCTTAACGACTCGGGCGGTCGAGTCTAACGACCGGGGTCGGGCGTGGTGAGCATGTAGACGGCGAAGGAGGCGAGCCAGTGCTCGCCTTCGTAGTTGCCGCTGGCGACGTACTTGAGCGTGGCCGCGGCGTGCCGGTTCGCCGAGCGCGCGAGAATTCTCCGCGCGGGGTCTGTGCGCGGGAGCGACGCGGCGATGTTGCGCATGCACCAAGCGCGGCTCAGGTTCAGCCCGTCGAGGTGGACGATCTTCGGGTCAGACCTGTCCGAGACCACGGCCGGGTTCAAAAGGTTCTCGGGCCTTCCCTGCGCGAGCCCGGGCAGGAAGCGGCGGAGCCAGCGACGGAACTCCGCTGCCGGCAGCGCGCGCCGCATCAGGTCGGCCTCTATCAAACTCCCCGAAAGAAAATCGTCGCCGCCCGGCTCGAACGCGGCCGGATAGTTCGCGTCTGCGAGGTAATACTTCCGGCTGGCCTCGACGACGCGCACCATCAGCGTCTCCAACGCATGCCGCCTCGCCGGGTCGTCGCTTTTGACCGTCTTCGCGTAGTCCAGCGCGAACGACAGCCCGAAGGCGGAGTTGAAGTGCGTGCCGACGCGGATCGGGTAGGTCTGCTTCGCGAAGAAGTCTATGTACCTGCCGACGACGGTGTCTGCCAGAGGCTGCAACGCACTGAACCAGCGCCGCGCGTCCGCGTCGTCCCACGTGTAAAGCTCCTCGTGAAGCTTCAAGAGCCACGCCCAGCCGTACGGGCGCTCGAACGACTGGCGGCCCGCGGCCTTGAAGTACTCATCCTCGGCCCTGACGTTCTCCGGCGTCAGGTTGGCGTCCAAAGCCTCGCGAATCTCGCGCGCCTCGGGCAGCGACGGGTAGAGGCGCAGCAGCCGCGCGAGCAGCCAGTGGCCGTGTACGGACGAGTGCCAGTCGTAGCAGCCGTAGAAGGCCGGGTGCAGAGCCTTCGGCGGACGCACCTGCGACTCGTCGTTCAAGGTGTGCTCAATCTTGTTCGGGTACTCCTTGCGCGCGCACCGGAGGGCGAGACGCGCGAAGTGAGAAGCCTGCGCCTGTGTGAGCGCGAACTGCTCGCCGCCCGCCGGCGCCGGCCGCGCCTCCGCCGAAGACCCTGAAGACGCGACGGCCAGTAGCAGCACACACAAGACGATTGACGTTCTGAACCCGCGCATTTCATCTTCTCCTAAAAAGCAGAACGCGGATTCCGGACTGCTGATTGAAGAGGGCGGCGCCTTCATCAATCAGCAATCCGAAATCCGCATTCGGCATTTCGCAATCGGCTCAGCCGGCGCGCAACGTGCGCATGATGGCGTCGCGCAGGCGCTGCGGCGCGACCTCCGCGTCGCCCTCGCCCTTCTGCGGGTCGCGCCAGTTGTCGAGGATGGCGACCTTGTGCGCGCAGGCCACCGTGCAGAGCGGCGCGCACCACTTCTCCGTGTTGTACTCGCGCTCGACGTCGGCCTTTGTGTACTGCTCGACGGGGACGCCGGGCGTGCCGCGCTGCTGCGAGCAGTAATGCACCAGCCCGTCCTCGCAGATGTAGAGGTAGCGCGCGCCCGAACGGCACCGCCACTTGTTCTCCTTGCCCGCCGCGAGGTTGTCTTGGAACCACCCGAGCCGCGCGTACTCGGACTTACTGACGCGCTTCAGCTCGTCATAGACCGTGCGCTCGCGCTCGGCCAGAGGCTTGAGCAATCCGTGGCCGTCGTGTATGACGCCGACCGTCGTCGAGAAGCCGAGTTCCTGCGCGCGGCGCGCGATGGTCAGCGCGTCCTCGGGCGTCTTGATGCCGCCGCCGATGACCGAGTTGATGTTGACGTGAAAGTCCGCGTGCTCGGCGAGGTTCTGAAGCTTCCTGTCGAGGTTCTTGAGGCTCTTCTTCGAGACCTCGTCGGGCTCGACGTTGTCTATGGAGATTTGGAGGTATTCGAGCCCGGCCGCGTTCAGGCGCCGGATGCGCTCGGGCGTCATGTAGTAGCCGTTCGAGATGAGCCCGGCGATCATCCCGCGACGCCGTATGTGGCGGATGATCTCGTCAAGCTCCGGGTGCATCAGCGGCTCGCCGCCCGAGATGGTGATGACCGAGGTGCCGAGGCGCGCGAGCGCGTCCAAGCGCGACTTCATCGCGTCGAGCGGCACCGGGTCGGAGGTCTTGTCGAACTCGTTGCAGTAGGTGCAGGCGAGGTTGCAGCGGCGCATGGGGATGATGTGCGCCAACACGGGGTGGTCGGTCTTCATCAGCGCGCGGGTGATGAACCTCGCCTCGCGCAGCTTCAACTTTAGAAACGTGCTTCGCTTCATCAAGGCTGTTGCTTACTTGCTCGCCCGGCGCGTGGGATTCGCGTTGCGCGCGGGCGCTCCTTCGGGGTAATGACCGCTAGACAATACGCAAACCGCCCGCCCAAATCAAGCGGCGCAAAAAGGCGAAGGGCCCTGACCACTTTCGGCGGGCAGAACCCTTCGCCTTTTCGGACTTTCAAACTCGCGGGACTCAGCCCTTGACGATCTTCGTGCCCGCGGGCGGCGTCACCGTGAAAACGTCCATCGGGATGTTCGGGTTGCGCTGGATGTTGGTCAGGCGCACGGTCGTCGTGTCGCCGTTCTTCTCGGTGACGCGGGTCTGGATGGGCATGCCGTCGTCGGTGACCCAGACTTCGGCGAACTGGAAGCTCTCGCTGCCGCGCGGGATGAGCTTCAGCCAGAGGACGTGCGGGCTGCCGCTGTAGAGTTCGCCCTCGCCCTCGTACGAGACGTTGAAACGGCTCTTGGCCTGCGCGCCCGTCATGTTGAGCGCGAAGCTGAGCACGCTGCCCGCCTTGCCCTTCGACCCGGCGTTCTTCGTCAAGCCCTGATAAGCCTGCTTGAGGCGCGGGCGGTAGAGGGTGTACTGGCCGTCCGAGACGGCGAGTATCTCCTGCACGGGCTTGGCCCAGTCAACGCGGACGTTGGCGTCGCGCCCCTTGCCCGCGACGTACTGCACGTCGCCGTAGTACATGTCGGCGTCGCGTAGCTGCGCGTTGTACTTCTGCATCATGACCGCGGCGCGCAGCGAGCCGAGCGAGCGGCGGTTGCGATCAATCTTGCTCAGGATAGAACTGACGAGGCCCGGCCCCTGCGCCTGTGCGCGGGGCGGCGCCACTGCGAGCGAGGCGACGAGCATCAGCGCGGCCAGTGCCGACGCGAGAAACTTCTTCATGCTAACTCCTTCAAACATTCGGGGAGACTCCTGCCCGGCGTCAAAACCGGGTAAGTATAGGGAATTATGGCTCTATGTCAACCTCGAAGGCGGCCGTGCGGCCGTCGGCGCCCGGCACTTCCCGCCAAGCCTTCACGCGCAAATCGGAGTTTCCCGTCACCTTTCGCGCGCAGCGCTCGATGTCCTGAGCGTCCGGCCGTGCTGAGGCCGCTCCCGTAATACGCAACGACCGTACCGCTCCGAGCCCATTTTGATGCGCGGGTGTACAGGCGAGTTCGCCGCGCTCGAACCACCCTTTAGGCGTAAGAAATACGAAGGCGAGGATGGCCACGCACAGCACGTCGTACTGCCACGTCGTGCGCCCGTAAGACCAGAGGATGACTTTTTTGAAGACGCGCCAGAGCATAAAAATATGACAACTGCTAAGTGATACGTCATAAGTGACAAGAAAGGATTGCACCCCCTATCACTTATCAAAGTGTCACATACCAGCCTGCATTATATCTGTACACGCTGGGCGGGGGCAACGATTTGGCCGTCGCGCATCTGGATGATGCGGCGGCACATGGCGGCGGCCTCCGGGTTGTGCGTGATCATGATGATGGTCTGGTTGAAGCGGTAGTTCATCTCCTGAAACATGTTCAGGACGATGGCGGAGTTCTCTGTGTCGAGGTTGCCGGTGGGCTCGTCTGCGAGGATGATGGCGGGGCGGTTGACGACGGCGCGGGCGAGCGCGACGCGCTGCTGCTCGCCGCCCGAGAGTTCGAGCGGCTTGTGGTGCATCTTGTCTTCGAGTTGCAGGAGGCGGAGGACTTCGCGCCGGCGCTCGGGGTCGCCGCCCTTCTTGCCGTCGCCGCCGCCGTGGATTGATTCGGCGAGCTTCAAATTCCCTTCGGCCGTCAGGGTCGGGAAGAGGTTGAAGCGCTGGAAGACGAAGCCGATCTTGCGGCGGCGTATGTCGGTGCGGCGAGCGTCGGAGGCGGCCGTGAGGTCTTCGTCGTCAATGACGATGCGCCCGCTCGTCGGCGTCAGGAGCCCGCCGAGCAGGTGCAGCATCGTTGACTTGCCGCAGCCGGAAGGCCCCATGATGGCGAGGTACTCGCCCTCCTCCACATCGAGCGACACGCCGCGCAGAGCGGGCACGTCCACGCTCCCCACGCGATAGACCTTCGTCAGATTTTCCGCCTGTAGAATCGTTCTCATCTCATTCGTACGCGAGTGCGCTCACGGGGTCGAGGTTGGCGGCGCGCACGGCCGGGTAGAGCGCGCCGAGGGCGCCGCCGAGCAGTCCGATGAGCGCGGCCGTCAGACCCCAAGCCCAACTGTACTCGAAGGGCAGCGCGTAGGCGCGCTGAATCAGGTAGCCGGCGGCGAACGAGACGGCGAACCCGGCGGCGACGCCGACGACGCTGATGAGTATCGCCTCCTTCACGATCTCGCCGACGATGAAGCCGCGCGAGGCGCCGAGCGCCTTCAAGATTCCTATCTCGCGCGTCCGCTCGGTGATGGTCGTGTACATGGCGAGCATGACGACGAGGCCGCTCACCAGCGCCGAGAGCCCGACGAGCGTGCGGAGGAAGACGCCGAGGTACGGGATGCTCTTCTCGATGTTGGTGATGACGTCGCGCGTGAGTTGAATCTTGTTGCCGGGCAACTGCTCGTCTATGCGCCGCGCCATCTCGACCGACTGCTCCGGGTTCTTCAGCTTGACGTAAATCCACGTGCACTTGCCCGGCGCTTCGAGCGCGTCCTGCATCGCGGCCAGAGACATCTTGACGCGCGGGCCCGCCTCCGGAGTGTAGATGCCCGTGACCTTGTAGGGCTGGTTGCCGAAGAGTTTGATTTCGCTCCCGACTTGCAGGTTGTTGTTGCGCGCCTTCGCCTCGTCCACGACGACCTCGTTGACGCCCTCGGGCGCGCGGCCCGAGACGAGCTGCATCTCGTTCATCGCGGCGAACTGGTTCCAGTCAACGCCCTCGACCTGCTCGAAGCCGAAGCCCTTGCCGCCCTGCGAGACGTAACGTATGTCGGGCACGGCCGCCGCGACGCCCTCGACCTTCAACAGCTCCTCGGCGTACTTGACGGGCAGGTTGGCGCTCGTGCTCATCAGCTCCGTCCCGCCCGAGCGCGTGAAGATGATCTCGGCCTTCAAATTCTGCGAGCGCCGCTGCAAGTCGTTCGACAGCCCGCGCGCGAGCCCCGTGAAGAGCATCACCAGACAGACGCCCAGCGCCACGCCCGCCGCGCTCACGACGGCGCGCACCGGGCGCTGGCGCACGTTGGCTGTGACGAGACTCTCCATGAGCTTCAGAGGTTAGAGGTTGGAGGTTAGAGGTTAGTAGCTGACTTTGACGTGCAGCCCGTTTGATTGCAAGCCGGCCCGACGGCGACGGCTTCCACTAACCTCTAACCTCCAACCTCCAACCTCTCATTTCTTCTTCGCGTCCAAGTCCACCTCGGGCAGGTTCGAGGTGTTCTTGAGGACGAAGATTTCGGGGTCGTACTGCTGGTCAACTTTGGCGGCGCCGGGGTCTTGGAAGGCGAGCCGGATCGAGTAGTGGTCTTGCGGCCGCGTCAGCTCGACCTGCGCTGGCAGGCGCAGGCGCCCCCCCTCGCCGAACGGCTGCTGGTTGCTGTAGACGACATCGGTGACGAGCTGCCCGCGCTCGCCGTAGACCTGCACGCGTGCGAGGCGGAACGTGCCGACGCGGTCGAACCAGAAGCGGCGCGTCTGGCGCGCGCGGTTCTGCGCGACCAGCTCCATCTCGGAGAGGATGTAGTAGGCGTGCAGGACGCGCGCGCCCTTCTGCGCGCCGGGGCGCGTGTCGGCCTCCTCCTCGTAGGTCTCGGACTGCGCGTAGACGTGCTTGGTGTCTTCGAAAGAGACCGGGGGGACGAGCATCGCGTCTGTCAGGTGTTGCGGGCGCAGGGACGAGAGTGCGCTGACGGCGGCGCGCTGCATCGCCTCCTCGCGCCGCTTGCCGCTCAGGTTGCAGTCGGGCGAGCCGCCGCGGCCGTCGGCCTCGATCTTCTCGTACTGCGCCGCGTTCGACCCCGTCACGAAGCGCTTGTAATTGTCGTTGCCCATGTAGACGGCGGCCCAGAAGCGCTCGCCGGTCGAGCTCATCTCGGCGACCTTGCTGCCGACGATGGGCAACTGCACGACGAGGTAGACCTGTCCGGGGCGCTGTACGACGAGGCGGCCGTCGGCCGTCTTGTACTTGTCGGCGAGCCCGCACGGCGCGTCGCTCGTGTCGAGGAACTGTATGTCAACCCGGCCGTTCAGCGACTTCACCGCGCCGAGCCGGTTGATCTCCTCGAACATCTGCGGCATGTCGGCGTCAACGACCGGCGTCAAAGGCTGCGGCACGGAGATGCGCGTCTTCGTCTTGACGAGCCCGCACCCCGAGAGCAGCAGCGCCGCCGCGAACAGCGCCAAGGGCCACGCCGCCCTCAACCGCCCACAGTTTTTCGGCATGTGCATCGGAAGCAAAAGTTGACCGCGCGCCACCCGTCTGTCGCCCCGCGAAGATTCACGAAATCAGTCAAGGGAAGCTAACAAACGCCCTTCGGCCTTGTCAACGAAGGCGGGCGGCCTCTCAGTCGAGCAGCAGCGGCGGCTTGTCGAAGCGCGCGCGCAGGGCGTTGATGGCGCGGTAGACCCGAGGCCGGCTGACGATGCGCGCTTCGAGCGCGCGCTTGCCGGGGAAGTCGAGCAGCATCACGCCGAGCAGGATCGTCAGCACGCCCTGCCCCGGCACGCCCGGCAGAGACATCACGATGCCCGCCGCGACGAGCACGAGCCCGAGCAGGTTCTTCGCGAAGATGCCGACGGCGCGTAGTATCGGATGTCTCTCCACAAGGAACTCGCGCGCGTGCGACGAGTGAAAGTAGTTCGCCGGCAGCCTGACCAACACGAACGTCACGACGAGGATGCTCCCGACGAACGTGACGACCGACAGCCCCACCCCGAAGAGCACCTGCCACCACGTCAGCCCCCACCCCTGAATCGTCCGCGTCAGCCAGTCAATCATAAGAAGACTGCCTACCGTATCTCGCCTCTGGCGCGCACGAGCGCCGCGACCACCTCGCGGACGACTTCGCGCGCGGGGCCTTCGAGGCCGAAGTCGCGCGACTCGGCGCCTTCCCAGAACTCGGCCAGCCCGCGCGAGCCCGCGCGCTCGAAGGCGAGCGCCTGCGCCAGAAGGTCTATCACGTCGGCCGCCTTCACCAGACGCGCCTCGACGCTCGCGCGCGACTCGTAGTCTTCGTGCAGTTCGGCGTACGTGGCGGCGTGGCGCTCGCCCGCGCCGCGCATCACGTCGTCGAAGGCCGCGCGCTCGGCCGCCCGCCGCGTCTCGGCGCCGTAGTAGTCTGCGACCGTTCGCGGCAGGTCGCCCGTACGCGTCTCCTGCAAGTCGTGCAGCAGCGCGATTCGCAGCACGCGCGCGACATCAACGCTCACGCCGCGCGCCGAGCACTCGTCCGCCAGAAGCATCGCCACGAGCGCCACGCCGTAACTATGCGCCGCCACCGACTCCGCGCCCGGCGGCAGACCGCGCAAGACCCAGCCCGTCCGGTCGAGCCGCTTCAGCCGTTGTAGTTCGAGAAGAACGCTGAGCATCTTAATCCGTCGGCTCGTCCGCGTCGCTCAGGTCTGTCTGCTGGCCGTAGTCGCTCTCGGCGGCGGCGGGGGCCGTCGCAAAAACTTTGCCGGGGTTGAGAATGCCGTTGGGGTCGAGTGCGCGCTTGATGCGGCGCATGGCCTCGATGGTTTCGCGGCCGAGCGCCATCTCCAAGTAGGGGGCCTTGACGTAGCCGATGCCGTGCTCGCCGCTGATGGTGCCGCCGAGTTCGACGGAGGCCGCGAAGGTCTCGCCGACGGCCTTGCGCGCGCGCGCGACCGCGTCGGGGTCTGCGCGCTCGCACATGAAGTTGACGTGGATGTTGCCGTCGCCGAGGTGCCCGAAGTTGACGACGAAGGTGTCGTACTTCCTTCCGATACCTTCGACGCGCTCGATCAACTCCGGCACGCGCGAGCGCGGGACGACGACATCCTCGTTGAACTTGAGCGTGCCGAACTTCTTTATCGCGGGCGACAGCGCGCGCCGCACGTCCCAGAGCCTGTCCTCGTCCTCGCGCGACTCCGAGCGAAGGATGTCGTAGCCGCCCAACTCCCTCACCACCTCTTCCACCACGCGAATCTCGCGCTCGACCTCTTCGCGCGGGCCGTCAACCGAGACGAGCAGCAGCGCGCCGGCCTCGGGGTCTATGCCGAAGGCGAACTCCGACTCGACGGCGCGTATGGCGTTGCGGTCGAGCACCTCGATGGCGACGGGCGTCACGCGCGCACGCGTGAACGCGGGCGGGCAGGCGCAGGCCGCCTGCATCGTCTTGAAGGTCGCGCGCACGGTGCGCGTCGTCTCGGGCAGCGGCAGGAGTTTGAGCGTCGCCTCCGTGATGATGCCGAGCATTCCTTCCGAGCCGCAGACGAGCCCGGTCAGCTCGAAGCCGACGACGTTCTTACTCGTCAAGCCGCCGGTGCGAATTATCTCGCCCGTCGGCAACACGACCTCCAACCCGAGCACGTAGTGCTTCGTCACGCCGTACTTCGCAGAGCGTATGCCGCCCGCGTTCTCGGCGATGTTGCCGCCGATGTAAGAGTTCTTATAAGAAGCCGGGTCGGGCGGGTAGAAGAGTCCGACCTCCTCGACCGCCTGTTGCAGCGCGTAGGTCGTAACGCCCGGCTGCGTGATGGCGTACAGATTCTCAAGGTTAATCTCGCGGATGCGGTTCATTCGGTCGGTGCCGATGACGATGCCGCCCTCGACCGGCACCGCCCCGCCCGTGTACCCGACGCCGCCGCCGCGCGCCGTCACGGGAAACCGCCGCTCGTTCGCCAGACGCATAACCGCCGAAACCTGCTCCGCGCTCTCGGGCAGCACGACCGCCTCCGGCGGGAACTTCTCCTTCAACGCGTCGCCAGCGTAAGGCTCCACGCGCTCCTCGTCCACCAACACATTCCCCGCCCCGACGATCTCCCTTAGCCGCGCCAGAACCTCCGGCTCCGACGCCGCCGTGCGCGCACGCACACCCTTATCCGCAAAGTGAATCGAACGGCTCATCCTTTAAGGCTTTGCTCCCTGCGGACAATAGTAACGTGCGCGGCGCGCGCGCATCAACACTCCGCGCGGCGGCGTGAAGTTCAAATGAACGTGTTGTCACGCCCGCGGCCATGTGATAGTGTGCGCCGCACACAAGGCGTGTTCGACATTGCTTGACCGCCCTCGCCCCGTTCGTGCGGCTCCCGCCGCGCGCCCCCAAATCCAACAGACTCGGCTGGGGCCGAAAGGAGAATCGCCTATGAGGCGCTGGATTAGTGTGACGACTCGCGCCGCGCTGCTCGTCGTGTTGACGTGCTGCGCGGCTTCCGCGATGGCGCAAGACCCCGCGAAGGTCGCGCCGGACTTGTACAAGGTGGTTCTGAACAACGCGAGGGTGAGGGTTCTCGAAGTCAAGGGCACGGCGGGCCAGAAGGCGGCGCTGCACAAGCACCCCGGCTACGTCGTCTACAGCATCGGCGGCGGGAGCGTCAGGTTCGTTGACGCGAAGGGCGCCGTCAGTGAACCCACAGACATGCAGCCCGGCTCCGCCACGTGGCGCGACGCCGAGACGCACGGCTCGCAGGTCGTCTCAGACATCCACGCGCTGCTCTTCGAACTGAAGGAGACGGGCGGGCCACACTTCGGAAAACCCGAGGGGGCCGACCCCGTCACAGCCGACCCGGAGCACTTCAAGCTGTTGCTCGACAACGCGCACGTACGCGTGCTCGAATTCACCGCGCCCGCGGGCGCGAAGATACCGATGCACTGGCACCCCGACTACGTCACTTACAACTTCAGCGGCGGCAGGACGACCTTCACCTACCCGAAAGGCAAGCCCGTCGTGGCGGACGCGAAGGCGGGCGACGCGGCCTTCCACAAGGCGGAGAACCACGCCGGCCTTATCGGTGAAGGCGGGGCGCACGTCCTGCTCGTCGAGATTAAGTAGAGGCGCGGGCGGTAAAGGGAGTGAGTTAAAACGCGGGGGCGCAGGAACACGGCTAGAGGCGTTAGCCGTGTCCCTGCGCCTCTGTTGTCGTTGCGACTTGGGCCTGCGAGATTACCTTACCCGCAGTCGGGGTGATGGCAGGTGCAGGAAATTTCAAAGTGTATGTTCTTGGCCGCGTTCTCGCACTCCTCGCTGCAATACTTGCTGCCGTCCGCGGCGGGGCAGCCGCACGTCTCGCGCGCGCACTTCGTCTTCTGAGTCTCGTCCGCCATCTTCAAACCTCCCTATTCTTCTGACGCGTCTTCGGCCGGGGAACTTTTGCCCTAAGTTTCGACCCGAGACGCCGCCTAAGTCAAGACCATTAAGGCGCCGTCTGGACGACGATGCGTACGCGCTCTTTGCCGACCTGTATTTCGAGCGGGTTGCCGAGCTGGATGGGGATGGTCTTGCCGTTGACGTTGATTTCGAGCGGCGGGACGGCGGCCGCCGTCGCCGAAGTCGAAGCCGGCGCGGCCGAAGACGCGGAGGCGTCATTAGAAGTCGGCGCAGTCGCGGCTCCGGCGTTCGAGCCGGGGGCGCCGGTCTCTGCGGGCGGGGGCGGCGTCTGCTCCTGCGGCTTGGCCACGTCGCCCGTGCGCGTGAGGAGCGTGGTCGCCACCAGCCGCCACGTCGAGGGCGTGCAGGTCAGGCGCAAGCCGGGCGTGTCCACCTCGACCTGCTCGCCGGGCGCGAAGGCTTCGAGCTTCCAGAGCCCTTCGCCGCAGCGGACGTTGTCCGAGCCGTAGAAGGTCGCCCAGCCGGCGGCGTAGTTGTAGAAGACGCGGCTGCGGTTCTCGACGACGAGGCGCGTGTTGCGCACGGGCGCCTCCGGCGTGCCCGCGAGCGCCTGCGTGCGGAGCGTGCCGCCGAGCGCCTCGTTGCCCGCCACGTCGTAGGCCGTGGCCGTCTGCGCCAAGGGGACGTGCGGCTCGCTCGGGCGCACGTCCGAAGTGGTCGCGGCCGTCTGCTGGCCGGCGCCGGCCGTCTGCGCGCTTGCGGCCGACGCGTTTGCCAAAACGAGAAGCGCGGCGAAGGCCGCGGCCTTCAAACAATCTCTCACGGTTCCCTTCCTCCTGTCTCTTTCGACGCGGCCGACTTCTTCTTTCGACGCGGCGGGCTTCACTGCGGCGCCTCGACGCAGGGGCGCGAGGCGGCCGTGTCGGCGGCGCGGCGCGCCTGCTCGTTGGCGTCCGCCGCGGGCGCGATCTTGTCCGTGACGCAAACCTGCTGCGGCGTGATCTTGGCGACGGTGAGGTAGGAGGTCGTCTTTTCCGGGTGCGCGCCGTCCTCGCTGGCGTTCAGGCGGACGATGAGCGCGACGGGCACGGCCGTTTTGCCCTTCCCCTTCACGCGCCACTCGGCCTTCTCGCCGACGCTTGAGAAGCCGGTCGTGATGACCTGCCCGTAGTTCAGGTTGTACCGCTTCCCGCCGGGCGCGACCACCGTCACGTCCATGCGCGAGTCGAAGTCCTCGACGAGCAGGCCGTAGCCGCCGACGCCCGCGCAGCGCTGCGTGGACTGCGCGCCCTCTTCGTGCGTGCTGATGGTCTTGCAGTCGCGCGAGCTGAGGCTCGTGTAGACGCTCTGCAAAGCGCCGGGGGCCGACTGCCAGACGAGAGCGAGGGCGAGAAAAATTGTCGAGGCGAACATGAATTCTTTTTCCTCTTTATTGTTCGAACTTGGGGAACTGACTGCGCGACTCAGGCTAGACGCTCGCGGCGCGGCGCGTCAACCCTGACCGGCGGCGCCGTCGTCGCGCACGACGGGCATGAAGACCGCGCCCCGCGGCAGCACGTAGCCGTGGCTTTCAGACTCGACGCGCGCCAGAGCCTCTTCGAGCGTGCGCGCGGGCGTCATGCGCATCCGACGCACTTCGTCTTCCGGCAGCGCGGAGACGAGTTGGACGCGGAACCGCTCGGCCTTCGTCAACAAAGACCAAGCCGTCTGCCCGTTGACCTCGTATCCTTCGCGCAGACGAGCTTCTAGCGCGTGCGAGTCGGCCGAGTCGAACCACTTGAGGAAGTCCGGGCGGCCGAGCCCGTCGTAGCACTCAGCGAGCAGGACGATGTGGCCGCCCTCCTCACACGCGTACGAAGCCATCTCAAGAGCCTTGTGCGCCTGAATCAGATTGATGTCGCGCGGCGCGCCGCCGGCCGAGGCGATGACGACGGGCCGCTTCTCTTTAATCTTGATGGTGTGCGAGTCGGCGTACTCTGCGCAGGCGCGACGGTGCGCCGCGCGCCAGTCGCCCGCGTAGACCTGCACGACGCGGCCCGCGTCGTCGGTCACGGTGTTGATGAGGAACGACGGCGCGGCCTCGGCCGCGATGCGCTCGCACTCCTCGTGTACGGCGTTGCCGTCGAGGCGTCCCGTCCCGACGCCCGCGCGGCGTCCGCCCCGCTCGAAGTCGAGCGCCTGCAAGTGCGTCGCCTCAATCGTCCGGCGCGAGGCGAGGCCCGGGCAGATGCTCTTGCGCCCGCCCGTGAAGCCCGCGAAGTAGTGGAAGCCGATGGCGCCCGTGAGGATGACGTGCGAATGGTCGAAGACGGCTCGGTCGAGTTCGACGGGCGTGCCGCGCTCCGTGACGCCGAGCGAGACGTGCTTCGAGTCGTCCGAGGCGTCGTGCGCCAGCGTCCGCACGCGCTGCGCGACGAAGGGCGTCAGAAGCTCAGCCTTCTCCTCGGGCGTCACGGCGCGGTGAATGCCCGTCGCGAAGATGATGCGCAGGTCGTAGGGCGCGACGCCGAGCGCGACCAGACGCCGCACGAGCAGGTTTACAACTTGCGCGCTGCCCGTCGCGCGCGTCGCGTCGGAGACGACGACGAGAACACTCTCGCCGGGGCTGAGGATATCTTCGAGCGGCTGCGAGTCAACGGGGTCGTCAATCAGCGCGCCGACCTCCGCGTCCGTCAGGGGCCGCCCCGCGACCGCCTCCGCCTCCAAGACCTCGAACCGCCCCTCGTCGAACTCGAAGGCAGTCGTCCCGCGCCCGTAGCCCAGTCGGATAGTCGCCATAAGACGAATCGCAGTCAGACCCCGAAGCGCACCAGCTCGCGCTCGATGACGTTGAGCGAGGCGAAGTCGGTCTTGCCGGAGGCGCGCGTCTCGGCGAGCCATCGGCGGAGCTGCCGCGCCTCGTCGAGCGACTGGATGCGGCACGCGCCCGTCAGCGCCAAAGTCACCAGCGCGTCCGGAGCGCCGTGCGTCATCAGCGCCGCCTGCAAGGCCGCCTGCTCGCGCAGGTCGAGGACGATGAGAAGGCTGATCTCCATAAGTCAGAGGTTAGAGGTCAGAGGTTAGAGGTTAGTAGTTGCGGTTAGCGTGCCGCCCGCCTTCGTCCGAAACTGACGGCGGCGGGTTTCACTAACCTCTAACCTCCGACCTCTAACCTCTCATTCTTTCGTCGAGCGGAAGCAGGCCGTGCCCGAGGTGCAGAAGTGGAACGTCTCGTCCTCGAAGTCGCCGGTCTCCATCTGTATCGTCAGGTGGTCAACGCCGAACTGCTCGTGGAGCTTCGAGCGCAGCGCGCGCAGAAGCTCGGGCGTCGGAGCGTCCTGCGCGTGGCGGACGTGCGCCGACAGGGCCTCGCGCCCCGAAGTTATCGTCCAGACGTGCAGGTCGTGCACGTCCTCGACGCCCTCGGTCTCAAGTATCGCGTCCTCGACCGCGGCGAGGTTGATGTGCGCGGGCGTGCCCTCAAGCAGGACGTTCGTCGCCTCGCGTATCAGGCTCCAAGAACTCCACACGATGAGCACGGCGATGAGCGCGCTGAAGAGCGGGTCGGCCGCCTGCCAGCCCCACAGCGTGACGAGCACGCCCGCCGCTATCGCGCCGACAGACCCGAGCGCGTCGCCCATGACGTGCAGCCACGCGCCGCGCACGTTCAAGTCCCTCTCGTGGTCGCCGTGCAGCAGCCACGCGCAGGCGAGGTTGACGAGGAGGCCGCCCGCGGCGATCGCCGTCAACTCCGCGCCGCGCTCTATCTGCGGCGGCGCGAACCAGCGCGCGTACGCGTCCCAAAGGATGAAGAGCGAGACGGCCGCGAGCGCCACGCCGTTCGTGAAGGCCGCGAGTATCTCAAGACGATAATAGCCGTAAGTCTTCGTCTGGCTCGCGGGCCGCGCGCCGAAGCGCGCCGCCAGAAGCGCCAGCCCGAGCCCCGCCACGTCGGCCAGCATGTGCCCAGCGTCTGCCAGAAGCGCGAGCGAGCCAGTCCACCAGCCGCCCGCGGCCTCGGCCAGCATGTAGGCGGCCGTCAACAGCAGGACGAGGAGCAGTCGCCGCCGGCCGCGCGCCGAGAGCGCGTCGTGAGCGTGCGCGTGCGCGCCGTGTGAGTGCGCGTGCGCGTGGACGTGTCCGTTCGCCGAAGCCATCTTCGCCCCCCGCGGAGGGCTAAGCTTAGCAGATTACGGCGGACGCGGACAGCAGCAAGGGTTAAGGGGGAAGGGTGGAAAGATTTCTCCCTCCACCCTTCCCCCTTAACCCCTACCCGTTCCCTTATCTCTAAAGCTGCGCGAGGCCGAGCGCCTTGTTGAAGTCGCGGTAGAGGTCGTTGAGGTCGTGTATGTTGCGTTCGAGGTAGCGCGGCAACTCGGCCGCGTCCCTCATGTGGACGACGAGGTTGGCGCCGGCGAGGAAGGCCGCGTGCGCGTCGCCGGTGCGCGCCGACTCGGAGAGCATCACGAAGACGACGCGGCGGCGCTCCGATGTGCGCATCGAAGTCAGCTCGCGCGCGACCTGCCCCGCGCCCTGCCCGCGCGCGTCGAACTCGCGGTCGAGCACGACCACGTCCACGCGCTCCTCGCGCAGGAGCGTGGCGGCCTGCGCCGCGTCCACCACGGGCATCACGGCGTAGCCCTCGTCGGCGAGCGCGCGCGCCGCCTCAGTCCCCTGCCCCGAGCCGACGCAGACGAGCGCGCGGCGGCTCTCCCAAGTGTGGCGGCGGCCGGAGCCCTGTGTGGCCTGCGAATCCGTTCCCGCCTCGCGCCGCAGCACCGCGGCGAGCAGGCGGAGCACGTCGTCCTTGCCGTCGCCCCCGGCCGGCTCTTCGCGCAGGAGCGCGGCGGGCGGCGGCGAGGCGACGGCCTCCTGCTGCGTGCGCGTCGAGGCGGGCACGTCGCCGACAGCCGCCAGCGCGTCGCGCTGCGCGGCGGCCGCGGGCGGCTGCGCGTTGACGATCTGCTGGCACTTCGGGCAACGCACGCTGAACGCGCGCGAAGGAACCTTGGCCGGGTCGAGCTGGAGCTTGGTCGAGCAGTTGTGACAGGTGACGATCATAACTTTAGAGGTCAGAGGTCAGAGGTTAGAGGTTAGTAGTTGCGATTGGCGCTTGGCCCGAGCCGAAAGCGGGCGGCTGTCGGCAGAGGCTTTTACTAACCTCTAACCTCCAACCTCTAACCTCTGCCTTATTCAATCATGTCGAGCATGGATGTTGGCGTGCTGCGCGCGGGCGCGGGCGCGGAGGGGAAGGTGCGCGGCGTGGCGGCCGTGCGGCGCGCGGTGAACGCGGGCTGCGGGTCGGGCGCGCGGAAGTCGTCGTTGGCCGACATCCCCTTGAGCGCGAGTTGCAGGTTGTTCGGGTTGGTGGCAAACGACAGGCCGTCTTCGAGCGTGACGGTGCCGGCCTCGATCATCTCCTTGATGACGGTGTCGAAGTCCTGCATGCCGTCGAGCCGGCCGTCGCGCATCGCGTCGAGAAGGGTCTTGCCGTCCGACTCGCCCGCGGCGATGTACTCGCGCGTGCGCGGCGTTGACTTCAAGACCTCGACGGCGGCGATGCGCCCGCCCGCGTCGGCGCGCGGGATGAGCCGCTGCGAGACGATGAAGCGGAAGGTCTGCGCGAGCCGCGTGCGTATGACCTGCTCCTCGTTCTTCGGGTAGAGGCCGATGATGCGGTCAACGGTTTTGGAGGCGTCTATGGTGTGGAGCGTCGAGAGGACGAGGTGTCCGGTCTCGGCGGCCTCCAACGCGATCTCGGTCGTCTCGTAGTCGCGCATCTCGCCGATGAGGATGACCTTCGGCGCCTGACGGAGCGCCGAGCGAAGCGCCGACGGGAAGTCCTTCGCGTCCGAGCCTATCTCGCGCTGGTTGATGGTCGAGTTCTTGTGCGCGTGCAGGAACTCGATGGGGTCTTCGATGGTGACGATGTGGTAGTGCTGCTGCCGGTTGACGATGTCTATGACGGCGGCGAGCGTCGTTGACTTGCCCGAGCCCGTGGGGCCCGTGACGAGCACGATGCCGTTGCGCAACTCGGCGATGTCTGCGAGCTGCTTCGGCAGGCTGAGCGCTTCGATGGTCGGAATCTCGGTCGGGATGACGCGCATCACGATGGAGTACGTGCCGCGCTGCTGGAAGATGTTGACGCGGAAGCGCGTGCGCGAAGGCAAGGAATAACTCAGGTCGGCCGAGCCCGTGTGGGCGAGGCGGTGCGCCGCGTCGGGGTTGCCGTGCAGCAGCGTCATCGCGATGATTTCGGTCTGGTAGGGCGTCAGCTTCTTCAGCCCCGTCGGCTCGACGGGCGTGAGGCGGCCGTTGACCTCCACCTGCGGCGGCTGGCCGACGGAGAAGTTGAGGTCGCTGATCTCTTCGGAGACCTTCAGCATCTCCTCGATGACGGGCGGCAGGTCGAAATATTTCATGCGGGAATCAACTGCTCCGTTGGGGCTGGGAATAAAGAGCGACGGGGACGAGGCGGGCCGATTGGGCTTCTGCCGGCCGGGCGCGGGGCACTGCGCCCGGCGACATTTTCATTCTGTCTTAACGAGCGTGGAAAATCAAGTTAAAAGTTTTAACGCATAATATTTTAACACTTAGCCCTCCGGCCGGCCGTGCCGCGGGCTCAGAGGCGGGCGAGGAAGGCGCGCGTGCGGCGGGTGATTTCGGAGGGGTCTGAGGGGTTTGTGACGAGCGCGCCGATGACTGCGAGCGAGTCGGCGCCGGCTTCGAGCACGCGGGGCGCGGTCTCGGCCGTCACCCCGCCGATGGCGACCAGAGGGACGGCGCCGACGGCCGCGCGCACGCGCCGGACGCCTTCAAGGCTGACGACCGGGTCGGGCTTCTCTTTCGAGGAGGTCGCGAAGACCGGGCCGATGGCGACGTAAGTGACGGGCAGCCGCGCGGCTTCGATTGCCTGCTCGACGTTGTGCGTGGAGAAACCGACGACGGCCGCGTCGCCGAGCAGAGAGCGCGCGGCCTCGGGCGGCATGTCGTCCTGCCCGAGATGCACGCCGTCCGCGCCGACGGCGAGCGCGATGTCGGCGCGGTCGTTGATGATGAGCTTCGCGCCGAACGACCGCGCGACCTTCAAAGCCTCCTCAGCCTCGCGGTAGAACTCGCGCGGCGGCAGGCGCTTCTCGCGCAACTGCACCACGCCGGCCCCGCCCTCGCACAGACGCGCCACCTGCTCCGCGTGCGACAGCCCCGACAGCAGCCTGTCCGTGATGGGATACAGCTTCGGCAGCTTCATCTGGCGTCGGGCGGGACGGCGTTGGTCTTTCCGTCGAGGTAACGGTCGAACCAGTAGAGTTGCCAGTTGAGGCTCTCGACCAAGTGTTTGGGCTCGCCCGTGCGCGTGAGGTTGTGGTTCTCGCGTGGGAAGATGACGAACTCGGCCGGGGCGCCGAAGTGTTTGAGCGCGCGGAACCACTGCTCGCCCTGTTCCAAGGGCACGCGGTAGTCGTTGTCTGAGTGGAGTATGAGAATCGGCGTCTTGACGTTCGCGGCGTACTTCAGGGGCGAGCGATCCCAGTAGAGGTCGAACTTCTGGAAGAGGTCGCCGCCGAAGTCCTCCTTGTGGCCGTAGGCGCCGTCGCGCGTGCCCTCGTCGCTGACGAAGTTGACGACGCTGCGCAGCGTCACCGCGGCCTTGAAGATGTTCGTGTGGCCGACGATCCAGTTCGTAAGGTAGCCGCCGTACGAGCCGCCCGTCACGCCCAGACGCTCGCGGTCAATCCAAGGGTTGCGGCGCAGAACTTCCTCGACGCCGTTCATTACGTCCGTGTAGTCGTTGCGCCCCCACTCGCCCTCGATGCCGCGCTCGAACTTCTGGCCGTAGCCGGTGGAGCCGCGCGGGTTCGTGTAGAAGACCGCCCAGCCGCGCGCGGCGTAGACCTGAAACTCGTGGAACCAATCAACGCCGTACTGCCCGGCGGGGCCGCCGTGGATGCTGAGAATCATCGGGTACTTCCGGCCCTCTTGCCAGCCGAGGGGTTTTACTAGGAAGCCGTCAACGTCCCAGCCGTCGGCGCCCTTGTAGGTCATGCGCTCGACCGTTGCGAGTTGAAGACCAGACCAGAGGCGCGCGTTCAGGCTCGTCAACTTCTTCTCGTCCGAGCCGTCGAGGTCTGCCGCGTAGAGGTCGTCGAGATGTTGAAAGTCGTTCGCGGCGTAGACCATCCGCCGCCCGCGCTCGGGGATGTCAACGGAGCGGACGGCGCGCGCGCCCTTCGTCACCTGTCTTACACGGCCGTCCTTCACTTCGACTCGGAAGAGGTGCTGCTCGCCCTTCACGCCCGTCTCGAAGTATAGAGCGCGCCCTGCTTCGGCCCAAGTCAGGTTCGACGGGATGAGATCGAGTTCGGGCGCGACGTTGCGCGACGGCTGGCCGCCGGTCGCAGGCGCGAGGAAGATTTTCGGGTGGTCGGTCTCGTGTATGCGACCCGTGAAGGCGATGGACTTTCCGTCGGGCGACCAGCGCGGGTTCGAGTCCTCGAACTCGTGGTCGGAGATTTTCGTGAGCTGACCGCCTTCCACGGGTACGACCCACACGTCCGTGTTGCGGCCCTCGTCGAAAGCCTTGCCCGTGCGGTCTGAGACGAAGGCGATTGACCTGCCGTCGGGCGACCACTGTGGGTCTGTGTCGTTCCAGTCCTCGCCTGAAGTTATCTGCCGCGCCGCGCCGCCCTGAACCTCGACGACCCAGACGTGGCTGCGCTTGTCGTCGAACCAGCCAGTGTCGTTGAACTTGTACGAGGGGTGCTTGTAGTGGCGCACGTCGCTCGAAGGCGCCTTCGCGTCGCTCGGCCCCGTGCGGCTCGTCAGCACCAGCCGCGTGCCGTCGGGCGACCAGTCGAAGCCGCCGACGCCGTTCTTCAAGTTCGTCACGCGACGCGCCTCGCCGCCTTCGAGCGAGAGCACCCAGACCTGCGCGCGCGGCTGCGCGTCGGCCGAGGCGGTCTGCTGCGAGCTTGAGATGCCGGGCGTCGTCGCGGTCGCCTGCGGGGACGTGGGCGTGCCCGAAGTCTGCGGCGAAGTCTGCGCGGGCTGAGACGTGCCCTGCGGGTTCGACTGCGTCGAGGGGTTCGACTGCGCGGGGCCTTGCGGCGGCGCGGGGTCGTTCGAGGGTCTTGAGGAGAGGAACGCGAGCGTGCGGCCGTCGGGCGACCAGCGCGGCGAGTTGGACGACTGCGTGCTCGTCGTGAACTGGCGCGGCGTGCGGCTGCCGTCGGCGGGCGCCAGCCAGATTTGAGAGAGGCGCCGGTTCTGCCTCTGGTCTACGGTCGTCACGACGTAGGCCACCCACTGCCCGTCGGGCGAAAGGTGCGGGTCGCTCAAAAACTCGAACGCGTAATAGTCCTCGGCCGTGATGCCGCACCGCGCCGGCTCCTGCGCGCGCGAAGCCTGCGACGCCGCAAGCGACAACAGGAGTGAGAGCGCGAGCGCCCCCCTCAGAGACTTTCTCATGCTTTACCTTTCGTGAAGCCCCTTTACCTACGGGGTCTCTTTCGGGATGGGATATTGCCTGACCGTCAGGCCCGCTTCCGCCTTGTCCGCGTCGTAGGAGACCTCGCGCCGCACTTCTTCGCGCAGGTCGTCCACAACCAGAGTCATGCGCCGCCCTTCGACCTTCGGCCCTTCCTCCGCGGTTATCGGCAGCCAGCACGACTCGTAAAGCTCCGACTTCGCGTCGCGCACGCGCCACGCCGCGTCGAGCTTGAGCCAGACAACGTTGCACTCGATGCCCGCGCCGCACTGACGGTCGTCCGGCGGCACCTTCGACAGCCCGCACACTTCGAGCAGGAGGTACGTGAACCCTTCCTTGCTCGTCAGGAAGGGCGCCGACACATCCTCGATGCGCGCCGCGCCGATGTGCTCCGTCAGGTCGAGCGTGTGCGCGTGCCCGTGCTCCGTGACGACGACCGAGCGCCGCCCGCGCGCACGCACCGAGACCTTGTCCGCAGAGGCGCGCGGACGCGCAGCCCTCTGCGCCGCCCCGACGAACGCGGGCAGGCACGCGGACAGAATTAGGAGAAGAAGAATTGCGGGCTTCGTCTTTTTCAAACTGATTCCGCTCGGGCCGGTGTGTGCCGTTCGGTCGGCAGTTTAGCCGAAACGCCCGCGCGTGTGGAGGGCGCGCACGCATTTTAAGTCCGCGGCCTTCAGTCCCAGCGCTTGATGATGCTGCGGCGGCGCTTGCCGCGCGGCTTGCGCTTGTCCATGAGATGTTGGTGCCGCGTGTTGAGCATGGCGAGGAACGTCTGGTGGCGCAGGCCGAGCAGTTGCGCCGCGCGCGTCACGCTTCCTTCGGCCTCGTCCAGCGCGCGCGCGATGAGGCGGGCCTCGATCTCGTGGACGGCGTCGAAGAGCGTGAAGCTCTCGTCGCCGAGTTGGACGCCCGCCAGCCGTCGCATCACGAGCCGCGCGCAGTTGCGCAGACGCGCGGCGCTCTCCGTGTGCCGCGTCTCTTCGAGCAGCCTGTCGGCCTCGCGGTAGACTTCCAGAAGTTCTTCCGGCGAGATGACGCCGCCCAGAGTGTGCTCCTCGACGAGTGTCAGCGCCGCCGCCCCCGCGACCGAATTGGCGCCGGCCTCCTCCGCCGTCTCCAAAGCGCGTCGGAGGACTTCCGCGGACTCTTCGCCCCGCCCGAGCCGCGCGAAGACGACGCCCTGCGTCGTAAGCGCCCCCGCCAACTCCGCGGGCGCACCGCCGTTCTCAAGCGCGTGGACGGCGCCCGTTATCAACTGTTCGGCCTCCGCGTACTGCCCTTCGGCGAGGAGTGTGCGCGCGCGCTCAGCGTCCGAAGAGGCGTGCGGCCCCGAGTCGTTCGAGTCCGGTTCGTGTGGACGTTCGTCTGTTAAAGTCATGTGAGGTCACCCTTTCCCTTGCACCCGCCAGAAAATGGGCAACGCCGTGCAGACCGCTTTGTCTCTGTCGAGACACGCCGGTCTAACTCGGCCCAAAGCCTCATGCAAGGAAAGACTGTCGCGAAAGACTGTCTGCGGTCACGGCCCCGTGGCGCCTGCGATACAGGCGTCGGCGAGACTCGATTGGGGTTGAAGTGGCAGCGGCCAGCGCCACAGCCGGGAGATTAACGTCCGCCGCGGTAGAATGCAATAGAAAAAATCTTCGGAAAATCTCGTTTTTTGAAGGCGCTCGTGCCGGCGGCGCAAGTTCCGAACGTCTGCATAAACGACGAGTGCCTGACGTTTCATTCAAACGTCAGGCACTCGTCAGTTCCCTTTTCCGTTGTGCGTCAGCTCTTACGCAGCTCCGTCAAGACCTGTTTGGCGACGGACTTGAGCGTGTCGAAGACGCCGTTGCCTTTGGCGGCGATGGCCTCGTGGACGGGCTCCGCGCCGCGCCGAAGCTCGGCGACCATCTCGTCGGCCGGGATGACGTTCGGCAGATCGCGCTTGTTCAGTTGCAGCACGTACGGAATCTTCGAGAGGTCGTAGCCGTTGCCTTGCAGGTTCTCCTCAAGGTTGTAGAGCGACTCGATGTTGGCGTCCATGCGCTCTTCCTGACTGTCGGCGACGAAGACGACGCCGTCCACGCCCTTCAGGATGAGCTTGCGCGAGGCGTCGTAGAAGACCTGCCCCGGCACCGTGTAGAGGTGGAAGCGCGTCTTGAAGCCGCGCACCGTCCCCAACTCCAGCGGCATGAAGTCGAAGAAGAGCGTCCGGTCGGTCTCGGTCGCAAGGCTGATGAGCTTGCCCTTGGCCGTCGGCGCCGTCGTGTCGTAGATGTATTGCAGGTTGGTCGTCTTCCCGCAAAGGCCCGGGCCGTAGTAGACGATCTTGCAGTTAATCTCTCTCGAAGCGTAGTTGATGAAGGTCATAGCAGTGCCGTTGATGGGTGACGGGTTATTGGTAATAGGTCAAGGGTACTGTCGGCCTATCACCTTTCACCCATAACTAACTGAAGAGGCTGTCTATGTCGTCGTCGGTGATCTCGGCGAAGAGGGCTTCTTCGGAGTCCCTCCGGAGCGCGGCGAGCCGTTCCAACTCCTCGAAGAGCGCCGAGAGGTCGCGCGAAGCCTGCTTGACGCGCAGCTTGACGAGGCCGAGGCTCGACCGCTCGTCGAAGACGACGACGAGCAGGACGCGGCCGATGATGCAGATGTGTATGCTCTCGCGCTCGCCCTCGTGCGAGAGCGTCGGGAACTCCTTCTCGCCGATGAGCCGCGCCATCCCGCCCGTCGCGGCCACGTTCCCGGCCGCGAGGCTCGCGAGGCTCGTGGTGTCCAAGTCGCTCACGTCCCCGTGCGAGGCGATCTGCTGCCCGTTCTTGTCCACCAAGAAGACCACGCGGGAAAAAGATTCGAGCCGCAGCTTGCTCAGGATGTTCCGGAGCTGCTGGAACTGCTGCTCGTGCATGATGATGGGAGTGTCTGTCATTCCTACACAGGCTCTCTCTCTCGCAGAATGCGGAGCAGGTGTGGGCGGCGGGGGCGTGAGTCTGGGCTTCAGGCGACGAAATTTAAATGAAGAGTTCAGGAGACTTGGTCGCCGAGTCCGCTGTGGCCGCGCGTGCGCGAAGTCCCCTTCCGCCGGGACTCCGCCTTACCAAAAGAACTCTAACATACGGCTAAAGATGACTTCAATAGTTTTTCTTTGACAGTGTTTGTTTATCAGCCTGAACGGACGTTGAATTCCCGCAAATCCTACTTCTCAGTTGATTTAGACCCCCTCGTGTGTTAAGCTGCTGGAGGTCGGCGGCCTCCTTTTTGTATGGGGGCGTTCTGTGAAAAGCGAGTGCTTCGCATGAGCGATCCGAGTATCAAGGGTGCAAAAAGAAGCTCCTCCCGCCCTGCACCGCACAGCGCTGCGCCGAAGTCTTCGGGCAAGGGCCGCAAGCCGACCGGCGAGTCCGCGAAGCCCAAGCCGAAGCGTGCGGCGGCCGAGAAGGCTCCCGTGAAGAAAGCCACCCCGGCAAAATCCTCAGCGGCCGCCAAGTCCGCGGCCAAGTCTGCCAAGCAGACCCGCCCCGCCGCGAAGCAGTCTCCCGCTTCAAAAGCGTCTAAAACTTCCGCGTCGAAGTCCGCCCCGGCCAAGAAGGCGGGCGGGAAGGCTCACGCGGCCGAGTCAAGACACGCGCCCGCGAAGAAGAGTCCGGCAGCGCACACTGCGACGAAGCACGCGCCCGCGAAAGCTCCTGCTTCCAAAGCCGCCACATCCAAGAGCGCGCCCGCCGCGCAGAAGGCCGCCCCGCGACACGCCCCGAACCCTCCGCGCCAGCCCTCGCGCGACGAGGCGGCGGCGCTCAAGGCTTTCGAGCGCGCGCACCACTATTTCACGCGCGGCAACTTTCAGTCGGCGCGCGACCACTTCCGCGCGCTCATCGAGCAGCACGCGGGCGTCTCCGAGGTGACGGCGCGCGCACGCACCTACCTCACCATCGCCGAGGCCCGCCTGCGCACGGAGGCGGCGCTGCCGCGCGACCCCGACTCGCTCTACGACCGCGGCGTCATCGAACTCAACCGCGGCGACTTCGTCGCGGCGCAGGAGCTTTTCGAGCGCGCGCTCAAGCGCGACCCCGAAGCCGCCGACACGCACTACGCGCTGGCTGCGGCGCGCGCCCGGCTCGGCTCGGTCGAGTCGGCCTTGCAGGCGCTCGAACGCGCCGTCGAGCTGCGGCCCGTCTTGCGCGTGCGCGCGCAGGCCGACGCAGACCTCGCTTCCCTGCGCAACGACCCCGAGTTCGAGCGGATCGTTTTTCCCAACACACGCCCTTGAAAGCCGCCCCCGACCTCCCCTTCGCGGGGCGGCTTCGCCTTTAAACCTGCCCAACTCCTTTTGAAAGCACATGCCTTTCGAGTATGATTTCCGCACCGGCGCCGCGCCGGCCCCAGTTTCACGCAGGAGCGCAGAAGAGTTTGCAGTCCAGCCTTGAGCACGGCCTGAAGCTCGTCGCCATCGGCGGCGGCACGGGACTGTCCACCGTCCTGTCGGGGCTGAAGGAGCTGGTCGGGGCGCACTCGGGCGGCGACCTCTGGCTCGAAGCGCTCGCGGCCATCGTCACGGTCTCGGACGACGGCGGAAGCTCGGGCCGCCTGCGCGAGGAGTTGCAGATGCTCCCGCCGGGGGACATACGCAACTGCATGGTCGCGCTCTCGGAAGACTCGACGCTGCTCTCGCGCCTCTTCCAGCACCGCTTCCGCGGCGGCGGGGGCTTGGGCGGCCACAGCTTCGGCAACCTCTTCCTCGCCGCGTTGACGGAAGTCACGGGCGACTTCACGGAGGCCGTGCGGCTCTCCTCTGAAGTTCTCGCGAGCAAGGGGCGCATCTACCCTGCGACGCTCAACGACGTACGGCTCGTCGCCGAGCTCGAAGACGGCCGAGAGGTGCACGGCGAGACGAACATTACGGCCTCGCACTCGGCCATACGCCGGCTGCGCCTTGAGCCGGAGCACTGCCTGCCGCTCCCCGAGGCGCTCGCCGCCATCCGCGCGGCGGATGTCATCACCGTCGGCCCGGGCTCGCTCTACACTTCGATCCTTCCGAACCTGCTCGTGGCGCGCGTGGCCGAGTCAATCGGCTCCTCGCGCGCGGTCAAGATTTTCATCTGCAACCTGATGACGCAGCCGGGCGAGACGGACGGCTACACCGCCCGCCGCCACATCGAGGTCGTCAAATCTTACGCGCCCGAAATCCAGTTCGACTTTGTCGTCGTCAACGACCGGCCCGTCAGCGCGGAGCAGGCCGAGGCTTACGCCGCCGAGGGCGCGCGGCAGATCGGGCTGACCGACCACAGGCTTGAGGAGGAGTTCGGGCAGGAGGCCGAGATCGTGCGCGCGGACTTGCTCGACGAGGGTGAGAAGGTGCGGCACAGCCCAACGAAGCTCGCGCGCGTCATCCTCGCCTGCTACGAGAAGGCTTGCGCGCGTCCGGCCGCGACCTTCGCGCGCTAGAACGAACACGGGCGTCAGAACGAACCTATGGACAGACAGCCACAGCAGCAGTCACAGCCGGCACAGTCCGCGCCGCTCGACATACTGATTCTGGCGGCGGGCTTAGGCACGCGCATGCGCTCCTCGACGGCGAAGGTGCTGCACAAGTTGGGGGGCCGCCCGCTCATCGCGCACGTCTGCCGCACGGCCTCGGCGCTCGTCAAGGGCGAGCGGCCGGTCTATGTCGTCGTCGGCCATCAGGCGGAAGAGGTGAAGGACGCCGTGCGCGCCGAACTCGGCGAGGGCGGAGCGGTCTTCGTCACGCAGACCGAGCAGCGCGGCACGGGCGACGCGGTCTTCGCCGCGCGCGAGGCTC
The DNA here is from genome assembly GCA_035248785.1 of Pyrinomonadaceae bacterium. GTDB lineage: Bacteria > Acidobacteriota > Blastocatellia > Pyrinomonadales > Pyrinomonadaceae > QHXN01. Next base: position 20,315 of record DATFHD010000038.1, on the reverse strand, counting down.
TGGCCTCTGCCGACTCGACGCTCCTCGTCCTCTCGGGCGACGTTCCCTTAGTCCGCGCCGAAACGCTCGGCTCGCTCGTACACCAGCACCGCACGCACCGAGGGCGCGGCGCGGCCTGCACGCTGATGGCCGTCCGGCTCGAAGACCCGACGGGCTACGGCCGCGTCGTGCGCGACGAAGAGGGGCGCTTCGAGCGCATCGTCGAGCAGAAGGACGCGACGCCCGAGGAGAGGCAGATTAGCGAGATTAACGTCGGCATCTACTGCTTCGAGACGCGTCTGCTCTTCCCCGCGCTCGAACGCGTCAGGCCCGAGAACGCGCAGGGCGAGTTCTACCTGACGGACGTGCCCGGCATCCTCCGCGCCGACGGCGAGGACGTTTCCATCTACACCCACACCGACGCGCGCGAAGTCTCCGGCATCAACACGCGGGTCGAGTTGTCGGAGTTCGAGCGGATACTTCGCCTGCGCACGCTGCGCAGCCTGATGCTCAACTCCGGCGTCACCGTCATAGACCCGCAGCACACCTACGTCAGCCCAGACGCGCAGATCGGACGCGACACGACGCTCCACCCGAACGTCCACATCGAAGGGCGCACCGTCATCGGCGAGGGCTGCGAGATCGGGCAGGGCTCGCGCATCTCGGACTCGCGCGTCGGCCGCGGCGTCACCGTCAAAGACCACTGCGTCATCGTCGAGTCCGAAATCGCGGATCACTGCACCGTCGGCCCGTTCGCGCACCTGCGTATGAACGCGCGGATGGAAGAAGACTCGACGGTCGGCAACTTCGTCGAGATGAAGAAGTCGCGTCTGGGGTCGAAGTCGAAGGCGATGCACCTCACCTACCTCGGCGACGCGGAGGTGGGCGAGCGCACCAACATCGGCGCGGGCACCGTCACCTGCAACTACGACGGCAGGAACAAGCACCCGACCGTCATCGAGCACGACGTGAAGATCGGCTCTGACACGATGCTCGTCGCGCCCGTCCGCGTCGGCGCGCGCTCGGTGACGGGCGCGGGCTCGGTCGTCACAGAGGACGTGGAGCCGGACACGCTGGTCGCGGGCGTGCCCGCGAAAGTCAAGAAGCGTCTGCAACGCGAAGAAGAGCCGCCCGAACCTCAAACCGCCGAAGAAGAATTAACCGCCGTGAACCGTGAACCGTAAGCCGTGACAAGAAAGAGCTGTCTTTTAGAAGTTTCCTCCACTTGTCACGGTTGACGGTTCACGGTTCACGTCTTTCAAAAGGAAGCAATCATATGTGTGGCATCGTCGGATACGTAGGGAACAAACAGGTCGTGCCCGTCATCCTCGACGGGCTGAGGAAGCTCGAATACCGCGGCTACGACTCGGCCGGCATCGCGGTCGTGGACGAGGGGCACCACCTCGACATACGCCGCGCCGAGGGTAAGCTGCGCAACCTCGAAGAGGCCATCCGCCTGAAGCCCCTCGACGGCACCTACGGCATCGGCCACACGCGATGGGCCACCCACGGCCGGCCGACGGAAGAGAACGCGCACCCGCACCGCGACTGCACGGGGCGCGTCGTCGTCGTCCACAACGGCATCATCGAGAACTACCTCCAACTGAAAGACCGCCTGCGCAAGAGCGACCACGTCTTCGTCACCGAGACGGACACGGAGATCGTCGCGCACCTCGTCGAGGAGTACCTGAAGGAGGAGGACTCTTTCGAGAAGGCCGTCGGCCGCGCGGTGCGCGACCTGCGCGGCATCTTCGCGCTCTCCATCATCTCAAGCGACGAGCCCGACACCATAATCGCCGTACGCCAAGGCCCGCCCGTCGTCGTCGGCTTGGGCGACGGCGAGTTCTTCGTCGCCTCGGACGTGCCGCCGATTCTCCAACACACGCGCGACGTGTTCTTCCTCGGCGACGGCGAGATGGCCGTGCTGACGAAGGACTCGGTGCGCGTCACGGACTTCGAGGGCAACGCCGTCGAGCCGCACACGCAGCGCATCACTTGGGATCCGATCATGGCGGAGAAGGGCGGGTTCAAGCACTTCATGCTCAAGGAGATTTACGAGCAGCCCCGCGCCGTCCGCGACACCGTTCAGGGGCGCGTCTCCTTGGACACGGGCCGCGTCTACATGGACGAGATGAACATCACGCCCGCCGAGTTCAAGTCGTTCGACCGCATACTCGTCGCCGCCTGCGGCACCTCTTGGCACGCCGGGCTCGCCGGCAAGTACATGATCGAGCAGTTGGCGCGCGTGCCCGTCGAGGTGGACTACGCCTCCGAGTTCCGCTACCGCGACCCCGTGATGACGGAGAAGACGCTCTTGGTCGTCATCTCGCAGTCGGGCGAGACGGCCGACACCATCGCGGCGCTCCGCGAGGCGAAGGAGCGTGGCTCGAAGGTTCTCGCCATCTGCAACGTGCAGGGCTCGATGATTACGCGCGAGTCGGACGGGACGATTCTGACGCACGCCGGCCCCGAGATAGGCGTCGCCTCGACGAAGGCTTTCACGTCGCAGATGATCGCGCTCTACCTCTTCGCGATGTACCTCGGGCAACTGCGCGGCACGCTCTCCGAGGAGGAGTCGCGCCAGCACGCGCAGCAGTTGGCCGAGCTGCCGGTGAAGATAGAGCACCTGCTCTCGGAGTCGGACGAGTTGGAAGAGCTGGCGCGCGAGTTCCACCGTGCGACCGACTTCCTCTACTTGGGTCGCGGTATCAACTTCACCGTCGCGCTCGAAGGCGCCCTGAAGCTGAAGGAGATTTCCTACATCCACGCGGAAGGGTACCCCGCGGGCGAGATGAAGCACGGGCCGAACGCGCTGATTGACGAGCGCCTGCCCGTCGTCGTCGTCAACCCGCGCGCCGAGGGCGACAAGGCTTCCGAGCTTCGCTACGAGAAGACGCACTCCAACATCGTCGAGGTCAAGGCGCGCGAGGGCGTCGTCATCAGCGTGCTCACCGAGGGCGACGAGATGTCTTCGGCCGTCTCCGACCACGTCATCGAGATACCGGAGTCGTCCGACCTGCTCTCGCCCATCCTCGCCATCATCCCGCTACAACTCCTCGCCTACCACATCGCCGTCCGACGCGGCTGCGACGTGGATCAACCGAGGAACCTCGCCAAGTCGGTCACGGTCGAGTAGGCTCACACGCCCCGACGCGAGAACGCCGCGCGCCCGAGCCGGACTCGGGCGCGCGGCATCTTTTTCCGGCGTGCGTGGAACGCGGCGCACGTCCGCCGGGCGGCGCGCGAGGCTATTTGCGGCCGGCCCTGACGGATTTGAGCGGCGAGGCGGTGAGCAACTGCTTGAGCTTATTCCGCTGCGACTCTGTGGTGCTGATCATCCATTGCGCGGGGGCGGACGCGTACGCCTGCCTGTATATCCTGTCGGCCTTCGCCGTCTGGCCGGCGCCGAGGCAGGCTTCCGCCTGAGTCGCGACGACCCAGTATTTCTGGGCCCGGTAATCCTCCGCGGCCTTCTCGCTCACCTTCTTTCCGCCGGGGGCGGGGTTATCCTTCAGCCAGCGCTCGCAGATCGAGATGACCTCCCGCCGCACACGCTCCGCTTGGACGAAGTCTGCCACCGCCTCCGTGCGGTTCTTGGAGTTGGCGGCGCGTACGTTGAGCAGGTAGGCGAGGTTGATGCCGTTGTAGTAGTCGTTCTTCAGGTAGAAGCCGCGCTCGTAGCCGCGCACCGCCTCGTCGAGGTACCTGCGGTTTCCGGTCAACTCCCACAGGCGCTTGTGCACCGCGCCCCAGAGCCCGAGCGTCTCGGTGTCGTTCGAGGTCTCCGGGCTCGCCGTCTCAAGCAGGGCGCGCGCCTCCGAGAGCGCCGTGAGCATGGAGCCCTTCAGCTCGCGCTCCTCCTTCGCCGTCAGCTTCAACTTTTCCTTCCGGGCTTTCTTGTCCTTCTCCTCCGCCTCCTTGTAGGTGACGAGCGCCAGCCGCTGGATGATGTAAGGGTCTTCGCCGCCGACGGTCTTGCGCCCGCCCTTCCGCCCGCCGGCCTTCTGACTCATCTTACTGCGGAGCGCCTTCAGGTGGCGCTTCGCCAGCGTGAAGTCGCCCTTCCTCTGCGCCTCGTCCGCCGCGCCGATCATCTCGCTGTACATCATCACGCCGGACTGCCGTGTCGGTGGCGGCTGCGGGCCGGCGCCGCCTCCGCCTTTCGCGCCGCCACCTCTGGCGCCGCCGCCTCTGGCGCCGTTGCTGCCGCCCCTCGGCCTAGCCTTCGCCGCCGCCTCCGCCACCTTCTTTATCGCTCGGGCGAGCTGCGGCGGCTTGAGGTTCTTCACGAAGGTGTAGACGGGGCTGTCCTGCGGGCGCGGGTCACGTTCCAGCAGGTCGGTGATCGTGTCCTTGAGCTTCTTGCGGACGCGCTGCACCTCGTCGAAGTCAATGCCCTCGCCCATGTGGTGGTACGGGAGGCGCCTGATGTTCCTCACGTCGAAGGCGGGGTTCTTGTCGCCGTCCTCGCAGATGATGACGGTCGTGTAGGGCTTGAGCGCGTGGCGCACCCCGAGTTCGTAGTAGGCGTTGCGGTTCGAGGTGGAGAGGTCGGCGACGACTACGTCCGCGTTCAGAAGCTCCTCGTACATCGGCACCTCGACCGGGCCGGAGTGGATGACATCGTCGGCGCGGATGCATTCGAGCCCGGCCGCCTCCACCGCGGGCTTGATAATGTTCTTGTACGTCTTGTCGAGGTCGAGCTTGCGTCCCGTCTCGAAATCAACCTTAGTGCCGAAACCCATCACGACAAAGCAGGTGCCTTTGGCGCCCGCCCGCCTCTTTTTGGACGAGCGTTTGGCGCCGGCCGATTTCTTCGTTGCCATCTGGTGAACCTCTTGCCCCGGGGGCTCCGGGCTGAAAGTCTAGTCTTTGACGGCGAATGAGGAGGACGCCCGGTGACGCGTCCTCTGCGCAGCGCTGTCGCGGGCGCGTCATTATGTGTCACGCGGCGCGGGCAGTTCAATCAAAATTTTCGGCGCGCGCCCTCCCCCTCGCGACGCCTCGCGCTACTCGACGGCGCGCAGGACGACGCATTTGAGGTAGAGCGTTTCGGGGACGCCGAGGAGGACTGGGTGGTCGTGTGATTGTGTGCGGCGCTCGACCAGTTGGACGCGGCGGCGCGCGTCGCGTGCGGCCTCGGCGATGACTTCGAGGAAGAGCGGCTCGGTCATGTGGTAGGAGCAGGTGCAGGTGACGAGGTGGCCGCCCGCCGAGAGCATCTTGAGGGCGCGCAGGTTGATCTCCTTGTAGCCGCGCGCGGCCGCCGCGACGCTGGCGCGGTTCTTGGCGAAGGCCGGCGGGTCGAGGACGATGGTGTCGAAGCGTTGGCCTTCCGCCTCCATCTCGTGCAGGGCGTCGAAGACGTTCGCCTCACGGAACTCGACGTTCGCGGCGCCGTTCAGCTCGGCGTTGCGGCGCGCGGCCGCGACCGCCTCCGATGAGATGTCAAGTCCCACGACGTTCTCACAAACTCCCGCGATGCTCAGGGCGAAGCCGCCGTTGAAGGTGAAGCAGTCGAGCGCGCGGCCACGAGCGTAGGCGCGTGCGGCGAAATGGTTCTCCCTCTGGTCGAGGAAGGCGCCGGTCTTCTGCCCGCCGAGCGGCGCGACGCGGAAGCGTACGCCGTGCTGCGTGACTTCGAGTTCGCCCGGCTCGTCTCCGTAGAGCACGCCCGTCTTCGACTCCAACCCTTCCAGCGCGCGCACGCGCACGTCGTTGCGCTCGACGATTGAGCGCGGCGCGAACTCTTCGACGAGCAGTTCGGTGAACGTCGCCTTCAGCGCCTCAGTCCCCTGCGAGAGCGTCTGGACGACGAGCACGTCCGCGTACCTGTCAACAATCAGCGACGGCAGGAGGTCGCCCTCGGAATAGATGAGGCGGAAGGCGTCCGATTCGCGCTCAAGCCCCTCGCGGCGCGCGGCCGCGGCGCGCAGGCGCGCGCGCCACCACTCGCGGTCAACCGCCTCGTCGCGCGTCGTCAGCAGGCGCAAAGCAATCTCAGAGCGCGCCGAGTAGAGAGCCTGCCCGACCGTACGGCCGCGCTCGTCGCGCACGCGCACGACCGAGCCCCCTTCGGCCGTGGCGGCGTCGCGCACGTCGCTGCGGTATATCCAGAGGTGCCCTTCGCGCGCGCGCTCCGCGCCGCGCCGCGTGATGGTGACCTGCGCCTGACTCATCGTCGCTCCCTTTCGCGGCCCATTGAAGCACGGTTGTCGTCGCGGCTTCAACGTGACGCTCCCGCGGCCCCGAAATCTTCACAAACGAGTCTTAGAATCGTGAGACTGAAGCCTTGAAATCGTCACACCGTAGTTGTAGCCTTAAGGCACGGTTTTCTTAGACCAGACTGTACCGAGGAGGACACACTCTGATGCCTGAAGTCGGAGACGTGGCCCCGGACTTCGAGCTGCCGAGCCATCTTGAGAAGGGTAAGAAGGTTCGCCTCTCGGACTTCCGCGGCCAGAAGAACGTCGTCATCGCATTCTACCCGCTGGCGTGGACGCCCGTCTGAACGGCGCAGATGCCTGCCTACGAAGCCGACCTTGAGCGCTTCCGGCAGTACGATGCCCAGGTCTTGGGCATAAGCGTTGACAGCGTCCCGTGCAACACCGCTTGGGCCAAGTCGCTCGGCGGACTCACCTACGACCTGCTGAGTGACTTCGAGCCGAAGGGCGAAGTCGCCCGCCTCTACGGCGCGTACCGGGCCGGCGACGGCATCTCGGAGCGCGCGCTCTTCATCGTGGACAAGGAAGGCAAGCTCGCCTACGTAGACATCCACGACATCGGCGACCAGCCCGACAACGAAGACCTGTTCGAGGTGCTCCGCAAGCTCTGAGCGGCCGGGCGCGAGGATAAGAACCACAGACCAGCGGGCCGCGACCCCGTAGGCGCTTCACGCGCGAAAGGGTTGCGGCCCGTGACGCTTTAGCGACAAAATAGGGCTAACCTCCGACGCAAAGATTCACAGCAAGGGGCCGCAAGTCATGACGCTTTCGAGAAAGTGTGTGCCGTTCACGCCGTTCGACGGCGAGCTGTCGCGCGCGACGGTCGCCATCGTCACGGCGGCCGGCGTCCACCTGAAAGACCAAGAGCCTTTCAACATCGCGGACGAGCTGGGCGACCTGACGTTCCGCGTCATCCCGCCCGAGGCGTCGGCGTCCGAGCTGATGGTCACGCACCACCACTACGACCACGCGGACGCAGACTCTGACATCAACGTCGTCTTCCCGCTCGACGTGCTCCGCGATTTGAAGGAGGAAGGCTTCATCAAAGATATCGCGAAGAAGCACATCGGCTACATGGGCTACACGATGCAGCTCAAGGCGATGTACGAGGGCACGGCGCCCGAGATCGCCAACGAGATAGACCGCGGCTCGCGCGCCGACGTGGTGCTGCTCACTGGCGGTTGACCGAGCATCTGCCACCGCACGGTCGTCGCGGTACAGCGTGAGATAGAGATGCGCGGCATCCCGACGGTGCTGATTACCGTCAGCCCGGAGGTCTCGGCGCAGATGCGCCCGTCGCGCGCCCTCTACCCGAAAGGCTTCAAGGTCGGCAACAGCACCGGGCGCCCCGGCATGCGCGAGCTACAGCGAACGGTCGTCCGCGACGCGCTGCGGCTCCTCACCGAAAACACGCGCCCCGGCGAGTTCGTCACGCGCGAGTACCCCGACTACGGCGAGCAGTACGAGCCGACGAGAGTCAAAGCTAAGGGATGAAGACCATCGGAATCGTCACCGGCGGCGGCGACGCGCCGGGGCTGAACGCGGTGATACGCGCGGCGGTGAAGACGGCCGTCAACGAGTACGGCCTGCGCGTCGTCGGCATCGAGGACAGCTTCGAGGGGCTGCTCGGCAAGACGCACGTGCGCGGGCTGACGACCGCCGACGTGCGCGGCCTGCTCCCGCGCGGCGGCACCATCCTCGGCACGCGCAACCGCGGCAGCTTCGTCGTCCGACAGGAGGACGGCCGCCACGCGATGCCGGACGACATCTACCGCGAGGCGATTGACAACCTCAGACGGCTCGGCATTGACGCCATCGTCGCCGTCGGCGGCGAAGGCACGCTCGCCATCGCGCACGAGTTCGACCGCCGCGGCTTCCCGGTCGTCGGCGTGCCGAAGACGATTGACAACGACCTCGCCGCGACAGAGTTGACCTTCGGCTTCATGACCGCGCTCGACATTGCGACCGAGGCGCTCGACCGCCTGCACACGACGGCCGAGTCGCACGACCGCGTGATGATTCTCGAAGTGATGGGGCGCCACGCCGGCTGGATCGCGCTCCACTCGGGAGTGTCGGGCGGCGCCGACGTTATCCTCATCCCGGAGATTCCCTTCTCCGTCCAGAAGGTCGCGCAGAAGGTTCGCGAGCGCGACGCCTGCGACGCGCAGTTCAGCATCATTGTCGCCGCAGAGGGCGCGAAGGAGGTCGAGGGCGACGTGATGTACTTGGACAAGGGCGACCGGCAGAGCGCGGCGCGCATCGGGGGCTTGGGCCACCACCTCGCCGCGGAGTTGTCCGAGCGCACGGGCAAGGAGGCGCGCTGCGTCGTCCTCGGCCACCTGCAACGCGGCGGGAGCCCGAACGCCTTCGACCGTATGCTCGCCACCAACTTCGGCTCGGCGGCCGTGCGCGCGCTCGCTCGCGGCAAGCACGGCACGATGGTCTCGCTGCAAGCCGCCAACATACGCACCGTGCCGCTCGCAGAGGCCATCGCCAACCTCAAGACCGTCCCGCCCGAGAGCCAGCTCGTCCGCACCGCGCGCGACGTGGGCGTCTCGTTCGGCGCGCCCGACGAGGACTCTCACCACCACGGCGAGACCTGCGACCAGTGAACGGTTTTTGGATATAATGACCCGCCCGAAAGATAAGCCGACGGAGGTTTAGAAGTGACGGAAGGCGTAAAGCAGAAGCTGCAACAGGAACTCGACGAACTTGACCAAGAACTGAGGGTACACCTGCCGCGCGAGATCAAGCGCGCGAAGGAGTTCGGCGACCTGCGCGAGAACGCCGAGTACCACGCGGCGCTCGCGCGCCAGCAGTTCGTGCAGGCGCGCATACAGCAGTTGCGCCAGCGCCTCAGCGAGGTCTCGTCCATTGACCTCTCGAAAATCCCACGCGACAAGGCGGCCTACGGCTCGACGCTCGTTCTCTTCGACTCGGAGCGCGACGAGGAGGTCACCTACCGTCTCGTCACGGCCGAGGAGAGCGACCCCAACGCCGGACTCATCTCGACGGCCTCGCCCGTCGGCCGCAGCCTCATGGGGCACGAGGAGGGCGACGAGATTCGGGTCGTCACCCCCTCCGGCGCGCGCAACTTCGAGATTAAAAAACTGACGACGCTCCACGACGAAGCCGAGGCCGCGTCCGGGGAATGACGACGCAGTGACGACGCAACGTCGCGCGCCGTACGCCTCCGGGCGACTTCCTTGACAAGGCTTCCGGCGCGTTCCTATGATGAGTTTGTCCAGTCGAGAAGGGCGCGGATGTCAGTTTGCGCCCTCTTCTTTTAAGACGAGAGGGGCCGTAAAAGATTTGTTCGGGGCGAGCATCGGACGCGGGGCGAGCCGGATCATCGGGGCGATGGTGCGCGGCCTCGCGCGGCGCAACATCAACCCGAACGTGCTGACGGTCATCGGCGTCTCGATCAACGTCCTCTCGGGCCTGCTCTTCGGCTTCGGCCATTTCTTCTGGGCCGGCGTCATCCTCATCGTCGCCAACCTCTTTGACATGCTCGACGGGCAGGTCGCGCGCCGCACGAATCAGGTGACGCGCTTCGGCGGCTTCCTCGACTCCACGCTCGACCGCGTCTCGGACATGGCCGCCTTCGTCGGCCTGATGACCTTCTACGCGCGCGACACGGAACTCCACTCGACGACGAACGTACTGCTCGCGGGTCTCGCGATGGTCGGCTCGGTGCTCGTCTCATACGCCTCTGCGCGCGCCGAGAGTCTCATCCCGAAGTGCGACGTGGGCTTCCTGCGCAGGCCCGAGCGCGTGGTGCTGCTCATCATCGGCGCGCTCTCGACGCACCCCGGCTCCGAGAGCATCTTCGCCAACCGCATGCCGGCCGTGCTCTGGATTCTGGCCGTCGGCTCGTTCTGGACTTTCGCCTACAGGGTCTACCACACTTGGCGCGAGTTGAACCGCGCCGACGCGCCCGCGCCGGCCCAAGCCGAGGTGCCGAGCTTCCAAACAGTCGCCGCGCAGGCGTCCGCCGACGCCGCCGAACGCACAGAAGCCCGCGGAACATCCGCGGCGCCCGAGCGCGCATCCAAGACTGACGCCGAGCGGCGTGACGCGCCCGACATCACGAGCCGCGTCCCCGCCCCGCGCTGAACAAGGGGGATGACAAGTGATGAGTGATGAGTGATAAGTGATAAGAAAGAGAGAACGGGCGTTGTCTTCTTCTTATCACTTATCACTCACCACTCATCACCCGCGAACGGAGTGAGCACTGTGACCATCTGTCCCTGTTGCGGCGAGAGGCTCGCGGGCGAGTTGGGCGAGGGGTGCGGGGCGTGCGGCGCGCGCCCCGTGGGGCCGCCGCTGGCGAGGCCCGAGCGTGAGCTTCCCGGTTACGGCCACGCCTTCGCGGTCTGCGCCGCGGGGCTGTTGATGCTCTTCGCGTTCGTCGCGGCGACGGCCGCCGCGCTCGTCGGCTTCGAGGACGTGACGCCCGACTGGGAGACGCTTCTGCGCGCCGCCGAGACCGCCGCGTGGCGTCTGAAGTGGACGGCGCTGCCAGCGGGCTTCGTGCTCACGGGCCTGTGCGCTTGGCTGCGCGCGCGTATGCGGCGCGAGCCGGCGCGCTTCGTCGGCCACCGTCACGCGCGCGCGGGGCTCTGGACGACGGCAGTCGTTGCGCTTCTGCTCGCGACGCTCATCGGCGTGACCGTCCCCGAGCGCCTGCGCATGCGTGAACTCGCGCGCCGCGCGGCCGAGAACGCCGTGCTCTACGAGACAGACCTCGCGCTCGCGCGCTACCGCAAGCGCTTCGGCACCTACCCGGCCTCGCTGACAGACCTGCGCCGCCTCGAAGACCCTGACGGCTCGGTCGCGCGCCTGCTCGCGGTCATCGCGCCCGGCGAGTACAAGCCGGAGGCCGACGTGGCCTCGCTCTCCGCCAGCCGCGCGAAGGCGCGAGGCCGACGCCGCGTGAGCGCACTCCCGGCCCGCGCGTCCGGCGCCGACGACGTGACGGACGCCGGCCTCTCGCTCACGAGCTACGAGCTGTCGCTGCCGGGCCGCGATCACGTACTCGGCACCGACGACGACCTGCACATACGCGACGGGCGCATCACCGACGCGACGCGCACGCCCGCGGGCCCCGCGACGCCGCGCGCCGCGCGCCCGTTCTGACGTGAGACAACTTTCGCTCGTTCCGAAGCGAAGCGACTCTTCCCCGTCCTGACGCGGAGCGACTTTCGCTCGTTCCGATGCGGGGCGGCTTTCAAGGCTATGGGACTCCGCGACCTCTTCAAACGCAGGAAGACCGACGACGAGGGCGAGCGCCGCCGCGCGCTCCTCAGCGCCGGCCGCATCACCGAAGGCTCCATCTTCGACGTCATCACAGACGAGGCGGGCGCCATCACGCACGTCTTCTACAACTACGAGATCAACGGCGTCGAGTACGAGTCCTCCCAGACGCTCGACCCCGTCCAACGCCAGCGCGCCTCCGACTACTTCCCCGGTGCGCGCGTCACCGTCCGCTTCAACCCGCGCCAGCCCGGCAATTCTGTTGTTGTGTAGACAATAGTCAGTAGACAGTAGTCAGTAGGAAACATTCTCTTCCGCCCGCACGGGAGAAGGCGGCGACTCGCGCTTGCAAATCTACTGTCTACTGACTACTGTCTACTGACTACTGCTCTTATGTTCAAAAAGATTCTCATCGCCAACCGCGGCGAGATCGCCGTGCGCGTGATGCGCGCGTGCCGCGAGATGGACATCTCGACGGTCGCCGTCTACTCGGAGGCCGACGCCGCTGCGCTGCACGTGCGTCTGGCCGACGAGGCGTACCTGCTCGGCCCCGCGCCCTCGGCCGAGAGCTACCTGCGTATGGATCGCGTCATCGAGGCCGCGCGGCGCAGCGGCGCCGAGGCCATCCACCCGGGCTACGGCTTCCTGTCGGAGAACGCCGCGTTCGCGCGTGCGGTCAAAGACGCCGGGCTCGTCTTCATCGGCCCTTCGCCCGAAGCGATGGAGCTGATGGGCTCGAAGACGAGCGCACGCCGCGCGGCCGAAGCCGCCGGGGCGCCGGTCGTGCCCGGCACGAACGACCCGCTCGAATCCCTCGAACAGGCGCGCGAGACGGCCGCGCGCGTAGGCTACCCCGTCATGCTCAAGGCCGCTGCGGGCGGCGGCGGCAAGGGCATGCGCCTCGTCGCCGAAGAGGGCGAACTCGCCTCGGCCTTCGAGACCGCGCGCTCCGAAGCGGCCTCGGCCTTCGGCGACCCCTCGGTCTACATCGAGAAGGCGGTGGAGCGTCCGCGCCACGTCGAGATACAGGTCTTCGCCGACGCGCACGGCCACACCGTACACCTCGGCGAGCGCGAGTGCTCGATTCAGCGACGCCACCAGAAGGTCATCGAAGAGTGCCCCTCGCCGATTAACGACCCCGCCTTGCGCGAAGCGATGGGCGCGGCCGCCGTACAGATAGCGCGCGCGGCCTCTTACGTCGGCGCGGGCACCGTCGAGTTCCTCGTCTCGGACGTGACGCGCGAATTCTACTTCCTCGAAATGAACACGCGCCTACAGGTCGAGCATCCCGTCACCGAACTCGTGACGGGCCTCGACCTCGTGCGCGAGCAGATACGCATCGCCGCCGGCCTGCCGCTCTCCTTCGCGCAGGAGGACGTGCGTCTGACGGGTCACGCAGTCGAGTGCCGCGTCTACGCCGAAGACCCCGAGCAGAACTTCATGCCGAGCCCCGGCCGCATCACACATCTCCGCGTCCCCGCCGGGCCGGGCGTCCGCGACGACGGCGGCGTCTACGAGGGCGCCGAAGTCTCCATCTACTACGACCCGATGATCTCGAAGCTCGCCACTTGGGGGCGCACGCGCCTCGAAGCCATCGAGCGCATGCGCCGCGCGCTCGACGAGTACGCGGTCGGCGGCATCAAGACCACGCTCCCCTTCTTCCGCGAAGTCATGCGCGACGAAGAGTTCGTCGCGGGCCGCCTCGACACCGGCTTCATCCCCCGCTTCAACGAGCGCCGCGCCGCCGCCGCGGGCAGACATGAGTCAGCGCCGCCCCCTTCTGACGCCGAGAACCATAACGACACCGAACGCCGCGACGAGACCGAGCGCCGCGACATGGCCCTCATCGCCGCCGCCCTCGCCTACACCGAGCCCGCGCGCGACGGCTCGCAATCCCAACCCGCGCCCGCCCCGAGCCGCTGGAAACTCGCCGGCCGCGCCGCGCTTCATCAGTCGAGGATTTGAACCGGGTGATGTACACGCGGGCGCTGCGGGTGGACTTCTTCAGGAATCAGGGATGAGTGAGCAGGAACTTTTGGAGCGAATAACCATCAGCCCGGATGTGATGGCCGGGAAGCCTGTCATACAAGGAACTCGTTTGACGGTTAGATACATCTTGGAAGTTCTGGGGCATGGGGCCACGATCGAAGAAATCTTAAACGAATATGAGGGAATCACCTCGGAAGACATCAGGGCATGCTTCCTCTTCGCTGCGAAGCTGCTCGGGAGTACGGAGTTTATGTCGCAAGGTGTCGAGGCAGCGTCCGCTGATAGCGAACATGAAGAGTCCGCGCAGCCGGTTCACATCACTCATCCGGTGATTCTCATCCGCATCAATCGCCAATTTCGGCCGGGGATGTCGGCAGAGGAACTGTACGACAGTACCAGGGGCGTTTGGAGGGTAAGCCAAAGGCGAGAGCGCGCGAAGTATGCGTTCGCGGTGTTCAGAGGCGTCGTCTGTGAGGTGTACGAGATTGACGCGTGGCACCCGGCTGGCAGTACTGTATATAAGACGGGTAGACAGGAAGACATGAACGTGCCGGGGCGTTGGGAGTTCACGGGCCGCCGGGCGGGAGAATTCATACGCTCGCAGTACGTCGGGAAATCCGTCAAGGCTTACCTACCGTGGGGACTTGCGAACCCGGTGGTTTATGTCAACGCCTAACCTCTAAACTCATCACACGGGCGGCCGGTAACGACAAGATATGAAACTCAACGCGGAGATTGAAGGCGAGAGGGTGGCGCTGGAGTTGAGGCGCGAGGGCGGGCGTGTGGTGGCGGAGGCGGGCGGGCGGCGTTACGAGTTGGAGGTGCGCGCGCTGGGCGCGGGGGAGTATCTGCTGGTTCAAGAGGGGCGCGTGTACGAGTGTCGCGTCGGCGCGCGGGAGGGCGGCGCGGCGGAGGTGTCGGTGGGCGCGCGCGCGTACGACGTGCGGCTCACAGACCCGAAGCGCCTGCGGGGCGCGGGCGCGGCGGGCGCGCAGGATGCCGGGCGCGCGCAGGTGAAGGCGCCGATGCCGGGCAAGGTCGTGCGCGTGCTGGTCGAGGCCGGGCAGGCGGTCGAGGCCGGGCAGGCGTTGGTCGTTGTCGAGGCGATGAAGATGCAGAACGAGCTGAAGTCGCCGAAGACGGGGACGGTCGCCGAACTCCGCGCCGAGGCCGGCGCGACCGTCAACGCGGGCGACGTGCTCGCCGTCATCGAATGAGCCTGCCGATGACGGAAGACCTGCGCATCGTACTCTGGGACGTGGACGGGACGCTGTTGAATACGCGTCGGCGCGGGGTGTTCCGCGAGTACACGGCGCCGGTGCTGCGGCGCGTCTTCGGCACGGCGGGCAGGCTGGCGGAGATGTCCGTGTCGGGGATGACCGACTTGCAGATCGTCGCCGAGGCTTTGCGCGAAGAGGGCTTCACGCCCGAGCAGGTGCGCGAGCGCGCGGCCGAACTCGTCCCGCTCTATCACGAAGAGCTCGACCGTTTGACGCGCGCCGAGGATGTCTATTACGCGCTGCCGGGCGCGCGCGAGGCTTTGGAGGCGTTGGAGCGCGAGCCGCGTTACATGAACGCGCTGCTGACGGGGAACGTCGAGCCGGCCGCGCGCCTCAAGCTGCGCCTCGTCGGGCTCGAAGAGTTCTTCCGACTGCCCGGCGCCTTCGGCGAGGACTCGCACGACCGTCGCGACCTGCCCGCGCTCGCGCGCGAGCGCCTGAGCCGGCATCTGAACTTAGACCTCAAGCCGTCCCAACTCATCGTCGTCGGCGACACGCCCAACGACATCGCCTGCGCCAGACACTCCGGCGCGCGCGCCGTCGCCGTCGCCACCGGCCACGCCTACACGGCCGAAGACCTGAGCACGTACGAGCCCGACGCCGTGCTCCCAGACCTCACGGACACGCGGCTGTTCCTGCGCACCATCGCCGAACTCTGAAGAGAGCGTGACGAGGGCAGCGTCCGGCCTCAGCCGCCGCCGCCCGTTGCGATCATGCCGACCGCGTACATCACGCCCATGATGATGAGAATCTTGCCCGCCGTCCCGACGCGCTTCTCGTTCTTGACCTTCACGCGCGACACGTCTGCGTAGGCGATGGTCTGCTTCGTCCCCTCCTTCGCCTTCGTCAGGACGAACTCCTGCTCGCCGACGAGGCTTACGTAGCCGGTCAGCTTCTCGCCGTTACGAAGCTTGACCTGCACGCGCTGGCCCGGCCCGATGAGGGCGATGTCGGCCTTTATCTTCTCGGGCGGCCGCGCGTTCTTGTCCTGCGACTGCGCGCGTACGGGCGTTTGAATCAACAGTAAAGAGAGCAGGACGGCGACGGCCGCGGCGAGGTACTTCTTGAGCATGGGGAAACTCCTGCCTTTGATGAAAGGGCTGCCTTCATCGTTGATGAAAGAACTGACTTCATCATAAGCAGGCGGGCGCGGCCCGAGTCCGCGGCCTATGACACTTCCTGAGCTGTCACAGGCCGGACTTCGTCAAGTGCGTTGGAAGCCGCGCTCGATGTCTCGCCGGTTGAGGCGGAGGATGGCTGGGCGGCCGTGCGGGCAGGTGGTGGGCGAGGAGGTTTGGAGCAGGCGCTCGATGAGCCAGCGCATCTTCTCTTCGGTGAGCGGCGTCTTCGTCTTGACGGCGGCGCGGCGCGCGAGCGCGGCGGCGATGCGCTCGCGCAGGTGTTCGCGCGCGCGCCCGCGCTTCTCGGCGTCAACCGCGTCGAGGACTTCCGAGAGAAGGTTGCGCGCCTCGTCCGCGGGAAGCCCTGCCGGCACGGCGCGGACGGCGACCGTGCGCCCCGACAGGCGCATGAGCGAGAAGCCGAGCCGTTCGAGCTCGTCCGCCACCTCGTCGAAGGCCGCGGCCTGCGCGGGGCTGAGGTCGAAGGTCTCGGGGACGAGGAGCTGCTGCGCCTCCGCGCGGCGCGAGCCTTCGAGGCGTCTGTACTCGTCGAACAGTATGCGCTCGTGCGCGGCGCGCTGGTCTATGAGCAGGAGCCCTTCGGCGTCGGTCGCGACGATGAAGCTGTCTTCGAGCTGCCCGAGCGGCCGTATCTCCGACGTGAGCGACGCGGCCGACGCCTCGCGCACGAGCCCCGCGGCGGAGTCTAGCGGCGGCAGCACAGCACCCACAGGGTCAGGCTCACGCGAACGCGCGAACGCGGCGCGTTCGTCTGCGTGCGGTGCCGCGCCCGCGTTGCGCGCGACGGCGTCGAGCGCCGACGCGGACGCGCGCGCGTTCTCCGAATCGTCGCCCGTCAGGCTCGTCGCAACGTCGTCCTTCAAGCTCACGGCGTCCGGCGCGGGAGCCGGGCCGAACTCGATTGACTCCTGACGCGCGGCATCTTCCGTCCGGCGCGCGAAAGCGTCATCTAAGGCTTCGAGCGTCGCGGCGTAGTCGGCGCGCGCCGCGGCGAGCGAAGCTTCGTCAGTCTGAGCAGGGCGCGTAGCGTCGGCCTCGTCGTTCGGGAACGAGGATGATGAGAGGGCCGCTGACGGGCGATGACCACTCAAGCCGTCGGCGCTGAACTCCTCATCACGTCCCGCAGCACTAAGCTCGTCTTCCACGCGCAGGAAGCCGCCGGCCGCGAGCGTCGCGCGGACGCTCTCGCGCACGGCGTCGGCCACGGCCGAGGAGCGCCGGAAGCGCACCTCGGTCTTCGCCGGGTGGACGTTCACGTCCACCTCTTCGGGCGGGACTTCGAGGAAGAGCAGCGCCGAAGGGTACGTGCCCTGCGGGAGCACGGAGCGGTAGCCCTCGGAGAGTGCGCGCGCGACGAGGCGGTCGCGCACGTAACGGCCGTTGACGAAGAGGTACTGAGCGTCGCGCGTCGTCCGACGCGTGCGCGGCGCCGAGACGTAACCCTTGACGCGCGCCGCGCCCTCGTAAGCGTTGAAGCGCGCCGCGCCTTCGTAACGACGAACGCCCGCCGCGCCTTCGTAACCGGCGCCGACTTCGAGCAGGCTCTCTAAAAACTCCGCGCCGAAAATCTGGTACGCGCGCTCGCGCAAATTCTCGGCCGGGCCGGCGCGAAGGACTTCGCGCCCGTTGTTGGTGAGCGTGAAGCTTATCTCGGGGTGCGCGAGCGCGTAGTGCGTGACGAGGTTCGCGAGGTGGAAGCTCTCGGTCGCCTCCGAGCGCAGGAACTTGCGGCGCGCGGGGACGTTGAAGAAGAGGTCGCGCACGCTGATGGTCGTCCCACGCGGCCGCGCGGCGGGAGCCACGTCGCGCATGCGCCCGCCTTCGATAAGAACTCGCGTGCCTTCCGCATCGCCCTCCCGCTGCGTCAACAACTCGACGCGCGCGACCGAGGCGATGGAGGCCAGAGCCTCGCCGCGGAAGCCGAGCGTGGTGACGCGCTCAAGGTCTTCGGCCGAAGTTATCTTTGAAGTGGCGTGGCGCTCGAAGGCGAGCACAGCGTCGTCGCGCGTCATCCCCTCGCCGTCGTCCGAGACGCGCAGGAGACGGCGCCCGCCGCCCTCCGCGTCCACCTCGACGCGGCGCGCGCCCGCGTCAATCGAGTTCTCGACCAGCTCCTTCGCGACCGAAGCCGGGCGCTCGACCACCTCGCCCGCGGCGATCTGGTTGGCGACGTGGTCTGAGAGGACTCGGATTTTCGACATGTGGGAGAAGTGTAACGACTCGGCGGGGGTTCGCGCAAAAGCGGCGCGCGGCGCGTTCAGTCGCGCGGCCTGCGTTCTTTGACTTCGACGCCGAGCAGGTCGGTCGTGCGTTCGGTGACGCTGGCGGGCACGGGCTCGAAGGTCTGCTCTTCGAGCAGGCGCCCCGTGGGCGGCGCGGCGGGGTCGGGCGCGTGCGGCGGCGCCGTGTAGGCGGGCGCTTCGGCCGTCGCGCGCAACGACGAGAAGACCGCGGCCAGCGCGGCGACGATGCCGATGAGCGCCGACCAGAGGCCCAGTATCTGGAAGCCCCTGCCCGGCAGGAACATCAGGAGCAGGCCGAACAGGATGACGGCGACGCCCGCCAGCAGTCCGCGCGTCATGCGGCGCGTGCCGCGTCGCTCGGACTCGCGCGCCGCAGCGGCCGCGGCCGCGCCGCCGTGCGAGAGGTGCGCGGTCAAGGCGCGCGAGACGGGCTCAAGGTTCATGCCGCAGTTGCGGCAGAACTTGTGCTCGGTCGTCGTACGCGTTCCGCAGTTCGGGCAGAGCATAGGGCGCGAGACCTCCGTCGGCATGTCGAAGTTTTATACGGAAGGCGCGGGCGCGCGGTTCGACGCCGTGGTGTCAGAGGTAGACGACGTGGTGGTCGTTTGAAGAGAGGTCTATGGCGTCGTGAATCCAGCCGACGACGTAGCGGCCGTGGCGCGCGAGCAGAGAGGCGACGTTGACGTGCCGCTCCTGCAAGCTCTTCGCGGGGTAGAGCGCGTGGGCGGCGCGCTCCAACTGGCGCTGGACGGCGCTGTCGCGGTGCATCTGCGCGCGGTGGAAGCGCGCGCGCAAGCCTTCGAGCTGGTACTCAATCTTGCGACGCCCGCCCGCGAGCGCGTCGGCCAACGTCGGGTCGAAGCCTTGCAGCCTCGCGTGCAGGCGTTCGAGCGCGTCGGCGACCGCGGCGTCCGTCTCGTCGAACGCGCCCGCCACCTCCGTCCCCAGATGCTCTTCGACGACGCGCGCGGCGACGGCGTCGAGCCCCGCGAAGAAGTCTTCGAGGCGCAGGCCGTAGCGTTCGAGCGTGCGGCCCGTGCGGCGCTCGACGATGGTGAGACTCGCGCGGTGGAGAATCGGCGTCGCGGGGCGTTCGAGCACGCGGTAAGTTTCGGAGGTCTGCGCGAAGTAGGCGACCTCGGCCGCGCCGCCGAAGTAGGCGACCGTCGGCAGAAGGTAGTCCTGCACGACCGCGCGCAGCGTGACGTTGGGACTGAAGCGCTCGGGCTCTTGAAGCGCGAGCGCGGCAAGCTCTTCTGCCGAGAAGTCGTGCTCGGTTCCCTTCGCGCGGTAGCGGCCGTCCTCCGAGCGCTGTAGCGCGCGGCGCGCGCCGTCTTCGATGAGGAAGAGCGGGAAGGAGTCGGGCGAGGTGTGAACCTGCGCGTGGTAGCCCTCGCGCACAAGCTCGCGCGAGCGTGCGTCGGTCGCGGCGGCGATCTCGGCGCCGCGGCGCGCGGCCTCGGCGTAGAGCGGCGCGGCCAGACGCTTCAGGCGCGCGTCGGTCGGGTCTAAGAGCACCAAACCGTAAGCGCCCGTGAGCGCGGCGAGCATGCGCGCGAACGCCTCGCCGAAGGTTCTGCCCGGGCGGTAGCAGTCGCGCAACAGTGCTTCGAGTTCGGGGACGAACTCGCTCGAAGGCAGGAGGTCGAAGAGACGCTTAGATGCTTCTTCGACGCTCGCGTCGAGAAGGACGCCGCCGACCTGTTGGCCTTCCTGATGAAGCTCGCCGCTAACGGAGATGTCTGCGAGGCGGCCGTCGCAGGCGACGACCTGCGCCGTCTGCACCTCCTCCCAGTCGTGATCTTCCGTCGCCATCCAGAAGACGGGGACGGCCTCCGTGCCGCGCGCCGTCAGGCACGCCGCGAGCTTCACGGCCGAAAGCGCCTTGTAGAGCGTGTAGAGCGGCCCCGTAAAGAGCCCCGTCTGCTGACCCGTGACGACCGCGACCGAGTCGTGCGCGCGGAGGCGTTCGATGTTCGCGAAGGTCTGCCGGGAAGCGTCCCAGCGCCTGTTCGACTCGGCGAGCGCGCCGGCCAACGCGTCGCGGTCGGTCTTGTAGGCTTCGAGCACGCGGGCGCGCCGCTCGTCAACTTGATAATGGAAGCGCACGGCCTCCGGGTAGAAGCGTCGGAGCGAAGTCGGGTCTTCGAGGTATTCGAGGAAGAGGCGCGACTGACCGGGGACGCGGCGGAAGGGCAGGCG
>DATFHD010000037.1:0-8913 GCA_035248785.1 Pyrinomonadaceae bacterium | reverse complement strand
GTAGTTGATGTAGCGCTGGATGATGTCGAAGGGGATGCCGCCGACCTCGCGCACGTCCTCGTTCTCCTTCATCAACTGCGCGGTGCGGCGCACGACGCGCCCGACGCCCGTCTCGCCGACGAAGAGGTGGTGCGCCTCCTCCGTCAGCATGAACTGGCAGGTGCGCGCCAGCGGCTCGAAGCCCGACTCGGCGAGCGCCGAGAGCTGGTACTTGCCGTCGCGGTCGGTGAACATCGTGAAGCAGAAGAAGTTCAGCCAGTCGTCGCAAGGCTGGTTGAAGGCTTCGAGGATGCGCGGCTTGTCGGGGTTGCCGGAACGGCGCTCCAACAGCGCGTCGGCCTCGTCGCGCCCGTCGCGCCCGAAGTAGCCGTGCAGCAAGTAGACCATCGCCCAGAGGTGCCGGCCCTCCTCGACGTTCACCTGAAACAGATTGCGCAGGTCGTAGAGCGAAGGGCAGGTCTGACCCAGACGCCTTTGCTGCTCGACGGAAGCGGGCTCGGTGTCGGCCTGCGTGACGACGATGCGGCGCAGCGCGTTGCGGAACTCGCCGGGCACTTCCTGATAAGCGGGCTGCCCCATGTTGTCGCCGAAGCCGACGCGCGCGTCAGGCTCGGCGGGCTTGAGGAAGATGCCCCAGCGGTAGTCGGGCATGCGCACGTAGTCGAAGTGCGCCCAGCCTTCGGGCTCGACCGAGACGGCCGTGCGCAGCCACACGTCCTTCTCCTGAAACCCTTCCGGCCCCATCTCGCGCCACCATTCGAGGTAGTTCGGCAGCCACTTCTCCAAAGCCCTCTGGAGCCGCTTGTCGCCCGAAAGGTTCACGTTGTTAGGAATGCGCTCGTGTAACTCCATGAATTGCCCTCTTCCCGCTCTATAAGTTCACGACAGCAGCCGCGCCAGCCTGTCCAACTCCTCGCGCGACTCCTCCTTTAGATGTCCCACGCCGAACTTTATCTGCCCGCCCTCCGTGTACGCCAGCCGCGCCGAGGTGATGTCGTCGGGGCCGTGCTGCGGCACGACGATGAGGTGCGCGTGCGCCACGCCGTAGCCGTGGACGACGAGCCCGACCCGCTCGGGCTTCAGGCGCTCGCGCAGGTTGCGCGAGAGGCGCTGCGCCTGCACGAGCATGTGGCAGGCGAGGTCGTCGGCGAGGTCGCAGAAGTGGTCAACGTGCTCGCGCGGGATGACCATGAGCTGCCCCGGGTTCACCGGCCTGATGTCCATGAAGGCCAGAACCCGCTCGTCCTCGTAAACCACGCTCGCGGGCGCACGCCCCGCGACAATCTGACAGAAGACGCACCCCGAGTCTGTGACGGCCGTCACCGAATCAAGTCCTCTTGTAGTCGAACTGCGGCTGCGTCGGCTTGCCGTAGTTCGTCAGAGCGCCCTGCGGGCCGACGGCGTTGGGGCGCTGGAAAATCCAGTTCTGCCAAGCAGTGAGGCGGCCGTAAATCTTGGTGTCGAGCGTCTCGGGGCCGGCGAAGCGCAAGGACGCCTCCATGCCCGTGAGCGCGTCGGGGGAGAGTGAAGTCCGTTCCTCCACGGCGACGCGGATTTCGTCCTCCCAGTCGAGGTCGTCGGGCGCGAAGGTGACGAGGCCCGCCTCTTCGGCCTCCTCCGTGTCGAAGCGCCCAACGCGTTCCAGAACTTCGTCGGCGCGCTCGGGCTCTGCTAGGAAGCGCGACTGAAGGCGCGTCAGACCGTTCGACATCGGGAGCGCGCCCGCGTTTAGCTCGCTCGTCGCCAGTTCGACCTTCTGCTCCGAGTCGTTGAGCATGTAGCTGCGGTCTGAGGCGAGGAGGAGTTCGAGCAGGTTGCCGGCGAAGCACGTGCCGGGCTCGGCGACGGCGAAGAAGCTCTTGGCCGTCAGGTCGAGCCGCCGCAGCACGCGCGCCATGTAGAGGATGATCTCGCGTACGAGCCAGTGGCCGCGGTTCTCGACGAGCGTCCTGTCAACGGCGAGCACGTTATCAATCTCGCCCACGGCGCGCAGCAGCACGAGCCCGACCTCCGGCTCGTTCATGCGCAGGTGCAGCAGCGCGTCGTCCAACTCGCGGTAGGCGCGCAGCGGCCAGTACGAGTCGCCGAGCTTCTGAATCTCGCCAGTGCTCGTCGGCAAATTCGCTTCCGGCCCGCGCACCGTCAGCTCGGCGTGGCGAGCCTCGCGGTTCACCTTCAAAGAGACGTGCCGGTACTCGCGTCCCGCGTCGCTTACTTCAACGTCGAGCGGGTTGAGCTTGATGCCCGTGCCCGCCTCTTGCCCTTCGGCCTCCTTCAGAATCTCTTTAACCCGCGCCTCGACGCCCTCCTGAAACTTGCTCGTCGGGAAGTGGCCGTCAATCAGCCCCCACTCCCGCGCGCGCTTCGCCTTCAAGCCTTCGGCCAGCGTCGAGAAAACGTCCGCGCGGTCGCGCCGAACCTTGCGCTTATCAACGAGGCGCGTGAGTCCGCCCGTGCCGGGCAGCACGCCGAGCAGCGGGACTTCCGGTAGCGAGACGGCCGAGTTGCCGTCGTCAACCAGATAAATCTCGTCGCAGGCGATGGCCAATTCATACCCGCCGCCCGAGGCCGTGCCGTTCAGGGCCGCGACGTAGCGCTGGCCCGAATGCTGTGAGGCGTCCTCGATGGAGCAGCGCGTCTCGTTCGTGTACTTGCAGAAGTTGACCTTGAAGCCGTGCGCGGACGTGCCGAGCATGTAGATGTTGGCGCCCGCGCAGAATATTCGCGGCTTCAGACTCTTGACGACGACGACGCGCACCTCCGGATGCTCGAAGCGAAGGCGCTGGACGGCGTCCGCCAGCTCGATGTCAACGCCGAGGTCGTACGAGTTGAGCTTCAGCTTGTAGCCCTCGCCCAGCGTCTCGTCCTCCTGCACGTCCATCGAGAGCGTGGCGACCGCCCCTTCAATCTCAAGCTTCCAGTGCCGGTAACGCTCCGGCGAGGTCTCAAAATTAATCATTCCGGTTAACGTGAACTCCCACAGTCAGAGATTTGTCGCGGGCACGAAACCGCAATTATACCTGTGACGCAGCCGGAATGCATTTCGCGGGCGCCCCAACAAACTAGCCCTTCAACTCCGCTGAAGGCAGCAGGCGCGGGGGCTGTCGGTGTTTGGTCGCCTGCTCGTAGGCGTAGGCGAGGCGGATGAGTTTCGATTCGGTGAAGGCGCGGCCGAAGAAGGAGATGCCGACGGGCAGGCCGTAGACGTAGCCGGCCGGCACCTGCACGTTGGGGTAGCCGGCGACGGCCGCGGGCGTGGAGCTGCCGCCGGTGAAGTGGTCGCCGTTCAGAAGGTCTGTCGTCCAAGCGGGGCCGCCCGTGGGCGCGACGAGGGCGTCGAGGTTATGTTTCGTCATCACGGCGTCTATCCCTTGAGCCTGCGCGAGCGACTTGCTTGAGCGCAGCGCCTTCAGGTAGGCCGGGTCTGTGAGCGGGCCTTTGGCCTCGGCGCGCGTGAAAATCTCCTGACCGAAGAAGGGCATCTCGCGGTCGCGGTTCTTCTCGTTGAACTCTATCAGGTCTTTGAGCGTGCGCGGGTGGTCGCCGGGCGCAAGGCCGGCGAGGTACTTGTTGAGGTCTGCCTTGAACTCGAAGAGGAGCACTTCGAACTCGGGCGCGTCGAGCTTGCCGTGCGTCGGCAGGTCGGCCGGGTCAACGATGGTCGCGCCCTCGCGCTTGAGAACGTCAATCGCCTCGGCCATCAGCTTGTCCACCGCGTCATTGAAGCCGAAGAACTTCCGCGCGACGCCGATGCGCGCGCCGCGTAGGCCCGCCGGGTCGAGCGACTGCGCGAGGCTCCGCGGCCAGACAACGACGACCGTGCCCGGGCCGGGGCGCGCGGTTCTGGCGGCCGACCCGAGCGGCCAGACGACGATGGTGGTGCCGTTGCCGGCGACGCGGTCGGCCGGGTCGGGTGCGGCGAGCACTTCGAGTAGAGCGGCGGCGTCGGCGACGGTGCGCGCCATCGGGCCGGCCGTGTCCTGACTGTGCGAGATGGGGATTATCCCTGAGCGGCTGACGAGGCCGAGCGTCGGCTTGATGCCGACGATGCCGCAGGTGCCGGAAGGGCAGACGATGGAGCCGTCGGTTTCGGTGCCGACTCCCAACAAAGCGAGGTTGGCCGAGACTGCCGCGCCCGAGCCGGAGCTTGAGCCGCAGGGGTTCCGGTCGAGCGCGTAGGGGTTGCGCGTCTGTCCGCCGCGGCCGCTCCAGCCGCTCGTCGAGTGCGTCGAGCGGAAGTTGGCCCACTCGCTCAAATTCGTCTTGCCGAGGATGACGCAGCCGGCCGCGCGCAGGCGCTCGACGATGAAGGCGTCGCGACGCGGCCTCGCGCCGACGAGCGCGAGCGAGCCCGCGGTCGTCATCATCCGGTCGGCCGTGTCTATGTTGTCCTTGATGAGGACGGGCACGCCGTGGAGAGGCCCGCGCACGCGCCCCGCCTTGCGCTCTCGGTCGAGAGCCTCGGCGATGCTCAGGGCGTCGGGGTTTGTCTCGATGACGGAGTTGAGCGCGGGGCCGCGGCGGTCTATGCGCTCGATGCGTTCGAGGTACATCTCCGTCAGTCGGCGCGCGGTGACGCGCCCCGACTGCATCGCGGCCTGTGCGTCGCGGACGGTCAACTCCTCCCAATCGAACTTGCCGCCCTGCGGCTCGGACGCGAGCAGCGCGGCCGCGGCTTCCTTAAGTCCGGAGTTCGTCAACGTCGCGGCGGCGAGCCCGCCGACTAGCCCCGCGCGCACGAATTCCCGGCGCCCGAGCTTCGAGCCTTCGCGCAGTTCTTTACGCGCCATGTTGGTTCAAGCCTCTCTTCGCGTGATAAAAGTTCGAGGAGCGATGTGTGTGAAAGCATCGCGCAAGGCGGGCGGAAAAGCAACATGAAAAATTTCAATCTCTGTCTGCTCGGCTTCGGCAACGTAGGGCGCGCTCTCGTGCCGCTGCTCGTAGAGAAGTCGGGCGAGATGCGCGAACAGTTCGGCATCGGCTGGCGCGTGACGGGCGTCGCGACGCGCCGCATGGGCTGGCTCGCCGCGCCCGAGGGTTTTTCGACGGAAGAGCTTCTGTCCGGCTCGATAGCTCAGCGCGTGTCGCCGTCGCCAGATGACGTGGGCGAGTGGCTCGCGGCTGCGCGCTGCGACGTGCTGTTCGAGACGACTTCGCTTGAGCCCCTGACGGGCGAGCCCGCCGTCACGCACGCCCGGACGGCCCTTGAGCGCGGCGCGCACGTCGTCACGGCCAACAAGGGAACGGTCGTACACGCCTACAAGGAGCTTTCGGAACTCGCGCGTGCGCGCGGGCGTCGCTTCATGTTCGAGGCGACCGTCGCCGACTGCATGCCCGTCTTCGCGCTCTTCCGCGAGCTGCTGCCGACGGCGCGACTGCTCGGCTTCGAGGCGCTGCTCAACTCGACCTCCAACGTCGTCCTCGAAGCGCTGGCCGCGGGCGAGACGTTTGAAGAGGGCGTGCGGCGCGCGCAAGGCTTGGGCATCACCGAGACCGACCCGACCTACGACGTTGACGGCTGGGACGCCGCGGTCAAGGTCTGCGCCCTGTCAAACGTTCTGATGGGCGCGAGTCTCAAGCTCGAAGACGTGAGGCGCGAAGGGATACGCGACTTGGACGCCGCGGCGGCGCGCGCGGCCGATACGGAAGGACGGCCTTTCAAACTCGTCGCACGCGCGCGTCGTCTCGGAGACGGAAAGATAGAAGCCATCGTCCGCCCCGAGCAGGTCGGGCCGCGCGGCCCTTTCGCCAACATCGAGGGCACGACGCTCGCCATCCACTTCGAGCTGGACGTGCTGCCCGGCCTCACACTCGTCGCGCACGACCCGAACCTCAAGAGCACTTCCTACGGCCTGCTCGCAGACTTCATCAACGCCGTCCGTGGTGTGACGCAATGAGGTTTTAAAGGAGAGGGCATAGCCAGCCGCCGGAGGCGGCGGCAGAATAAAGCCCGGGGTGTTAACCCCGGGAACCAGCCGGTAAAAAAATACGGAGCCCCGGAGGGGCGACAGGGTTGAGCATGAGAATGGCGCCGCCCGAACCTCTGTCGCCCCTCCGGGGCTCCGTATTTTTTTACCGCACGTTACCCGGCGTTGCGCTGCGCTGCGCTCTACACCGGGCTTTATTCTGTCCGCCCCCTTCGGGGGCTCGGCCCGGTCTTACGCTTTTTACCTTTAAGCTGCCCTTGCGATTTCGCGGACGCCCGCAATCAACCTCTCGACTTCTTCGCGCGTGGTGTAGCAGGCGCAGCCGGCGCGGACTAAGCCCTCGGGCAGGAGTTCGAGGCGTTCGACGACCGTCGCCGCGTAGAAGTCGCCGTGCGAGAGGAAGAGGCCGCGCGCGGCGAGCCTCTTCGCGACTTCGGTCGAGGCGACGCCCGCGACGGTGTAGGCGACGGTCGGCGTGCGCGGCTCCGACGGCGCGGGGCCGTAGAGCTTCACGCCTTCAATCCCGGACAGCCCTTCCCACAAAATCTTCGTCAGCGCGACGCCGCGCGCGTGGAGCGCTTCGAAGACGCGGCGCAGGCGCTCGCGCCGCGCGGAGCCTTCGAGCGGCGCGGTCGGGCTGCCGTGCGCGAGCGAAGCGAGGAACTCGACGGCCGCGGCCGCGCCGACGATGCCTTCGTGGTTCTGCGTGCCGGTCTCCGCGACCTCGGGCGCGTAGTCGGGCGCAGGGATGAGCTTCGGGAAGGGAAGCGTCTCCAACAGCTCTCGACGGCAGAACAGCGCGCCGACGTGCGGGCCGTAGAACTTGTAGGCCGAGCAGACGAGGAAGTCGCACCCGAGCGCGCGCACGTCCGTCAGGCGATGCGGCGCGTAGTGAACCGCGTCCACAAAAAGGTAAGCGCCGACCGACTCGGCCAGCTTGCGCGCGCGAGAGATGTCCGTGAGCGTGCCGAGCGCGTTCGAGGCGGCGCCGACGGCGACGACGCGTGTGCGCGCGTTAACCTTGCTCTCGAAGTCGGCCCAGTCGAGCGCGCCGGTCTCCACGTTCAACCTGACGACGTGAACAGTCACGCCGCGCTCGCGTTCGAGCGCCTGCCACGGCGCGACGTTGGCGTGGTGGTCGAGTTCGGTAACGACGACCTCGTCGCCGGGTTGGAACGTGCGACCGAGCGTGCGCGAGACGTGGAAGGCGAGCGTCGTCGCGTTTGCGCCGAAGGCGATCTCCGCGGGCGAAGCGTTGAGGAAGTCGGCCAGCGACTCGCGCGAGCGTTCGAGCAGCTCGTCCGTCTCGGCGCTCGTCGGGTATTCCCAGTGCGTGTTGGCGTTGTGATGATAAAGATAATCGTTCATCGCCTCGACGACCGCGCGCGGCACCTGCGTGCCGCCGGGGCCGTCGAAGTACGCGACCCGTTCTCCGCCGTGCGCGCGTTCGAGCGCGGGGAAGTGTGAACGTATCTCTTCGGCGGAGAGCGCGCCGTCGCCCGCCCTTCGTGCTGTCTCGGCCATCTGAAACCTCGCGGGTGTTATTATCCTTCGGCGCCAGCATCAACAAATCCCGCGCGCAGGTCAAGCGCGAAGGAGACCGCGATGACGTTCCGGCAGGAGCCCCCAAGGCTTGGCAACCAGTACGAGGACGACCGCGCCCTGCGCTCTTACCTGAAGCGCGCCCTCCCGCCCGACGTTTTAAGTGAGGTCGAGCCGTCGCTCGCCGAACTCGGGGAGCTTTCGGGCGGCGAGCTGTACCGCATGCAGTTGGAAGACCGTCTGAACGAGCCGCGGCTGACGCGCTGGGATGCTTGGGGCGAGCGGGTTGACCGCGTCGAAGTCTCGCCGCTGTGGCGCGTGGCCGAACGCCTCGCTGCCGAGCGCGGGCTGGTCGCCACTGCTTACGAGCGCAGGCACGGCGCGCACTCGCGCGTCGAACAGTTCGCGCTCGCGTACCTCTTCACGCCCTCGACCGACATCTACAGTTGCCCGCTCGCGATGACGGACGGCGCGGCACGCGTGCTCCTGAGTTCGGACAACGCGACTCTCATCAAGAAGGTCTTGCCGCACCTCGTCTCGCGCGACCCGGCCGAGTTCTGGACGAGCGGGCAGTGGATGACCGAGTTGACGGGCGGCTCGGACGTGGGCGCGTCTGAAACCATCGCGCGGCGCGACGAGTCGGGCGTGTGGCGTCTCTACGGGCGCAAGTGGTTCACGTCGGCCGCGGCGTCGCAGGTGGCGCTGACGCTCGCGCGGCCCGAAGGTAACGGGCCGGGCGGGCGCGGCCTCGCCCTCTTCCTCGTCGAGACCAGAGACGAGCGCGGGCGGCCGCGTCAGTTCAGAATCGAACGGCTCAAAGACAAACTCGGCACGCGCAAGGTGCCGACCGCGGAGCTCTGGCTCGAAGGCACGCCGGCCGAGTTAGTAAAAGGGACAAGCGACGGGGTGCGCGAGATCGCGCCGATGCTCAACGTGACGCGCCTCTGGAACGCTGTGAGCGCGGCGGCCCTGATGCGTCGCGGCGTGGCGCTCGCGCGCGACTACGCGCGGCGGCGCGCGGCCTTCGGCTCAATGCTCGCGGAGAAGCCCCTGCATGCGGACACGCTCGCGGGGCTACAGGCCGAGACGGAGGCCGCGCTCCAACTCGCCTTCCGCTTGGCCGAGTTGACGGGGCTCGAAGAGGCGCGCGAGCTGGACGAGGCGGGCGCGCGTCTGCTCCGTCTGCTGACGCCAATCGTGAAGCTGACGACAGCGCGCGCGGCCGTCGCCGTGGCGAGCGAAGTTGTGGAAGCCTTCGGCGGCGCGGGCTACGTCGAGGACACGGGGCTGCCCGTGCTGCTGCGCGACGCGCAGGTGCTCTCCATCTGGGAGGGCACGACCAACGTCCTCTCGCTCGACGCGCTGCGCACGGCGTCGAAGGACGAGGTCGCGCTCGCCTCTCTCCTGACGGAGATCGAAGATTGCACCTCGGCCGCACGCGACG
>DATFHD010000036.1:0-158121 GCA_035248785.1 Pyrinomonadaceae bacterium | reverse complement strand
CGCTTCCGCCGCACGCTCGCGGGCGAGCCGCAGAGGGTCGAGGTGCGACTCCTGAGGAGCGACGGCGGCGTGCGCTACGTCATTACTGACTCGACGCCCCTCATCATTGACGGACGGACGACCGGCGTGCTCGCCATCACGCGCGACGTGACCGAGCAGCGCCTCGAACGCGAGCGCGCCGCGCAGGCCGACAAGCTGCGCGCGCTCGGCCAGCTCGCCTCGGGCGTCGCCCACGACTTCAACAACGCGCTCGCCGCCATCCTCGGCCGCGCGCAGCTCCTGCGCCGCTCCACGGCAGACCCCGAACGCGCGCGCGCACTCGACATCATCCTCACGGCGGCCGAGGACGCGGCCGCCACCGTGCGCCGCATACGCTCTTTCGCGCTCGCCTCGCCGGGCGAGGCGCACGCGGAGGTCTGCGTGGTGGAGCTGCTGCGCGACGCCGTCGAGATCACGCGCACGCGCTGGGAGAACGACGCGCGCGCGCGCGGCCTGAGCTACGACGTGACGGTCGAAGGCGACGAACACTTGCGCGCGCGCGGCAGCGCGTCGGAGCTGCGCGAGGTCTTCGTCAACCTCGTCGTCAACGCGATTGACGCGATGCCCGCGGGCGGGCGGCTCGCCATCAGTTGCCGTCGGCACGCGGGGCGGCTGCGCCTGCTCTTCAAGGACGACGGCACGGGGATGGACGAGCAGACGCGCGCGCGCATCTTCGAGCCCTTCTTCACGACGAAGGGCGTGCACGGGACTGGCCTCGGCCTCTTCGTCTCCTACGGCATCGTCGAGCGACACGGCGGACAAATCTTTGCCGCCTCCGCGCCCGGGCGCGGCACGACCTTCACGATTGACCTGCCACACTCCGAGTCGGGCGCGACGGAGAAGTGCGACGGCCCGGCCGCCAGCTCACGCACGCGCGCGCCGCGCGCCGCGCCGCTCTCTGTGCTCGTCGTGGACGACGAGGAGCACGTGCGCGAGACTCTGGCCGAGATGGTCGAGGCGCTCGGGCACCGCGTCCGCCGCGCGGACGGCGGGCGGGCCGCGCTCAAGGCGCTCGAAGAGGCGCGCTTCGACCTCGTCTTCACAGACCTCTCGATGCCCGAGATGGACGGCTGGGAGGTGGCGCGCGAGGTTCGCCGCCGCTCGCCGCAGACGCGCGTCGCAGTCGTCACCGGCTACGGCCGCGAAGTGGCGCGCACCCAAACGGAGAAGCACGCCGACACCGTCATCGGCAAGCCCTTCGACTTCGCGCAGGTGGAAGAGGTGTTGGAGCGGCTCGGCGGCTGAGCCGCGAGGCCGTTTACCTCTCGCCGCGCTCCATCTCGACCTCGGTCGCGCGGGCGACGACGAGGTTGCGGACGCTGGGCTGGTCTATGGGTTCTATCAGGCGGAGGGCTTCGTCGAGGACGCGGCGCTGGTACTGTGGCCAGTTGGGCTTGCCGACGACGCAGCCCAGCTCGCCCGGATAGTAGGCGGCGCGCGGCGGCCGCGCCGCTTCGACCACGGCGCGGTCTACGGCGAGCGCCATCGTCGGGACGCCCGCGGCCTCGATGGCGCGCGCGGCGATGGAGATGGTCTGGTGGCAGAGGCGCGAGGCGGGCACGAGCAGCACGGCCTGCACCTCGTAGCGGAGTATGCGCTCGACGAGTTGCGGCAGCCCCGTCGTGGCGAAGCGCGCGGCGTTCGGGACGAAGCCGCAGAGGCTCCAGAAGACCGGGTTGAGGCGGCCGATGATGCCGTTACCCTCGAACTCCTTCAGCCGGTCAATCGGCACCTGCGCGTTCATGTCTTCCTGAACCGACGCGGGGTCGTAGCCGCGCGCCGTCCACTTCAAATCCTCTGGGCCGACCTCGACCGGGATTTCGCGAAAAGAAGTGTCGCCGCCGAAGGTCTCTGTGTCGAAGGGGTCTGTCCCGTCAACGTAGGCGCCGGCCGAGGTGACGAGCGCGAGGTTGAGCATGGGGAGCGCGCGCCGCGCGGGCCGAAAGGGCGCGCGCCGGTTCTCGACCCAAGGGTAATGCTCGCCCACGTCGTCGCCGCGCAGCTCGTTGATCTGCTTCCAGCGCGCGTAGCGGTCGCGCCACTCCTCCGCGCCTTCAAGTATCTCCACTTGAGACATCGTTCGAGACATCTTTCCCCTCCGGCCTGTGCTGGCGGTTAGCTTGCGCCGATTCTAAATCACAAAGGCGCGCGCGCCAACCTGACTGCGGACGGGCGCGTCAGTCGTACTCCATCACTTCGGGAAGGAGGCGGATGCGGGGCGGCGAGAGGTCTGCGGGCGGGACTGCGTCGCGCGGGTCTTCGGCGGCTTCGAGCCACGCGAGCGAGCGGGCGAGCTGCGCGAGGTAGTCGCGCACGTCGAGCGACATGAAACGCTCGGCGCCGAGGCGCTCGAACTTCTCAAGCGCCATGCGGTACATGCGGCGTGCGGCGCCGCGGCGCCCTATCTCGATGTGGTGGAAGACGACGGCCGACTGGATGAGCGCTTGCAGGAAGAGCTTCTCGCGCGGGCCGCAGTCGTCGCGCCAGCGCTCCTCCCAAGCGTCGTGCGCCGCGTGGAACTCGCCCGCGTTGTAGAGGTCTATGCCCGCCAGATACTCCGCGGGATAGCGGGCGGCGTGCTGCTCCGCGTAAGCCTCTCGCTCCGACTCTTCCATGCCTCGTCGCTAACTTAACCCTTCACCATTAGCCGAAGTTGACGACGCCCGCGCTGGCGGTGAAGCCGACGCCGAAGCCGACGACGAGCGAAGCGCCCTCGCGGTGTGCGCCCTCGGCGAGCATGAAGCCCGTGGAGGCGCTCGAAAGGTTGCCGTACCTCTTCAAGACCTCGTAGGAGGGCTGCACCTTCTCGGAGCCGGGCGCGATGTCGAGCTGCGCGCAGACGCCGTCGAGGATCTTCTTGCTGCCCGTGTGGATGAGACAGCCGGTCACGTCTTCGAGGTCGGAGACGGGCGAGTCAGGGTGCTTGAGGACGCGGCGCGCGGTCGTCACGGCGTAGTAGGCGCCGCGCTTGGGCACGCTCGGCCGCATGTAGTAGACGGGGCGCGCGCCCTCCACGCACGGCTGAAGACTGCCGCCGGCCATCGAAAGCAGCTCGACATCGTCCGGCTCTTCGTTCGTCAGGTGCGCGATGGGGCCGAACTCGGCGAGGCCGTCTTCGCTCCCGACGAGCAGCGCCACCGCGCCGTCGCCGAAGAGCATCGCCTGCACCATGAAGGTCGTGTCCGCACGGCGTCGCTGCGACTCCTCCTCCGAGAGCGCGCCGTCGCGGCGCATGCGCGCGAGCTCGCGGTAGCCGAAATACTCTCCGCTGAGGAGCGGCGTGACGTAGGGCGTGTGCGCCTCCGAGAGCAGGATGAGCGCCACCTTGCCGGGGTTGGCGGCCAGATACCAGCCCGCCACCTCGACCGTCTTCAAGAGCACGGAGCAGCCTTGCGCCTGCATGCTGACCGTGCTGATGGAGCGCGAGAGCAGGCCGTGCATCTTCGCCATCACTTCGGAGGCGAGGCAGGGGAGCAGTTGCGCGGGCGTGTTCGTGGCGGCGATGAGCAGCCCGACGCGGCGCGGGTCGCCGCCCCACTCCTCGATGCAGCGGCGCGCGGCCGCCGCGCCGAGGTCTGTCGCCGAGCCGTCGGCGCGCATCGGCTCGCCGCGGAGGTATTCGGGGAAGTTCGCCAGCGTCGAGTAGCGGCGCTCGACGCCGAGCGCGCCGACGGTGTTGACGAGTTCGGGGGAGAGCTTGTGCGCGAGCGACGCGATCAGCTCGGTCGTGTCGAAGGCGTGCTCGGGGGTCGAGGTGGCGGAGGAGAGTAGATTAATCATGGGGGTAAGACTCCTAACTTCAAT
Organism: Pyrinomonadaceae bacterium; assembly: GCA_035248785.1. Classification (GTDB taxonomy): domain Bacteria; phylum Acidobacteriota; class Blastocatellia; order Pyrinomonadales; family Pyrinomonadaceae; genus QHXN01. Next base: position 154,278 of record DATFHD010000036.1, on the reverse strand, counting down.
GGGGAACGGCCGCCCGCTTCGAAGGGGCGGCTTCGGTGTTTATGTTTGGGGACAGCTCGGCGCAAGTCCCTTCAAGCGCCGGACGTTCAGGAAAAGTTACGAAGAGAAGCGTCAGCGCGCCGCGCCGCTCAACTTCAGCCGCCCGACCGCGTCCCCCGAGAGGCTGCCGAGGTAGAGCACCCCGTCGCGCTCAAGCGCGCTCGAAACGCTGTAGTAGTTCTGTCCCGTCGGGTCTTGGAGGTTCTGCGTGACGCGCCCTTCCGGCGAGAGTCCGAGCACGAAGCCGAACCTCTCGGGGGCCGGCTGCAAAAACGTCGGAAGGCGCAGGACGATTTTGCGCAGGAACGGATGCGGGAGCAGCCTGTCCAGCAAAACATTGCGCGGAGTGACCAGAGCCAGCCAGAACGTGTCGCGCCCGTTGAAGGTGACGTTATCGGGGAAGCCGGGCAGATTGTCAATGAAAATCTCCCGCTGCCCCGCGCGCGGCCCCTTCAGCCACAGCCGCCAAACCCTGTACTCGCCCGTCTCGACGACCAGCACGAACTCCTCGCCGGGGCCGAGCGCGACGCCGTTGGCGAAGTGAATCCCGTCGAACAAGACCCGCGTCTGCTTCGTCGAAGGGTCGTAGGCGAGGAAGCGGCCGTTGGGGCGGTGCTCGATGATGTCGTACTTGTATATCGAGATCGGAAACTTGCTCGACGCGTCGGTGAAATAGACTGTGCCGTCCGACGCGATGTCGAGGTCGTTCGGGCACCCGATGGGCTTCCCCCCGGCCTCGTTCGTCAAAAGGCTGACGGCCCCGTCGCGGCTCACAGAGAGGAGACCTTTGTACGCGTCGGCGACGATGAGGTTTCCGTCGCGGTCGAACTGAAGGCCGAGGGGGCGGCCTTTCGTGTCGGCGAAGTTCTCCGGCCCACTCCCGTCCGGCCGAAAGCGCACGACGCGCCCGTCTTCGAGGCCGGTGTAGACGCGCCCCTCCGCGTCAACGGCGACGCCTTCGGGCGCGTGGCCGCCCGCCGCCAAGCTCTCCGGCGCGAGACGCGAGTTCGATTCGTAGACGCCCGTAAGCGGCGGCGCGGCGGGCGGCTCCCACGCCGCCGTGTCAACCGGCACGGGCCAGAAGAGCAGGTACAACACGGCCAGCGCCGCGAGCGTTAGAACGGTGAGAAGAATCTTGCGTTTCATTGTCGTCAGTTTTCCCAGTCCTTCTTCAGCAGCAGCTCCTCGATGCGGTAGGCGTGCAGGCAGTCGTGAAGCGCGAGGTGGCGGAACATGATGAAGAGCGAGTAGTGCGAGTACTCGGCGTGCTCTGCGGTGCGTCGCCAGAGTTCGGGCGGGAGCGTGCGCAGGCGCGCGACGAGGCGGCGGCGGTCTTCCGTGAAGCGCGCGAGCGCGTCGTCTAAATCAACTTCTAATAACTCGCCGTCGGGGCGCTGCGTGCCGGGGTCGAAGGGCTCGATGCGCGGGCGCTCTTCGGCGATGAACTGTTCGAGGCGCTTGAAGAAGAGCGCGTGTACGTCCGCGAGGTGGCAGGCGTGCTCGTGCGCAGACCATCGGCCCGGCGCGGGCCTGCGCTTCAAGACCTCGCGCGGCACCTCGCGCACGAGCGGGACGACGAGCGCAGGCGCGTTCTCAAGCGCGTTGATGACGGCCTCGGGAGTTTCCATGACTGAACGGACGGGCGTTAGTAGCGAGGCACGGACGGGTCTACTTCCGTTGACCAGCGGTCTATGCCGCCTGCGAGGTTGTAGACGTTCTCGAAGCCTTCGCGCGCGAGGAAGGCGCACACCTGCGCGCTGCGTACGCCGTGGTGGCAGATGAAGACGGTCGGGCGCTCGCGGTCGAGCGTCGGCGCCCAGTCGTTGAAGAGGCTCAAGGGGAGCAGCCGCGCGCCCTCGACGCGCGCCAGCTCGTACTCCTCCGGCTCGCGCACGTCTATGAGCAGGAGGTCTTCGCCCCCGCGCACGCGCTCGCCGAACTCCCTCGGCGTGATGGTCTCGAAACCTGTCCCGGCCACGGCCGAGAAAAGTAACAGCCGCGCGGGTGCGCGCGCAACCCCCCGCGCGCGGCCGTCACGCGCGGCCGGCGCGCCGTGACAGTCGTCACTTGCGGGACGCGCGCGCACGTCGTACAATCCTGCGGCCTTTGCGGCGCCTCCGTGGATTCCCCCGGGGCGCCGACGGTTCCAACCGAAGTCGCCTTATGAAGGCATAACGACCGGCCCGACCGCTTCGGTAAGACTCCACCCCACTCGAAAGGTTTCAAGAGATGAAGTCCCCCTTCCCCTTCACGCGCCCGGCTGCGTCTGTGGCGTTCGCCTGCCTGCTCGTGCTCGCCTGCACGCTCGCCGCGTACGCGCGCGGCGACAAGGACTGGAGGCCCGTCCCGCCCGAAGACCTCGCCGCGGCCGCCCCCGCCGTCGAGAAGGACGCCGACGCCGAGGCGCTCTTCTGGGAGGTCAAGGTCGCCGACGAGGCCGAGGGCGGCGACCCGCGCACAGTCCTCCAGCACTACATCCGCATCAAAATCTTCAACGAGCGCGGGCGCGAGTCGCAGAGTAAGATTGACATCCTCGCCCCCAAACTCTCCGGCCGCGAGGTTAAGATCACCGACATCGCCGGCCGCACCATCAAGCCCGACGGCACCGTCATCGAGCTGAAGAAGGAGGACATCTTCGAGCGGACGGTCGTCAAGGGCAGCGGCCTCAAGGTCAAGGCCAAGTCGTTCGCCATGCCCGGCGTCGAGCCCGGCTCGATCATCGAGTACCGCTGGCGCGAGGTGCGCGGCGACTCGCTCAGCTACTACGACCGCCTTGAGTTCGCGCGCGACATCCCCGTCCGGCAGGTCAAGTACTACATCAAGCCGCTCGCCCTGCCCGGCTTCCCCTACACCATGCGCGCCAAGACCTTCAACGGCGAGAACACGCCGTTCCAGAAGGAGCAGGGCGGCTACTACTCGACGAGCATGTCGAACGTCCCCTCGTTCCGCGAGGAGCCCTACATGCCGCCCGAGTACTCTGTGCGCCCGTGGATGCTCGTCTACTACACCGAAGACCGCAAGCTCGACGCCGCGAACTTCTGGAAGCAGTACGGCCGGGAGGTCTACGAGTCCGCGAAGTCGGAGATGAAGGCGGGCGACGAGGTGAAGCGCAAGGCGTCCGAGCTGGCGGGCGACGCCGCCGACCCCGAGCAGAAGATCGCGCGCTTCTTCGACTTCTGCCGCACGCAGATTAAGAACGTCTACGACGACGCCAACGGCATGACGGCCGCCGAGCGCGACAAGGCGAAGGAGAACAAGTCGCCTTCGGACACGCTCAAGCGCGGCGTCGGGACGGGGCGCGACATAGACATGCTCTTCGCCGCGCTGGCCGCCGCCGCCGGCTTCGACGCGCGCGTCGTCAGACTCGCCGACCGCGGCGACACCTTCTTCGACGCCGGCTTCCCCGACGACTACTTCCTGCGCACCTACGACATCGCCGTCAAGGTCGGCGACCAGTGGCGCTTCTACGACCCGGCCTCGACCTACGTCCCCTTCGGGATGCTGCGCTGGCAGGAGGAGGGGCAGCAGGCCCTCCTCTCCGACCCGAAGGAGCCGACCTTCGTCGTGACGCCGCTCTCCGGCCCCGAGAAGTCTATGGAGAGGCGCACGGGCACGTTCAGGCTCTCGGAGGACGGCACGCTCGAAGGCGACGTGAGGATCGAGTACACGGGCCACCTCGCCGCCGACCTCAAGGAGTCGAACGACGACGACTCGCCCGCCGAGCGCGAGGAGGCGCTCAAGAGCAGGTTCACGCAGCGGCTCGGCGGCGCCGAGTTGACCGGCATCAAGGTCGAGAACGCCGCAGACCCCGTCAAGCCCTTCGTCTACGCCTTCCACGTGCGCGTGCCCGGCTACGCGCAGCGCACGGGCAAGCGGCTCTTCCTCCAGCCGGCCTTCTTCCAGAAGGGCTACGCCGCGCGCTTCCCCACGTCCGACCGCCGCCAGAGCGTTTACTTCCACTACCCTTGGTCGGAGGAGGATCGCGTGCAGATAGAGCTGCCCGAGGGCTTCGCGCTCGACAACGCCGAGGCGCCCGTGCCCTTCTCGGGCGGCGACCTGAGCAAGTACGAGCCGACCGTCGGCGTCACGAAGGACGGGCGCACGCTCGTCTACACGCGCAAGTTCTTCTTCGGCCGTGGCGGCGGCAACGCGGGCCTGCTCTTCCCCGTCACCTCCTACCCGGCGCTCAAGAGCTACTTCGACCAAGTGAACAAGGGCGACGGCCACACCATCGCCCTCAAGCAGGCCGCGACGGTGGCCGCCGGGAACTGAGTGAAGTGATGAGTACTGAGGACTGAGTGAAGTTGTAAACTCGCAGCGCCGCGATATTCCTTCTACTCAGTCCTCAGCACTCATCACTCTGTCTTCACCGCTTTCGCCCCGAGCCAAAGGAATAGAAATATGTTTCGACGTTTGAACCTCTTCGCCCCCGCGCTCTTCGCGGCCTTGATGCTCGCGTGCGCCTCTGCGGCCGCGGCGCGCACGCCCGCCTCAGACGACGCGCCCGCGTGGCTAAAGGCCGCGGCCGCCGCGACCCCCGGCTCTTACGAGAAGGACGTGCCCGGCGTCGTCGTCAACGACGAGTCCACCGTCACGGTCTCTGAGGACGGCCGCGCCACGACCGTCACCACCTTCGCCGTCCGCTTCCTGACGCGCGCCGGCTTCGACCGCGCGCGGGCCGCGGCCGCCTACTCGACCGACAACGGCGGCAAGGTCGTCGAGCTGCACGCGTGGCTCATACGCGCCGACGGCAGCGTCAGGAAGTACGGCAAGGACGACACCATAGACCGCATCACCGACTCGGACAACCTCTACGACGAGACGCGCGTGAAGGTCATAGACGCGACGCGCGACGCCGAGGTCGGCGCCGTCTTCGGCTTCACCTCGACGACCGAGGCGCGCCCTTGGTTCCCGCAGATCGAGTGGTGGTTTCAGGAGGAGATGCCTTCGCTCGTCTCGCGCTTCACGCTCGTCCTGCCGGCGGGCTGGCGCGCCGACGGCCGCGCCTTCAACGCGCCGAAGCTCGACCCGCAGGTCACGGGCAGCTCCTACAGTTGGGAGATGCGCAACCTGCCGCGGCTTGAGCCCGAGCCTTCGAGCCCGAGCGTGCGCTCGCTCGCCTCCTACCTCGCCGTCAAGTACGGCCCGCCGACGGCCGCGGCCTCGGCCGCTCTGCGCAACTTCGACAACTGGGCGGACGTGTCCAAGTGGTACGCCGAACTCGCAGACCCGCAGGCCGCGCCCGACGACCCGCTCGCCCTGAAGGCGCGCGAACTGACGGCCGGCGCGAAGACCGAGCTCGACAAGATTCGCGCCATCGGCCGCTACGTACAGAACCTGCAATACGTCTCAGTCCAGATAGGCATCGGCGGCTGGCGCCCGCACGCGGCCTCGCAGGTCTTCGCCAAGCAGTACGGCGACTGCAAGGACAAGGCGACCCTGATGCGCGCGATGCTCAAGGCCGTCAAGCTCGACGCCTACCCCGTGCTCATCTACTCGGGCGACCGCACGCGCGTACGCGAGGAGTGGGTCTCTCCGGGCCAGTTCAACCACTGCATCGTCGCCGTCCGCGTCTCCGAAGAGACGCAGGCGCCTTCGGTCATACAGCACGCCGCGCTCGGCCGCCTGCTCATCTTCGACGCGACCGACCCGATAACGCCGGTCGGCGACCTGCCCGACGACGAGCAGGGAAGCTTCGCGCTCGTCGCCGCGGGCGCCGACGGCTCGCTGATGAAGATGCCCTCGACGCCGCCCGAGGAGAACATGGTCAGCCGCGAGGTCGAGGCCGGCATCGCCGAGGACGGCACGCTCACGGCGACGCTCCGCGAGCGCCGCGAGGGGCAGTCTGCCGCCGACGCGCGCCGCGTCTTCAAGGGGCTCAGCCCTTCTGACTACGCGGGCGTCATCCAGCGCTGGGTCTCGGGCGGGGCGGCGGGCGCGAAGTTCGGGAAGATCGAGCCGAAGGACGCGCACACCGAAGGGCGCTTCGCGCTCGACGTGGAGATAACGGCCGCGCAGTACGGGCAGGCGATGCAGAACCGCCTGCTCGTCTTCAAGCCGGCGGTCTTCGGGCGCGGCAACCAGCCCCGCCTCGGCGACGCGGCGCGCAAGTACCCCGTAGTGCTCGACTCGCAGGCGTTCAGCGAGACCGTGCGCATCAAGCTCCCCGCCGGCTTCGACGTGGACGAGGTGCCCGACGCCGTCAAGATCGAATCGGAGTTTGGCACCTACGCCGCCAGCTACGAGGTGAAGGACGGGCAACTGCTCTACACGCGCCGGCTCGTCCAGCGCGCCGCGACCATCCCCGCCGAGAAGTACTCGGACGTGCGCTCCTTCTACGGCCGCGTCCGCGCCAGCGAGGAGGCGCCCGTCGTCTTGGCGAGGAAGTGAAGAAGAAGTAGTCAGTAGACAGCAGTCAGTAGACAGTAGAAAAACAGAAGGCGCGGCTTTCATCATCAACCGATGAAGGCCGCGCCTCTTTTATCTCTTCTCTACTGACTACTCAGCTTGAAGTCCGCGACGAGCGGCAGGTGGTCTGAGGCGACGAGCGAGAGGCGGCTGCGGTGGAGCGCGAGCCGTTCCAGCGTGAGCGAGCGGTCGTAGTAGATGTGGTCGAGGTGCATGAAGGGGAGCGGCCCCGGGTACGTGCGCCGCGTGCGTAGGTGCTGGCGCAGGTCTGCGCTGCGAAGCTCCTCGGAGAGCAGGCGCGAGGCGAGCCCACGCGTCCACTCGTTGAAGTCGCCGAGCACGACGCGCGGGCTCGTCAGCGCCGGGTCGCGGAGTATCGCTTCGCCGCAGAGCTTGCGCCCCTGATGGCGCCGCTCGACGAAGGCCGTGCCGAGGTGGACGTTGAAGACGTGCACGACGGGAGCGCCCGGCTCGTCCGTCGCTACGTCCACGCGCAGCGCGCCGCGCGGCTCCTGCCAGCGCCAAGTGATGTCGTAGTTGTGGCAGTGCGTGACGGGCAGCTTCGTTAAGACGACGTTGCCGTAGGCGCCGCCGCGGTGCCTGCGGTTCTCGCCGAGGTGGAACTGGCAGTCCAGCTCCTCCGCGATGAAGCGCGCCTGATGCGCCTCGCGCGACGCGTCCGACTCGACGCTCACCACCTCCTGCAAGGCGATCACGTCGGCGTTAACCTCCCGCAGCACGGCCGCGATGCGACCGGGGCGCTCGCGCCGGTCGAGCCCCACGCACTTGTGCACGTTGTACGTGACGACCCGCAGCCTTCCGTCCTTCAGCATCGCCCCGCCAGCCCCCTTGCCAACGTCTTAAAGAACTCAACCATCACGCCCCGAGCAACTCGCCGACCTTCATCTCGAACCCGGCCAGCACCGCGCCCTTGATGACATCGGACTCGCCCAACTCTGTCAGTACGTAGTGCTTCTTCCGGAGCACGAGCTGCGAAATGGTTCGTTCCTTCACGTCAACTATCCAGTATTCGCGCACGCCGTTCTGCTCGTACAGCGCCCGTTTCCTGACCGTGTCGTGCTTCACCGAGCCCGGTGAGAGAATCTCCACGAGGAAGGACGGGACTTCTTCGACCCTTTTCGCCTTTGCCGCGCGCTCCGCTTGTTTAGGACTGAGGAAGAAGATGTCCGGCTGAACAACTTCGCCCGTCGGCAGGATAACGTCCAGCGGCGAGAGGTGAACTCTGCCGAGGGCGTTCGCTTTCACGAAGGCGTGTAGCGCGATGAACATGTTCCCCAGAATCGTCTGGTGTGGGACTGTAGGTGTGGGTGCCATGATGATCTCCCCGTCAATGTACTCGATGGGAAGAACGGACTCGGGGAGCGACCAGAACTCTTCGATGGTCGCTCGACGGCGGATGAGGCGTTCTTCGGTCGCCTGCTCCAAGACTTCAGTTGCCATCGTTTTTACTCCCCGGCGTTGTGGCGGCACCGCCGTTGTTGACTTCTCTCGCGGCCGATTTTATCACGGCGCGCGGCGTGCGGCGTCGGCGTCCTCGCCCGCGAATTTGCTTCGGACGCGGACGCAGCGCTCAAGCCCGTCGGCGGCTTCGAGGACTTTGAGCCGCAGGTCTCGGTCGAGCGAGGGGTTGGACGTGAGGAAGGCGCGCACCTCTTCGGCCGCGCGCGCGTCGCACTGGCCGCCGAGGAAGGCGGCGAGCCAGCCGTTGACGAAGAAGATTTTGTGCGTGCGCTTCAACGCGGGCAGCTCTGAGAGCGCGGGCTTCAGGTACGGCAGCGTAAGCCGGGACTGCCGCGGCGTGTTGAAGGCGCCGAGGCTCGCCTCGACCCAGCTCTCTGCGACGCCGCCCTCGCCGAGGTACTGCGCGAAGTAACGCCTCTTCACTTCCGCGTCGGGCGCGGCCGCCCCGGCGGCGTAGGCGTAGCGGCGCGCGTCGTCGGTCTTGTCGGCCTCGCCCTGCGCCTTGAGCAGCGCCGCGGCGCGCGGGTCGCCCGCCGCCACGAGCGCGCGGATGATGTCGAAGCGATCGCGCGAGCGCAGAGTCATGCCCGGCACTTCGAGCTTGCCCGCGAGTATGGCGGCGAGGTTGTCGAGCGCCTCGGGGCTCGTCGCCACTTCGCGGTAGGTTCGGAAGTAGGTGATGCGCTGGCCCGGCGTCGAGGCGTGCAGCATCCCTTCGTAGAGCGCGCGTTCGAGCGTGGGCGCCGCGGCCTTCTGCTGCGCGTCGGAGAGGTAGCGCGTAAACGCCGTCTGCGCGCGCGAGAGGACGAAGGCGAGCATCACGTCGTCGCGCTCGTACTGCGCACGCCGCACGGCGAGCGCGATGAAGTCCGACGGCGGGAGCTCCGCCTCGCGCACAGACTCCCAGAGCGAGCCCCAGAGCAGCGCGCGCAGGAAGTTGTCGCTCTCCCCGAAGTGGGCTAAGACGTAAGCGCGGCTCCGGTCGTCGAGGAGGAAGCGGCCGTAGCCGTAGTCCTCGTAGTTAGCGAAGACGTAGTCGGGGCGCTCAAGGCCGACGGCCTCGGGCACGCGCTGCGGGGCGCCGCCGCCGTCCAGCGTCACCGTCAGGGCGGTCAGCGGCTTTATCGTCGTCCGCTCGGGGCCGCCGACGGGGTGGTAGGCGAGAAAAATCTTGACGCGCATCGGCCACGAGCCGCCCTCTCCCAACACGTCCCTCTGCTCGACCGTGAAACTGTCAATCCGGCCGCGCCGGTTCGCAGTCCAGCGCACGCGCACGTCCGGCATCCCGCGCCGCTTGACCCACGCGGCGGCCCACGCGTCGAGCTTCCTGCCCGACGTGCGCTCGAAGGCGCCGACCAAATCTTCCCAAGTGGCGTTCGAGTAGGCGTGCTCTTTGACGAAGAGCTGCACGGCCTGTTGGAACTCGCGCGGGCCCAAGTAGAACTCGGCCTGCCTGAGCATCGAGGGCGCCTTGCGGTAGACGATGTTGCCGTAGGCGGACTTCGCCGCCGAGAGGTTCGGAATCTCCTGCCAGATGGGCGTCGTGCCCTTCGTCACGTCGGTCAGGTATGCGAGCGGCTTCGTGCGCAGGTGAAAGACCTTCCAAGCCTCGAACTCGGGCATCAGCTTCTCAATCGCCTTGTAGGCCATGAAGGTGGCGAAGCCCTCCTTCAGCCAGAGGTCGTCGAACCAGCGCATCGTGACGAGGTCGCCGAACCACTGGTGCGCGGCCTCGTGCAGCATCGTCTCGGCGCGCGCGGCGATGTCTGCGGCCGTTGGGTCGGAGGGGAAGAGCACGCCGTCCTCGCGCAGGAAGGTCGCGCCCGCGTGCTCCATCCCGCCGTAGGCGAACTCGGGGATGAGCACGAGGTCGTACTTCGGGAAGGGGAACTTGTGGCCGAAGTAGTCCTCGAAGAACTTCACGCCCTCGTGGTTGATGCGGGCGACTTCGTCGAGTTCCTTCTCGGCGCGCTCCTTCTTCGACTTGCGCACGAAGAGGCGTATGCGCGGCGTGTCGTTGACCGGGGTGAGTACGTCCGGCCCGTGGACGTGAGACATTCGGCCCGTCTTCGGGTCGAGCGGGTATCTGTGCATTAAGACCTTGCGTTGCGCGTCAAGCACCTCGAACGGCCCGGCGGCGAAGGCGAACTGGTATGTGCTTATCGGCTCGGTCTCGGGGAAGTGGTGCCAGAGCATCCCGGCGGGCGGCGACTGCGGCAGCCCGCCGGGCGTCTCGTCAAACTCTGCGAGCGTCGCGCCTTCGGTGTTCGAGATGACTTTCCACTTCTCGGGCGCGGTCATCTTTAAAGTGAAGCGCGCCTTCAGGTCGGGCTGGTCGAAGCAGGGGAATGCGGTGCTCGCGTCCGAAGGGACGAAGAGCGTGTAGACGTACTCGGAATTATCCTCTCGGTCGAGGTAGCGCGTGACGGCGCTGCCCGCCGTGCTGACCGGCGAGCGGAAACGCAGCTCGACGACGTTCACGCCCTCCTTCATGTACGAGCGCGGGATGACGAGGTGCTCTTCGGCGAAGCGCGCGTCCTCGACGCGGCGCCCGTTGGCGTTGATGTCCGAGACGCGCGAAGCGGCGTCGGCGTTCCTGTCAATCGTGCGCCAGTCGAGCACGAGGTCGCCCGCCGACGCGTCGAGCGTCACCGTCACCTTCAAGCGCCCTTCCAGCATCTCCGCGCCGGGCCGGAGCATAATGTCGAGCGCGTAGCGCACGTCGCTGTAGTGCTCTGCGCGCCAGCGCGCGAGCTCGCGCGGGACGCCCGGCGCGGGCGACGGCTGCGCGGCCGTTTCGTTGAAGGCGCCGGCCATCAGCGTGAAGAGGAGGAGGCCGAGGACGACGAGTCTGTTCGAGAGGCGCACGGGGCTTGTAGCTCCTTTGAAATGTTCTCGCTCCGGATAGTCTTCTGCATTGTGGAAGCGGCTCGGGTTTGACTCATTCTCGCCGCTGCGGTTCGGCGTGGCAAGCCGCTGTGAGTGGGCCGCACGATACCCTTCATCGCGTCCCCTTTTCGTATACGGCCCGCACGCGAGATTGACCGAAAACCTCTGGATTTCTGAAGTATTGAAGGGCCGACAGCGGCACACCAGTTGTTAAGTTCAACGTGTCTGACAGAGGCCGTTTCCGCGGCGATTCAGAGTCAAAGACGGGCGGAGGGGTAAAGCAATTATGAAGAAGGCTCTTGTGAAGTTAGTGCCGGCGGGCCGCGTCGCGGCGTTCGCGCTATTCGTCGTGGCGCTCTGCGCGGCGAGCGCGCAGGCGCAGCGGCGCTCGACCATCGGGCGTCTGGGCGGCAAACTCGTGGACGTGAAGCTCGGCGAGTTGACCCTTGAGTCCATAGACTTCCGCGACCAGACCGCGCGCTTCAACCTCGGGCTCGACGTGTCGAACGGCCTCGTGCCTGTAACGCTGAAGGACTTCGACTACCGGCTCAGGCTCGCGGGGCAGGACGCGATCGAGGGGACGTACGGCGGCAATCTCAAAATCGGCGGGCGCAGAAGCTCGCGCGTGAACCTGCCCGTCACCGTCCACCTGCGCTCGATACCGGGCGTGGTCTGGCAGGCGTTTCGGAATCAGGGGCGCGTCGGCTACGAGCTTGAGAGCGGCTTCACCGTCCCGCTCTTCGTCACAGAGAAGCGCTTCGACCAGAGCTTCGCGGGCGAGGTGCCGCTGCGCAGTCTGGTGGACGCGGCCACAATCGTCCGCGCCAGCCGCGGCGGCGGCAGCGACGGCGGCCGCATCCTCGGCAACATCTGGCCCTTCTAACGTCACCCGACTCTGAAGTAAGCCTCAATTAACCACAGAGACACAGAGGCACAGCTAAGATCATTTAGCTGTGCCTCTGTGTCTCTGTGTTAAATCTTTTAGTGGGAGTCGGCCGCCCGGTGCATGCGGTTGGGGAGCAGGCGGCCGAGGAGCGTGGAGAGGTTTTCGAGGTCGAGCGGCTTGACGACGTAGTCGCAGCAGCCGACCGCCCCGGCCGCGGCGCGCGACTCGGCCGAGTCGTAGGCGGTGACGGCCACGACCGGCACGTCTCGCGTCGGCTCGTACTCGCGTATGCGCAACGTCGCGTTGTAGCCGTCGAGCACGGGCATGTTCAAGTCCATCAGGACGAGGTCGAAGCCGCCGCGCTGCGAGAGCGCGATGGCCTCCTGCCCGTTCGCGGCCTCGACGACGCGGCAGCCGCTCAGCTCAAGCATCCGGCGCATCATCTCGCGCGTGTCCTGAAAGTCTTCGACCAGCATCACGAGAGGGCCGCCCGCCGTTTCCGTCTTCATACGTAACGCCTCCCAACTCCTTGAACGCTTCCGTACCGTCCGCCCGCGCCGGAATCATAACCGAACTCGGCACGCTTGGATAGTCCGCGCGTGGAGACGTTGTTTTCGGCCTCGTCCCCACGACGTTTAGAAATATCGAATACGCGCTCGCTCGCTGAAATCGCCGCGGCGCGCCGGCCTGCGCGGGCGCGCCGACGCGTTGCGCGCGGGCGGGGCGGAGCGCGCGCGAGTCTCCTTGTCGCCGGAGGAGAGCGTCGGGGCTCCATCCTCTACGGCGTCCGCGCGCGCTCCGTCTTCCGCGGTCGGGCTCAATAATTCGGTGGTCTCGTTCAAAGCTTCCCCGCCGCCGTTGCGCGGGACGTGAAGGCTGCGCAGACGTTCCCACTCTTCGCGCGGGACGCTCCGGAAGGCCGCGACCACTGCGGGGTCGAACTGCCGGCCCGCGTGCCCTTCCAACTCCGCGACCGCAGCCTCGTAAGGGCGGCCGCCGCGATAGACGCGGTCAGAGGTGATGGCGTCGAAGGCGTCTGCCACGGCGAAGATGCGCGCGTTCAGGTCAATCTCCTCGCCCTTGAGCCCCAGAGGGTAACCGGAGCCGTCCCACCGCTCGTGATGCTGTGCGACGACGCGCGCCGCCCCTTCCAGAAACTCGATGCCGCGCAGGATTTGCCGGCCGTGAATCGGGTGTAGGCGCATCTGCCCCCACTCTTCTTCGCTGAGCCGCGCGGGCTTGCGAAGTATCGCGTCGGGCACGCCGATCTTGCCGATGTCGTGCAGCAGCGAGCCGAACTCCAGAGAGCGCGTCTGCGCGGCGTCGAGCCCGAACTCGCGCCCGAGCCGCAGGGAAAAACTGACGACGCGCTCCGAGTGGCCGTGCGTCTCCTGATCGCGCGCTTCGAGCGCGGCGACCAGCGCCTTGAGCGTCGTGCGGTAGGCTTGTCCGAGCGAGCGCAGCGTGCCGTCTAACTCGCGCGTGCGCTGCTCGACCGTGCGTTCGAGGTAGGTCTCGTAGACGCGCCGCGCCGCCAGAAGCCTCTGGTGTTCGAGCGCGCGGCGGACGACGAGACGGATGTGTTCGAGGTCGAAGGGCTTGAGGATGTAGTCGAAGGCGCCCGCGCGCAGCGCCGCGACCGCCGATTCGATGTCCTGCGAGCCGCTGACGAGGATGACGAGCGTGTCGGGCGCGAGCGCTTTCACGCGCGGGACTAATTCCAAGCCCGACATGCCCTCCATCGAGATGTCGCTCAGCACGAGCGAGAACTCGCCGGCTTCGAGCAGCGCCAGCGCGTCCTCGGCCGACTCGACCGCCTCGCACTCGTACTCCGCACAGAGGAACTCCTGAAGCACGCCGCGCACGCCCGCGTCGTCGTCCGCTATCAGCAGGCGCGCGCCCCGCGCGCCCCCGTCAATGAAACTCTTCGGCAGAGACATTCCGAACCCCTCTCGCTTGTTCTCAGGCTTACTTTCTCAAACGGCGTCGCCGGCACACACGCCCGCGGGCGTCGGCGCACGGCGCGCCGCCTGAATCGAAAGCCGAATCTGTTGGGGTATTGCTTCGGGGCGGGGAACGTTTCGGCAAGGGTTGTGCCAAGCCCCGCGGGCGCCGGTTCGGAGGCCACATTTAATTGATTGTGCAGGAATTGTCAGCCATCGGACGTTGCAAATCGCATCGGCGGGATTCGCGCCCCTGCTGCACAATGCGGCGGCCAGCGCCGTCCGGCTCTGACCGAAGAATGTACGCTAACCGCCGAAGGGCACGCCGCCTCAAGTGCGCTTCCGGCGGCCGAAGTCGCGCCGCGTGAGACGAGCGCGAAGGCTTTTCCTTTTTAACTTCAACAGGATACGTCCGGCCATCGTCACTTCATACCGTCGCGGGCCGTTGCGAGAGGCGGGCCGGTTCCTGTCAAAAAATGCGGCGCCCGCCTCGTCCGACCGGGCGCGGAGGGCTGGAACGGGGGTTGCTCTCAGACGCACGCAGAGTCTTTAGACTTCTGCCCCATCCCCAAGACGAAATTTACTCTCGCAGCCCGTTGTATGTAGCCTTCAAAGGAGGGCGTGGGTGAAATCTCGGAAGCACTGCCGTCTACGCTGGTGGCTGGTGCCGGCCTGTCTGGCGGTGGCGCTGTCGGTGTGCGCGGGCGGTGTCGGGACGGCGGCGCGCGTCGCGCCGTCACGCGCATCCGAGACGACGGCCGCGCCGAAACTCTCGCCCGACCTGCAAGCCCTCGCCGACGGCTCTTCAAAAGGTGACGTCAACGTCATCGTCAGGATGAACACGCGGCAGAGTCTCAACCTGAGCATCCTGAACGACCTGCTGAACCTTCTGGGCGGGCGCGTGACGCGGGCGCTGGGGAAACTCGGCGTGGTCGCGGGGCGCGTGCCTTCGAAGTCTCTGGCGTCGCTGGCCTCGCGTCCGGAAGTGCTTTACGTCTCGCCCGACCGCGCGGTCGGCGGCGCGGGCCACGTCGAGACGACGACGGGCGCCGAAGCCGTGCGCGTGCAGACGACCTACACGCTGCTCGGCTTGGTGAAGACGACGACCACGCTCGACGGCTCGGGCGTCGGCATCGCCGTCGTGGATTCGGGCATAGACACGGCGCACGAAGTCTTCCGCGACTCGTTGGGCCTGAGCCGAGTCGCCGCGAGCGTTGACTTCACGGGCGAGGGGCGTACGGACGACCCATACGGCCACGGGACGCACGTCGCCTCGCTCGCGGCCGGGTCGGGTCGGCCTTCGGGCGGCACTTACGAGGGGCTCGCGCCCGCGGCAAAGATAGTCAACCTGCGCGTGCTCGACTCGCAGGGGCGCGGGACGACTTCCGCCTTGCTCGCGGCGCTCGACTGGGTCTTGCAGAACCGAACGCTCTACAACGTGCGCGTCGTCAACCTTTCACTCGGCGCCCCCGCGATTGACAGCTACCGCGACGACCCCGTTTGCTTGGCCGTGCGCAGGCTCGTGGACGCGGGCGTCGTGGTCGTCGCCGCCGCGGGCAACGGCGGCAAGGACGCCTCGGGGAACAAAATCTACGGCCAGATTCACTCGCCGGGCGACGAGCCTTCGGCTTTGACCGTCGGCGCGTCGAACACCTTCGGCACGGACGCGCGCTCGGACGACGGCGTGACGACCTTCAGCTCGCGCGGGCCGACGCGCGGCCGCTACACCGACGCCGCGGGCGTGCAGCACTACGACAACCTCGTCAAGCCCGACCTCGTCGCGCCCGGCAACAGGCTCGTCGGCGCCGCGTCCAACGGCAGCCGCCTGTTGGCGGAGTACCCGGAACTGCTGGTTGACGCCGGCCAGACCGCCACGCGCAGGATGATGTACCTGAGCGGCACTTCGATGGCGACGCCGGTGGCGGCGGGCGCGGCCGCGATGATGCTCCAAGCAAACCCGAAGCTCACGCCGAACCTCGTCAAGGCGCTGCTGATGCTGACGGCGCAGCCCGCCGCCGGCTTCAACCAGTTGGAGCAGGGCGCGGGGCGCCTGAACGTGGAGGGCGCGGTGCGTCTGGCGCGGCTCGTGCGGACTGACTTGTCGAACTCGACGCCGCTCGGCGCGCCGCTGCTCACGTCGAACGAGCCCGCGCCGCAGAGCACCGTGGCGGGCGAGACGTTCTGGTGGTCGCAGGGGTTGATGCTCGACCACACTTACGCGGCCGGGTCAGACCTCTACGTGCTTTATCAGAAGGTCTACGCGCAGGGCGCGTCGCTCGGCGACGGCGCGGCCGAGTCGGGCGGGGCCGAGGCGCCGAACGCCTCGATGTTGACGGGCGGCGTCGTGCTCGGGCAGTCGCTTCTGACGAGCGACGGCTCGACCGTCGGGGGCGGCACGCCGCTGCTCGACGCAGACGCGCTGCTCGGCGGGACGCTGCCCGACGGCATCATCGTCGGCGACGGGATTATCGTCGGCGACGGCATCATCGTCAGCGACGGGATTATCGTCGGCGACACGACACTGGCGGCGCAGTCCGCCATGATCAGGGGGGACGAAACGCCGTGCATGAAATGAGCGCTACCGGGTTGACGGCGAGGGGCGCGTGCCGGATACTCAAGTGCCCCTTCGCTCTCTCCCGGTTGAATCCGACTCCCCCGACCGAACGAAGAAACCTCGCAAGCGGAAGTCTGCGTCGTGTGCGGACGGCGCGAACCCCTGACAAGAAGTTGCGGGTGCGTTCTTTTTTGGCCCTCGCACCAAAGAAGCTCTCGGTCGTGCCGGTTCCCGTTCGTCTTACCCCGGCACGTGCCAATGGGAGGGTGACAAGGTGAAACACTCTGGAAGATACACGGCAGCGGCTCTGTCTCTGCTCGCGCTGCTATCCCTCGTGTGTACGGGCGTCTTGCCCGGCGGCGCCGGCCGCGCGCAGTTGAAGCTCGGCGTGCGCACGGACGCGGCGTTCGCACTCGCCGCCGTCGCGCCTGACTCTTCGGCGGGCCGGGTCTCCCCGGACTTGCTCGAACTGTCGCGCGACCCCGAGACGCGCGACCGCAAAGTGCGCGTCATACTTCAGGAGAGCGAAGGGCGCGCCTCGGCGCTCGCCTCGGCGCTCGGAACAGAGGTGGCGACCCGCGCGAGGTTCAACGCGCTCGGCGCGCGCGTGCTGGAACTCCCGGCGCGGCTCGTCGCGCGGCTGGCCGCGAACGAGGGCGCGCGCTTCATCTCGCTCGACCGCGACGCGGTCGGCTTCGGCCACGTCACGCGCACGACCGGGACTGACGACGTACGCTCGTCGGCCGGCGTCACGGTCTCGGGGCTCGACGGAGGCGGCGTCGGCATCGCCATCCTCGACTCCGGCATTGACACGGGCCACACGGCCTTCCTCGACAAGTCGAACGGCCTGCGCGTCGTCTACAGCAAAGACTTCACGGGCGAGAATCGCACCGACGACCCTTACGGCCACGGGACGCACGTCGCTTCAATCGCCGCCGGCAACGGGCGCATCTCAAGCGGCGCCTACACCGGCATCGCGCCCGGCGCCAACGTCATCAACCTGCGCGTGCTCAACTCGCAGGGCACGGGTCGCGTCTCGAACATCCTCGCCGCGCTCGACTGGGTCTTGCAGAACCGCGCGGCCTACAACATACGCGTCACCAACCTTTCCTTAGGCACCGCCGCCGTTGACTCGTATAAGAACGACCCCGTCTGTCAGGCCGTGCGCAAGCTGGTGGACGCGGGGATAGTCGTCGTCGCGGCCGCGGGCAACAACGGCAAGGACACGTCGGGCACGAAGCTCTACGGCGCCATACACTCGCCGGGCGACGAGCCCTCGGCGCTGACCGTCGGCGCGGCCAACACCTACGGAACGGACGCGCGCTCGGACGACGCGGTCGCCTCGTACAGCTCGCGCGGCCCGACGCGCGGCGCGTGGACTGACCTGCTCGGCGTGCGCCACCACGACAACTTCATCAAGCCCGACATCGTCGCGCCCGGCAACAAGATCATAGACGCGGCGGCCGTGGACAACTACCTGCTCGCCAACAACCCGACGCTCGACGCTGGCATCTCGCCCGCCGACAGCCGCCGTATGATGTACCTCAACGGCACCTCGATGGCGACGCCCGTGGCGGCCGGCGCGGCGGCGCTGATGCTACAGGCCAACCCGTCGCTCACGCCCAACCTCATCAAGACGCTTTTGATGTACACGGCGCAGCCGCTCGCGGGCTTCAACATGTACGAGCAGGGCGCGGGGCTGATTAACGTGGAGGGCGCGGTGCGGCTGGCGCGGCTCGTGCGGACTGACTTGTCGAACTCGACGCCGCTCGGCGCGCCGCTGCTCACAACGCCGGTCGCGCCCGTGCCGCAGACGACCATCGCCGGGCAGACGTTCACTTGGGCGCAGGGCGTCACGCTCAACTACGGCTACGCCACGGGGTCTGAGCTGATAACGCTCTACCAGAAGATTTTCGGCCTCGGCGTCATCGTCACCGACGGCGTCATCGTCACAGACCGGACGCTCATCTCTTCGGGCGTCATCGTCACAGACCGGACGATGCTCTCTTCGGGCGTCATCGTCACCGACAACATTGTGCTCAGTGACGGCGGCGCCTTGGGGAGCGGCCCCGTCTACCTCGGCGGCGGCGTCATCGTCACCGACCGCATCGCGGCGAGCGACGGCGTCATCGTCACCGACAGCCTCAACGCCGAGGCGGTCGTGCAGGGGCTCTCGGCCTCGACCAAGGGCGACGGCGTGGCGGCGATGCCGCGGCAGCCGGACAACGGTCTGGACTGTCTGGACTACTGAAAGATTTTTGCGCGCCTCGCCGTCAACCAGCTCAAAGGAACTCGAACCCTACAGGAGTGACGCGATGCCCCGATTCATGGAGACGAACAAGGCCGCCGCGCTGCCCCCGCAGCCGGCCCCGCCCTCTCTGGTTCACCCGCTGAACGAGAGGGACGACGAGGCCGAGGTGCTCGACTTTCTCGCCGAGCGGCCCGTGCACACGGCCGTGATGCGCGGGCTCATCCGCGACAACGGCCTTGAGAGCACCTTCAACCGCGGCACCTTCTACGCCGCCCGCTCGGCCTCGGGGGAACTCGAAGGCGTCGCGCTCATCGGCCACGCGACCTTCATCGAGCCGCGCACCGAGGGCGCGCTCGCGGCCTTCGCCGAGCTCGCGCGCAAGGAGCGCGACGCGCACGTCATCCTCGGCGAGCGCGAGCTGATGCGCCGCTTCTGGCTCCACTACGCGCCCGCGGGGCAGATGCCGCGGCTCTTCTGCCGCGAGCTTCTGTTCGAGCAGCGCTGGCCGGTCGCCGCCTCCGAGGCGGTGCCGGGCCTCCGTCTCGCCACGCTCGACGACCTGATGCTGGTCATGCCCGTCCACGCCGCGATGGCCTACGACGAGTGCGGCGTCAACCCGATTGACGTAGACCTCCACGGCTTCCGCCTGCGCTGCGCCCGCCGCATCGAGCACGGCCGCGTTTGGGTTCTGGTCGAGGACGGCGAGCTGGTCTTCAAGGCCGACATCGCTTCGGACACGCCCGAGTGCGTCTACGTCGAGGGCGTCTACGTCGAGCCGACGAGCCGGCAGAGGGGTTACGGCATGCGCTGCCTTTCGCAGCTGAGCCGGACGCTGCTCGCCCGCAGCCAGTCGGTCTCGGCGCTCGTCAACGAGCAGAACCCGGCGGCGCAGGCGCTCTTCCAGAGGGCCGGCTACCGCGTGCGCGGCCACTACGACACCATCTACCTTGAGCGCAAGACGGTCGTGCGCGCCGATTCTTAAACCGGGCGTGCGGCGTGGCGGGCCGAGGGCATTCGGGCGGCCGGGGGCTTCGGGGATGAACAGGCAGCGGTTCGTCAGGCTCTACATGTGGGTCTTCATCGCGGCGGGCGCCTCGGTCGTCGCCTACTCGGCGCTGAACCTGCCGCTCAAGCATCTCGACCTGCGGCTCGTGCCGCTGGCCGTGACGCTCTTCGTCGTCTCGCGCTTCTACATCCCCATCCCGCGCACGAGCGGGATGATTACCTTCTCCGACCTCTTCGTCTTCGTCGCGGCGCTGCTCTACGGCGGCGAGGTGGCGGTGCTGCTCGGCGCGGCCGAGAACTACGCCGGCTCGCGCTACGGCAACCGCCGCTTCAGCGTCTTCACGAGCCTCTTCAACGGCGCGAACATGGCCTGCTCGACGCTCCTGACGATGACGGTCGTGCGCGTGCTGTTCGGCCCCGTCGAAGAGCTTTCGCGCGGCGACTTCTCGGCCTCGTTCGTCGCGGCGCTCTGCGTGATGGGGCTGACGCAGTACGTCTCGAACTCCGTCATCGCCGCCGTCCACACTTCGCTCAAGGCCAACGAGCCGCTGTGGGCCACTTGGCGCAACAAGTACCTCTGGACTTCCATCACGTACTTCGCGGGCGCCTCCGCCGCCGGCATCATGGTCAAGCTGGCGTCGGCCGCGGGCTTCTACGCGCTGGTGGCGACGGCGCCGATTGTCGTCATCGTCTACCTGACCTACCGCACCTACCTCGACAACATCGAGGCGATGTCCGCGGCGGCGAAGGCCGAGGCCGCCGCCGAGGCGCGCGCCGAGTCGGCCGCCGAGCAGGCCGAGCAGGCACGCCGCCACGTCGAAGAGCTTTCGCACTACATCGCCGAGCAGGATCGCATACGCGAGCAGTACGCACAGATCGAGAAGCTCTCGGCGCTGGGCGAACTCGCGTCGGGCGTCGCGCACGACTTCAACAACACGCTCGCAGGCATACTCGGCCGCGCGCAGCTTCTGCTGACGACGAAAGACCCCGAGCGCGTCGAGGCCGGACTGCAACTCATCATCAAGACGGCGAAGGACGGCGCGAAGACCATCAAGCGCATACAGGACTTCGCAAGGCAGCGGCGCGACCACGACTTTCAGCCCGTCTCGGTTGACCAGCTTCTTCTGGACGTGCGCGAGATAACGCGCCCGCGTTGGAAGAGCCGCGCCGAGAGCGAGAGCGTTCACATCAACCTCGACCTGCGGCTCGGCTCGGACGAGGCGCGCGTGATGGGCGACGAGTCTGAACTGCGCGAAGTCCTCGTCAACCTCGTCTTCAACGCCGTGGACGCGATGCCCGCTGGCGGCACCATCACGCTCTCGGCGCACGCCTCGGAAGGCCGCGTGGAAATCTCGGTCGCGGACACGGGCACGGGGATGAGCGAAGAGGTGCGCACCCGCGTCTTCGACCCGTTCTTCACGACGAAGGGCAAGGCCGGCATGGGGCTTGGGCTTGCCGTCTCGTTCGGCATCGTCCGCCGCCACGAGGGCGTCTTCGAGGTCGAGTCCGAAGTCGGGCGCGGCACGACCTTCCGCATACGCCTGCCGTCGGCGCTCAGCCAGACGAAGCAGGACGCGCCCGCCGAGCCGCCCTCCATCACGCTCGTCCCGCAGCGCCCCGAGGCCACGCGCGTCCTCGTCGTTGACGACGAGGAGAACGTCCGCCAACTCCTGAGCGACGTGCTTGAGAGCGAGGGCTATCAGGTGACGCTCGCCACGGGCGGGCGCGAGGCTTTGGAACTGTTCGGCGAGGGCGGCTCGTTCGACGCCGTCTTCACAGACATCGGCATGCCGGGCATGAGCGGCTGGGAACTCGCGCACGCCGTACGCGAGTTGGACGAGGGCGTGCCCGTGGCCGTCATCACCGGCTGGGGTGAGGCCGTCGGCTCCGGCGAGCGCACGGCCGCGCGCGTGGACTGGGTCGTGACCAAGCCCTTCGACACCGCGCAGGTGCTCGCCATCGCGCGCGAGGTCGCGCGCCGCGTCGAGTCGCGCACGCGCGGCGCGGCGGTCGCCTGAAGAGTTCGAGCAAGGGGGGAAGGGCGAAGGGCCGCGGTCTCCACGCCGCGGCCCTTTTCTGTTCTTATCGAACTTCCGCCGCGCCCGAACGTGTTACCGACGAGGAGGACACGCGGATGGCACTGCGAGACGTGCGCTACGCCTTTCGACTGCTGGGCCGCAGGCCCGGCTTCACGGCGGCGGCCGTGCTGACGCTGGCCTTGGGGATAGGCGCCAACACGGCGATCTTCAGCGTCATCAACGCCGTGCTGCTGCGCCCTCTGCCTTACGCCGAGCCCGAGCGTCTGGCGATGCTCTGGACGGACGACCCGCGCCACGGCCTGCACGAAGAAGGAACTTCTTACCCCAACTTCGAGGACTGGAAGAGTCAGAGCCGCGCCTTTGACGGCATGGCCGCCTGCGCCGACTACACGGTCTCGCTGACGGGCGCGGGCGAGCCCGAGCGCATCGAGGCCGTGGCCGCCACCGCCGATTTGTTTACGCTCCTCGGACGCCACCCCGCGCTCGGACGCGACTTCTCGCAGGAAGACATCGAGCGGCGCGAGCGCGTGGTCGTGTTGAGTCACGGGCTCTGGCAGAGACGTTTCGGCGCCTCGCCCGACGCCGTCGGCAAGACCGTGGAGATTGACGGCAAGCCTTCGCGTATCGTCGGCGTGATGCCGCGCGACTTCTTCTTTCCGACGAAGGACGTGCAGCTCTGGGAGCCCGTCACCTCCTTCTCGCGCTGGGACAGGGTGCGCGCGAATCGCTTTAACGACTGGTGGCTCGTGGTCGGACGGCTCAACGCGGGCGCGAGCTTCGAGCAGGCGCAGGCCGAGATGAACGCCGTCGGCCGGAGGCTCGGGCAGGCTTACACGGTCGCCGCCGACTCGGACTTCGCTGGCTTCGGCGTCAACGTGGTTCCGCTCGAACGGCAGTTGTTAAGCTCCGGACTGCGTCGCACGCTGTGGAGCCTGCTCGGCGCGGTCGTCTTCGTGCTGCTCATCGCCTGCGCCAACCTCGCCAACCTCATGCTCGCGCGCGGGGCGGGGCGCGGGCGGGAGTTCGCCATACGCGCCGCGCTCGGCGCGAGCCGCCGGAGGCTCGTCCTGCAACTGCTCACGGAGAACATGGTGCTCGCTACGGCCGCGGGGCTCGTCGGGCTCGCGCTGGCCGCGTTCGGGATACGCGCCCTCGTCGCACTCGCGCCGCGGGACGTTCCGCGCCTCGAAGACGTTGGGATTGATTTCCGAGTGCTCTCGTTCACCTTCGGGCTGTCAGTTCTTGCAAGCTTACTCTTCGGACTCCTGCCGGCGTGGAAGGTCGCGCGGACAGACCCGAACGCCGCGTTGAAGGCGGGCGGGCGCGTCTCGGCAGATCGCGCGGGCTCGCGCACGCGCAGTCTGCTCGTGGCGGCGGAGGTGGCGATGGCGGCGGTGCTTCTGTCGGGCGCGGGGCTTCTGCTCCGGAGCTTCGCGCGCGTGCAGGCGGTTGACCCCGGCTTCGACGCCGCGCACGTCCTGACGTTGAAGGTCAACCCGCCCGCGGGCGTCCCCGAAGCGCGTGCGTTGCAGTTCTACGGCCGCGTGTTCGAGCGCGTCGCGGCGCTGCCCGGCGTGGAAGCGGCGGGCGCCGCGCGCCAAGTCTTTCTTGAGAAGCACCCGGACGTTCCCGTCTACGTAGAGGGGCGCGGGCCCGCCGCGCCCGGCGAGGGGCAGGAGGAGTTGACTTCGGACGAGGTGAGCGCGGGCTACTTCTCGGCGATGAAGATTCCGCTCGTCAAAGGGCGTTTCTTCACTGACGCGGACGGGCGCGACTCGGCGCGCGTGGCCGTCGTCAACGAGACGTTCGCGCGGCGACTCTTCCCCGGCGAAGACCCTCTGGGCAAGCGTTTCAAGTACGGCGGGATGAATTCGGGCGCCCCCTTCATGACCGTCGTTGGCGTCGTCGGCGACGTGCGTCTGCGCGGCTTGGACAGGCAGCCGCTGGCGCAGTACTTCGTCCCCGTCGCGCAGGAGCCCCCGCCGGACATGACGCTCGTCGTGCGCACGAGCGCCGATCCCTTGAGTCTCGCCGCGGCCGTGCGCCGCGAGGTTCACGCGGTCGAACCGGACGCAGCCGTCTCTGCTATCAGCACGGCCGAACGCCGTCTGGAAGAGATGAACTCTCAGCGTAGTTTTCAGACGTGGCTGCTCGGCCTGTTCTCGGCGGTCGCGCTCGCGCTGGCCGCAGTCGGAGTCTACGGCGTCATCTCTTACGCGGTCACGCAGCGCACGCACGAGATAGGCGTCCGTCTCGCGCTCGGCGCGCAGCGCCGCGACATCCTGCGGCTCGTCTTGGGGCAGGGGATGGCCTTCGTCCTCGCGGGGCTGGCCGCGGGTGCGCTGTTGGCGCTGTGGCTCACGCCCGTCCTGTCGGGACTTCTCTACGGCGTGGGCGTGGGCGACCCCGTAACGTTCGGCGGCGTGGCGTTGCTACTGACCTGCGCGGCGCTCCTCGCCTGCTACCTGCCCGCGCGCCGCGCGACGAAGGTAGACCCGCTCATCGCCCTCCGCTACGAGTAGCCAGATTTTTCTGCTACGACCGGCGATCGGGAACCGCCGGCGGGCTGATCCCCTTGAGCAGAAGCCAGAAGCCCACAATAAGCTCGAAGAAAAAGATGGGCACGTAAGACCAAGGTGTGATGACATCCCAGAGGCCGGGGTGGATGACGAAAAGGAAGGCACTTAGCCCCACGACGAACGACGCCACAACGCCCCACGCGGACAGCGCCCGGGGGATGTAGCCCGACTTGTACCACAGGTAGCAAAAGACCGTGGAGCCGAACCCGAAAAAGAACAGGCCGAGCTGATACGCCAAGCCGTGCTCCCCGACGGATAGCCTCGCCAGCGCGTGCAGGCGGTCGGCTTCGAAGGCCCGCAAGTAATCAACGCCGCTCAAGAGCCGCAGCGCGGTGAGGTCGTTAAGCGCGGTGACGGCGAGCAGCGTAGTCTCTATCAGCCGCCAGAATGCGGCGAGCAGGGCGAGGTCGCGGTTGACCGGCCTGAGCACCACGTAGAGCGCCGTGAGCAGCACTACGTCGGCCGCGAAGGTAATCAGGTTGGCGGCGATTCCGAGTCGGAAAAGCCGCTCGTGTGCCGCGATGTTCTGGGCCGTCTGCGCGGCGCTGTCGGCGATGAGGTTGTCGCGCACATAAAACTCGGCGAAGCAGCCGGTAACCAGTGCCAACAGGTAGATGAGCCCTACGACTCTCGCGGCCTTGCGCTGCGACTCGTCAACCGTACCGGTCGTCATACAATTCCCTCACAACCCCGTAGACGCCTAACTAGAGCGGTTTGCACATGAATGCGACCGGCGCGAGAGGTGGCAGGTCAGAACCGCCTGCGGTAGCGGGCGGGTATCGTCTCCGCTACCCGCCCGCTACCGCAGGCGGTTCTGACCGCTATGCAGTCGCACGCAAGCGCAAACCGCTCTAGTATTATACCGAATGCTTCGGCATAACTACGCGATGGCACGTGAAAACCGAATGGCTCGGTCTAACTACGTAATAAGGCGTGGTCAGGCGTGGGGGCGGCCGTTGGCGTCGGTGTTGTTGTGCGGGGCGGCGGCGTCGAGTCCGTGGCGCTTGATCATGCGTTGGAGGGTGGTGCGGTCTATGCCGAGCAGGCGCGCGGCGGCCTGCTTGTTGCCGCCCGTGTGGCGCAGCACGCGCGCGATGTGGCGGCCTTCGAGCTCGGAGAGGGAGATGAGTTCTTCTTCTTCCGATTGCGAATCGGCCTGCGCGCCGGCCGCGGCGGGCGCGGAAGGACTTGCGGCGCCGTTGCCGTCGGGAGAGGACTC
Source organism: Pyrinomonadaceae bacterium (assembly GCA_035248785.1). GTDB lineage: Bacteria > Acidobacteriota > Blastocatellia > Pyrinomonadales > Pyrinomonadaceae > QHXN01. The sequence continues at coordinate 128,984 of DATFHD010000036.1, read as the reverse complement.
GCGGGCGGGCGCCTCCTGCTCGCCCGCGGCGCGTACGCGCTCGGGCAGGTCTTCGGGGCGCACGAGGTGGTCGCAGAGCGCGACGGCGCGTATGACCGCGTTCTCAAGCTCGCGTATGTTGCCCGGCCAGTCGTAGGAGACGAGCGAGCGCACGGCGTCGCGCGAGAAGCTGACGGGGTCTGAGCCCGGGCAGGAGCGCTCGGCGAAGTAGCGCGCGAGCGGCATGATGTCCTCGCGGCGCTCGCGAAGGGGCGGCAGGTGCAGCGTCACCGCGTTCAGGCGGTAGAACAAGTCCTGACGGAAGCGACCCTCGCGCATCTCCTGCTCTACGTCGCGGTTGGTCGCGGCGATGACGCGCGCGTCCACGCGGATGGTGTGGTTCGAGCCGACGCGGCGTATCTCGCCCTCCTGCAAGGCGCGCAGGAGCTTCACCTGAAAGGCGGGCGTCGTCTCCGTTATCTCGTCGAGCAGAATCGTGCCGCCGTCAGCCTCCTGAAGGAGCCCGCGCCTGTCGCGCTCGGCGCCTGTGAAAGAGCCGCGGACGTGTCCGAACAGCTCCGACTCGATTAGCTCCGAAGGGACTGCGCCGCAGTTGACGGCGACGAACGGGCCTTCGGCGCGCGTGCTGCGGTGGTGTATCGCGCGAGCGACGATCTCTTTGCCCGTGCCCGACTCGCCCGTGATGAGCACGGGCAAACTCGTTGCGGCCACGCGCCCGACCATCTTCATCGCCTCGACGAAGGCCGTGCTCGTCCCGACGAGGTTGATGTCCGAAGTGTAGACGGGCGTGGGCGGGAGTTCGCCCGTCGTGCCCGGCCGCTGCTTCTTCTCGAAGGCGCGGCGCACGTCCTGCGCGATGCGCAGAACCTCCTCGACCTCGAAGGGCTTCATGAGGTAGTCGTAGGCGCCGGAGCTGACGGCGTCGAGCGCGCCCGCGGCCGAGCCGTGGCCGGTCATCAGAACGATCTGCGCGTCGGGCCGCTCCTCTACGAAGCGCCGGAGCACGGCGTAGCCTTCGGCCTCGTGGCTGTCCGAGAGCTTCACGTCGCAGAAGACCAGCTCCCAGCCGTCGTCGCCGCCGAGCAGCTCGAAGGCGCGCTCGGCCGACTCGGCCTCGCGCACGTCCCACCCTTCGCCGCGCAAGACCTCCGCGACGTTGCTGCGCACAAGCTCGTTATCGTCTATGACGAGGGCTCTCATCTTTGTGACGGGGGAAAGTCAACGCCGGCCCCGTCCGAAGGGCCGCGCCGTCACACTGCCGCCAGAACTTGCGAGGCGTGGAAGCGGCTTGCGGAGAAGGTTCGTCCGGGGCGCGCCATTATAGTGCGGAGACGGGCGCCTGTGGCAAGTGGGAAAATTGTAAAGCGCGGAAGCGGACAAACTACGGACGCCGCGCGCCGGTCTAAGCGCGCCTCGCGCGACGGGCGGCGAGGGCGGTGCGGCGCTCGTAAGCCTCGCGCGCGATGCCCACGTCTTCGAGGAAGAGGGGAAGCTCTTCGAGCGTGAGCGCCTGCGGGCCGTCAACGAGCGCGCGCGCGGGGTCTGGGTGGAAGTCTACGAGAATCATGTTGGCGCCCGCGACGACGCCCTGCGCGGTGACGTGGAAGATGTCGGGCAGCCCGTCGGGCGCGGCGGCGCGCGTGCCCGTCGAGTGCGAAGGGTCTATGCAGACGGGCATCCGCGTCAGGCGCTTGACTACGGGGACGTGCGCGAAGTCAACGAAGTTGCGGTGCGGGTCGCCGATGTTCGTCTTCATCCCGCGCAGGCCGAAGACGACGTGGCGGTTGCCCTCGCTCGCCAGATACTCGGCGGCGTTGAGCGACTCGTCGAGCGTGATGCCGAACCCGCGCTTGAGGAGGACGGGGAAGTCGCGCTGGCGTCCGACGATCTTGAGCAGCTCGAAGTTCTGCGTGTTGCGCGTGCCGATCTGTAGCATGACGCCCGCGGGGCTGCCCGTCAGTTCCAAGGCGGCGCGTATCTCGTCAATCTGCGACTCGTGCGTGACCTCCATCGCGATGACGCGTATGCCGTACTTGCCCGCCAGCTCGAAGACGTAGGGCAGGCACTCGCGGCCGTGCCCCTGAAAGGAGTAGGGCGACGTGCGCGGCTTGTAGGCGCCCATGCGCGTGCAGACCTGTCTGTTGTCGCGGAGCGCCCGCATCATCGTCTCGACGTTCTCGCGCGTGTCCACGGCGCATAGTCCGGCGAAGACGTTCAGGGTGTCCTGCCCGAAGCGCACGCCCTTGTAGTCGAAGTGCGTCGGGCGCGCGTCGTCCCTGTGGCGGCCGACGACGCGGTACTCCTCGGAGACGCGTACGACGTGCTCGACGCCCGGCAGGTTGCGCATCTCTTCGAGCGAGAGCCCGGCCGTGTTGCCGATGAGGTAAATCTCGGTCAGAGATTTTTCCGCGCCCCGCTCGCGGTGGACGCGCGCCTCGATGTTCGGCAGCAGCGCGAGCCGCGCCAGAAGCTCCCTGTACGTCGCGCCTTCGGTGTCAATGTCAGGGTTGAGGACGAGAATCATGCCTTTTAAATCTCCCGTGTTGCTTTGAGTCCTGCCGCGGCCTGTGAATGTCTAGTAGTCGTGTCGAGCATGGTCGAACAGCGCGCTCGTCAAGTTCAGACGCCCGTCGCGCAGCTCGTCGCGCACGGCCGAGAGTCGGTTAATGAAAACGTCGAGCGCGTCCGCGACCTCGGCCGAGTTCGTCGCGAGGATGTCGCGCCAGACGGCCCACGAACTCTCGGCCAGCCGCGTCATGTCGCGGAAGCCCGCGCCCGAAATAGTTCTCAGCGCGTCGGCGTCGGGCGAAGCGCCGACGGTCGCCGCCAGCGCGCCCGAGGCGAGCTGCGGTAGGTGGCTGACGAGCGCCAGCGCGCGGTCGTGCTCTTCGGCCGTCGTGACGTGGACGCGCGCGCCGATGCGGCGCAGAGTCTCTTCCAGCATGACGAGCGCCAACGCGTCGCCGTCTTCAAAGGGAGTCAGAACGTAGGGCGCGCCCTCGAAGAGGTCTGCGCGCGCGTGCGCGGGGCCGCTCAGGTGACTGCCCGCGATTGGGTGGCCGCCGACGAAGCGCAAGCCTTCACGCTCGAACGCGCGCGCGGCGCGGCATATCTCGACCTTCGTGCTTCCGGCGTCGGTCAATACGGCGCCCGGCCCGACCTGCGGCGCGCCCGCTCGCAGAAACTCGACGATGTGGCCGACGGGCGTCGCGAGGTAGACGAGGTCTGAAGCGGAGACGCCGCCCGACGCGAACGCCGCGTCCACCTCTTCAATCGCGCCGAGCCGCAGGGCCTCTTCGAGCGCGGACGCGTCCGTGTCCCAGCCCGCGACGCGCGCGCACGCCCCCGCGCGCCGCAGCGCCAGCGCGAAGGACGCGCCGACCAGCCCGCAGCCGACGACCGTCGCCCTCTCCCATATCGGTTCGGCCGTCACGTCGTTCTCTCCAACTGCGCGGAAGGGTAGTGGCCGAGCACGCGCACGTCGGTCGCCTTCTCGCGCAGCTCGGCGACGGCCTCGTCCGCAACGGGGCCGGGCGCGGCGCGCAGGTCTAGGTAGAAGTGATACTCCCAAGGGCGGCCGCGCACGGGGCGGCTCTCGATGCGTAGCAGGTCGAGCCCGCGTTGCGCGAAGGGTTCGAGCGCGGCGTGGAGCGCGCCGGGGCGGTGCGCGAGCGTGAAGACGAGCGAGAGCTTGTCGGCGCTCTCCTTCACGTGCGGCGCGGGTTCGAGCAGGAGGAAGCGCGTGAAGTTTTCGGGGTGGTCTTCGAGACCTTCGCGCAGGATGCGCGCGCCGTAAACTTCGGCGGCGCGGCGCCCGGCGACGGCCGCGCGCGTCGGGTCGCCGAGCTTCATGACGGCGTTGACACTGCCGGCGGTGTCGTCCGAGACGACGCGGCGTATCTCGGGGCGCGAGGCGAAGAAGCGCTCGCACTGGGCGAGGGCGACGGGGTGTGACTCGACCGTGCGGACGCCTTCCTGCGTCGCGCCCGCGCAGCCGATGAGAAAATGTCTGATGGGGATGACGACTTCGGCCGCGACGTGGAGCGGGCTTTCGAGCAGGAGGTCGTAAGAGCGCTGGACTGAGCCGGCGAGCGTGTTCTCGAAGGGCGCGAGCGCGCAGTCGGCAGCGCCCTCCGCGACCGCCGCGAAGAGTGATTCGAAGGTCGGGCGCGGGACTGTCCTGACGCCCTCGCCCAGAAGCCTGACGGCCGCCTCCTCGCTGAACGCCCCGCGCTCGCCCTGAAAGGCGACGCGCAACGCCTCGCCCGCGCGGCCGTCAGGAGTGCGCGCGTTGTTGTTCGATGAATCTTCGCGTGCGCTCACCGCGCGGCCTCCGTGGGTTGCGCGCCCGACGTTTCGACTTCTCGCGATTGCAGGCGGCGCGACTCGCGTATGACGGCGCGGAACAGACGCGCCACGGCGTCGCCGTCGAGCGGGCCGCGGTTGTTGCGTTGCGCGCGTTCGACGACTTCGCGCTCGCGCGCGCGATCCCAGACCGAGAGCCCCGCCAGCCGCTTCGACTCGCCGACGCGGACGGCCAACTCCGCGCGCAGGTTCAGCAGCCGCAGAATCTCCGCGTCAACCTTGTCTATCTCGCCCCGACAATCTTGAATAGTCATCCGGCCGGCTCCTGTTAGAGAGTTCGCCATTCAAGCGAAAAGCCGGCCGCGACTTGAACCCCGTTGGGTGTCGCGGCCGGCCCGTTTGAAACTTTGCTGTGCGCGTCTCTAAGTCTCTCTCACCTCACGCGCGCGCGAAGTTTGCCCGGCCCGCCGCCCCCCGAAGGAGTAGCGGTAGGTAAAGGCGTAATAAAAGTAGAAGCGCGCTTCGTGCATCGGGTCGAGAGTTCCTTTTTGCGCGTCGCCCGCACAGGCGCGGGCGACTGCGTTCATACTAGGTAAGCGCGCGCGGGGCTGTCAAGAAACTTGTGGCCGCGCGCGCCCCGAAAAATTTTTATGGGCGCATTGGTGTTGTTTATGAGACGGCCTTCGCCTGCTTGCGCAGCGCAGAGAGGAAGGCGGCCGCGGCGTGCGAGAAGGTGACGTTGCGGCGGTGCGTGACCCAGAGCGTGCGCGTGTAGGAGAGCCCTTTGACGGGGACTGAGGCGAGCGTGCCGCGCTCAAGCTCCTCTGTGACGCACATGCGCGGGACGAAGGCGAGGCCGATGTTGAGCTGGACGAAGCGCTTGATGGTCTCGACCGTCGCCAGCTCAAGCGTGATGTTGAGCGGCGTGTGGTGCGCGGCGAAGAACTCGACGACCTTGTTGCGCGAGGCCGTGCGGACGTTGTGCGCGAGGAACGACTCGCGTCCCAACTCTTCGACCGTCACCTCTTCGCGCGAGGCGAGCGGGTGTTCGGGGTTTAGTATGAGCACGAGGCCGTCGCGCAGGACGGGGAAGGATTCGAGGTCGCGGTCGGTCGGCTCTGAGGCGAGCACGGCGAAGTCCACGCGGCCTTCGAGGACTTCGCGCGGCAGTCGCTCGGAGACGTGTCGGAAGATTTCGACCTTCACTTCCGGGTGGCGCTCGCGGAAGGTGAGGATGACTTGCGGCAGAAGGTAGAGCGAAGTGCTCTCGTTGGCGCCGACGCGCACGAGCCCGCGCTTGAGCGCTCGCAGTTCCGAGACGGCGGCGCGCGCCTCGTCGCGCAGCGCGAGGATGCGCTTCGCGTAGTCGCGTATGACGACGCCGGCCTCTGTGAGCGTCGGCGTCTTCTGCGAGCGGTCGAAGAGGGGCGCGCCCACCTCCTCTTCCAGACGGCGCACGGCGATACTCACCGCCGGCTGCGTGCGGCCGACGGCGTCCGCCGCCTTCGAGAAGCTGCCCTCCTCGACGACTTGCAGGAAGAACTCTAGCTGCGACATCTCCATGCGCGTGCGTCCACCTCGACGGGAAGTGCCGGGTGACAGACAATAGCCACAACGGCACGCGCTTAGTCAAGCGTTCGAGCGGCCCGGCAAGGTGTGCGGCCTCGTGCCGGGGCGTTGTGTGGCCTCGTGCCGGGCGAGTGTGCGACCTCGTGCCGGGCGGGGGAGCGCTCGCTTCGCGCCGCGTCGTGAGCCCTTTCCTCGGGCGGGCGGGCGGGGGAAAGCCCGCGCGTTCCAACTCTCGACTCGCGGCGTCGCGCGCGTTCAGCTCACCGCGTCGCGCGAGCGCGCCCCGACCCAGACGGCGCGCTCTGTGCGGCGCGCTTCTTCGGCGAGTTCGGCCAGCTCCCGCGCGCTGAGGCGGACGCCGTTGACGACCACGGGACGCCGCGCCGCGAGCGCCGACAGCCCCGCCAAGGCGCTCACGCCGAGCGGCCCGGCCGCGATGAACTCTTTGCCGCTTAAGACTAATGACATAACGCACCACCTCCCCTTGAAGTCCGCCGGCCGCCTGCTCGAACGCCGCCGCCTCGTACTTAATTTCTTGCCGGACTCACTTATCAAAGCCCGTGCCCGCGCGGCGCGCGAGACGCGAATGGCGAGGAGTCCGCGATTTTGCGGGGATTTTTGACGTTCGGCGTGTTCCGGCGGCCTCGAATGCGGCGCGTATCTGCGACAAACTTGTCGAAACTCCGGGCAATCCCTCCAAAAATGTCGCGCCCGCGTCGGAATCGGGGCAAAACGCATCGAATTCACGGCTAAACGCGACAAATTTGCCGCAATAGCGACTGCTATTGCCTCAATAGCATCTGCTATCGAAGCAATAGCAGATGCTATTGAGGCAATAGCGACTGCAATCGCCTCAATAGCATCTGCAATCGCCTCAATAGCATCTGCAATCGCCTCAATAGCATCTGCAATCACTTTAATTGCAGTTGCAATCGCCTTAATTGCATCTGCAATCGTTGTAATTGCAGATGCAATCGGGACGATTGCATCTGCAATCATCGTAATCTCAGTTGCAATCGGGACGATTGCAACTTGTTTTATAACAACCCGAGGCCGTCCGGCCGCTTTCTGTGTGCGAGAGGATAAGGCGACGATTTTGTCGGCGGACGGAAGCGCGGCGACAGTTATGTCGAGCGCGGAGGGCGCGGCGGACAGGGTGCTTGACTTGACCCCCGGTCGGGTTTAAGGTTTTCACACGCTGGCGGCCGCTCGACGGGGCGGCATTTTTATTTGCGGAGGGAGAGAGGGATGGCCTTGCAGGCGCCGCCGATTGCCGTCTATTACGAACACCCCGATTGGTTCCGCCCGCTCTTCGCGGAGTTGGACAAGCGCGGCACTCCTTACGTACGCGTGGACGCCGCGCGCCACCGCTTCGACCCCGGCGCCGAACGCGAGGACTTCGCGCTCCTCTTCAACCGCATGAGCGCTTCGGCCTACCTGCGCGGCCACGGCGACGCGATCTTCTACACGCGGCAGTATCTTCGTCATCTGGAAAGACTCGGCGTGCGCGTCGTCAACGGCAGCCGGGCTTTCGACTACGAGACCTCGAAGGCGCTGCAACTCTCGCTCTTCGCCTCGCTCGGCCTACAGTTCCCGCGCACGCGCGTCGTCAACAATCTTGAAGAGGTGAGGGAATCGGCGCGCGAGTTAAACTTCCCGCTCGTCGTCAAGCCGAACATCGGCGGACGCGGCGCCGGGATAGTCCGCTTCGAGACGGCGGCCGACCTCGACTACGCGCTCGGCGCCGGACTCGTCGAACTCGGCGTTGACGGCACCGCGCTCGTGCAGGAGTACACGCCTGCGGGCGGCGGCCACATCGTCCGCGTGGAGACCTTGGCCGGCAAGTTTCTCTACGCGATGAAGGTCTACACCGAGGGCGAGAACTTCAACCTCTGCCCGGCCGAGATTTGCGACATCGAGCGCGCGGCCGAGAGCGCAGGCATCAGCGCCGTCGGCGAGGTGTGTCTCGCGGACGCGCCGAAGGCCGGTCTTAAAGTCGAAGCTTACGAGCCGCCCGCCGAGATAGTCGCGGACGTTGAGCGCATCGCGGCCGCCGCCGAGTTGGACTTGGGCGGCGTCGAGTACCTGATTGACGAGCGCGACGGGCGGCCGAGGTTCTACGACATCAACGCGCTGTCGAACTTCGTCGCGGACGCGGTGCGCGTCGTCGGCTTCGACCCGCACGCGCGGCTGGTTGACTATCTGGAAGAGGAGGTGCGCAGGTGCGCTACGGCTACTGGCTCCCTGTCTTCGGCGGCTGGCTGAGGAACGTGGAAGATGAAAGCATGGAGGCGTCTTGGGACTACGTCAAGCGCCTCGCACAGCGCAGCGAGCAGATAGGTTTCGACCTCACGCTCGTCGCCGAGTTGAATCTCAACGACATCAAGGGCGTCGAGGCTCCGTCGCTCGACGCTTGGTCAACGGCCGCGGCGCTCGCCGCCGTCACCGAGCGCCTTGAGCTGATGGTCGCCGTCCGCCCGACCTTCCACAACCCCGCGCTCCTCGCCAAGCAGGCCGCCAACATTGACCGCATCGGCGGCGGCAATCGTCTCTCCTTAAACGTCGTCTCGTCTTGGTGGGCGAGCGAGGCCGCGATGTACGGCGTCCACTTCGAGCAGCACGACGACCGCTACGCGCGCACGGCCGAGTGGCTCGAAGTCGTAGACCGCGCGTGGAAGGAAGACCACTTCTCCTTCGAGGGCAAGTTCTACAAGGTCTCCGACAACGTGCTTCGACCCAAACCTTTGACGAAGCCCCGGCCCGTCATCTACGCGGGCGGCGAGTCGGAGGCGGCGAAGGAGCTTATCGCCTCGAAGTGCGACGCCTACGTCATGCACGGCGACCCGCCCGAGCGCGTGCGAGAGAAGGTCGCGGACATGTCTGCGCGTCGCAAGCGTCTGGGATTGCCGCCGATGATCTTCGGCGTGGCCGGCTATACGATTGTGCGCGACTCGGAAGACGAAGCGCAGCGGGAACTCGCGCGTATCACGGACGTGCGGCAGTCGGCCGCGGGCTACAACAACTACCAGCAGTGGCTCGCGGGCACGCAGCTTGAGCAGCGCGTCTCGCTCGAAGACTACTCGGTCTCGAACCGCGGCCTGCGCTCCGGCATGGTGGGCACGCCCGAGCAGGTCGCCGCGCGCGTCGAGGAGTTCGAGGACGCGGGCGTTGACCTGCTGCTTCTACAGTGCAGCCCGCAGCTCGAAGAGATGGAGCGCTTCGCCGCGCAGGTCATCAACCGCCGCGACTCGCAGGCGGCCGGCGCATAAGTTAAGGAGTTCTGGAAGTGTCAAAGGGCAAGTCGTCAGTTGTGTTCTCGCTTCTAGCCGCGCTCGCGCTCACGTCCGCCTGTGCGCGGACGGAGACGACTCAGACGAACGCGCCGCAGCCGTCACCGACGCAGGCGCAGCCGACGCCGCAGCAGTCGGCCGCGGCCGACGGCGCTTCGTACGAGCAGGAGTTGGAGGCTTGGAAGGCGAAGCGTCTGGCGAGCCTCAAGAGCGAGGACGGGTGGCTGACGCTTATCGGCCTCTTCTGGTTCAAGGAGGGCGAGAACCGTTTCGGCAGCGACCCGACGAACGAGATCGTCCTGCCCGAGGGCAAGTCGCCCGCGCTGGCCGGCACGATTCGTCTGGCCGCGGGCAAGGTCACACTCGAAGCGAACCCCGACGCGAAGATAACTCTCAAGGGTCAGCCCGTCACCACACTCGAACTCAAGTCGGACGAGGACGGCGAGCCGACCGTGCTCGAAATGGGCACGCTCAGCTTCCACGTCGTCAAGCGCGGCGAGCGCCTCGGCCTGCGCGTGAAGGACAGGGAGAACCCCGCGCGCGCCGCCTTCAAGGGCAACGAGTATTTCCCCGCCGACAGACGTTGGGTCGTCAACGCGCGCTTCGAGCCCTACCAGCCGCCGAAGCAGGTGCCGATACTCAACGTCCTCGGGATGGAGACCGAAGAGACTTCGCCCGGCGCGCTCGCCTTCGAGGTGGACGGCCGACCTTACAAGCTCGAAGCGCTAAAGGAGAAGGGCGAGGAGCAGTTCTTCATCATCTTCGCAGACCAGACGAGCGGCCACGAGACCTACGGCGCGGGCCGCTACCTCTACGCCGCCCCGCCCGGCGCCGACGGCGTCGTGCGCCTCGACTTCAACAAAGCCTACAGCCCGCCCTGCGCCTTCACGAAGTACGCCACCTGCCCGCTCCCGCCCGCGCAGAACCGCCTGCCGCTGCGCGTCGAGGCCGGCGAGAAGTTCGCAGGTCACTGACGGACGCGCGCGGCGCCGTCAGTCCTTAAGTGCGAGGAGTTCGGAGACGGTGACGAAGCCGTAGCCTTCCGCGGCCAGCGCATCAATGATAGCGGGGACGGCCTTCAGCGACTCTTCGCGGCCCGGGTACATGACGTGTAGCAGGATGATGGAGCCGGGGCGCGCGTGCTCGCGTACGTAAGCGACAATCCTTGCGGAATCTTTATCCACCTCCGGGTAAGAGTTGGGCTCCACGTCCCACGTGATTGTCTTGCGGTCGTGTCTCCAAAGGTAGAAGGGGAGCGCGAAAAGCTTCTTGCCGTAAGGCGGGCGGAAGTGAATCTCGCCCGCGTAGCCCGCCTGCCTGATTAGCTCGTCCGTGCGCTCGATCTCCTGACGGACGAACGACGGCGAGACGAGAATCATCCGTTGGTGAGAGTACGAGTGGTTGCCGAGCTCGTGCCCGGCCGCGACGAGCTCGCGCCCCTCGGCCATGTTCTGCTCAAGCTCGCCGCCGATGACGAAGAAGGTCGCGCGCACGTTCTTCTCGCGCAGCAGCGCCAGCAACTCTTCCGTCCTGCCGCGCACGGGGCCGTCGTCGAAAGTCAGCGCCACGACCTTCCGCGAAGTCTCCACGCGCGGGACGATGATCCCGAAGGTCTGAAACGTCCGCGAGTTGCTCACGCGCCAGAGCACGAAGACTCCGGCGAGGGCCGCGAGCGCCAGCGCCGCCGCGATGCGAACCTTCCTCATGTCAGAACAGACGCTTGAAAGTGCGGATGAGTTAACGCGGAGTCAGGAGACGAAGGTGAAGTAGATGCGCGCCTTCTGGCGGAGGAAGGTGAGGACGGGCGAGAGGTCTGCGCGTTTCATGGCTTCGAGCACGTCGGCCGGCGCGTGGTACTTGTCCTTGAGGCACTTGTAGGCTTCGACGAAGTTGCGCGGGCCGGCCTGCATCCCTTCCGACATCACCGTCCAGACGCGCAGGAGGTCTACGTAAGCCTGCACCGAGAGCCTGAGCGAAGTCTTCTTCTGGCACCCGGGCAGCTCCAACAGCGTCTGGTTGACGACGGGCAGCGCGAGCGCGATGAGCGCCTTGTACTCTCGGCGCTCGACGCGAGGGACGTAAGAGCCTTCGTCGCCAGCCGGGCGGAACGCACCGTCCACCCTCTTCAGCGCGTCGGCCGCCAGCTTCAGCGCCTTCGTGTGCGTCAGCGAGAGCTTGAACTTGCCGGCGTCCTCCTCTTCGAAGTCCGTGTACTTCACGCCGAACCCGACGCCCGCGAACTGGTTCGTGACCTCGGCCCAGACCTTGACCCACGCGCCCGTGTGCAGCTCTATCTCAAGCTTCACAAGCTCGCGCATCGCCGCGTTGCCCTCGGTGAGGATGAAGCAGCCGCCCGCGCTGATGTCGCTGACCGTGCCCTCGAAGCGCCCGCGCATCCCCTCCCAACGCACGCGCAGGTAGACGCTCAGGCGCTCGTGCTGCCTGCGCTCCGCGGAGTTCGCGGGCTGTGTTTCCTTCGTGTCGGCGGCCGTCTGCATCTGTGTCGTCGTCTCTTCTGGCTCCACTCGTAATCCTTAACCGGCTGCTACGCGAACGGGTCGAAGGCGGGCGAGCCTTCGTCTTCGGGCCGCTGCGGCGCTGCGGCGCGCAGAACCTCGCGCATGCCGACGTGGTGTATGAGCGTGCCGAGGTACTGCGCGAACTCGTGGAGCACGGCGTCGAAATCCTCCATCTCCTCGAAGGCGCGGCTGACTTTCTCCACGTAGCGCCCGAACTCGGCCCAGTCTTTGTACATCAGGAAGCGCATCGTCTCGTCGCGGAAGTGTTCGAGGTGGCGGACGAGCGTGTGCTTGAGCAGGATGCCACTCGACCCCTCGGCGGCGCGCACCCTGTGCAGCAGCCCCGTCAGCTCGCTGTAGAGCGTGAGCGAGTCTTCGACCTTGCGCCTGTAGTCCTCGAAGAGATGTTCGCCGGTGACGCCGGGCGCGAAGGTCTGCGCGAGCGCGATGGCTGTCTGCTGTAGGCAGTTCTGCAAGAGCCCCCACGCGCGCGTCAGGTCGGCGCGGGTGAAGTCCACGCGCGAGTCGGTGTTGATGCCGGGGAACTCCTGCCGGAAGACCTTCGCCGTCTCGTGGCCGATGACGAAGCGGACGCCGTCGAGCGCCTCGCGGACGTGCGGTTCGAGCCCGCCGCCCGAGAGCGTCATGTTGACGTGCGCGAGCAGCAAGCCGGCCTGCGCCCGCACGTCCTCGAAGAGCGCGCCGACCTTCACGGCCTGCGGGCGCGAGAGTGCCTTCTCCATCACCGCGAGCGTGTCGAGCACGCGCAGCAGTCGCGCGAAGGTCGAGCCGACGACCGCGCGCAGCGGCGCGGGCTCGACGCCGCGGACGATCTCGGCGAAGGCCGCGTGGAAAGAATTCTGCGGCGGCTGCTCGGCCTGCGGCTGCTGCCGTTCCGCCTGCGGCTGCTGTTGTTTCGCTCGCGGCGGCTGTCGTTCCGCCCGCGGCTGCCGCGACTTCGGCTGCTGAGGCGACGACTTCAACTGCTGCGGCTGCTGCTTCGCCTCTTCAGACGCCTCCGGCCCGGTCGTCGTCAACGCAGCGGCCGGCGCCTGTCGCGGCGGCGCGGCGGACGCGCGGGTAGCGTGCTCGATGAGTGCGAACGGGTCTTCGGCCGCGGGCGCTTCGGGCGTGTGCTCCGCGGTCGAAAGCACGTCCGCCTCGTAGACGGTCGAATACTCGTCGGCCGCGGAGGGCGCCGACCAGTCTATCTCGTCGAGGTCTATTTCGACTTCGGTCTCGTCGTCTGCGATGGGGTCTTTCACATCCGTTCGAAGACCTCCGCGGCCGCCGCGCCGGGAAGGGGCGCCCGGCCCCGCGGCGTTAATGTGAGACGAGGGGGCACGGGCCTCCAGCGCGGCCGCGTTCCCCCTCGTCGTGTCTGAGCCGTGGCGGAGTTCTCGCCCCGCTTACTTCATCTCGGCCTGCGCCGCGATGTAGCAGCCGCGCGCCGTGGCCGAGAGCGGGTCGCTGGCCATACGCACCTCGGAGAGGGGGATGGGGAACTCGCCGTCGGCGCGAAGCAGCGACTCGAACTTCTCAAGGAAGCCGGCCGGCCTCGCCGTCCCGCCCGCGAGCACCACGGCCATCGGGCGGTCAACCTTGGGGAGCTGGCCCGAGCGCGAGAACTCCGAGCGCAGGCGATCAATCAGCGTGCGCATCACGTCCTCGTAGAAGATGTGGAGCGCCTGCGTCATCTCGTCGCGCGCGGGGCGCGAGAGGTCTAGCTTCTCCTCCTTGAAGAGGCGAACCTTCGTCGTGTTGCTCTCGCCCATCACCTCGGCCACGTTGCGGTCTATGTAGTCGCCGCCCTTCGGCACGCTGAACGTAATCATCGGCATGGACATGAACGAGACCGAGACGTTGCACATCCCGCCGCCGAAGCTGATGCCGACGCCGGTGAAATTCTCGCTCTGAAGCTCAGAGAAGACGACGGCCTGACCCTCGTTGAGGGGCTTGACGGTGTAGCCGAGCGATTGGAGGAACTGCTTGAGGACGGCCTCGTGGTAGACGAGGTTGCCGCTGACGCCCTCACCCTTGCCCGGCGCGCTGAAGCAGAGCACTTCGCCTTTGCGCGCGCGCGGCACCATCAGCTTGATGATGTTCTGGATCATCTGCTGGCTGTTCGCCTCCTGCGGGTTCAGGAGGCCGGTGCACATCGGGCGGCGCGCGTCCGTGTCGAGGAAGCTGGCGAAGAACTCGGAGTCGTTGCCGTAGACGAAGAGGTTCTTGCAGTTCTTCTCGTAGACCATCCCCCGCTGCCTGAGCATGTTCTCGGCCATCTCGGAGACGGGGACGGGGACGAAGGCGTTGAGCTGCGTGCGCGTGCGCGAGCCTTCGGGGCCGTCGGCGACGACGATGCGGCTGGTGCCGATGTCGAGCCCGACGGGGCCGCCCTTCGCGTCCATCGTTTCCGCCTTGGGTGCTGCCGGGGTCTGGGTTTTCTCTTCCATCATAGTCTCCTCAAGTGAGTTTTAATTTTCGTCGGGGACGGTCTTTGCAGAAAGACTGTCGGCGGGACTGCCGCGGGCGGCGTCCGCGCCGCCGTGCCGTGTGTGCGGCTTGCAACGGTCGTGCCCTTTCGGAAGGGAGGAGAGCACTTCCAGAAATTGGTGGATTAACTTCCAGAAACCGCCGCGACGACTTCCAGAAACGACGGGACGACTTCCAAAAAACGGCAGTGGCGACTTCCGTAATTTGGCAGTTCGGCCTTAACAGGTCGGCCTTTTAAGCTTCCCGGCCTTTAGGATTCGGGGCCGGCCTCTTCCGAAGCGCCCGCGTCCTTCTTATCCTCCTCGCGCAGCAAGGCGCGCTGCGCGCCCATGCGCTCGCGGTAGACGGCGCGCATCCGGCGCCGCAACTCGTCGGGCTCGGCGCCCGCCCCTTCGGCGCGGCGCGCGAACTCGCCCTCTGCCGCCGCGACGCCCGGCCACACGCTCCCGCCTATCTGCGCCAACACTTCGGGGTCGTAGCCGAAGCCCAACTCGGCGACGCTCGCCGGCTCGACCGCGTACTTGTCCGAGAGGCCGAGCGCCTCGAAAGGGAAGTTGCGCGCCCAGTCATGGTGGAAGAGGATGCGGCCGTTCGTGGGGTTGACCGAGACCAGCCCGTGTACGGTGCAGTTGGCGTCGTCAATCTGGTAGCGGCTGCGCAAGACCTGCGTCAGCAGTCGCCCGGCGAGGAGCTGCGCCTCGGTCAACTGTTCGCCCTTGTCCGCGTCGGCCTTCGTCTCGAAGGCGACGCCGATGAAGCTCTCGTTCAATCCCGTGAAGGTCACGCGGCCGTCCGACCAGACGGAATTCCCGGCGTGGAAGGCGGCGTCCTCGTCGCGCACGACGCGGTAGACCTGCCCGAAGCGGTCTATGACGTAGTTGTAAGACTTGTGCTCGCGTACGTAGTTGAGCAGGTTCTTCGAGCGGTATTCGATGGAGCCGCTGTTGTCCTCGTTGAAGGGAAGCAGGTCGCTCTCCGAAGTGTGGTAGACGATGCCGACGGGCGCCGACTGCGCCTCGCCCGCGGCCTCCGTCCCGCCCTGTTTGAAGGTCAGGTAGCGGCGCGGGCGGTTCGCGGTCTCGTAGGTGTTGATGATGCGCGCGCCGTTGCTGTAGCGCTCGAAGTCCGAGCCCTGCTCGACCAGCCAGACCTTCTCGGGCTGGTAGGACGGCAGGCGGCCGGCGAGTTCCGGCGCGACGGGTGCCCTCTCACCTGCATAGACGCGCTCGACCACTCGATAACGCCCCGCCAAGTATTCGCCCGCGCGCCGCGCAGACCACGCCGCGCCGCGGTAGGCGAAGAAGCAGAGCACGACCGCCGCCAACGCCGCCACGGCGTAGAGAGGCCGGCGGAACTGGTAGCAGCGGTAGAGTACGCGCGCAGAGAGCGGCGCCTCCTTGTGCAGCCCGAGCAGCCCGCGCCGCCCGCCCGAGTCAGAAGGCAGAAGCCGCCCGACTTCGCGGAAAATCAGCGTGTAGAGCGAGAGGTTCAGAAGCTTTTCGCCGAGGTCGTACCTGCGCAGAAAGCGCCAGCGGCCGAGCGATTCTTCCAACTTCGCGGCACGCTGCGCCTGTAGCGAGAGCGTGCTGTTCAGGAAGCGCAGGCGCACCTCGGGTCGCGCGAAGAAACGCGCGTAACCCTCGACGATCTTGAAGTGGGACGGAGCCACGCCGGGGCCCGTCACGTCGCGCACCCCCGGGTGTGTTTGGGCCGTAAACATCTCTGTCCTGAAGAGGCTTAGTTCGGGGCGTTTACTTGCTGTTGGGGGGCGACGTTCGACGCTGGTTCCGTTGGCTCGGGCTACTTCTGTGCGGGGACGACGAGGGCCGCGCCCGCGCCCTTCGAGCGAAGGCTCGCGGCGGTCTTCGACGCCTCGGCGCGGTCGGCGAAGCGCCCGACCTGAACTCTGTACCAAGTGCCGCGGCCCGGCAACTCGACTGCGACCGAGCGCGCTTCGAACCCGGCGTTTCTCAACCCGGAGACGCGCTCGTTGGCCTCGGAAGAGCTGTTGAAGGAGCCGACCTGCACGGTGAAATTCCCGGCCGCGTCGGTGCTCTGGGCGGGAGTTTCCGCGGTCTTAGACGGAGCTTCGGGTTGAGCTTTCTCTTCCGCCTGCGGCGTCGGGGCGGGGGCCTGTTCGGTGGCGGCTGGCGCGGGCGCGGCCTGCCCGGACGCCGCGGCGGGGACGCTTTCCGCCGTGGGAGCCGCGCTGGCGGGAGCGGCCGCGGGTTCAGTAGTTTGAGCCGGCTGTGCGGGCGCGGCCGGTTGCGCGGGCGCGGTGGTGGCGGGGCGCGCGTCGTTGAAGGCGGGGGCGTAGGCGACTGTGTTGGCCATGCCGCCGGGGTTCATCCAGCCGAGCAGGATGATGAGCAGAGAGCAGCCGGCGGTCATGCTTAAAAGCCATGCGGGAGCCATCCGGAGCACGCGCACGCCTACGGCGAACGGGTCGGGCGCGACCGCGTCAACATTCCGCTCGGACTTCGCGCCGGCTGTGACTTTCAAGTCGGCGTTGACTTCGGGAACGGGGCTGACGGAGAGGGCGGTCACGAGCTCTGGGGTGGGCGTCTCTCCACCGATGTCGGTCGGGTTGGGGATATCGTTTTGGTTCATGGCGATACCAGACCTTCTCGCTGGGGCGGGAGTTGAGAGAGCATAAAGGGGCCGCGAGACGCACACGGGCGGCGTCTCGCTCGCGTCTTTAGCTACAAGTCGCATGCCGCCCGAACGCGAAACAATTTTTCTCCGCCACACGCGCGGCGGCGCTTTTTTGCTTAGCGGTTCGACCGCAGACGCGTTTTTCGTGACGCAAAATTCGGCACGTAACGTGATTTGGCACCCGCGCGCTGACGTTATTTGTCACCACGTCGCCCTTTGTTCGGTCACTGAACGTACACAAGCCACAACGCCCCGTGCCTGACGTTTGACACCGGCGCCCGTGTGAGAGTGACGCGGGTACGAGTCTTGCTTGTGTAACCGCGATTCTCCCCTCGCGCGCGTGGTGGGGGCGAGTGCGGATCGCCACACCGGGGAATCGAGCTAATCCACTCCGCCCTACGAAACGCCCGCCAACTGGATTCGCGGCGGAAGACGCCGAGACAACCCTCAAATGATTCTGACCTACACGAAAAGTCCGGCGCGCGCATACGCGCTCCTGACAGTCGCCCTCGGGCTGGCCGCACTGGCCTTCTCCCTCCCGACCTCGGCGCATCTGCTGTGGGACGCGCGCTACCTCATGCTCGCCTTCTGCGCCGTGACGACGGGCACGCGCCTCTGCCTGAAAGTCCCGCGCGCGGCGAGCGCCGTCCCCGTCTCGATGACTTTCGTGCTATTGACGGCGCTGCTCTACGGGTTCGAGGCGGCCGTGCCGCTGGCGGCCGTCTCGGCGGCCGTCGCCTCGCTCAGGCTCTCGCGCCGCGACGGGCTGCTCGTCTCGGACGCAGCGCCCGCAGCCGTGGCGACTCTCGCCGCGGGCTTCGCGGCGCAGGCGCTCGGCATCACCGCGCCGGTAGTCAACCCTTACGCGGGGGCGCTCGCGGCCATGCTCTTTTCGCTCGCGCACGCGGCGGCCGAGTGGGCGCAGCTCACGGCCTACGGCTACAGGCCCGCGGTTCGCTCGAAGGGGCGCGCGGCCGTTGACGCGCTGGCGTGGACTCTGACCGCGTGCCTGCTCGCGTCGTTCTTCGCGGTGCTGGCCGCGCAGGTGCCCGAGGGCTTCGCGCTCGACTCGCTGGTCGCACTGTGCGCGGCCGCCGCTGCCGTTGACTCGCTCTATCAGGCGCACCGCTCGGGCGCGCGGGCTCGCGCGTGGATGCGGCAGAGTTCGGCGTCGCAGTTCGCGAACACGAACCAGTTCAACGCCGCCTTCGAGTACGCGGCCATCGGCATGGCCGTCATCTCTTCGAAGGGCCAACTGCTCTGGGTCAACCGCTCGCTCAGCACGTTCCTCGGCTACGCAGAGTCGGAGCTGATGTATTCGAGCCTGAAGGCCATCACGCACAAGGACGACCTCGGCCCGGCGCTCGCCGGACTGAAGAGCATGCTCCGCCAGCAGTCCGACTTCCTACAGATGGAGGTGCGCCACCACCGCCGCGGCGGCGAGCAGGTCTGGGCGCTCTGGAACGTCGCGCGCTTTCAGGACGCGCAGGACGACGAGACGTACCTCGTCCTCCAACTGCAAGACATCACCGAGCGCAAGCAGTCTGAAGAGCGCCTGCGCCACGACGCCTTCCACGACCCTCTGACCGGACTGCCGAACCGCACTCTCTTCGCCGACCACGTCAAGCTCACCATCGCCCGCGCCAAGCGCGTCGCGTCGAGCCGCTTCGCCGTCCTCTTCTGCGACCTCGACCGCTTCAAGGTCATCAACGACTCGCTCGGCCACGTCGCGGGCGACCTGCTTCTGGTCGAAGTCGCGCGGCGGCTTGAGAGCTGTCTGCGGCAGGGCGACACCGTCGCGCGCGTCGGCGGCGACGAGTTCACCATCCTGCTCGACGACCTCGGCGACGACCGCGAGGCCGTGCAGGTCGCCGAGCGCATCCAGCAGGAAGTCTCCGCGCCTATCACTCTGAGCGGGCGCGAAGTCTTCACGACGATGAGCATCGGCGTGGCGACCGGCAGCGGGAGTTATTCAGACCCCGAAGACATCCTGCGCGACGCGGACACGGCGATGTACCGCGCGAAGTCGCTCGGCAAGGCGAGGCACGTCGTCTTCGACCACACGATGCACGCGTCGGCCGTCAACCTCTTGCAGATAGAGACCGATTTGCGGAAGGCGCTTGAGAAGGATCAGTTCTTCCTGCTCTACCAGCCCATCGTCTCGCTCGACAACTTCAAGCTCTGCGGCTTCGAGGCGCTGGTGCGCTGGCACCACCCGGAGCGCGGCCTCATCTCGCCGCTCGACTTCATCTCGATTGCGGAGGACACGGGCCAGATCATCGGCATCGGCGAGTGGGTCTTGCACGAAGCCTGCCGGCAGATGCGCGAGTGGCAGGAGAGCTACCCGCAGGCGTCGCCGATCTTCATGAGCGTCAACCTGTCTGCCAAGCAGTTCAACCACACGCTGCTCATCGCGCAGATAGACAACGTGCTGCGCACGACGGGGCTGAACCCGCGCCAGTTGAAGCTCGAAATCACGGAGGGCGCCGTCATGGACAACATAGACGCCGCCACCGAGATGCTGCGCGCGCTGCGCGACCTCGGCGTGCAGTTGGCGATAGACGACTTCGGGACGGGCTACTCTTCTTTGAGCTACCTGCACCGCTTCCCGATTGACACGCTCAAGATTGACCGCTCCTTCGTCACGCGCATGGCGAACAACCCCGAGAACGTCGAGATCGTCCGCACCATCGTCATGCTGGCGCAGGTGCTCGGCATGGACGTGGTGGCCGAGGGCGTCGAGACGCGCGAGCAGTTGAAGATTCTGCGCGACCTCAAATGTGAGTACGGGCAGGGCTACTACTTCTCTCGGCCTTCGAGCCCGGCCGACGCCGAGAAGATTATCGTCGAGACCAACGAGAAGGTGCGCAAGGTTCACATGCCCGAGCGCACGTCGCCGCCGCCACCCGTCCCGAACACGACCGTCAAGACGATGAAACTCTTCACCGCGGAAGACTGAGCGGACTGAAGGAAAACTGGGCGAACCGAACCTCACGGGCGGACACTGACATGACCAACGGGAAACAGCAGACTCGATTCCTCGCCGACCTCTCTTGCGCCTTCGGGCCGACGCCCGACGCCCCGCGCAGCGGCACCATCACGAGCATCGGCCCCAAGGAGTGCTTCGTCAAAACGAAGGCCACCGTGATGGAGGGGCAAATGCTCCACGTGCGCGTGTGGATGTCCGACCGGCGCTGGCTGCGCCTGAGCGGCAAGGTCAAGTACCACATGGACAGGGTCGGCTTCGGCGTCATCTTCCACGACCTGACCGACGAGCAGACGGCCGACCTCGCGCGCCTCGTCGAGGAACTCCGGCGCCAGCACGAAGAGCAGGACGCGGACTACGACCCGGCCGACTTCACACTGACCGGCCGCGACTGACGACAGCCGAACACCGACTGAAACGTCATCGCCGTGGCGCGAATACGAAACGAGCGGAGGGGCAGGCGTCCCCCCGCTCGTTTCATTTGTGCTGGCTTCGCACGAAGGCGTCAGGCGTTAACCCGAGGTGAACGTCCGCGCGGAAGGCGGCGCGAGCCAGAAGTAGAGTGTGCGCGCGGCACTCTCCACCCACGTCGGCGGGCTCTTCACTGAAGCGCCCGCGGCCGCTGACTCGGCGTCGGCGTTCCCGCTCTGGAAACGGCCCCTGTACTCAAGCGACGTGATGAACGCCTTGACCATTTCGGCGCGGACGAAGTCGCCGCCGAACTCGTCGAGCTTACGCAGCCAGAAGTCGTAGCCCGTGTAGTCGAGCCCCGGCTCGGGCGCGTCTGCGGGGTTGCGCCTGAGATAGCCGATGTACTGCATCAGCACGAAGGCGCGGTTGAACTCGGCCTTCACCAGATCGTCGTCTTCGGCCACGGCACGCAAGACCTGCGCGCGCGTCTTCGCCCCGCTTGCAAGGTCGCTTACCAGTTGGTCGCGCTCCGCACGTGACAGAGGATTGCCGGCGTTCTGGTTGAGCCTGTCCACGAAGTCGGCGGGCGTCAACGAGGCCGGGTAGGCTGCGTTGAACCTGTCGCGCGCGACGAACTCGTCCATGAACGCCTGCTTGTTCTGTTCGAGCTTCCGCTCCCAGCCCGCTTGCAGCACGACCACGTCCTGCCCAATCTCCTGCGTGTCGGGCAGGAACTCTTCGAGCCGCACGATGGGCACCTTCAACTGGTGTGCGCCGCCAAGCGTGGACATGCCCGTCGCGTCGCCGTAAGCGGTCTTGTAGATGCGCTCGACGAGGTAGCCGGTCTCCTTGAACTCGATGGAGAGGTAGAACGCGGCCGAGACGTTGATGCGCTTAACCTCGACGCACTGCCTGTCGCCGCCGCAGGACGTAATCTCGCGAGTCCAGAAGGCGCGGCCGTCCTCGTCCGGCTCGCGGTTGAGGAAGTCGTGGTAGTGCTGACGCACGAACTTCGACGGGTCGTCATTCGTGTTAGACCCGCTGTCCGCCGCGCCGTCGCCCTGAATTTCCAGAACCGCCGTGCTTGGCGAGCCGAGCGACCCTCCGTGGACGTTGTCCAGACTGAGCGTGGCCGTCCTCGACCCCGTGTCGCCCGAGCGCTCGTTGATGAGCACTTCGAACTGCTTGCTGGTCTCGCCCGGCTCGAACTTGAGTTGGCCGGACGCACGCGTGAAGTCACGGCGCTGATTGCCCGTGCCGTCGCCGACGGCGTAATGCACGTCGGTCTTGCCGTCGGTCGGCCCCGTGCGCGTGACCGTTATCGTCGCCTGCCCGTCGCCCTCGCGCACCCTGTAGGTGTCAGAGCTGAACTGCACCGTCGTCACGTTGGGCGGCGGCGGCGTGGGCGTACCCGTCGGCGTGGGCGTTGCCGTCGGAGTCGGGGTCGCCGTCGGAGTCGTGGTCGGAGTCGGCTCCGGCGTCGGCGTTGATGTCGGAGTCGGAGTTGCTGTTGGAGTTGGCGTCGGCGTTGCTGTCGGCGTTGGTGTCGCCGTGGGTGTTGGTGTTGCCGTAGGAGTCGGCGTCGGAGTTTCCGTCGGCGTCGGCGAAGGCGTAGGTGTCGGCGTCGCAGTCGGAGTTGGTGTCGGCGTGGGCGTCGGAGTCGCAGACGCGCACCCGGCGGCCGGGTTGCCGGCGATCATGTAGGTCGCGGCCGGCGCGCCGTTGTCGCGCTGCGCCTTGACGAACGTGTGGTCTACGAGCAGCGTCGAGCGTTGGAGCGTGCCCGTCTCCGAGGTGTCGCCCGTGAACGTCCGGCCGTTGACCGCGCCGAGCAGGTCGCCGGGCTGCGGGTTGCCGACCTTGTCCTTCGGGACGTACATCGTGATCGTGCCGTCCTTGTCGAAGCCGCCCTCGATGTCGCCGTCCTTCGTCTCGGTCGGGACGCCGAGCACCAGCCCGACGACCTGCGTCGCGACGTGCCCGTACTCGAAGCTCACGGCGCCCTGCGCGTCGCTGCGCATGCCGACGTAGTACTGCTGCCCCTCGGCCGACTCAGAGTTCCAGACGATGCGCCAGCGGCTGTTGGCCGGCACGCTCTCAAGGCTCGTGACCTTCATCCTGAACATCAGGTTGTTGGTCGCCGGGGGCTCGCCCGCGGCGATGTAGTCAATGGCGAGCGAGGCGGGCGCCTGACCCTGCGCGCTCTGCTCCGGGCGGCCCGGAGGGTTGCGCTGTAGTACGACGCCGTTGCAGGTGTCGCCCGCGTACGGCGCGGCCGTCTCGTTCGCGGCGCACGAAGAACCGACGGCGTTCAACGCCACGACCTTGTAGAAGTAGGTCTGCGCGGCGTCGTTGGCCGCGAGGTCGTCGTAAGAAGTCTGACCGCCGGGCACGGTCGCGAGCAACGTCTCGCCGCCGCTTGCCGTCCCGCGCAGAACTTGGTAGCTCGTAATCGGCGAGTTGCCGGTGTCGGCCTCAGACCATGCGAGGTGAACCACGTCGCCGACGCGACGGACGTTGACCGAAGGCACGCCCGGCGCCGTCGTCGGGTTCTGCGGGTCGTACGATGCGACCAGACGGCGGCCGCTCGACTGCCGCGCGATGGTGGCGAGCGCGGTGTATGCGTTGCCGTTTGCCGTGGGCGCCGCCTGCGCGCAGGTTCCTCCGGCGCAGCCGTTGACGTAGCCGACTTGGACGCGCCCCTCCCTGTCAACGGTCATGTCGAAGAAGTCGAGCAGGTTGCGGCAGATGTTCGCGCCGCCGTGCGTCCAGATGCAGCCGCGCTGTACGGGCGCGTTCGGCGTCGCGTCCGTAGTCGTCCAAGTGTTGCCGCCGTCGAAGGTCTCTGCGACGTAGAGGTGCCAGACGCCTTTGAAGCCGTTCTGCGAGAAGTCGCCGCCCGTGGTCGTCCCGTAGAAGGCGACCGCCGCGCGCCCCTTGTCGGCCGCGACCGCAGCCGGGAACGCGATGTTCTTCAGCCCGTAGACCGAGCCCACGTCGTAGGCGCTCAGCCAAGTCTGGCCCGCGTCGTCGGTCGTGGCGACCACGGCCTGCGAGCCGTAGCCGGTCGCGCTCGCCATGACGAAGTATGCGCGGCCGTTGTCGTCAACGCCCACGGCCGGGTCGCTCTGGTTCGAGACCGTGGCCGGGACGTGGCGGATAGCCCACGTCAGCCCGTTGTCCTGCGAGACGATCATCGCGCCCTGCCCGTCGCAGTAGTTGAAGGGCAGGTAGACGGTGCCGTCGGGCGCGACCTTGACGTGCCCGTGCAGGCCGCCGCAGTGCGCGTCGCCCACGGGGTCAACGGGGACGACAGGCCCGAAGGTCAGGCCGCCGTCGTCGCTTCTGGCGCAGGCAGACTGCGGTAGCTGCGAGCAGTAATAGACCGCGTCCGGGTAGACCGGGCCCGCCGGGTCGCGCGTTAAGGGCGCGTGGAACGGGCCGCCGCCGATGGTCTCGTGGTCAACGCTCGCGCCGAGGCCGCTGCCCTGCGAAGGCACCCACGTCTGCCCGTCGTCGTCCGTGAAAGAGGTCTTGCACGAAGGCGAAGTCAGAGTCAGCTCGCCCGCAAACGTTCGGCCTGTGTAGCGGTCTGTGAAGCCTATCGGGTCTGAGTCAACGAACTGCGAGGTCGGCGCGGGGCGGTTGACCCACGACGCGCCGCCGGCCGGGCACGAGTCGTCGAAGGTGATGAAGAGCGTCTGTAGGTCAGACTGATAGCTCGTGACGCCCGTCTTCCAGTTGTTGCCGACGGAAGGCTCGCCCGCGTCGTGGCCGAGGTATTCGACGGTGTGCGCCGACGGCCCCTGACTGCTCGAAGTGACGTTGACAAGCGTGCCCGGCGCCTCGTAGTTCTGGAAGCCGACCTTCGGGCCGGCGTCCTGCGGCGCGGGCTTGATTTCTGTTATCGGCGTCGGCGTCGGCGTCGGCGTTGCTGTCGGCGTCGGCGTCGGAGTGCCGCACGGCGGGTCGGCGGCCGCGAACATGCGCGGGCCGTTCAACTGGCGCGCGATGGCAGCCTTCGCCGTGAAGTCGTTGCCGTTTGTGCCGGCGACGCAGCCGGCCGTGATGCAGCCGTCGTCGTAGCCGACGAGCACGCGGCCCTGCTTGTCAACGGTCGCGTCTATGAAGTCGAGCAGGTTGCGGCAGTCGCCGTCGTCGCAGATGCCGCCGCGCTGTATGGGGTCGCCGGGCGTCGCGTTGACGGTCGTCCAAGTCTTGCCGCCGTCGTAGGTCGTGGCGACGAAGAGATACCAGACGCCCGCGAAGTTAGGCTGGTTGAAGTCGGAGCCGCCGGTCGTCGTGCCGAAGAAGGCCACCGCCGCGCGGTCGCCGTCGCCCGCGACGATTGCCGGGAAGACGCTGTTCTTGATTCCCAAGGCGGCGCCGACATCGGTGTTGTTGACCCACGTCTGTCCCTTGTCGTGCGAGACCGCGACGTAGGCGTGCCCGTCGCCGTTCTGATAGCCGAAGTAGACCGTGCCGTCGGTGGCGATGGCGACAGACGGGTCGCCCTTCGGGCCGGAGGTCGCGCCCGTGACGGGTCGGAACGTCCACGTCAGGCCGTTGTCTTCCGAGAGAACCACGCCCTGTCCGGCGCCGCAGACGGCGTTCGGGATGTAGGCCGTCCCGTCTTTGGGCGAGACTTTTAGGTGACCGTGGAGGCCGCCGCAGTTCTCGAACGCGTAGATGGGCACGCCCGGCCCGAACGTGATGCCGCCGTCAACGCTGAGCGAACAGGTGGCGAGGCCGTTGCCGCCGCTGTAGACGCCGGACTGCGAGCAGTAGTAGACGGCGTTCTTGTAAGCTGCGCCCGTCGGCACGGGGTCTGCGAAGCGTCCGCCGCCGATGGTCTGATGGTCGAGCATCGAAGGCAGGCCCGAGCCCTCGCTCGGCAGGAACGACTTGCCGTCGTCGTCGGTGAGTTCGGTCGTCGAGCCCGCGGGCGTCAGAGCTATCAACTGGCTGAAGAGCGTCCGGCCCGTCTGCGGGTCTGTGAACATTATCGGGTCGCCGTAGGCGCGCGCCGCGCCGACCAGAGGCATGGCCGCCGTGTGCTCCCAAGTGGCCTTCGGCGCGGACGGGTTGGTGTCGTCGAACGTGACGCGCAGCCCCATGATGTTGGGGTCGGTCAGAGAGAATCCGGGGTCGCCGAAGCCGCCGAACGACATCACGGTGCCGCCGTTGCGAGTGCCGTTGAAAGTCTGTTCGGTGTTCCAGTTCACGCCGATGGAGGGCTCGCCCCAATCTTCGCCGAAGCCCTGCGGCGCGAGGTGAACCGAGTACGACGGCGACGAACCGGCGCATGGAGTCGGCGTCGGCGTTGCGGTCGGCGTAGGCGTCTCTGTCGGAGTTGGTGTGGACGTTGGCGTCGGTGTTGGCGTCGGCGTCGGCGTGCCGGCCGGGTCGTACGCGGCGAACAGGCGGCGCCCGCCGGACTGACGAATCATCGAAGCCTTGCTGGCGCGGCCGTTGTAATCCGGCGCGGTGCAGCCTTGAGAGGCGACGCAGCCGTCCGCGTAGGCGGCGAGCACGCGCCCTTCCTTGTCAACCGTGATGTCGTTGAAGTCGAGCAGATTGCGGTCGTCGCCGCAGAGCACGCCGCCGAGACAGATCGAGCCCTTCTGGACGGGGTCGCCCGGCGTGGCGTTCGTCGTCGTCCAAGTCTTGCCGCCGTCGTAGGTCATGGCGACGTAGAAGTACCAGACGCCCTGATAGGTCGCCTCGTCCTGATAGTTGCCGCCGGTCGTGCTGCCGAGGAAGCCGAAGGCGGCGCGGCCCGAGTCGCCCGCGACCATCACGGGGAAGACCGAGCTCTTGACGCGGCACTGCGCGTAGTTCGGGTTCGGGTCGGCGGCCGCGTTGCAGTCGGCGGGCACGCCCGCGTCGAAGTCGTCCGTCCAAGTCGAGCCGTGGTCAATCGAGACTGCGACGTGCGGGCGGCCGTCGGCGTTGACGTAGCCGATGTAGAGCTTGTTGTCGGCGTCTATGCCGACCGAAGGGTCGCCGCTGCCGGTGCTGACGGGGACGGTTCGGTCAACCCACGTCAGCCCGTTGTCGGTCGAGACGGCGACGCCCTGACTGCCGCCGGTGCCGGAAGTGCAGGAGGAGTTCGGAACGTAGACCGTGCCGTCGGGGCCGACCTTGACGTGGCCGTGGATGCCGCCGTAGCACTGCGTCGGCGTGAAGATGTCTATGCCGGGGCCGAAGGTCAGGCCGCCGTCGTCGCTGCGCGAACACTCGGCGCCGCCGACGATGTTCTGCGAGCAATAGTAAATCGCGTTCGGGTAGAGCGGGTGCGGCGGAGGCGCGGGCGTCGAGTTGTTGTTGTACGGGCCGCCGCCGAAGGTCTCGTGGTCGGGGCCGGCGGGGAGGCCGCCGCCCTGCATCGGCGTCCAAGTCTTGCCGTCGTCGTCGGAGTAGGCCGCGGTGCTGTTGCCCTGCCCGCCTATGAGTTCGAGTTGGAAGACACGGCCGGTCTGGTGGTCAACCCAGCCGATGGGGTCAACGAGGCCGGTCTGCTGTACGTAGACGGCCGAAACGTCTTCCCACGTCGCGGTCGCCGGGCTCGTGCTGTCGTCGAAGCTCACGCGCGCTTCGAGCGCGGCGCCGGGGAACGAGTCGCCGTTCGCGCTGAAGAAGGCGACGCCGCCCGTGTTGACCTTGTCGTGCTTGAACTCGGCCGCGTTAGGATTCCAGTCAACGCCGATGGAAGGCTCGCCCGCGGAGTTGCCGAGGTTGGCCGGCGCGTTGTGGTTGGAGAAGCTCGCGCCCCCGCCCGCGTCGGAAGGCGCGGCCGCCGGGATGTCAACGAGACTCACCTTGCCCGTGACGCTCTGCCCGAGCGGGAGGAAGGGAACAATGCGCAGCGTGTAGGTTCCGTTCGAGGCGGCCGAGGCCGGTATCAGGCACACGTCCGGCATGACGTAGGTCGCGTCGCCGAGCGACTGCGCGATGAGCTTTCCGTTGGCGGTCGTGCCGTCGAAGACGTAGAGGTCGAACTGCGCCTCGCCGACGACGGGCCAAGCCAGCTCGACGCGTATGTACTTCGTCTTCGAAGTCGTGTTGCTCACGTTGACGTTGAAGGCGTACTCGTCGCAGGGAAGCGCGGCGTTGCAGATGGGCTTGCCGTTCGCCTGCGCCGAAGGGTTCGGGACGAGGTAAGGCCCGCCCGTGAAAGTCAGAGGGCCGCCGGCGTCGGTCAGTGTGTGGTCGCCGCCGGGCGTCGGCGTAGGCGTCGGAGTTGAAGTCGGTGTCGGCGTGGGCGTGGGCGTGCTCGCTTGGCACGCTGCGTTGCCGACGGTCGTGTACGCGCCGCTGCCCTGCGTCGTGGTGTCAGTCGTGAGGCTGCCGCCGTTGCCGATGACGCCGACGAACAACTGCGTCTGCCCCTGTATGGCCGTCAGGCTCTTGCCGGGCGCGCTGAGGTCAACGTCGAACTGATGTGCGCCGGTGATGTCGTTGAAGACGAGCCTGCTCGCCGTGTTGACCTTGAGCGTGATCGTGCCGTCGGTTGTGTAAGAGCCCGTGATGACTGTGCCCGCGCCCTGCGAGGTCGTGTTGTTGCCGCTGTCGTAGCCGTAGTTGTAGCCGACCGCGCCCGTGGGGCTGTCAACCGTGTTCATGTCGAAGAAGATCGTGCGGCTGGTGCCGGCGGTGTCCGCGACGTTCATGAAGACGGCCCAAGTGGAGTTGGTCTGCGGGCCGCCGCTCAGGTTGTTGGCCTTGAGCGTGAAGACGATGGAGTGGTCTGAGGCCGAGACGTAAGGCTCCGCGATCTGCACCGAGATGAGGTCTAGCTGGCTCGTGGCCGTCGCGCCCGTCTGGTCGCCGCTCGCGTCCGTCTGGACTGTGACGCCCGGCGCGACGCAGGCGTTCTCCGCCGCCGCGGCCGGCGCGAAGAGGCCGCCCGCCCCGTGCGTGACGGGGATGACGAGCATCGCGGTCGCGAAACCTAACAGGCAGAGGAACGCGACCAGTCTTCTGAGCCGGTTGAACCTCGAAACCGAACGCTCGCGTGCCGGGTTATTCATCTCACTTCCTCCTCGCATGGCGGGCCGTGCGCCGAACCTTTGGGGCTGCGGTTCATGTGCGAGCGTTACTGGCGACGCTCGTAGGAGAACCGCGGACTATTCGCTGGTAAGTTGGTTAGCAGATTAAGAGGGGGCGGTTGAGGAATTCTTGAGCCGCGTGTGCGCGTCGAAAACGCGTGGAAATTCGGCGGAAAACGGATTGTTGCGATTACATTGTGTGTTGCCTCGTACGCCGCGGCCGTGCAAGAATCCCGCCGCACGAACAGCGACGACGACGGAGGACTCCATGCGCCGAAGAGTTTGTCTCTTGCTGCTCTCTTCTCTCGCCCTGTTGGGCGGTTGTACACAGCCCGCGACGAACGAACAGTCCGCGACGACGAACCGCACGGCCGCGGCCTCGCCCGCGCCCGGCCAGACGAACGCCGGCCCAACGGCTACGCCGACGACGCCCGCGCCGAAAGGCGACGTTGACCCTTGTTCGCTTCTGACGAGCGCGGAGCTACAGGCGGTGCAGGGCGAGCCCCTGAAGGAGACCAAAGCCAGCGCGCAGGCGGCCGGTGGGCTGCTCAACCTGCAGTGCTTCTACACGCTGCCGACCTTCTCCAACTCAGTCAGCCTCACGGTGACTGAGAAAGACCCGACGGCCGCGGCCGGGCGTACGGCGAAGCAGTTCTGGGAGGACAATTTCGGCGAATGGGAGAAGGGCGAACGCGGAAGCGGGAAGGAGCAGAGGGAGAAGGGGCGCGGCGAAAAGACAAAGGAGTCCGGTGAAAAGGAGAAGGAGCGCGGCGGAAGAGAGGCAGGGGGGCGCGAGGAGGAAGAAGAGCGCGGCGCCCCGCCCGTACGCGTTCCCGGCCTCGGCGACGAAGCCTTCTGGTCTGCCAACCGCGTCGGCGGCGCCCTCTACGTCCTCAAGGGCGAACGCTTCTTCATGCTCAGCGTCGGCGGCAAAGGCGACGGCGACGAGAAACTCAAAAAAGCCAAAGCCCTCGCCCGCGACGCCCTCCGCCATCTGTAACGCCTGTCAAACCCACCAAAAACACTTAAGGCCACCAATCCGGTGGCCTTAAATCTTAACCCTACTTAATGGAGCCGAGGGGGATCGAACCCCTGACCTCTTGAATGCCATTCAAGCGCTCTCCCAGCTGAGCTACGGCCCCGCGAACGGAAAAATAACATAGCAGTTCGGGCGTGCAAAACGCAAACAGGCTTACCGGAGTGCGGGAGTCCGGTAAGCCCGTCTGTCGTCGTTTCGGTTTAGAGGCTCAGACGCCTTTGAAGTCGGGCTTGCGCTTCTCAAGGAAGGCGCGGACGCCCTCGTCCTTGTCGGCGGAGGAGAAGGTGAGGGCGAAGAGGTCTATCTCGCGGCGCAGGCCCTCGTCGAGGCTGGCGCGGGCGGCCGTCTTGACCGCCTCCTTGGCCATGCGGAGCGCGATGGGGCTCTTCTCGGCGATGCGGTTGGCGAGTTCCATCGTCCTGCCTTCGAGGTCTGCGGCGGGGACGACGAGGTTGACGAGGCCGAGGTTGAAGGCGTGCTGCGCGTCTATCATGTCGCCGGTGAGTATGAGCTCCATCGCCTTGCCCTCGCCGACGAGGCGCGTGAGGCGTTGGGTGCCGCCGCCGCCGGGGATGATGCCGAGGTTGATCTCTGGCTGGCCGAAGCGCGCCGTCTCGCTGGCGACGCGTATGTCGCACGAGAGCGCCAACTCGCAGCCGCCGCCGAGGCAGAAGCCGTTGATCATGGCGATGACGGGCTTCGGGAAAGTGTCCACGGCGGTGAAGAGCGAGCGCGCGGTCATCACGTCGCGCTGCGTGACGGCCGTGCGCCCCTCGAACTCGGCGATGTCCGCGCCCGCGACGAAAGCCTTCTCGCCCGCGCCGGTGATGACGACGACGCGAATCTCGTTATCGTCCCTTAACTCGTCCAGAGCCGCCGCGCCCTCCGCGCGCGTCTGTATGTTCAGGGCGTTGAGCTTCTGCGGCCGGTTGATGGTGATGACGGCGACGCGCCCGCGCCGCTCAAGCAGTAAAGTCTCGTATGAAGCCATTGTCGTTCTCCAAAACCCGTAATCCGTAAACCGTAAACCGTGACAAGAAGAGTCGTGTTCTCTCTCGTCACGGTTTACGGTTCACGGATTACGGCTCTTATTGTTTGTCGCCCTCGGGCGTGCCCGCCTGCTCGTCGGCGACCCATGAGACGAAGAGGCGGAGCCAGTTGTCGGTCGGCTCGACGATCTGGACGCCGACGCGCGCCGTGCCGTAGATGGCGGGCGCGGTGCGCACGACGCGCGCCGTGGCCTCGATGGGCGAGCCGTCGGGGCGGTGCGCGCGCAGGTAGAGCTGGTCGCCGCGCGAGACGCGCTGGTTGAGGTGGAAGAGCGCGCCGAGGGTCGAGATGTCGTCCGTTTCGGTCGGCTCGCTCCAAGCCGCCCCGTCCTCGGCACGGCCCGACACCACGATGGGCAGCCTCAGCGCCATGCGCAGCGCGAATCGTCTCTCTTCGTTCGGTGGCCTGCTCATAAAGTCGGTGGACTGATTACTCATTCCATTTATAGAAGCCCTCGCCGCTCTTCTTACCCAACCGGCCTTCGGCGACCATGCGCCGGAGTAGGTCGGGGGGGCGGAAGCGCTCCGAGCCGAGCTTGGCGTGCAGGTACTCGGCGATGTGGAGGCGCACGTCGAGGCCGACGAGATCGGTCAGGCGGAGCGGCCCCATAGGGTGATTGTAGCCCAACTCCATCGCCGTATCTATATCTTTCGCTTCCGCCACGCCCTCCTCGACCATCCGCATCGCTTCGAGCCCGAGCGCCACGCCCAGACGAGACGACGCGAAGCCGGGCACGTCTCGGACGACGATGGGCTCCTTCTTCATCCGCAACGCGACGGCGCGCACCGCTTCGACGGTTTCGTCCGAGGTCTCTCGGCCGCGGACTATCTCGACGAGGCGCATGATGTGGGCGGGGTTGAAGAAGTGCATGCCGACGACGCGCTCGGGGCGGCTTGAGCCTTCGGCGATTTCGGATATCGAGAGGGAAGAGGTGTTGGTGGCGAAGATGAAGTCCGCGGCGTTCAGCCGTTCGACTTCGCGTAGCGTCTCGCGCTTGAGTTCGAGCCGTTCGGGCACGGCCTCGATGAAGAGGTCGCTGCCCCGCGTCTCTTCGAGATGGGTTGTGGTGCAGATGTTGGAGAGAGCGCGCGTGCGTTCTTCTTCGGAAACCTTGCCGCGCGCGACGCCCTTAGTCAGATTTGACTCAATCGAGCGCAGTCCTTTTGCGGTCAATTCTTCCGAAACGTCGCGGAGCGTGACGGCCA
The DNA here is from genome assembly GCA_035248785.1 of Pyrinomonadaceae bacterium. GTDB lineage: Bacteria > Acidobacteriota > Blastocatellia > Pyrinomonadales > Pyrinomonadaceae > QHXN01. Next base: position 97,411 of record DATFHD010000036.1, on the reverse strand, counting down.
ACCCGGCGGCGGCCGCGGCCTGCGCGATGCCGTGGCCCATCGTGCCCGCGCCGAGGACGGCGACGCGCCGCACCTCGAAGACGGGGGACTGTCTGGACGTGCTCAACTCTTGCGGCTGGGTGCTCAAAAGGTCTCGGCGGCCGCGGCCGGTGAAAAGTGCCCACGGCGGCGCGCGCGGTCAAATTCGACTACTTCCGGCGCGAGAAGTTATACTACACGCGCCGAGAAAAAGGCTACCACCAGCGCGCCGCAAAGGTAAGCGCGCTTACAGACAAATCCCCCGAGGAGAGTTTCAATCAAAGGCATGAAAGAGACCATGCACCGCGAAGTCGTCATCGTCGGCAGCGGGCCGGCCGGACTGACCGCGGCCATCTACGCCGCGCGCGCCGAACTCCACCCGCTCGTCATACACGGCCCGCAGCCCGGCGGCCAGTTGACCATCACGACCGAGGTCGAGAACTACCCCGGCTTCGCCGAAGGGATTCAAGGCCCCGAGCTGATGCAGCAGTTCGAGGAGCAGGCCAAGCGCTTCGGGACAGAGTTCCTCGTCACCTTCGTCAACAAGGTTGACCTGAGCGGGCGCCCCTTCAGGCTCTGGACGGACGACGGGCACGAGATAAAGGCCGAGACCTTAATCGTCGCCTCGGGCGCTTCGGCGAAGTGGCTCGGGATTCCGGGCGAGGCGCCGGCGCCGGAGGGCTTGGGCGGTCTGGGCGTGAGCGCGTGCGCGACGTGCGACGGCTTCTTCTTCAAGGGCAAGCCCATCGTCGTCGTCGGCGGCGGCGACACGGCGATGGAGGAGGCGACGTTCCTGACGCGCTACGCCTCGCGCGTGACCGTGGTTCACAGGCGCGACTCTCTGCGCGCGTCGAAGATCATGCAGGACAAGGCGTTCAAGAACCCGAAGATTGATTTCGTCTGGGACACGGACGTGCAGGAGGTTCTCGGCTCACCCGAGACGGGCGTGACCGGCGTCAAGCTCCGCAACAACAAGACGGGCGAGGAGTCGGAGTTCACCTGCGAGGGCGTCTTCATCGCCATCGGCCACAAGCCGAACACCGACGTTTTCAAGGGCTGGCTCGACATGGACGAGGTCGGCTACATCAAGACCGCTGGCCGCTCGATGGCGACGAACATCCCCGGCGTCTTCGCCTGCGGCGACGCGCAGGACAGCTTTTACCGGCAGGCCGTCACCGCCGCCGGCACCGGCTGCATGGCCGCCATTGACGCCGAGCGCTATCTCGACAGTCTGCCCATCCCGATGGCCACCGGCGAAGAGGTCACCATCGAGGGCGAAGTCGTCACCGCCGACCACGAACAGATCATCATGCCCGGCGGCGAAGTCGTCCCCAACCACCCCGACGGCGAGCCCAAGCCCGCCGCCGACACCTCAGTCGTCTACGCGCGCCCTACAACGGAACTTCCGTCTTAAAGGCCGGCGCTTTCTAACATCGAAGGGCGCGGAGAGTCGTTTGAACTCTCCGCGCCCTTTCCTTCTTCCGCCGCGTTTTCGCCGACCGTCAATCGCGCCACTTCACTTCTCAACAACTGTAGCACTTCACCTCGGGCCAGATCTCTTTGAGCGGGCGTTTGGGCTTGCGGCAGACGTAGACGGGCAGGTTGTTCTCGTGCGGGATGGCGTAGGGGTGCGTGATGGTCGCGGCGAGTTCCACTTCGTCGAAGGACTTGCGCACGTCCGTCTCGCGCTCGCCGACGGTGATGACGCACTCGCCGGTGTAGTCGCGCGGCCCCCAGAGGAAGTAGTTCTGGTGCTTGCCGATGGCTTTGGGCAGGCCGTAGCGCGCGCCGAAGAAGTCAATGGCTCCGGCCTCGCCGTAGTTGCGCGCGAAGACTGCGCAGCGCCCGCGCTCATCCGGCGGCAGAGAGTTGTAGACCGACGCCACGGCACGCGTCATCTCCTCCCAGCCGAACATGTCCGCGTAGTGCTGCGGCAGCTCCGCCAGCCGCAGCTTCTCTGTGCGCGGCGCTTCGAGCCCGAGCGCGCGTTGATAACGTATGAAGGTCTCGACCGGCAGGACGGGCAGCGCCAGCGGCGCCGTCACGGCCCCGCCCAAGACGAGCAGCGCGACCGAAGCGGGCCTGAGCAGACGCCACAGGGAACGGCGTTCGGCGAGCCGCGCGAAAAGACTCTCGAACCACACGCCGCCGGGCGCGAACAGCACGGGGTAGACGGGCAGAAGGTAGTAGACCTTCGCGCGCAGGACGATCATCAGGACGAACATCACGACGTACGCCCACCCGAGCGCGCGAAAGTTTCGGCCCGCGCGCGTGAAGAGGTAGAAGCAGAGGCCCGCGGCCCAGACGGGGAAGGTGAGCGGGTGCGTGAGCAACAACTGCCCCTTGAAGAAGTCGAGCGGCGAGATGGGGAGGTTCTGGTTCTTGTCCGCGTTTCGCAGCACCTCGACGGTCGGCCAGCCGTGAGAGATTTGCCAGAGTAGGTTCGGCAGGAAGATGAGAAACGCGACCGCGCCGCCTATCCAGAGCCACTTCGAGAGGAAGAACTTCCGCGCCGTGGTCAGCAGCAGCCCGACGACGACGGCGAATCCGAAGACGAGCGTCGAGTGCTTGTTCTCAAGCCCCAAGCCCATCACGAGCCCGAACCAGAGCCAGTATCTCCCGTCGCCTGTCTTCAGCGCGCGCGCGACGAAGTACGCGCCCGCCGTCCAGAAGAGCGGCTCGAACGCGTTCATCGTCAGGATGGTGTGAAGCGCGAGGAAGGCCGGCGCGACGATGACGCACACGCACGCGAGCACGACCGCGAAGCGACCGCCGCCGAGCTCACGCGCCAGCAAGCCCGTCACGAAGACGAGCGCCGCGCCCGACAGCGCCGGCAGGAATCGTATCGCGAAGAGCGAGTCACCGAGCACGGCGCGCTCGGCCCGCGCGACGACGGCGATGAGCGGCGCCTGATCTACGTAGCCCCAGTCCAGATGCTCGCCGCACGCGAGGTAGTAAAGCTCGTCGCGGAAGTATCCGTACTGCCCGTTCGTCAGAAGGTGCAGCACGAGCTTCGCCGCCGCGAGGTACAGCGCGACCGCAAGGGCGCCGCGCGGGTCGAAACTCTTCTGTGTTCTCATGCGACCTCCCCGCGCGCCGCGCCGTCGTCGGCCGCGCGCAGCAGCAGCGCGAAGAGGCGCCGCGCCGAGCGCCGGTTGAACCAGTGATCCGACCAGCCGACGTGGTACACGTGGAGCCTGTTCGAGCCCGGCTTCTGGTTGACCGAGCCGGCGCCCTTCGCCTTCCAGAAGCCCGCGAGCTTCTGCTCGAAGAGCGGCATGTCGGTCTTGCCGTCTACGGCGACGACGACCTGCCCGAGCGGGAAGTCTTCCACGAGTTTTTGAAGTTCGTGGATGACCCCCTGCCGTTTTTCGGAGAGGCCGCGCGCGTCCACCAGCACGACCTGTCTGTGCTTCTCCTCGCGGCCGCGCTTCTCTTCGCGGCTGCACTTCTCCTCATCCAACTTGAGCAGCCGTTCGAGCGTACGGCCCCACATCCAGTCGCTACAGAAGAACTCGTTGACGCGGTAGCGGCCGTCCAAATCGGGCTTCGTGTCGAGCTTGGCGAGCCGCCGCGTCAGGTCGTCTTCGCTTTTGATGAAGCGGTCTTTGAGGTTGCCCCTTATCCAGCCGACCATCTCGTCCACGTCGGCGTAGGCGGCGGCGAGGTCTGGGCCGGCGATTAACTGTACGCTGCCGACGTGGCGCCAGCGCTTCTCGATCCGTTGGAGCAGCCCTGCGTTCGGGTCGAATATACGGTACAGCCCGAGGAGCACGCGTGCGCCGACCCCGCGGCCGGGCTCGCCCGCCCACTCTTCGAAGCAGCCGCCCTTCGAGAACGTCCGCAGCACCAGCAGTCGCCGCACGTCGCGCGGGCGTCCGCGCAACAGCCGGCGGCGCGCGTAGAAGCCCGCGCGGACGGTCGCAAAATAAGCCGGGAAGGAGAGCAGCGCCCACAGCCCTTTCGCGCCGAACGCGCTCGCCATCAGGAAGGTGAGCCACTCGGTCTGTATCAGCCAGAGGTTGAAGACGACGGCGGTCTGGTCGTTCAGCCATTTGCGTTCGTGGCAGAGCGCGAACCACTGGACGAGCAGCCAGCCGACGACCGCCGAGCCTTCCAACACGACGACGGCCGTCGCCACTCTCACGACGAGCGGCCCGGCGGACAGCAGCGCGTCGAGCCGGTAAGCCAGAAACGCCCCGACCGCGACCGACACGGCGAACACGAGCACCGTCACGCCCGTCACACGCAGCCAACGGTTCATCACCAGTATCTTGATGAGCGGAACGAACGCGGCCATGAGGAACAGGAAGCGCGCCGGCGCGTCGGCCAGCTTCGCGATAACGTCCGGCACACTCTCTAAAGCCCAGAACAATGCGGCGAGGTAGACAACGCCGGCCAAGACTTTCGTCGGGATGCCCTTGTCCAACTGCGTGAAGTAGGTCTGCCCGAGCGGCCAGAGCAGCGCCACGCCCAACGCCAGCGCCAGACGGTTATCGCCCGCGACCCGGTAAGCGTGCCTGAAGGCGAGGGCCGAGACGACGACGTGCGCGAGGCCCGCGAGCGTGTAGATGAGGACGACCGAGTAGCGCGCCCGAAGCGCCTGCCGCCAGAGCTTCGCGCCGCCCAGCAGCTCGGACATCGGCGTGCCCGGGCCGAGGGCGATTATCTCAAGCTCGCGCGGCTGCTCCTCGCGGCCGTCGTCGCCGAGCCTCTTCCTGCGCATCGCCCGCTCGACCGCGCCGAGGTAGAGGAGGAGGAGTATGAACGACGCGAGTGAGGTGAGGCAGATAACCGCGGCGGCCGTTATCAGTAGTGAGTTTATGTCCATCGCCCCGAGACGGCTCAGTGCCCCGCCTGCCACGCGCGGAGTTTGTCGGAAGGGTAGACGAGCAACAGTATGTTGAGCAGGAGGCTGTCCCTTATCCAGAAGAGGAGCGCGACCTCCGTCAGAAGGAAGACGAGCGCGGTGCGGAGTGCGCCGAGCTTGCGCGCGAGGAGGAAGCCGGCGGCGCAGGCCGCGATGTCGCCGAGCGAGTTGAGCACGGTGTCGCCGTTGTAGCCGAGCGCGGCCGTCGCCTCCCGGTAGCGGTTGATGACGAAGTCCGTGTTCTCGACGACTTCCCACAACGCCTCGGCCGCGACGGCGAGCACGAAGCGCACGCGCAGGCCCGCGCGCGGCAGCAGGAGCGCGAGCAGCCCGCAGAAGATGAAGCCGTGCAGGACGTGCGTGAAGGTGTAAGGGTCGAAGAGCTGCTGCGAGGTCTCCGAGCTCCAAGCGTCCGAGACCCACGCCGAGACGCGCCCGCAGTCGCAGACCCACAGACGCCCCTGCCGCCTCAACTCCAAAGCCGCAGCCGCGACGACCGCGAAGAGTGCGGGCCAGAGCGCGAGCCGCGGCCAACTCTTTTTAGAAGCCGTCAACATCCGGCGTCCAGCTTCACAGCAGCACTATCGAGTCGTCGGTGGAGCGGCGCGTGGCGGGCGCCGACGCGGCCGAAGGGCGCTCGGCGCGCGGGCAGGAGTCGCAGTAGGAGCCGTGTCGCGCGTGGCGGTCTTCGCAGGAGTTGCAGTCGAGCGCCTCGCCCGCGGCGCGCAGGGCTTCGAGCAGCGGCGTGAGCACGCGCCCGCGCTCGGTCAGGACGTACTCGACGTGCGGGGGGCTCCCGCCGAGGTCGCGCCGCTCGATGAGCGCGTCGCGCTCCATGTCGCGCAGGCGATCCATCAGCGTGCGGCTGCTGATGGGGTGCAGGCGTGCGAGCAGTTCGGTCGTGCGCCGCGGCGCGGAGGCCAAGTCGCGCACGATGAGCAGCGTCCACTTGTCGCCCACGACCTGTAGCGCGCCCCACACGGGGCAGCCGTCGCCCTCACGTCGTCGCATCTGTCGGCGTCCTCCCTCTGCTCTGATCTTTGGTGTGGCGCGCTCCGGCCGCGTCCTGAGGTGGAAGCTTTTCGAGACCCGCCGAAGCGGCGAAAGCTTAACACAAGGCGGGCGGCCGCGCGTCGGGAATCTTTCGCCGCCGCCGCGAAGAATTGAGGCGCCGGGGCGCGGCGCGCTTGCGGCGTGCGCGGGCGGGGCGCTATTCTCTGTGTGACCTCACCAGATGTTTCACCCGCTGGCTTAATACTTTCGACCTCATGGCCTACACCGAACGCCGCAAGCACGAGCGCGTCTCGATAGACATACACGTCTACTGGGGCTGGACGGACGACTGCCCGTTCCTCGACCGCATCATCTCTTTGAGCCCCGGCGGCTGCTTCCTGCGCACGTCGCAGGGCGCTGCGCGCGGCACCGAAATCTTCGTCAAGTTCTGGCTGCCCGACGAGCGGACGCTGCGCGGCGAGGTGCGCTACCACCTTGAGAAGATGGGCGTCGGCGTCGAGTTCCAGCGGCTCGGCGCCGAAGAGGCGGCGCAGCTCGAAGCGCTCGTCGAGCACTACCGGCGCCTACAACCGCAGCAGTAGCGGCTCGATATTTACGCCGCGCGGTTTACGGTTTAGGATTGGCGGCATGGCTTACGGCTGGGAGGGCGAGAGGGTTCGTCTGGTGCCGCTCGACAAGGCGCGGCACCTTGAGAACCTGCACGCTTGGATGAACGACCCCGAAGTGACCGAGACGATACTCTCGGGCAATGTGCCGCTGGCGCGCGTGACGCAGGAGGAGTTCATCGAACGCGTCTCGTCCACGGCGGGGCCGCACCCGACCGAGGTCGTCTTCGCCGTCGAGACGCTTGAGGGCGAGCACATCGGCATCTGCGGGCTGCACCAGATAGACTACCGGCACGGCGTCGCGCACAGCGGCACGATCATCGGCCCCGCAGAGGCGCGCGGCAAAGGCTTCGGCGCGGAGGTCGCGCGCCTGCGCACGCGCTACGCCTTCGAGGTGCTCGGGCTGCGGATGCTCATCTCGGAAATCTTCGTCGAGAACACGGCCTCGCTCCGCATGCTCGCCCGCGCCGGCTACCGCGAAGTCGCGCGCATCCCCCGCCGCTACTGGAAACGCGGCGCCTTCCGCGACGTAGTTCTAATGGTCGCCGAGCGCGAGCCCTGAGCGACGCTTGCGCGAGCCCTGAACGCTCCTTCCCCCTTCGTCCTCACGGCCGCAGCATTCTCCTTTCGACGGCAGCAAAAATCGCGCGGGGCGCGTCAGTTCAATTAACAGAACCGCGGAGAAAAGCGCGGCGGGCGGCGTGGCACGGTTTTCGTTAAGGCACGTGCGGGCTGCGCTCGCGTTTGTGGGCGGGGAGGTTTGTAGCGTATCTTTCTGTGGCTCGCCGAATGAATCCGTGGGGGTAGGCGCGGCCGTAACGGTTTCGCTATGGCAGACGAAGTGAGAGCAGAGGGGGCGTCGTCGAGGAGGTTCGCGCCCGCGGGCGCGGCCTTCGCGCTCGCAGGCGTGGCGCTCTTCGCCTACTTCGTCTGGGCGGCCGGCCCCGCCGAAATCTGGTCGAACATCACGCAGATCGGCTGGGGCTTCGTCCCCATCCTGCTGCTCGGCGGCCTGCGCTTCGCCGTCCGCGTAGAGGCTTGGACGCTCTGCTTCGAGCCGCCGCACCGGCTCGGCTTCCTCGAAGCTTTCAAGGCGTACCTCATCGGCGACGCCGCGGGCAACGTCGTGCCCTTGGGCATCGTCGTCAGCGAGCCGACGAAGGCCGCGATGGCAGCGCGCCGCGGCGTGCCCTTCGCCGCGACCTTCTCGGCCATCGCCGTCGAGAACATCTTCTACATGCTCTCGGTCGCGCTCTTCATCTTCAGCGGCGCGGCCGCGCTGCTCGCGGCCTTCCCTCTGCCGAAGGCGCTGCGCTACTCGAACTACGGCATCATCGCGGGCGCGCTCATCTTCGTCACCTTCGCCGCCTACGCACTGAAGCGCGAGTGGAGATTTTTAAGTGCGGCGCTGCGCTGGACTGCGGCGCGGGGCTTGGGGCGCCGCTCGCTCGAACGCAGGCTCGAACGCGTTTCGGGTTTTGAGGAGCGCATCTACGGCTTCTACGTGCGCAACCGCAGGCGCTTCCTGCCGATACTCTCGTGCGAGGCGGCCTTCCACCTGCTCGGCGTGTGTGAAGGCTACCTGACCATCGCGCTCATCAGCGGCACACGCCCCTCGGCGCTCTCGGCCTTCCTCTTCGAGTCGGTCAACCGCGTCATCACCGTCGTCTTCAAGTTCATCCCCTTCCGCGCAGGCATAGACGAGTTCGGGACGGGCCATCTGGCGAAGGTGCTCGCCTTCGGCATGGCCGCGGGCGTCACGCTCGCCATCGTGCGCAAGGCGCGCATGCTCTTCTGGATGGCGGCGGGCGTCGTGCTGCTGCTCGCGCGCGGTCTGTCGCCGCGCGAGGTCGCGGCCGAGGCCGAACGCGCGCAGGCCGCAGCGCTCGGCGAACGCGCGCGCGCCGACGCAGGCGAAGCGAGGCTCGCAGCGTCGAACGTTGATACATGAGGCTGAGGGTTCTGCTTGGCGAGACCGATCGAGCTTGATTCGGATGGGGCGGGGGCTCTGGCGGCGCGCGGGCGTGCGCGCGCTCTGGCCGAAGTGTTGGAGCGCTACGCCGTCGTCGTGCTGGTCGTGCTGGCGGCCGCGGGGTTCGCGTTGCGCGCGGGCGGCGTCGGCCGCGTCGGGTTCGCAGAGGACGAGATTAACAAGCTCGAAGCTGTGCGCGCCTACGCCCGCGGCGACTTCACCGAGAACGCCGAGCACCCGATGGTGATGAAGGCGCTCATCTTCGTCACGGTCGGCGCGGCGCACGCTTGGAACGCGCGCGCGCCCTTCGAGCTTCAGGTCAGCGACGAGGCGGCGCTCAGGTTCCCGAACGTCCTCTTCGGCTCGCTCACGGTCTTCCCCGTCTTCCTTTTGACGGCCGCGTTCTTCGGCCGCCGCACGGGCCTGCTCGCGGCGGCGCTGTGGGCGACGGGCGTCGGCGCGATTACCTACAACCGCGTGGCGAAGGAGGACACGCTGCTCGTCTTCTTCATGCTCTACGCGCTCTACTTCTACCTGCGCGCGAAGCTGACGAGCGGGTTTGAGCAGAGGGCGAAGCGGAGGAACTATTTCCTGAGCGCCGTCTCTTGGGGCTTGATGTTCGCGTCGAAGTACTTCCCGCACTACTTCGGCCTGAACATGCTCTACCACTACCTCTTCCACGTGCGCGAGCGCGAGCCGGGCGAGCCGCGCGGCAACACGCCCGCGTTCTTCTACTTCGTCGTCGCCGGGGCGTTCCTGCTCGCCAACCCGGCCGTGCTTCTGCCGCAGACTTGGAGCTACCTGTCGGCCTATTCGAGCGAGGGGCTGCTGACGCACCACGGGTACCTGTTCGGGGAGACGCTCTATCACAACGTCGTCTCGAAGGGGCCGTTCGGCGCGACGCCCTTTTATTTCTACGCGCTCTACCTTCTGATAAAGACGCCGCCCGCCGTCCTGCTCGCCTTCCTCGCCGGGCTCGTCGCGCTCCTGCGCCGCTGGCGGGAGCCGGGCGCGGCCTTCCTCCTCTTCATGCTCTTCTTCTGGCTCGTGCCGTATTCGCTGTCCGGCGCGAAGTGGCTGCGCTACACGCTCTCGTTGATGCCGTTCGTCTACATGACGGCCGCGGTGGGCGTCGTCGCGCTCGTGCGCGGGCTGCTGCGGCTTCTGAAGTTCAGACGGCGGCAGTGGCTCGTCCGCGCGGCGTGGGCTCTGGCGGTCGCGCTCTTCGTGGGCGTGCCGGCTTGGGCCGCATACAAGTCTGCGCCGCACTACGCGCTCTACACGAACGCGCTCGCGCCACGCAGCGCCGGCTACTACTTCCCGCACGACGAGCTGTACGACGACGGGCTGCGCGAGGCGATTAAGTACGTCGCCGACCACGCGCCGCGCGGCGCCGTGCTGGCCAACGAGACGCCCGGCGTCGTCCGCTACTACCTCGCGCGCTACGGCCGCGAAGACCTCAACCCGCAGGCCATCTCAGACCCGCGCTTCGACTTGACGAACGCACCCGCGCCCGTCTACGCCATCCTCCAACGCGGCCGCACCTACTTCGAGAACCGCGACGAGATGGACGCCGTCCGCGCGCGCTTCAAGCCCGAAGAGCAGGTGGTCGTGAACGGCGTCGTCGCCGCCGAAGTCTATTCAAAGCAGTAGACAGTAGACAGTAGTCAGTAGAAGAAACAACTGTGGCGGGCGTCGGGTTTTAACCCGCAACGCCCGCCACCTGCTTTCTACTGACTACTGACTACTGTCTACTTCTTCACTGAGCGTGTCCGGCTTCGCCCGCGGCGGCCGTCACGTTGCGGCGCTCGAAGGCGCTGGTCTGCCAGTTGTCGGCGCGGGCCGAGTCGGGGAGCCACGGCGGGAGCGGGAGCAGAAGGTGGCAGGAGAGGCCGTTGGCGTAGGGCTCGTACATGCGTCGCAGCGCGCGGAGGCGTTTGTCGGCGTCGGCGCCCTCGCGCAGGTTGAGCCCCCAGCGCTTGAGCGCGGAGCGGAGCGCGGCGAGGTCTTCGTCCGGCATCCGCTCGCGTTCGAAGGAGACGGGGCGCGTGCCGAATATCTGCGAGATGTCAACGAGCGCGTGACGCGCGATGGCGAAGGTGAGACGCGCCTGCCACTCGTGCGCGCCGTCCACGCCCACCATCACCAGCGCGCAGGTGTCGAGCACGCAGACGAGCGACGCGAGCCAAGACTGGTTGTCGTGCTGCGAGCGGTAGTAGCAGAGCACGGGGTAAGAGAGGTGGCTCTCCATCAAATCCGCCGCCCAGTGCTCCCAGTCTTCCAACACCTTGCCGACGGCGCCGAGGCTGCCGGCCTCCGCGTGGCGGCGTAGGAGTTCGGCGGCCGTGGGCGGCGTGCCCGCGCGCGCGTCGAGCATCGAGATGCTGACCTCGCGCCGCGAGAAGGATTGGTAGAGCACGGGCAGGTAGCCGATGACCGCGGCGAGGAAGCCGAAGCCCGTGCCCGCCTCGACGACCGCGAGCACGCGCCCCGTCGCGTCGAGCGGCACCACGTCGCCGAAGCCGAGCGTGAAGAGGATGACGCCGCTCATGTAGACGTGCGCCCAGAAGCCTTGGTCGCCCTCCGGCGTGTGGAGCACCGAGCCCACGCCCCACTGCACGAGCCCGAAGGCGAACAGCAGCCCGACCGCCCACACGAACAGCAGCAGTATCAAAGACAGCGGCCCGTAGAAGGCGAGGTAGCGGTCGCGCTTCTTCCCCGCCGGCACGCGCCGCGCGAGCGCCGCCATCGGCGCCCACGTCCCGACGTAAAAAATCCTCGTCAGACGCAGACGCCTCGACACGCGCCGCGGCAGCACGATGGTCTCGAACGTGTCCCAGAGGATGACGAGGATGACACTGACGCCGACGGCGACGAGTAAGGGTTTCATCATTCGCGTTCGGCTGCGGACGCCGTCGGGCCGCCCTCCGCGTGCGTCGCCGCGCCCGGGCCCGAGAGCAGCAGCGCGACGCCGAGCACCACCAGCGCGACGCCCAACCACTGCGCGGGCCTCAGCCGCTCGCCGAGCAGGAGGTAGCTGAGCAGGACGGAGATCACGGGGTAGACCGACGTGACGGGGACGATGACCGACGCCTCCGCCCTCTCAAGCGCGAAGTAGTAGCAGACGAGCCCCAGCGCCAGCCCCGTCCCCGAAAGCACGCCGAAGACGTTCCAAGACGAGAGTGCCTGCGCGCCCCCCTGCGCGCGCCGTAGGGCGAGCAGCACGGGGACGGCGCACAGCGCGCTGACGATTATCTCGGCGAGGAAGACCGTGAGCGGCGACATCCTGCGTTCGAGCGCGAGCTTGCCGAAGAAGCCCCAGCAGCCCCACATCAGTATCGTGAGCGCCGTCAGCGAAAGCAGGCGGAAGTCGAAGGCCATCCCGAAGCGTTCCTCTCGTCGCGCTCAGCTCAGACGTGCTCGGGCGCCGAAGCCGCCGGCGCCGACGCCCGAGCGTCCGCAGTCTCCGGCCTGTCGTCGAGCGCGTCAAGGATGGGCGCGGAGTTTTTGAGAAGCCTGACGCCGTCGTCCAGCAACTCGTTCAACTTCTCGTCCACGACCCTCTTCAGCCTCTCTTCGTCGCTCTCGCTCTGGGCCGCGCCGCCGTTCGACGAGGCCGCGCCCTTCGCGGCGCCGTTGGCGCCGAGCGACTCCCTCTGCGCGATCACGTCGCCGGGCCCGAACCGCGCCATCACCCAGCCGCCGTGCGTCACCTTGTTGTCGTCGCCGGGCGAGACGAAGTAGCCGTACATGAGGTTGCCGTACGGGTGAACCGTCAGGAAGAAGGCGCCGCCGGCCGTCGCCGCGAGGCGCGTTGACTTCCAATCGCCGACGATGTGCCTGCACGACACAAGGCGTCCGTAGGCCACGTACTTGTCGTTCTTGTCGTTCACCTTGCTCTCGATGCGGAGCATGCCGCGCGCCGGCGCGATCTCGACATCCTCGTGAACCAGCCCGCCGCCCTTGCCCTCGCCGTGGCAGAGCAGGTAGCGCGACTTCCAAATCCCCGAAAGCTCCCTGAGCGGCGGCTTCTTGATGACGCGGTTGATGCGCATGCACGCGCCGCGCACGGCCGAGGCGGCCGCGTCCGCCATGCGCGCCCCCTCGTAGGTGATGAGGCTTATGCCGGAGAGGTCTGAGGGGAGCTTCATCTGCGCCGTGTTCTCGTCGCAGACGATGAAGGTGCGCTCGCGCCCGAGCTTCCCCATGAAGAGCCCCAGCTCGAAGAGGACGTTGTCGCGCGGCGACTGCTTGCTGTCGCCGCGGCTCTCGGTCACGTCGTCCGCGGTGAGGACGAGTATGGCGAAGTCGTGCTTCTCGATCTCGGCCACCAACTCTTCGAGGTAGCTCCGGCCGAACTCGAAGACGCCCTCGTCCCAGATGATGGGGTCGGCGCAGCACTCGATGCCGTCGCCGATGGCCCTCGCGACATCCAGCCCCTCCTTAGAAGAGCCGATAAATACCGATGCCTTTCCCATGAGGAGACTCCTTTTGCTTGTGCGGGTTTCGACGCGCGCGCGCCCCGGCCGTCGCAGGTGCGCAGAAGATATGCGAGGCGGCGGGGGCTGTCAATGGCTTCGGGGGCGCGTCACGCGCCGTCGCCGGCCGGCGCCTCCTCCGGGTGGAAGGTCGCGCGGCGCTTCCAGCGCCGGTAGAGTTCGAGCGAGAAGGCGAGCCAGAGGCCGCTGAGCAGGTAGGCGCCGAGCACGTCGCTCGGCCAGTGCGCGCACAGCGAGACGCGCGAGAGCCCGACGAGCAGCACGGGCAGCGCCGAGAGCGCGAGCGCCGCGCGCCGCCTGTTCGTGCCGCGCGGCAGCAGCGCGTAGGCGGCGAAGAAGAGGAAGCCGAAGTAGCAGACGTAGAAGACGACGTGCCCGGAAGGGAAGCTCAGCTCGTCGCTGCGGTACGAGCAGCCGAGCAGGTCGAAGGGCGGACGAGGGCGGGCGATGAGTATCTTGAAGACGCGGTTGATTATCGCGCCGCCGCCCGCGCTCAGTGCCAGAGCGAAGCACTCGCTGCGCCGCCGCCAAGCGAAGAAGACGAGCCCCGTCAAAGTCGCCAGCGCGTGCGGGTGCCAATGGTTGCCGGGGATGGAGACGAGTCGCATGAACTCGCCCCAGCCGGGCAGGTCTATTGACTGGACGGCGCGCGCGAGCCGCAAGTCCCATGCGAAGTAAGCGTAGACGTGCGCCAGCAAGGCCAGCACGGCGAAGGCCAACAGCCCCGCCCCGTAGTAGACCTCTGCGCGCAGCAGCCGACGCGACTCGCGTCGGCGCTTCACTGGCTTCGGCGCCTCGGCGGCTTCCGTCTCTGCCGCGTCGTGCGCGGGCGTCGCCGCCCCGTCCTTCGGGACTTCTTCCCGCATTCGGTTATAATCCTTCGGAAACTACTCCCGAAAAAATAAACGAGCGAGGGGCGCGCGGCAAGCCTGCGGCCCTCGGGAGAGGGGTGAAGTTTTGCTGAGAGTCGAGTACAGAGACGGACTGTACCTGCCCGACCTCGACCTTTGGTTCGACGCCGACGGGCCGCGCGAGCGCTGCGTCATCTCGCACGCGCACTCTGACCACATCGCCGAGCACAAGGCCATCGTCGCCACGCCCGAGACCGCCCGCCTCTTCCGACACCGGCGCGGCGAGGCCGAGGTCGAAGCGCTGAGCTACGGCGAGCGGCGCGACTTCGGCCGCTACGCGCTGACGATGTACCCGGCGGGCCACTGCCTCGGCTCGGCGCAAATCTTGGTCGAGGCCGACGGCGAGCGTCTGGTCTACACGGGCGACATCAAACTCCGTCCGAACGTCGCGGCCGAGCAGGCCGTAGTCGTCCCATGCGACACGCTCGTCATGGAGTCAACCTTCGGCGACCCGCAGTACCGCTTCCCGCCCGACGTTGTGACTTACGAAAGACTCTACGCCGCCTGCGACCGCGCTCTCTCGGACGGCGCCGTCCCCGTCGTGCTGGCTTACGCTCTGGGGAAGAGTCAGGAGGCTTTGGAGCTTCTGCTCCGGCGCGGCTACCGCGTGACGCTGCACGGCTCGGTCTGGAACGTCTCTGAGATTTACCGCGAGTGCGGCGTGGAGTTCTCCGGCCCCTACGAGCGCTACGACCGCGAGCATCTGGCGGGGCGCGTCCTCATCGCGCCGCCCGGCTGCCGCCGCCAGCCGATGATTCACAACATCCCGCGCCGACACCTCATCATGCTCACCGGCTGGGCCGTCAGCAAAAGCGCGCCCTACATGTACAGGGGCGTTGACCTGTTGCTGCCCCTATCAGACCACGCAGACTTCGACGACCTCGTCCGCCTCGCACGCGAGTCCGGCGCGCAGAGAATCATCACCATGCACGGCGCGAAGAAGTTCGCCGGCCTACTCCGCGACCTCGGCCTCAACGCCGAACACCTCGCCCAACACCCCTCGCAGCAGTCCGCGAAGGGCTCGACGAAGAAGACCGCGAGCGCCGTCGAGCAGAAGTTGTTTGAGTGAAGCGGGCCGGCGTTAAGCCTTGAACTTCTCCTCGCAGATCAGCTCGACGGCGCGCTCGATGTTCTCGTCAATCCCCGCGAGGCATTTGACGATGCGGGAGGGGAGGCGGAGCGTGACGACCTGATACTCTTCGGTGGTGGTCTTCGGGTCGGAGAGCGCGCCGCGCAGGGCCGCGAGGATGTCGCGGTAGTCGGCCGGCTTCGAGAGGTAGTGCTGCACGCCGAGGCGTTCGCACTGCCGGCGCGTCTCGTCGCTCGTCTCGCCGGTGACGACGACGACGGGGACGTTGGCGTTCAGGTTCCTGATGGCCTGTAGCGTCTGCACGCCGTGCATCTCGGGCAGAGTCATGTCGAGCAGGACGGCGTCGGCGCCGTCGTCCTCGAAGAGCGCGACGCCCTCCTCGCCTGTGTAAGCCTTCGAGACCTCGTAGCCCTCTTTCCCGAGCGCGCTCTCGTAGAGCGCCGCGAGGTCTTCCTGATCCTCAATCACGAGCACGCGCTGTGCGCCCATGCGGTTTCGGCCCCCTTGCAAAGTTCGGCGCGGGGGCGTTTAATGCGCCCGCGCCCCAACCAAAAAGAATAGTTTCGACAAAGTGTCTGCGCTTCGGCCGATTATAGCAGAAGACTTCTATGACACAGCCCGTCGCCACCGTCCTCGTCCTGCTGCTCGTCGCGCTCGTACTGTTCGCGACCGAGAAGATTCCGATTGACGTTGTGACCATCCTGCTCGTCGTCGGGCTCGTGCTGACGGGGACGCTCAACGTCTCGGAGGCGTTCGCCGGATTCGGCAACGACATCGTCATCACCATCGCCGGGCTGTTCGTGCTGACCGGCGGGCTAGTCAAGACCGGCGTCGTTGATTTAGTCGGCCGACGCCTGCACCGCATCGCGGGCGGCAACGAGTTCAAGCTGACGACACTCATCATGTTCACGGCCGCCGGCTGCGCCTCTGTGATGAAGAACACGACGACGACCGCGATGTTTGTCCCCGTCGTCTTAGGCATCGCGCACCGCGCGCGCGTTCAGCCGTCGAAGCTCCTGATGCCGCTCGCCTTCGGCGCCATCCTCGGCGGCACCTGCACGCTCATCGGCACCTCGACGAACCTCGCCGTCTCGGGCGGCCTCGCCAAACTCGGGCAGAATCAGGAACTCCTTCAACGCTTCAACGTCCCGCCGCAACTGCTCGCGCCCTACACGATGTTCGAGCTGACGCCGGTCGGCATCGGCATCGTCGTCGTCGGAATGCTCTACATGCTCCTGTTGGGTTTGCGCCTGCTGCCGAGCCGCGGCCACGACGAGTCTCTGATGGAGCAGTACCGCATGCGCGAATACATCTCGGAGGTCGTCGTCGTAGAGGGCTCGCCGCTCGCGGGCAAGACGCTTGAGGAAGGGAACCTGAGCGAGATTCTCGACCTGACCGTCATCGGCATCCTGCGCGGCAAACAGGGGCGCCTGCCGCCGCGCGGCGAGGAGGTCTTGCGGGAGGGCGACCTGCTGCTCGTGTCGGGCAGCATGGACGACATCCTGCGCGTCAAGGAGGAGGCCGGCATCGAAATCCGCCCCGACTTCGAGCTTAAAGCGCACGACCTCGAATCCGGCAACGTCGAGCTTTTCGAAGTGATGGTCTTGCGTGGCTCGGAAATGAACGGGCGGACGCTCCGCAGCCTCAACTTCCGAGACCGCTACGACCTGACCGTGCTCGCCATCAACCGCCACGGCATGGCGCTTTTGACGAAGCTCTCGACCGTCACGCTCCGCTTCGGCGACGTGCTGCTCGTGCAGGGCGAGAAGGAGTGCGTCGAACGTCTCGCGGCCGACGGCCACGTCCTCCTGCTCGAAGGCGAACTCGGCGCGCGGCGCGAGCGCGCCGACAAACGCTGGTGGGCCGTGGGCGCCTTCCTCGTCTTCCTCTTCTTCTCCGTGCTGCACCTGCCGCAGGTGCCGCTCGCCGTAGCCGTCCTCTTCGGCGTGCTCATCCTGCTCGGCTCGCGCGCGGTGCTGCTCAACGAGGTCTACGAGTTGATTGACTGGCGGCTCATCGTCCTCATCGCCGGCATGATTAGTTTCGGCACGGCGATGGAGAAGACGCACGCAGACGAATACCTCGCCGGCCTCATCGTACAGAACTTCAGCTCCTACGGCGCGCTCGCCGTCCTCGCGGGCTTCTTCGCGCTCACGGTGGCGCTGACGCAGCCGATGTCGAATCAGGCGGCCGCGCTCGTCGTCCTCCCCATCGCCGTGAAGACCGCGCTCACGCTGGGCTTGAACCCGCGCACCTTCGCCGTCGCCGTCACCTACGCCGCGTCGTGTTCGTTCCTGACGCCCTTGGAGCCGGCCTGCGTGCTCATCTACACGCCCGGCCGCTACCGCTTCCTCGACTTCGTCAAGGTCGGCTCGATTCTGACAGTCGCCGTCTTCGCCATCGTCATGCTGCTCGTGCCTGTCTTCTGGCCTCTGAAATGAGGGATGTACTGTGGCACAATATAAATGTCACGTAAGTGTCGTCGAAAATGGTGCCAACGGCCTTGCGTCCGCGGGCTCGGCTTCATATAATGCGCGGGCTTTGAAAAGCGAGCCAAGGGTGGAAGGGAATTAAGGGCCTCGCGAAATTTTCAGGCACTCCTACTAAACCGAACAGAAGAAGATGGCCACAATCACCAACTGGAGAGAGCGGCGACGTGTCGCCCAAAGGCGCACGACTCCCCTTCGCACAATCGCTTCCGGGCTGGTTCAGATTGCGCGCGCGGCCTTCGACGAGCCTTACCAGCTCGCCGTCGAGCGCCACGCCGTCGGACTCAAACGCCTCCCGCGCGAGCTGGACGGGCTCAAAATCGTCCACCTCTCGGACATACACCACAGCCCCTTCACGGGGCGCGAACAGGTCGAGCGCGCCGTCGAGGTCGCCAACAGCCTGCAACCCGACATCATCGCGCTCACGGGTGACTACGTCTCGCACGAGCGCGAGTACGTGCAGCCCTGCGCCGAGATGTTGGGTAAGTTGAAGGCGAGGCGCGGCGTCTACGCCTGTCTGGGCAACCACGACAACTGGGTTGACGCCGACCTGATTACAGACGTTTTCACGCTCGCAGGCATCCGCGTGCTCAACAACGAGGGGCTGCGCTTTCAGGATCGCGGCGCCGAGTTCTGGCTCGCGGGCGTGCAGGACACGATGGTCGGGCTGGAAGACTTGCCGCTGGCGCTCGCCGGCTCGCGCGAAGACGAGTTTAAGCTGCTTCTGGCGCACAACCCCGTGATTCTGCGCCGCGCGGCGCGCGCGGGCGTTGACCTCGTCCTTTCGGGCCACACGCACGGCGGGCAGGTCACTTGGCGTTCGGAGCGCTCCGCGTCGGGGCGAGCGCGCCGCCGCATACTTCGCGGCCTCGGCCGCCGCGGCGAGACTCAAATCTACGTCACGCGCGGCCTCGGCACGGTCGTCCTGCCCGTACGCTACGGCTGCCTGCCGGAAGTCTCGCTGCTGACACTCCGCTGCGCGGAATAAACAAAGGTGCCGGGTGTCAGGTGCCGTGTGTCGGGTTAAAGCAAATGGTCTTTCCCCGGCACCTGACACCCGGCACCCGAAACCTTTTTTTATGGCCTCGAAAGTCGTCACCGTCCCGAACGTCCTGACCGTGGTGCGCATGGCGCTCATCCCGGTCTTCGTGGGCGCGCTCTATTATCAGCGTTTCGGCTGGGCTCTGGCCGTCTTCGTCGTCGCTGGCGTGACCGACGGCCTCGACGGCCTCTTCGCGCGCCGTTTCAACCAGTATTCGCCGCTCGGCCAGATTCTAGACCCCATCGCGGACAAGCTCCTCCTCGTCACCTCCTTCATAACCCTTTCGATGCCTTCAATTGTGGCGCCGACGGCGCTCGTCCAACCGCACCCGCGCCACCTGCCCGTCCCCTTCTGGGTGACCGCGGCCGTCATCAGCCGGGACGTTTTTATCGTCGTCGGCGCGGCCACAATCAACGTCGTCACGGGTTTTCGGGGGTTTCGCCCCTCTTGGCTGGGGAAGGCGAACACGACCATCCAAATCCTAGCGGTCGTGCTAATCCTTATCGCGGCTAGCTTTCCGCCGCTGCGCGGGTATCTGCCGACCGTCTACACGACCGTCTTCTCCTTCGCCGTCATCTCCGGCATCCACTACGTCTTCTGGACTTCGAAACTGCTGAACGAAGACCGAAAGCCCCGCGAGTCCGGCAACTGATTCGGCTAATCCGTTAAATTTCAAAGAGTTACCTCGGGCAACGCCGGGAGGGCGAAGTGCTACTAAAAGTTGACAAGAAGAGACTCAGGTATTATATTAGCGGCGCATTCAAGGTCGCCGGCGCGCTGTCAGGCGTCTTCTGTGGCTGAGCCGTTTGGGGCCAGCGCGGCTAAAAAATCGGGAGAGACAGAGAAATGGGCAAGATTATAGGCATTGACTTGGGCACGACTAACTCCGTCGTGGCCGTGATGGAAGGCGGCGAGCCGACGGTCATCACCAACTCCGAGGGCGGGCGCACGACCCCTTCGGTCGTGGCCTTCGCCAAGGACGGCAACCGCCTCGTCGGGCAGGTCGCCAAGCGGCAGGCCGTCACCAACCCCGAGAACACGATCTACTCGATCAAGCGCTTCATGGGCCGGCGCTACAACGAGGTCTCGGAGGAGATGAAGCAGGTGCCCTACAAGGTGAAGGCCGCCGGCAACGACGTGCGCGTCGAGGCGGGCGGCAAGGAGTGGTCGCCGCCCGAGATTTCGGCGATGATCCTACAGAAGCTGAAGCAGGCGGCCGAAGACTACCTCGGCCAGCCCGTGACCGAGGCGGTCATCACCGTCCCGGCCTACTTCAACGACTCGCAGCGTCAGGCGACGAAGGACGCCGGCAAGATCGCGGGCCTCGAAGTGAAGCGCATCGTCAACGAGCCGACTGCCGCGGCGCTCGCCTACGGGCTCGACAAGAAGAAGGACGAGACCATCGCGGTCTTCGACTTCGGCGGCGGCACCTTCGACATCTCGATCCTCGAAGTCGGCGAGGGCGTCGTCGAGGTCAAGTCCACCAACGGCGACACGCACCTCGGCGGCGACGACATAGACGAGGCGCTGATTAAGTGGATCATCGAGGAGTTCAAGCGCGATCAGGGCATTGACCTCTCGCAGGACAAGATGGCCCTCCAGCGCCTGAAGGAGGCGGCCGAGAAGGCGAAGATTGAGCTGTCTTCCACGATGGAGACGGAGATCAACCTGCCCTTCATCACGGCCGACGCCTCGGGGCCGAAGCATTTGGTGATGAAGCTGACGCGCGCTCGCTTCGAGCAGTTGATTGACCCGATCCTCAAGCGCCTGATGCCGCCCGTCGAGCAGGCGATTAAGGACGCGGGCGTGGACGCGAATAAGATTGACGAGGTGGTGCTCGTCGGCGGCTCGACGCGCATCCCGAAGGTGCAGGAGATCGTCAAGGGCTTCTTCGGCAAGGAGCCGAACAAGAGCGTGAACCCGGACGAGGTCGTCGCCGTCGGCGCGGCCGTGCAGGCCGGCGTGCTCTCGGGCGAGAAGACTGACATCCTCCTGCTCGACGTGACGCCTTTGAGCCTCGGCATCGAGACGCTCGGCGGGGTGAACACGATTCTCATCCCGCGCAACACGACCATCCCGACGCGCAAGAGTGAAATCTTCTCGACGGCTTCGGACAACCAGACGAGCGTGGAAGTTCACGTGCTTCAGGGCGAGCGCCCGATGGCGGGCGACAACCGCACGCTCGGCAAGTTCCACCTCGTCGGCATCCCGCCGGCACCGCGCGGCATGCCGCAGATCGAGGTGACCTTCGACATAGACGCCAACGGCATCGTCAACGTCTCGGCGAAGGACACGGGCACTGGCCGCGAGCAGAAGATTACGATCACGGCCTCTTCGGGGCTCTCGAAGGACGACATTGACAAGATGATGCGCGACGCCGAGTCGCACTCGGCCGAGGACGCCAAGAAGCGTGAGGAGGTCGAGGCGCGCAACCGGCTCGACGGCCTCGTCTTCCAGATCGAGAAGACCTTCAACGAGAACAAGGAGAAGCTCGACGGCGCGGTCACGTCGCAGGTCGAGACGGCCATCGCCGACGCGAAGAAGGCTCTGGAAGAGGGCGGCGTTGACCGTCTGAACGACGCCTTCAACAACCTCCAGTCAGCCTCGCACAAGCTGGCCGAAGCGCTCTACCAGTCGGGCGGCGCGGGCGGAGCGACGGGCGGCGGCGAGCAGGCCAACGCGGCGGGCGCCTCCACCGGCTCGACCGGCGGCGGGACTGCGGGCGGCGGCGACGACAACGTCATTGACGCCGAGTATGTGGACGTAGACGAGAACAAGTAACGTAACAGGTGTCGGGTGTCAGGTGTCGGGTGCCGGGTTAAAGACACTCTTAATCCGACACCTGACACCCGACACCTTTTCATCAATGGCAAAGGAAGACTTCTACCAAATCCTTGGGGTCAAGCGGGACGCGAAGCCGGAGGAGATTAAGAAGGCTTACAGGCGTCTGGCGCGCAAGTACCACCCGGACGTGAACCCGGGCGACAAGGCGGCCGAGGAGCGCTTCAAGTCAATCACAGAGGCGCACGAGGTTCTGTCGGACGAGAAGAAGCGGAAGGTCTATGACCGCTTCGGCTCGTACTCCGACCAGCTCGCCGACGCGGCCGCGCGCGGCGCGGCGGGGCCGGGCGGCGGCGAGGGGCGCGGCGTGCCCTTCGACTTCGCGGGCTTCGACTGGGGCAACGCTTCGGGCGCGTCCTCTTCGGGCGGCGGCTCGTCCTTCCGCGACATCTTCTCGGAGCTGTTCGGCGGCGGGAAGGCAGAGCGGGAGCCGCCGCGCCCGATGCCGCAGAAGGGCGCCGACATCGAGATGCCGCTCGCGCTCTCTTTCGAAGAAGCGGTGACGGGCCTGACGACCAACATTACCGTCAACCGCTCCGAGCAGTGCCCGCGCTGCAACGGCGCGGGCGACACGGGCGGCAACCCCGTCACGTGTCCGACCTGCCACGGCTCGGGGCAGGTGCAGCGCGCGGGCGGGCGTCTGCGCTTCGCGCAGGAGTGTCCCGACTGCGGCGGCGCCGGCAAACGCCGCCCGCCGTGCGCGCTCTGCAACGGCAAGGGGACGGTGCCGAAGGCCGAGACCGTCAAGGTTCGCATTCCGGCGGGCGTGGACACGGGCTCGCGCGTGCGCATCCCCGGCAAGGGCGAGGGCGGGAGGATGGGCGCCCCGGCGGGCGACCTCTTCATCATCACGAACGTCGGCAAGCACAAGTACTTCACGCGCAAGGGCGACAACATCTACGTGAAGGTGCCGGTGACGATTTCGGAGGCGGCGCTCGGCGCGAAGATAGAGGTGCCGACCATCGAGGGCAAGGCGCAACTGAAGATTCCGCCCGGCACGCAGTCGGGCGCGCAGTTCCGCATGCGCGAGCGCGGCATCCCGAGTTTAAGAAACCCGCAGGCGCGCGGCGACCAGTTCGTCGAAGTACAGGTCACCTTCCCGAAGGTCATCTCGGAGGAGACCAAAGAACTCTTCCGCCGCTACGCGCAGCTCAACCCCGAGAACCCGCGCGTGGCGATGGGACTCGAATAGAGGTTGGAGGTTAGAGGTTAGAGGTTAGTTAAAGACAAAACCTCTAACCTCTAACCTCCAACCTCTAACCTCTGACGTTATGAAAAGGCGTAAGGGCGGAACCTACACGATCAGCGCGGTGGCGACGCAGTACGAGATACACCCGCAGACGCTGAGGCTGTACGAGCGCGAGGGGCTGCTTAAGCCCTCGCGGTCTGAAGGGAACACGCGCCTCTACACCGACTCTGACCTCGAACGGCTCGAAGTCATCCTCTCTCTTACGCGCGACCTCGGCGTCAACCTCGCAGGCGTCGAGATCATCCTCAACATGCGCGAGAAGATGGACGCGATGCAGCGCGAGTTCGAGCGCTTCTTCTCCTACCTGCAATCGCACGCCGAAGAGTTCTCGCACCTGACCGACACGCCGCCGCCGCCCGAGGCCGGCGCGCTCGTGCCCACTTCGCGCGCCTCCACGCTCCGACGCCGCACGCCGAATCCGCGCGGCTAAAATCTTCCGTAAAAAGTGACGGAGGGGCTCGGCTCTTTTGAGGGCCGGCTCCTTTGCGGGGTGAGAATTTGCGGGAGCGGGGGACGCGTGCGTCGCGGCGGTGCGAGGGTTCTTTCGTACCGCAGCGTACGCCAGTCCTTCCCTCAAACAGATATGCGCGCCGCGTCGAAAACATTTCAGGCGTGCAATTTTTTTGACAGGCGGATTGATGAACCGCGCGCGCGCGTTGGTGTTACAATGCGCCGCACGCCCCGAATCCTGCCTTCCCGGCGGAGGCCGTCGCCCGCGCCGCGGCGCCACGCCGACGGGAGCCAGCCGCGCGGCGGCCGACGAATAACTCTCCGGGTGTACGGATGACTCCCGAGCGCAAAGAGCAGGTCAGTCGAATCTACGAGCGTGCGCTCGCGCTCCGGCCCTCGCGCCGCGCCGCGTACCTCGACGAGACTTGCGCGGGCGACGAAGAACTCAGGCGCGCGGTCGAGTCGCGCCTCAACGAGACGAAGGCCGACGACGCCGAAGCCGAAGAAGAACATCCCACGCCGCGCCGCGGCAGCGCGCCGCCCGAAGTCATCCCGGGCGTGACGAAGTTCGGCGCTTACCGCATCCTCGAAAAGATAGGCGCGGGCGGCATGGGCACGGTCTACTTGGCGAAGGACGCGCGGCTCGGCCGCCGCGTCGCCCTGAAACTGCTGCCCGCCCACTTCGCGCGCGACGAAGAGCTCGTCCGCCGCTTCGAGCACGAGGCGCGCGCCGCCTCGGCCTTGAACCACCCGAACATCCTCACCGTCCACGAGATCGGCGAAGAGGGCGGGCGCCTCTACATCGTCACCGAGTTTGTCGAAGGACGTACGCTGCGCGAGCGACTCTGGGAGGGGACTTTCGCGGCGGCCGAGGCGCTCGACGTGTGCGCGCAGGTGGCGGGCGCGCTTCAGAAGGCGCACGCGGGCGGCATCGTCCACCGCGACATCAAGCCCGAGAACGTCATGCTCGACGACGAGGGCCACGTGAAGGTGCTCGACTTCGGCATCGCCAAGCAGGTCGCCTCGGCGCCGTCCGTGGACACGGAGGCGCCGACGAACGCGCGCGTAGACACGGCCTCCGGCATCGTCCTCGGCACGACCTCCTACATGAGCCCCGAGCAGGTGCGCGGGTTAGAGCTCGACGGCCGCACGGACGTTTGGAGCCTCGGCGTCGTTCTCTTCGAGATGCTCACGGGCCGCGTGCCCTTCGACGAGAAGAACTTCGGCGACCTCGTCGTCTCCATCCTCCACAGGGAGCCGGCGGCGCTGCACGCGCTCGGCGCCGACGCGCCGCCCGAAGTCGAAGCGCTCATCACGCGCGCGCTGGCGAAAGACCGCGAAGACCGCTTCGAGTCCGCGAGGGAGTTTCAGACGGAGCTGCGACGAGCGCGCCGCCTGCTCGACCTCCGCGCCGAGACGCTGCGCGACGAGTCGGCTGCCGGAGCGCCGCACGGGCGCACGAACCGAGTCGCCGACGGCGCGCGCACGTCGTCGCCGAAGGAGCAAGAGGCGTCCGTCCTCCCGCCGCACTCGCAGCCGGCCTCGCGCTCGCGCCGCGTGCAGACGACAGAGCAGCGGAGGCAGTTGACGGTGCTCTACGCAGACCTCGCGGGGCTCGACGCGCTGACGGAAGGGCTGGACGCGGAGGACGTGGGCGAGCTTCTGAACGAGCTTTGGCCCTTGCTCGACGGCGTGGTCGAGGAGCACGGCGGCACGGTTGACAAGCACGTCGGCGAGACGCTCGTCGCGCTGTGGGGCGCGCGCGGCGCGCGCGAGGACGACCCCGAGCGGGCAGTGCGCGCCGCGCTCGCCATGCAGGCGGCCGCGGCCGAGTTCGTCGCCGCGCAAATGCCGCACTCCATCCCGCCGCCGTCCGCCGAAGCAGGCGGCAAGCCGAACGGCGGGGGGCGCGCGCCGCGTCTGATGAGGGTCGGCGTGAGCACGGGGTTGGTTCTGCTCGGCGAGGTTGGGGCGACGGGCGAGTTGACGGTGACGGGCGAGCCCGTGCGGCTCGCGTCGCGCTTGCAGCAGGAGGCGTCGGTGGGCGGCGTCCTCATCGCGCACGACACCTACAGGCACGTGCGCGGCGTCTTCGACGTGGACGCGGCCTGCGCCATCGTGACGAGCGGGCGGGCCGAGCCCGTCCAGTTCTACGGCGTGCGCAGCGCCAAGAAGCGCGCCTTCCGCGTGCAGACGCGCGGCGTCGAGGGCGTCGAGACGCGCATGATCGGGCGCAAGGCGGAACTGCGCCGCCTGACGGACGCGCTCGAACAGGTCTTCGAGGATAAGGAGCTTCAGGTCGTCACGCTCATCGCGGATGCGGGATTAGGCAAGTCGCGTCTGCTTTACGAGTTCAGCAACTGGGTCGAACTGCTGCCCGACCTCTGGTACGTCTTCAACGGCCGCGCGGGCGAGTCGGCGCAGGGGTTGCCGTACGCGCTCGTGCGCGACGTGTTCGCCTTCCGCTTCGAGATACAGGACAGCGACCCGCCGCAGGTCGCGCGCGAGAAGTTGGAGCGCGGGATGCTCTCGATGTGCAAGGGCGTCTCGGAGGCAGAGGTGCTGATGCGCGCGCACTTCATCGGGCAGCTCATCGGCTTCGACTACTCGCAGAGCCCGCACGTCTCCGGCATCCGCGACGACGCGCGGCAGGTGCGCGACCGCGCCTTCCGCTACGCCGCGCGCTTCTTCTCAGACATCTCGCGCGACTACCCCGTCCTCATCTACTTCGACGACATACACTGGGCCGACGACGGCTCGCTCGACTTCATAGACTACCTCGCGCTCAACTGCGCCAACGACCCGCTGATGGTTCTCTGCCTCGCGCGCCCGGCGCTCTTGGAACGCCGGCCCGCGTGGGGCGAGGGGCGCGAGGGGCACGCGCGGCTTCATCTTCATCCGTTGACGAAGAAGGAGACGCGACAGCTCGTCGAGGAGATTCTGAAGCAGGCGCACGGCGTCCCGACGGAGCTGCGCGAACTCGTCGTGACGGGCGCCGAGGGAAATCCCTTCTACGTCGAAGAGCTCATCAAGATGCTGATTGACCAGAAGGTGATCGTGCCGCGCGCGGACGTGTGGCGCGTGGACACGAGCCGTCTCGGTCAGGTGAACGTGCCGCCGACGCTGACGGGCGTGCTTCAGGCTCGTCTCGACCGCTTGACCGAGGACGAGAAGACCGTGCTTCAGCGCGCGTCGGTCATTGGCCGCGTTTTCTGGGACGAGGCCGTCGAACACCTCGGCGCGGTGCAGACGGCGCCCATCCGCCGCGCGACGACGCGCGAGCCGCACGCGCGCCGCGAGGCTCTGGCAGTCGGGGAAGACGGCGGCGCGGACACGGGCCGCGTGCTCGAATCGCTCAGGGGCAAGGAGCTCATCTACCGGCGCGAGGTCTCGGGCTTCGCGGGCACGCGCGAGTATATCTTCAAGCACGCGCTGCTGCGCGACGTGACTTACGAGAGCGTGCTGAAGCGCGAGCGGCGCGACTACCACAGCCGCGCGGCCGACTGGCTCGCGCGACACAGCGGCGGGCGCGTCGGCGAGTACGCGGGCCTCATCGCGGAGCACTACGAGCGCGCGCAGGCGGCGCAGGACGCGGCCGAGTGGTACGGGCGCGCGGGCCGTCAGGCGCGCGAGACCTACGCGCCCGAGACGGCCATCAGCTTCTACCGCAAGGCGCTCGACTTCCTCGGCGCGGCCGGCGCCCCGTCCGAAGAGGACGACGTTTCGCTCAACGCGCTGCGGATGGAGTGGTACGAGGGGCTCGGTGAAGTGCTGCGCGTGCAGGCTCGCTACGGCGAGGCCATCGAGGCTTATCAGGCGATGCGCGTCGCGGCCGAGGCTTTGCAGTCCGGCCCGGCGCAGGCTCGCGCGTGGAACGAGATCGCGCTCGTGCAGAGCAGTCAGGGCGACAACCGCGCCGCCTACGAGAGCACGCAGCGCGCCGAGATGCTTTCGCGCGCCGAAGGCAAGGGCGCGGGTGCGGGCGTCGAGCTGGCGCGCGCGCTCAACCTTCAGAGTCAGGCCAGCTCGCGCCTCGGCGACGCGCGCGCGGCGATGATGCTCGCGGATAGAGCGCTCGCGCTCGTGGAAGACTTGGGCGACGCCGGGAGGCGCGTACGCGCCGACTCGCTGAAGTCTCTGGGGATGGCCTACCACATGCTCGGCCTCTTCGAGCAGGCAGAGGAGTTCAAGGGGATGTCGCTCGACATCTTCCGCGAACTCGGCGACCGCCGCTACGTCGGCAACCTCCTCAACTCTCTGGGCGAGACGGCGCGGCTGCGCGGCGACTTCCGCGCGGCCTTCAACCGCTACAGCGAGGCTTTGCAGATAGCGCGCGAGATTGGCAACCGCAACGGCGAGATTCTTTACCTCAGCAACCTCGGCGCCGCGCGCGTCGGTCTTGGCGAGCACGCCGCGGCCGAGTCAGACCTGCGGCAGACGATTGAGATGGCGACGGCCGCAGGCTACGTCGGCCTCTCTGAAAACTACCGATTCCTCGCGGAAGCGCTGCTCGGGCAGGGCCGTCACGACGAGGCGAGAGAGTCGGCGCTGCGCGCGCTCGAACTCGGCCGCGAGATAGAGAACCAAGAGCACATCGCCGAGGCTTGGCGCGTGCTCGGGCAGGTCGCCTCTCTGTCGGAGTCTGCGGTCGAAGTTGACGGCGCGGCGCGTGACGCCGCGGGCTGCTTCGCCGAAAGCCTCTCGGTCTTCTCGCGCATCCAGATGGAGTCGGAGCGCGCGCGTACCCTGCGCGACTGGGCACGCCACGAACTCTCGCGCGGCGACGCCTCGCGCGGCCGCCAACTCTGGGCCGAAGCACGCGACTCCTTCCGACGCCTCCGCATGGAACTCGAACTCGAACGCATGGACGCCGAGGCCAGAGACGCCGAAGGCAAATAAGCGCTCCCCCGCGCCACACCGAAACGCCCGCACACCTGACTAAAACATCCGCACGCCTTGTCAGAACACCCGCAGCCGGCATTTATGCACGCGCAGGCGGCATTTATGCACGCGCAGGCGGCATTTTTGCGCTCGCAGGCGGAACTTAAACACGCGCGGTTGGCATTTCTGCAACCGCGGACGGCATTTCTGCACTCGCGGTTGGGATTTTTGCATCGGCGGATGACACTTTTGCACTCGCGGATGGCATTTCTGCACCCGCGGATGGGATTTCTGCAAGCGCGGACGCCATTTTTGCGGGCGCGGTTGGCATTTTTGCAGGCGCGGACGGCACTTTTGCAGTCGCAGTTGAGGTTTTTGCAGTCGCGGTTGGGAGTTTTGCAGTCGCGGGTGAGATTTTTACAAGTGCAGGCGGCGTCGTAACAGGCGCGGACGGCACTTGTGCGAGCGCGGGCGGCGTTAGAAATGTTGGATTTGGCGTTGAAACGGCCGCGGGCGGCGTCGGAAAGGGCGCGCGCGGCTTCAAATCTTCTGCGCGGGCGCACGCGGCGTGCGAAATTGGCGTCTGAGTCACAGACTTTCAAGGCGTAGCCGCAGGTTTTCAAGAGCGCAGTCCGTCCGGCGGAGCAGCAAATGAACAGACGAGCACTCGCATTCCTGCAAGCCCTTCTTATTCTACTCACGCCCGCGTGCGCGAAGGCCGCGCGCGCGCAGCAACAACAGCCGACGCCCGCCGAGCAGGAGCCCGTCAAAATCTACACGCAGGAGGTGAAGCTGCCCGTCGTCGCCTACGACGACGGCGAGCGCTTCGACCCTTCGTTGGAGCCCGACGACGTGCTCGTGCTCGAAGAGGGCGTGCCGCAGCGCGTCAAGAGCGCGCGCCGCCTGCCCGCGCACGTCCTCTTAGTCTTCGACACGGGCGCGCAGGTCACGGCCGTACGCGGCGCCGAACTCGCGCGCGCCGCAGCGTTCCGGCTCGTCTCGACGCTTCGGCCCGGCGATCAGGTGGCCGTCGTCCAGAACGCCGCGCGCACGGGCGTCGGCGTCTTGCAGGACTGGACTGAAGACACCTCGGCCGTCAACGCCGTTCTTAAAACGAAACTGCTCTCGGGCTACCGCTCGCGCCTGTCGGAATGTCTCGCCCTCGCCGCGTCGAAAGTCCGCGAGCGCGCCGACGGCAGCGCGCACGTCGTCGTCTTCACCGACGGGCTTGAGTCGCAGACGCGCGAGAAGATTCAGGCCGACGCCATCAACCCCGAGGCCGCGCGCCGCCTCGCCGCCTCGCAGGCCACCGTCCACATCTTCTGCTTCAACGCGCTCGTACGCAGCTTCGTCAAAGAGCGCAGCGGCAACATCCTCGACCTCGACTTCGAGATGCGCCGCTGGTTCCGTGACTACGCCCGCGCCACAGAGCAGCGCAAAGAACAACTGGCCGCGCTCGCGCGCGAGACCGGCGGGAATCTTTTACTGCCTGCCAACGCCGCCGAGGCCGCGGAGATGGCCGACAAACTCTGGCGCGACATCGGCGCGCAGTACGTCGTCACCTACGCGCCCAGACAACCCTTGAGCCCCGGCGGTTCTCCGCGCCGCATCGAAGTCTCCGCACGCCGCCTCGGCCTGCGCCTCTTCTCCCTCCGCACCAGCATCGTCGCCCCCGCCGAATAGAAAAGGGTCGGGCCGGACATCTCGCCCGGCCCGACCCTCATTTGAAATTTCAAATTTGAACTCTCAAATTCTCACGGGTTGCGCGCCGAGTCGCGCGGCTGCACGGGCCGCGTCATGCCGCGGCTGACGAGCACCTTGACCTCGACGCGCCGGTTCTGCGCGCGGCCCGCGGCCGTTCCGTTGTCGGCGACGGCCTCGGTCTTGCCGTAGCCCATCGGCGTGATGAAGCGGCGCATCGGGATGTGGTGGTTGACGGCGAGGTACTGCACGACGGCCTCCGCGCGTCGCTGGCTGAGCTGGAAGTTGCGCGACGCGCTGCCGGTCGCGTCGGCGTGCCCCGAGACCTCAATCACGAAGCCGCGCGCGGCCGTAGTCTTCGCGGCCAGCTCGTCCAGTTGCCGCTTGGCCTCCGCCGAGAGCACGGCGCTGTTCAGCGCGAAGTTGACGACCGCCTCATCCTGCACGTCGTAGTCGTCGAGCGAAGAGATGCGCTCGTTGGCGAGGTTGGCCGTCTCCTGCGCCGTCGCCGCCTCGCGCCGCGCCTCCTCGGCCACCGCGCTCAGCTCGTCCATCTGCCCCGAAAGGCGGAGCTGGTTCTCCTCGACCGGCCCGACGCGCGTCTCGGTCGTGATGGCCGCGCGCATGTCCGAGTCGTTGAACCTGATCTTGTCGGCGACGAGTTGGCCCTGACGGTCGCCGCGCCCCTCGACCTCGACGATGAGGCCGGTCAGGATGTCCGTGACGGCGTAACGCTTGCCGCCGCGTAGGAACCCGCCCTTCGACTTGATGCTCGTCTCGTCGGTCAGGAGGACTTGGGTGTCCGTGCGGCTCGCGTCGCGGATGATGAAGGTGTCTGCGTCGCGGCGTACGACGACGCCGCGGAACTTGACCTTGGCGCCCACGGGGACGGGGCGCGTGTTGACCTGCGTCAGGCTTCGGTTGCTCGTCTGTGCGGGGGCGCTCACCTGCGCCGATACGGCCGTGGTCAGCGCCAGCGCCAGAGCGCAGGCCGCGGTCAGTAATCTAGTCGCTCGGGTCACAGTAAAAGTCATGGTCTAACTCCGTCTGTAGGTTGAAAGTCTTGTTGCCCGGAGAGAGAGGAGGGCGTATGCCTCGCTAAAGCAATCTACTTTAAAACCTGCGCCCGCGCCGCGTGTTACGTTTTGATTATTCTTTCGAGATAAGAAGGAGGCCGCGAGACTTTGATTCTCGCGGCCTCCTTCGGCTTACAGCCTTCTTTCTACTGACTACTTGAAGTTGGCCTGAACCTGTGTGTCCTTGTTGACGAGCACGCTGCACGTGAGCAGCGTGCCGGAGCAGGAGCCGCCCCAGCCCGTGAACTTCTGGCCGGCGGCGGGCGCGGCCGTCAGCGTCAGGCGCGTCCCCGAAGCCACCTGCGCCGAGCAGGTCTTGCCGCAGTCTATGGCCGCGGGGCTACTCGTCACAGAGCCCGAGCCGGCCGTCTTCACCACGAGCCTGACGACGGGCGCGAAGTTCGCCGTGACGTTCAGCGCGTCGTTGACGCTCAGCGTGCAGGTCGTCTGCGCCCCGGCACAAGCGCCCGTCCAGCCCGTGAAGACCGAGTTCGAGTCGGCGCTCGCCGTCAGAGTCACCTCCGTGTTCAGCTCGTAAGAGGCCGCGCACTTCGAGCCGCAGGCGATGAGGCGGTCGGCCGACGCGACCTTGCCGCCGCCGTTGACTGAGACCGTCACCGAAGGGACGCCCACGTTGGCCGCTGCCATCTGCGCGCCCACATAGTCGCCGACCTCGCCCTCGGCCGGAGCGTTGCACAGGCCGTCGGCGCACAAAGCCTCGTGCGTGACGGGGTCGTAAGCGCCCGTGTACTGGTAAATCTCGTAGCGGCGCACGACGGCGCGCGTGCCGGCGGCGAGCGGCCCAGAGTTGCCGCGGCGTCCGCGCTTCTGCTTGCCGTTGCCGCCCGACGGCGGGTCGGCCTGCAAAATCTCCCAAGCGACCTCCGTGTGCGCCGCGTCCTGCGGGACGACCGCGTTGTCGCTCATCAGCTCGTCGAGATTAACCTCGCGCTGCAAGTCGGTCTTGAAGACCTTGACCCACTGCGCGTCGCCGTAGACCTCCGGAGTCTCGGGCGCCTCGGGCGCTTCGATGTCGGCTTCGAGTACGGGCGCCTCGCCTACTTGCGCGGGCGGGATGACGAGATAGACGGGGCCGGGGATGGCGACCGGCGGGTCTACGGCCGCGAGCGTGCCGGGCGCGTTCGCGTCTTCAATCAGCCAGCGGTAGGTCGTCTTCGTCGCGTTCCTGAAGAGCGAGACGCCGAAGTGCTCGCAGCCGCTCGTCGCGTAAGCGGCGCCGTTCCACTGATAACACATGCCCGCGAACGGCGCGCCCGCCGCGTGCGCGACGGTCGTCTGCGAGAAGTGTTGCAGGGTGAAGTCGTATGCGCTCTCCCATCGCACGCGTATGCCGGTCGCCGTCGGGATGACCTGCGCCTGCCCGTAGCGCTGCGCGCTGAACGAGTAGGAAACGTCTGCGGGCTGCAAGCCTTCGAGCTCGATCTCGAAGCCGTGCGCCTCGTGCTCTGTGTTGTTGACTACGTCGAAGTTCGAGAGCGAGCCGAAGACGGTCGCCGTCTGCGCGCGTGTGGAAACTGCCAAGACGAGCGCGAAGGCGAGCGCGAAGAGGGGGAGCGCCGCGCGGCGCAGTTTGAAAACGCGCAGGGCTACGCCTGCGAGGGGATTAGTCGGGAACATAAATTCTTCTCCTGAGACCGAAGGGCGGCGCCCTTCCTTTGAAAGTAAGATAGCCCGTGTGCCGTAGGTCGCTTGCAGGTAGGCAGTGAGCCTGAAGCCGAACCCCTTGTTCCGGGCGCCGCGTCCGGCGGCGTCCCTTCATAACCTAACCGGCGGAACAGAGCGCCCGGCCCGCCGGGAAATACATCGCGGCGGAAAAATTTACGGCCGGCGGGAATTCGTCATAAGAGTAGGGGCGCCCGGCGATTTACGCCGGACGCCCCTTCGTGGCGAATCTTAGTTGTTACAGCCGACTCCGTGCCGCTACTGACCGGAGGCGAGGAACACGTCCCAAGCCCAGCGGTTCACCTTCGCGCCCTTCGCGTCATCCACCTTCGCGCGGTAGCGGAAGTGGTTGCCGAACCCGTCCACCTTCTTCGACTCCTTGTAATCGAGGTGCAGCCGTACCACGTCGAGCGACCGGAGCGTGTGCAACTCTCCCGGCTGCGAGACGCCGTCGTGGTTCGCGTCCTGCCACAGCCGCAGGCTGGAGAAGACCGCGTCGCGGGCGTCTACTACGCCGTCCCCGTTCCCGCCTTGCGCCGGCTTGTCGAACTCGGCCAGCGCGAGGAAGCCGTTCGGCCCGTCCGACGGCGGCTGCGGCGTCAGGTTGCCGAACAGTTCCGTCCCGTCGTCTATCAACCCGTTGCCGTTCCTATCGAGCACGAGGAAGGCGTCGTCGGAGCCGGCGGCCGTCCACGAAAGACGCCGGGGCGGCTGCCCGGGCTCGAACGTAAAAATGACCCCGTTGTTAACGTCCGTCATGTCGTAGCCGTCGCCCAGCACGTCCACGATGATCGGCGTGTCGTAATGGCAGCTGCAATATACGCCCTCGTACCAACCCATGCTGTCAACACAGGTGATATAAGACCAGACGCTGCACGAACCGATATCCGGCACATAGACGCAGGTGCCGAAATTCGGGTCGAGATACTCGGGTGGCTCACACGCGCCGCCGCCCGTCGGCGTTCTTGAGCAGGTGTTACTCGCAAAGTTCCAGAACCAGCCAATGTATTGGCAAGTAGATTGGGTTACAGGAGCATCGGAGCAAGTTTCATTGGAAGAATCCCAATTCAAGCCCGCCGCCAAACACGCCTCCTGATACTCTGTCTTTGTAGGTGGTGGAGGCGGGGTAATACCGCATATCTGAAAGGCTTTGGCACATTTAGCCGCTACTACGACTCCAAGAATCTTGTGCAGGGCCAAGGCAAAAAGACAAGACGCTCCAATTGTTTCAGGACAAATTTCAATCAAAGGGCCTATGCTTTCAATGTAACCGCCAACTAGCAATAAGCACTCACCTACTGCTATTACGCAATCAAGGGAATCAGTTAGAGCATAATTCAACGCTCTAGCGGACATTGTCCCTAACAACACTGATTTATCGGAGAAGACTCTAGCATCCTC
The DNA here is from genome assembly GCA_035248785.1 of Pyrinomonadaceae bacterium. Taxonomy (GTDB): domain Bacteria; phylum Acidobacteriota; class Blastocatellia; order Pyrinomonadales; family Pyrinomonadaceae; genus QHXN01. The sequence goes on along the minus strand of DATFHD010000036.1, from coordinate 63,619 downwards.
AATCAGCTGTTTAAGCTCACGATTCTTACTGAGGTTTGTAGCTACCGCCCTTAACTCCTTCTTCTCGCCAGGAGTTAACCCACGTTCTGCACTTGCCTCGTCAATTTTTAGGGTGGCTCTTACCTTCTCGTATCTAAAGCCGATATTGACGTTAGGTGCGCCATCATCCCCCGTTTCAGTTGTTGAACGTACTAATAAGCTATCTCTCCCAATCATAAATCGGGTTAAGGTCACATAACTCGACAAGCGATTAAACTCTACCTCGCCGCGACTGCCCCCCCTTATGATTTGAAGCCTAAAACGGTTGGGCGACAAATTTATAAATCTCGCTTTAGTGCCATCGGGTCTTTGCGCAAAAGGCACGTTGTCCCTGTCCAACCCATAGCGGAACAACTTGTTGGCTCCGGCTTTCAGAGTGGCCGCATAATTCACGCCCCGGTATATCTTCGCATCCAATTGACTATCGAAGGCAGAGGCTGCAAAAGGTACAAACTCAGTCTGAGCAGCGAGCAGACTCGCGCCCACAGTACTCCTGGCTTCGGTGCCGCCTTCACGGCGCGCCGACACTGGAAGCGCGAATGGTGCGCACATCAAAATCACTAATGCACACGAAATCGCCGGGAAAACGAAGCGGGAGGAAAATTTTTGAGGTTGGTGTGTGCGCATGGTTATCTAGCCTCCTTACAAGGTTGGTGGGTGTCCTTGGCCATACCGCGTTCTTCACACAATCGCGGCAAACATTGCATTAATTGTGTGACTCCGCAGCTTCGGATTTTCTTCTCTTAGTCACGATAGCTTGGACTAACAAGGCCGATATGAGCATGAGGGCAGAGAAGATTTTTATAGGCAGTCCATCATGGAACAGGATAAAGAGTACGCACTGTAGAATAAATCCCGAAAGAGAACTGTATCTGAGCCAGCGATGTCTCTTGTCTCTTAGCGCGAAAAAGATCAGCATTGTGAGACAATAGAGTGCCGAGATTTGGATGAAGTCCAAAGCGGAGATTCCGATTTCAGAAAAGAAAGTCTGCATTTTCCCCCCTGAGCAGAAAGACTGGTGACACGGAACTGAAGGTTATTATCTTCATAGACGCTATGTCAGACTACACCTATTACCCGGCTTTGGCCGTACAGAGTCGTGACTGTCGTGGCAACCGCGACTGTAACCGCGGTGAAGAGAAGTAAAGCGCCTCGTGCGAACGCATTCATAAGAGAGTGCCTCCTGACAGAAGGTGAAGCCGTGCGGTCTACAACGCTGTTTGATGCAGAATGAAGTTATACCGATGGTGTTTCGAGCGGATGAAGAGGTCGCCTGCGAGTTGGGTTATAAGCTCGCTGAGAAGCCGCGCCGGTTGAGAAGACGTAGCCGTTACTTGGGACGCGGTACTTATAATCCCCGCCCGGAGGCGCTGTCAACATGATAGTGAATTGACTTGCGCGCGCGCGCCGGCCGGTGATAAAGTCCGCGCCCGCCGACACGGGAGCGAACAGCATTTCGCTCACGCACGCCTCACCCCGCCATGGGGCGTCTTCCGACAACAAACCGATTCGGTCTTGAGTCTCGCGCCGGGGCTTCGCCTCGCGCCGCGACTTTCAGACCTTTCCGCGCGCCGGACTTCACCGCCATGCCGTTCCGCGGCGCGCCGGGAGACAACCAATGAACGGCACCACCCACGCCTTCCGCGCGAAGTCGCGCAACGGCTTCGGCGTTACTCTCATTATCGCCGCGTCCCTCGCCCTCCTTTTCGTCCTGACGTGCGGCGCGACGGCGCGCGCGCAAGACCTCGATGACGTTTCCTTCTCGGGAACCGTCGTAGATTTAAACGGCGCGGTCGTACGCGGCGCGACCGTGACGGCGCGTCTGCTCTCGACGGGCGCCGAGCGCACGGCCGTGACTGATGAAGGAGGGCGTTACAGACTCTTCGAGCTGCCGCCGGGCACTTACTCATTGCGCGCGGAGTGCGCGGGCTTCGCGGCGGAGGAGCGGCGCGAGGTCTCCGTCGTGGCGGGTCAGGCGTTGCGGATTGACTTCAAGCTTCGACCCGCTGACGTTTCAGCAGAGCAGACCGTGTTGAGCGACGCGGCCGCGCCCGCCGTGGACACGACGCGCACCGTCACCGGCGGCACGCTCGCGCGCGAAGAGGTCGAACGCCTGCCCGTCTTCACGCGCTCGCCGCTCGACCTCGTCTTCCTGCTCGGCGGCGTGACGGAGGAGCCGCTCTCCACGCGAGACGCCGCCGAAGACCGCGACCCGTCTTCGCGCGCCTCCGCACAGCGCGCGGCCACGGCGCCCGAAGAGGCCGGCACCTTCGCGCTCGCGGGCGGCCCCGCCTACTCGAACAACGTCACGACGGACGGCCTCGACAACAACGACGACCGCGCCGCGCGCGAGCGCTTCACGCCGCCGCTCGACGCCGTGGAAGAAGTTCAAGTCATCACGAACCAATTCTCCGCCGAGTACGGACGCGCCTCCGGCGGGCGCGTCAACCTGCGCACGCGCTCCGGCTCAAGCTCCTTACGCGGACGCCTCTCCTACGCTTTCACTGACGAAAGCCTCGACGCGAACACGTGGAACAACAACCGGCGCGGACTCAGACGCCTCCCGCTTCAAGAGCACCGCCCCGGCTTCACGCTCGGCGGCCCCTTCGTGCTGCCGCCCGCGCTCGGCCCACTCTCTTACGACGGGCGCCGACGCACCTTCTTCTTCGTCGCCTACGAACGCCAGCGCGTGCTCGACTCGGCGTTGATAGACGCGCTCGTCCCCGTCGAACAGAACCCTTTGTTCCCTCTGCCGCGCCCGACGACGCTCGCCGGCCGTCGCTTCGAGCCCGCGGCCACCGCGCCGAACGCGCCCGCCGAACTCGCGCCCTTCGTCCAGACAATCTCCACCCCTTCAGACACGACGGCCTTCACCGCGCGCCTCGACCACACCTACACGTCCGCACACAACGGCTCGTTCCTCCTCCAACTCGGCCGCGCGCGGAACCTTCGACAGTTCGGCGGCGGACTCCGCCTCGCCGAAAGCCTGCAAGGCCGGCGCCGCGATACAGACGCGCTCGCCTACACGGACAACTTCGTCTTCACTCCCGCGGCCGTCAACCAACTCCGCGCGCAGTTCTCGCGCCTGCGCCCCGCGCTGCGTGCGACGGGAACAGGGCCGGTCGTGCTCGTCAACATCAACGACCCACTCACCTCCGACGACCCGGCAGACCGTTCGGGCACACTCGTCGCCGGTTCATCTACTTCGGGCGCCACAGACCGCGCCGAGACGCGCCTTCAACTTCAGGAGACTTTAACCGTCGTGCGCGGCCCGCACACCATCAAGCTCGGCGCCGACGTGCAGCGCGTACGCTCGACCTTCAACGACCTCGCCGACGCGACCGGCACCTACAGCTTCACGAGCGCGGGCGACTTCCTCGCCAGCGCGCCCTCGCGCTTCCGCCAGCGCTTCGGCGCCGAGTCAGTCCAGCGGAACCTCTACACCGGCCTCTTCATACAGACCGAGTGGCGCCCGCACGCGCGCCTCACGCTCACCGCCGGCCTGCGCTACGAAACTGAGACGGTCATACGCGACCGCGACAACTTCGGCCCGCGACTCGCGCTCGCCTTCGACCCCGTAGGGAAGGGAAAGACTGTGCTCCGAGCGGGCGGCGGTATCTTCTACAACCGCGCGCTGCTTCGGACTGTGGACGACTTCACGCTCAGCCGCTCCGTCGTCGAGTTCGACACGGACAACCTGCCGGCCTCCGAACGCCGCGCCTTCATCGCCGCGAACCTGCGCTTCCCCGCGACGCTCAACGTAGACTCGCCGCTCGTCACACAGTACGGCGCGCGTCTCACTGACTTCTCGCGGCGACTCGACCCCGCGCTCCGCATCCCCGCTTCATACCAACTCAACGCCGGCTTTGAGCACGAGCTCGGCCGCGGCCTCGTCGTCGAGGCAAACTATACTTTCAATCGCGGAATCCATCTCTGGCGGGAGTTCAACAGCAACGCGCCGCGGCTCCCCGCGGGCTTCCGAGACTTCACCGCGTATCTTCTCTCGCGAGACTTCGCAAACTTCCGCAACGCCTCGGGCGCGCGCCCCGTCTACAACGCGTCGGCCGCGGGCGAGCTCGTGCGCTTCACGCTCGCGCCCGCGGCGAGCACCGATACAATCTCTCGCGTCGTAGAGTTCGGCGTCCCCATCTCGGTCTTCAACCTGAACAGCGTCGGCTCGACGGCCACGCTCGACGCGGCGCTCGCCGCGCTTCAGCCTTTGCGACCAGACCCGACGCGCGTGCAGGTCGAACAACTCATCTCGGTCGGAAATAGTTTCTACAACGGCCTGACCGTCGAGGCGCGTCGGCGCTTCCACCGCACGCCGAACGGCGCGGGCGGCTCTCTTCGCGCGGCCTACACGCTGTCGCGTCTGATTGACGACGGCGTGGTGAACACTTCGAGCGCGCTGCGCGTCGGCGACTTCCGCGGCGAGCGCGCGCGCAGCCTGCTCGACCGAAGACACCGCTTCGTCCTCTCGACGACGTTGGACGCGCCCCGCTGCCTCGGCCGCCTGAGCCTCGCCTCAGTCCTCCGGCTCGCCTCGGGCGCGCCCTTCAACATCAGCATCGGCGGCGCGGATCGAAACCTCGACGACGTGTCGAACGACCGGCCTTCGTTCTCAGGCGACCTCCACCTCATACGCTGGCGCCGTCCCGGCGAGGCGCTCGACACGCGTCTGCTCGAATCCTTCCGGCTGCCGTCCGTCGGGCAGACCGGCGACCTCCCGCGCAACGCAGGCACGGGGCCGGGCCTCTTCGCCTTCGACCTAACCCTCGCGCGCGACTTCCGCCTCTCCGAACACGCGCGCCTCCGCCCGTCAGTCGAGTTTGACAACGTCCTCAACAAGACCGTCTTCACCTTCGGAGCCGAGTTCGTCAACTTCAACGCGCTCCGCCCCGCCGCGACCGACGAGCAGCGCCGCGCCTTCGCCGACAGCTTCCTCGTCCCGACGCGCACGATGCGTCCGCGCACGGTGAGGGTGGGATTGCGGTTGGATTTTTAGGGTTGGTTCGAGGGTGGGTAGCTGCGTGGAAGGATGATGAGGGTAGCGCTGACAGTCGTCAGCGCGGGGGCGTCGAACCGCACTTCAGTTGAACGAGACGAACCGCCGGGGAGAGAGGCGAACCGCGTACGGGCAGGTCGGGAACTCCTCTTAAGAGGAGGCCGCCTGTTGTTCGGGCTGCGCGGACTGCGCGGTCGTCTGTTTGGTCGGCTCTTGCGGCCGTTCGGGTTTGGCGTTGGTCGCGGGGCGGCCGCAGCGTGCGCGCGAGCGCTCGATGCGGCGCTTCATCCAGCCGTTCATGGGGTCGTCACTCCTTCGGGAGAGTGTCGAGAAAAGCCTCTACGAGTCTCGGGTCGAACTGGCGGCCTGCCTCGCGGCGCAGCTCGGCCACGGCGTCGGCGACGGTGCGCGGCGAGTTGTACTCGCGCTGCTCGACCATCGCGTCGAAGGTGTCCGCCACTTGGACGACGCGCGCCATCAAAGGGATGTCTTCGCCGCCGAGCCGGTGCGGGTAGCCGCGGCCGTCCCAGCGCTCGTGGTGGTGCTGCGTGCGTATGCGAAGCTCGGGCGAAAGGTTGTAGTAGGACGCGAGCAGCGCGCCGAAGCTCGGGTGCAGGTTCAGCACGAAGCGCTCGAAGCGCGTCGGGCGGCGCGGCCGTCCGAGGATGCTCACGGGCACGAACAGCTTGCCCACGTCGTGCATCATCGCCGTCTGCGCGACCTGCCGCAGACGGCGCTCGTCGAACCCGAGCGCCCGGCCGAGCCGGCGCGAGTGGCGCGCGGTGCGTACGCAGTGTTGGTAGGTAGAGGGGCGCGCGTGCCTGAGCCGCGCGACGAGAGCGCGCACGCCGTTCGACTCGGGGCGCGCGGCCTCGGCCCGCCAGCCCGCGCAGAGGCGCTGGACGTGCCCGGCCCAACTCTCGTTGACGAGCCTCAGGGTCGGGGTCAAAAGCTCCAGCGACAACTCCTCTTGCATCGGCAAAGCCCTCTCTACGGTTCGGCAGTGTCAACTTTCGCCCGGCCGCGCCGGACTTTAAAAAGAGTGTCGGGACGCACTCGGATGTGCACGCGCCGTGCCATGTTTCCCCTGTGCAACGCGTTCACACGTACGACGTTTTGGGGGACGAAATTGAAGCCGAAACGACCGCCGCGAAGGCGAAAAAGTTAATTTAAGGGAGGGCGGTTAAGAATCGGGTTGAAGTGTCTCGGAAGGACGGTTCGCGTGCGGACAGAGGGCGTGCAGCATTTCGCCTGTGCGCCGGGCGCGCTTCACACGATTTCGTGTCGGGCGTGTGCGGGATGGTGGCGGACGGCCGCCGCGCGCGGCTGTGCTACACTCGCTTGAGCAGTCCCTCGCCGGACGTCGCAGGATGGACAAACGCGAAAAGCCGAAGAGTCTGGAGGAGAGCGTCGAGGCGGCGCTTCTCGACGCAGACCTGTTCGTCAAGTACAAGGCGCCGCAGCGCGCCGTCGAGCGGCTGCAAGAAGCCATCTCGCACTGGCCGCGCTCCATCGTCCTGCGCGAGAAGCTGCGCGAGGTCGCCTTCTCGAACGGGATGGGCGACGAGGCCGCGCGCCAGTGCCTCGTCCTCGTCAACCTCTACATCGCGCGCGAGAACTTCGAGTCGGCGCACGAGCGCCTGCTCGAAGCCAAGCACATAGACCCGCGCATCAACATCGCGCCCGGCCTCGACGCCATACGCCGCGCGCGCCGTCCCGACCTGCAACACGCTCCCGCCCCGCCGCCCCCGCCGCCCACGGCGCCGCGCCCCGTCACCTTCGGCGGAGACCTCTCGACCGTCAGCATCTTCGACGCCGTGCAGGTGCTTGAGAACTCGCGGCTGACGGGCGCGCTCGCTATCCGCTCGTCCGACCGCGCGGGGCGCGTCCTCTTCAACGAAGGCCGCATCGTGGACGCCGAGTGCGGCGAGGCCAAGGGCACGATGGCCTTCCGCCTCATCGTCGAAGTCACCGCCGGCAGCTTCGACTTCGAGAAGGCCGCGCACGAGTTCCCCGTGCGCATACAGGCGCTCTCCAACACCAACCTCATCCTCGACACGCTGAGGCAGATGGACGAGGAGAAGAATGAAGAGCAGTAGACAGTAGACAGTAGACAGTAGACAGTAGGCTCCGCCTGATGGACGTTGATGCTGACGGCGGGCGCTTCGGCTGGGAAGGGTTTTCTACTGACTACTGTCTACTGTCTACTAATCCATCAATACGCGTGTGCGCAGGGACTCGGCGACTTCGAGGGCGGCGAGGAGGCGTAGGAACTGCTGGTAGTTGCGGCTGCGCGCGCGCACGCGCTGGCGCTCGGCCTCGGAGAGTTCGAGGCGGAGGACGAGGTCGAGGAAGTCGTAGTAATCCGCGGCGGCCGAGAGCGGCAGCTCGCGCGTGTAGGTCGTGCGCGCCGAGTCTTCGGAGGTGAAGCCGGCGAGCGCGTCGAAGAGGTGGTCGGTCGTCAGGTGCGCGCCCTGCCGCGCGAGCTTGATCGGCAGGCGCAGCTCGAAGAAGCGCAGGCCGTTCGAGGTAGTCACGGCACGAAGCGACTTCGTACCCTCGCCGTCGAAGGGCGAGTCGTTGTCGAGCAGCACCTTCAAAAGCCGCGGCCAGTCCTGCTCGTCAACCGTGTCGAGAGTTAACTGCACGCGGTCGGCGAGAAACTTCTCGAACTGCGCTTCGACCGGATACGTGACGCGACCCAAACAGCCGACGGGCTCGCCCTCGCCCGCGGCCTCTGTCGGCAGGTGCGCGGGGCAGGCGGCGCAGACGACCGTCTCGGTCTTCATGCGCTCGATCTCTTCCGCCGCGCGCTCGACGAAACGCACCTTCTCTTCCGACGGCGCGAGGTGTTCGCCCGTCGTCAGGCGCGTGTGGAGACTGCCGAGGCGGCCCCACGCACGCAGGTGCTCCTCGTCGTAGCGCGCGCGCAGCGCGCAGGGGTATTCGATGGCGAACTCTAACGACAAACGCTCAAACTCCGTCGCGAGGTACTTCCACGGCAGGAACCTTGCGCCGTGAGGCGCGCTCCGGCCCGGACGCGTCTATAATAACAGAGTCGGAAACGAAGGCTTAAACGGCAGCAGAAGCCCGACCGTGAGGGAGGGCGTACGAGAAGGCGAAAAGGCGAGAGGGAAGATGGTAGCCGCCCTGCAAGCGCCGGGGCCGAGGGGCATCTGGCCCGTCGGCCAACTCTACCAGTTCAGGAGCGACCCTTTGACGTTCCTCGCGCGGCTCGCGCGCGAGTACGGCGACGTGGCGCGCTGCAAGGCGGGGCCGCAGAGCCTCTACCTCATCAACCACCCCGACCACATCCGCGACGTGCTCGTCACCAACAACGCGCGCTTCAAGAAGGGGCGCGCGCTGCAACGCGCCAAGCGCCTGCTCGGCGAAGGTCTCTTGACCAGCGAGGGCGACTTCTGGCGCCGCCAGCGGCGCCTCGCGCAGCCCGCCTTTCACCGCCAGCGCATCGCCTCTTACGCGCGCGTGATGGTCGAGTACGCCGAGAAGGCCGCGGCGCGCTGGCGCGACGGCGAGACGCTCGACCTCTCGGCCGAGATGATGCGACTGACGCTCGCCGTCGTCAGCAAGACGCTCTTCGACGCGGATGTTGAATCCGACGCGGACGAAGTGGGCGCCGCGTTGACGGACGTGATGAACCTCTTCGACTACCTCATGCTCCCCTTCGCCGAGCTTCTGGAAAAGCTCCCGCTCCCGCCGCAGCGCCGCTTCCGACGCGCGCGTGCGCGGCTCGACGCGGTCATCTACCGCATCATCGAGGAGCGGCGGCGTTCAGGCGAAGACCGCGGCGACCTCCTCTCGACGCTGCTCCAAGCCGTTGACGAAGAGGGCGACCGAACGGGCATGACCGACGAGCAACTGCGCGACGAGGTGATGACGCTCTTCCTCGCCGGCCACGAGACGACGGCCAACGCGCTCACTTGGGCCTTCTACCTGCTCGCGCAGAACCCGGATGCGGAAGCGCGCATGCACGAAGAGTTGGACACGGTTCTCAAAGACGGAAGGCTGCCGAACGCCGAAGACTACGCGGCGCTACGTTACACGGAGATGGTCGTCTCAGAGACGATGCGGCTCTACCCGCCCGCTTGGGTCGTCGGCCGGCTCGCGCTCGAAGACCACGAGGTCGGAGGCTTTGCTATCCCGCGCGGCGCGCTCGTCCTCGTCAGCCAGTACGTCATGCACCGAGACCCGCGCTTCTGGCCCGACCCCGAGCGCTTCGACCCCGAGCGCTGGACGCCCGAGGCGAAGGCAGCGCGCCCGCAGTTCGCCTACTTCCCCTTCGGCGGCGGCCCGCGCCGCTGCATCGGCGAAGGCTTCGCGTGGACTGAGGCCGTGCTCATCCTCGCCACGCTCGCGCGCCGCTTCCGCCTCCGCCTCGTCCCCGGCCGCCGCGTCGAAGCGCAGGCCCGCATCACTCTGCGCACCGGCAAAGGCGGCGTGCCGATGCGGCTGGAAAGCCGTGACAAGTAACGGTTCACGCTTCTTTCCTGCTAAGCTTAACCGAGTGTTTTGAAGCGCGAGAGAGGAGCCCGAAAGAGTTGGCAATCACGCCCGAGTTCATCGAGACGTTCAGGGTCGTCTGCCCCGCCTGCCGCGGCCGGGTCGTGCTGAAGGAGGACGCGAGCGGCATCAAGTGTACCGAGTGCCGCCGCGTCTACCCCGTACGCAACGACATCCCCGCGCTCATCGTCGAAGAGGCCACCGTCGAGGATGAAGCCCCTCGTCCGACAGACTGAAGCCCGCGCCTACGCGCCGACGCCGCAGGCTGAGCCGGACGCGACTGCCGCCGCCGTTGGCGAAGCGACGCCGTCCGCCGACGCGCTTGCGTCTGAGAGCGAGCCGCGACCGCTCGCGCCCGCGCGCTGGGACTGGACGAAGGTGCGCCGCGTGCTCGTCGTCCGCCTGCGCTCCATCGGCGACACCGTGCTGGCGACGCCCTCGCTCTACGCGCTGCGGCGCTTCTTGCCCGGCGCGCGCATAGACGTGCTTCTGGAAGACTGGGTAGCGCCGCTCTTGGAAGGCTCGGACGTGGTTGACCGCGTCGTCACAGTCAGACGCAAGAGCAACTCTTCGCGCCTCTCGGTCGCGCGACAACTCCGCGCCGAAGGCTACGACGTGGCCTACAACCTTCACGGCGGCAGCACGGCCGCGCTCTTGATGCGTGCGTCGGGCGCGCGCCAACGCGTGGGCTTCGCCACGTACTCCTACGCCGCGCTGCACAACCACCTCGCGCCGCCCTCCGCGGAGCTTTGGGGCAGGGAGAAGACGCACTCGGCCGAGCAGCAACTCGCGCTTCTGGGCTGGACGGGCGTGCCCGTCACGGACAGGCCCGCGTCGCATCTTGCCGTCACGCCGGAAGCGTCCGCGTCGGTCGCGCGCCGTCTACGCGAGACGGCCGGACTCGCAGACACTCAACCCTTCGCGCTCATACACCCGGCCGCCGCCTTCGACACGAAGACGTGGGCGGCGGAGAACTTCGCGCGCGTCGTCGGACATCTCGCCGCGCGCGGGCTCGCTGCGGTCGCCGTCGCGGGGCCGGGCGAGGCGAAGGTGATTGATGAAGTCCGCGCCCACTTAACATCAACGCTCGCGGGCTTCACAGACTTGAGCCTGCCGGAACTGACGGCGCTCGCCGCGCGCGCCTCTCTCTTCGTCGGCAACGACAGCGGCGTCGCGCACGTCGCCGCGGCCGTCGGCACACCGTTGGTCGTCGTCTTCGGCTCGTCGAACGTCGCGCACTGGCGCCCTTGGACGACCGCGCCCGCCGAGGTCGTGCGCGAAGAGATGCCCTGCGCGCCCTGCCCCGGCTACACCTGCGCCGAGTTCGGCACGCCCGAGTGCATACGCCGCGTCCCCGTCGAGCGCGTGACGGCGGCCGTCGAGCGCGTGCTCGCGGCGGCAGAATCTTTATGAATCAGATGACAGCAGAGCGCGCGGGGCGCGTCGTCGGCGCGATGAGCGGGCGCAGCGTCGTCGTCTTCGGCGACGTGATGCTCGACGAGTTCGTGTGGGGCGACGTGACGCGCATCTCGCCCGAAGCGCCCGTGCCCGTCGTGGACATACGCCGCGAGTCCGCACACCTCGGCGGCGCGGCGAACGTGCTTGCGAACCTGCGCGCGCTGGGATTGCGCGCGTCTGTCGTCGGCGTCGTCGGCGCAGACCGCGCGGGCGAGCGCGTGCGCGCGGAGCTTCGCGACGCGGGCGCCGAACGCGCCGAAGAGAATTTGATCACGGACGTAAGCAGGCCGACGACCCTCAAGACGCGCATCATCGCGCACAGCCAGTTGGTCGTGCGCGCAGACCGCGAGCGGCGCGCGCCCGTTGACGGGCCGACGGAGGAGCGCATCGTCGAGACGCTTCGGAGATTGTTGAAGGGCGCGGACGCGCTCGTCGTCTCGGACTACGACAAGGGCGCGGTGACGCCCGGCGTGCTCGGCGAGATTCTGCCCGCGGCCGAGGCGGCGGGCGTGCCCGTGTTGATTGACCCGAAGCTGCGCAACTTCGACGCGTACCGCCCCGCGACGCTCGTCACGCCCAACCACCACGAAGCCCTGCGCGTGACCAACACCGAAGACGACACCGACGCGGGCGTCGCGCGCGCCGCGCGCCTGATACGCGAGCGCTTGGGGTGCCAGAGCGTCCTCATCACGCGCGGCGAGCGCGGCATGATGCTTCTGGAAGAGGGCGGCGAGGCCGTCTACGTCCCGACGGCCGCGCGCGAGGTCTACGACGTGACGGGCGCGGGCGATACAGTCATCGCGACGCTCGCCGCCGGCCTCGCCGCGGGCGCCACGCTCACGGAGGCCGCGATGCTCGCCAACCACGCCGCGGGCGTCGTCGTCGGCAAAGTCGGCACGGCCACCGCCACGGCCGCCGAGCTGCTCGCCTCCTTCCGCGACGAGCCGCAAGTCTGAACACCCTTTCCGCGAGAGGCTACATCTGAGGGTGTATGAAGAAGCGAGGACTGCTCCTTATGCTCATCGCCTGCGCGGCGTGCGGGGCCGGTACCGTCAAGCACGCGCGCGTCGCGCCGCTCATGCCGGGGCGGCCGACAGCGGCGGCGCCGAGTCAGCCTGCGTCGGTGACTGATGAAGAAGAGGCTGTGAACCGTCGTCCGCTGAAGCTGCCGCTTGTCGAGCCGAGGATTGTGGTAGAGAAGAGGGCGCGGCGTCTGAAGCTTTACGCGGGCGGCGAGTTGGTGCGCGTGCGGCGCGTGGTGTTGGGGTTCGCGCCGGAGGGCGACAAGGAGAAGCAGGGCGACGGGCGGACGCCAGAGGGCGAGTTCTACATCTGCATGAAGAACGAGCGGAGCAAGTTCTACCTGTCGCTCGGCCTGAACTACCCGAACGAGGAGGACGCCGAGCGCGGGTTGAACGCCGGGCTCATCACGCGCGCGCAGCAGAAGGCGATTGTGGGCGCCGTACGCTCGGGGCGCTGCCCGCCTTGGAACACGGCGCTCGGCGGCGAAATCTTCATACACGGCGGCGGCACCGCGTCCGACTGGACTTGGGGCTGCGTCGCTCTCGAAAACGAAGAGGTCAAGGAGTTGTTCGACTCAGTCCCGGCGGGCACGCCCGTCCGCATCGAGCCTTAGACCAGAGTCACGCCAAAACCGTAAAGCCCAAGCCACCGCCGAAACCATGACGCGCAAGTCGCCTCAGAGTCATAACGAACAGGTTGCTGCCGAAGCTTAACGCACAGACATGAAGCCAGCCCGCACACTTTCGCTCGTCACTTATCTCCTGCTCGTCTCTTTGCAGGTCGCCGCGCTGCCGCGCACGGGCGTCGCCGCGCAGACCAGCACGCGCTCGCGCCGCGTCACCGCCGACGTGCCGGCGCAGAGCACTACGGCCACGCGCGGGCAGGCGACTCCGACGCCCGCGCGTCCGACGACGACACCGACGACGGTTCGGCCGACGCCGACGCCCGTCGCCCGACCGACTACAACGCCGGCCGCGACGCAGACGCCGACTCCCACGCCGTCGGCGACTCCCGCGCAGACGGCGACTCCGACGCCGACGCCCTTCGTCAGGCCGACGCCCGCGCCGCCGCAGACGCTCGAAGACCTGCGCGCGCGCATACGCGAGATCGTGACGCGCCCCGAATTCGCCTCGTCGCACTTGAGTCTGAAAGTCGCTTCGCTCGACACGGGGCGCGTGCTGTTCGAGCAGGACGCGGGGCGCTGGATGCAGCCGGCCTCGAACATGAAACTCTACACCGTCGCCGCGGCGCTCGACCGCCTGACGCCCGACTTCCGCTTCGTCACCTCGGTCTACGCGCCCGCGCGCCTCGACGCATCGGGCACCATCCGCGGCGACCTCACAATCTACGGGCGCGGCGACCCGACCTACGCCGTGCGCTTCAACCCGGAGGGTGACGCGAGCTACACGCGCGCGATTGATGAACTGGCCGGGCAGATCGCGGGCGCGGGCGTGCGCCGCGTCGAGGGCGACCTCGTCGGCGACGAGAGCTACTTCAGCGGCCCGCCGCTCTCGCCCGGCTGGGAGTGGGACGACCTGCAATGGTGGTACGGCGCCGAGGTGAGCGCGCTCACGATTAACGACAACTCGGTTGACCTCTCAATAAAGCCCGGCGCGAGCGTGGGCAGCCCTGCGCGCATCAACGTCGGGCCTTCGACGCCGCTCGTCACCATCGTTGACCGCACGACGACGACCGAGCGCGGCACCTCACGACAGTTGAGCGTCAACCGCCCGCTCGGCCAGAACACGATTGAAGTTCGCGGCAGTCTACCCATAGACGACAAAGGCTACACGGCGAGCGTCGCCGTCTCGCGCCCCGCTCTGATGTTCGTGACGATGCTGCGCTCGGCGCTCGAAAGGCGAGGCGTGGTCTTCACGGGCCAGACGCGCACCGTTGACGCGCAGGCGCGCGCCGACGGCCAGCCCTTGCAAGTTTCATCATTAGTCGAGATCGCCGCGCGCAAGTCGCCGCCGCTCTCCGTCATCGCCGCGCAGTGTTTGAAGCCGAGCCAGAACCTTTATGCCGAGTTGATTCTGCGCGCGCTCGGCAAGGCAACTTCGTCAGACCCCAAGTTGACGAGCGAGGACGCGGGCGAGCAGGCCGTCCGGCAGTTCCTCACGCAGGCAGGCATCAATCCCGCCGGGCTCGTCATGAACGACGGCTCCGGCCTCTCGCGCTCAGACCTCGTCACCGCCGACACGACGCTCCAACTCCTCACATACATGAACCGTCACCGCTTCAGCGTCACCTTCCGCGAGGCGCTGCCCATCGCGGGACTCGACGGCACGCTCCGCAACCGCATGAAGGGCACGCCCGCGCAGAACAACGTCCGCGCCAAGACCGGCACTCTGGGGACGGCCACCTCGCTCTCCGGCTACCTCTTCACCGCCGCGGGCGAGCGCCTCGTCTTCTCGCTCATGATTAACAACCCGCCGCGCGACACAGACCCGCGCACCGGCTTCACGGACGCAGTCGCCGTCCTGCTCGCGACCTTCGCCGGACGTTCCTGAAAACAGATGTCAGAGGTTAGAGGGTAGTGTTGACGTACTAACCTCTAACCTCTAACCTCTGACCTCTACACTTATGCGCTTCGTCAAATTCCACGGCTACGGCAACGATTATCTCGTCTTCGAGGCGGCGCAGCTTGAGGGCGTCGGATGGCGCGGCGGCTTTGAACGCTTCGAGTCGGGCGAAGCATTCCCCGAGTTCGTCCGCGACATCTGCGACAGGCACTTCGGTGCTGGCGGCGACGGCGTCGCGGTGGTCGAGCCGGTCGGTGACGGCGAGGCAGACTTCCGCCTGCGCATCTTCAACCCGGACGGCGGCGAGGCGGCGATGTCGGGCAACGGCTCGCGCTGCGCCGCCGCGTACCTGCATTACGCGGGGCTCTGGTCTGAGGAGGTTTTGCGGTTTACGACGAGGGCCGGCGTCAAGCGCTACCAGTTACGCGGCCGGCAGGGCGCGGGCGTCTTCCGTTTCGAGGCGGAGATAGGAAGGCCGCGCTTCGACTCCGCTTCGATTCCGATGTTGACGAAGGAGCCGCTGTCGGAAGTCCGCGACTACGCGCTCGCGTTGCGCGACGGCGAAAGCGTCGCGGTCACGGCCTTGCAGATGTGCAACCCGAACTGCTGCGCCTTCGTCGAGGACTTGGAGCGCGTGGACTGGCGACGGCTCGGCCGCGAGATCGAGTCGCACGCGGCGTTTCCGGAGCGGACGAACGTCGAGTTTATCCGAGTCCTCGACCGCGGACGCATAGAGGCGCGCGTCTGGGAGCGCGGCGCGGGCGAAACGCTCTCTTCCGGCACGGGCGCCTGCGCGGCGGCCGTCGCCTCGATGGTCGGCGGGCGCACGGAGAGGCACGTACGCGTCGAGATGCCCGGCGGCCTTCTGGAAGTCCTCTGGCGCGAGGACGGCGAGGTGCTTCTGACGGGGACGGCCGAGGTCGTCTACCGCGGCGTGTGGCTGAAGGGCCGGGCCGAGAAAGACGGATGAAGGCCGTGCCGTTTAACGCTGCTGTTTAATCTTGCCGGTCATTCTCATCGTTAAACCTGCCGTTTAACCTTTGGGAGCAGGCGAGTTCGTCTGGCTCCGTACACCTGAAAAACGGCCCGAAAAGTCCCCTTTCGATACGGTTTTTTAGGGCACATTGCTAGTAGAAATCGGCTAAGTCCTGTGCTATCTTCTCTTGCGTGACAAGCGGACTTTATGTTCGCTTGTCATTCGTTTTGTACGAGATTCTTTCAGCGCTCCGCACCAAGGACAATAAGGTTCCCCACTCCGGCTGACTCTTCACACTCCTAGAGCCGGAGGTCGAGGATGGGAGGCTACTAACCTACTCGCGCGCCGCTGAAGGACTTGAAAATCGGGAGGAGAACCGAATGAGTAGACCCCTGCTCGGGGGCGGTGCGGCCGCGGCCGTTCTGCTCTCAGCTTCTTTGCTCTTTTTAAGCGACACGTCAGTCGCGGAAACCCTTGGACGGGCCTCTTTGGAGGCCGGACAGAAGGGCGTCGCCGCCGACGCGAGGCAGACGGACAGACCTGCCGAAGCGGACGATGTCTTAAGCAGCAGCGACGAGGATGGAACGGAGGCGGCCGCCGCGAACTCGACACCGGCCGCGTTTGAAAACCTGAAGCCCGAAGCCTTCACGATTGAGGCTTCTTCACCGGCCGTGTCATACACGGCGACGGCCTACAGCCTTCGCGGACGCACCGCGAGCGGCGGGGCCGTCAGACGCGGGGTCATCGCGGCAGACAGAAGAGTCCTGCCCATCGGCACACGCGTCCGGCTCGAAGCGGGCACATACAGCGGCGAGTACGTCGTCGCGGACACGGGCGGCGCGGTGCGCGGGCGCAGGATTGACATCTGGGTTCCCAACACCTCCGAGGCGATGCGCTTCGGCCGGCGCCCCGTAAAACTGACCGTCCTGACGAGGACGCGCCCGCGGGCAAAGAGCCCGAACGCAACGAGGTAAACACGGGCGAATAGAGGCTTCGACGTAATATAAGTCGGACAAAACAGAGCCGCCGTCTTTCGTGGACGGCGGCTCTTAGTTTAATATCCTTCGCAGTTGCAAACACCCGACGCAAACAGACACACGCCGACGCCCGCGCCGCTGGTCGAAGTCAGCCGCGGGCCTATCGTCGAGTCGCGCCACCGCGGCCACGTCGCCGCCGTTGACGGCGAGGGCCGCCTCGTCGCCTCGCTCGGCGAGCCCGACACCGTCACTTACCTGCGCTCCTCCGCAAAGCCCTTCCAAGCCGTCCCCGTCGTCACGAGCGGCGCCGCCGACCGTTTTCAGTTGACCGAAGCCGAACTGGCCATCGCCTGCGGCTCGCACAGCGGCGAAGACCTGCACGCCGCGACGGTCGAAGGGATGTTGAAGAAGGCAGGGCTGGACGAAACTTTTCTGAAGTGCGGCGAACACGAGCCCTACGACCGCGTGACGGCCGAGCGCCTGCGCGCTCGGGGCGAAAGTCCGGGCGTGCTGCGCAACAACTGCTCGGGCAAGCACGCGGGGATGCTCCTTCTCGCTCTCCACCTCGGCGCCCCGCCCGAGCTTTACGACGACCCGGCCGGGCCAGTCCAGAAGGCGATTCTGCGCGCCGTCTCGGAGTTTTCGGGCGAACCCGAATCCGACATCGCCCTCGGCACGGACGGCTGCGGCGTTCCGGTCTTCGGCGTCTCTGTGCGGACGATGGCGCAGATGTACGTGCGTCTCGTCGCGCCGCCCGCGGAGTTTGAAGAGGGGACGCGCGGCGCCGCCCGGCGTCTGGCCGCGGCGATGACGGCGCATCCGGAGTTTGTAGGCGGGACGCGGGAGCGATTCGACACGGAGGTCATGCGCGCCGGGCGCGGGCTGGTCGTCTCGAAGATCGGCGCGGAGGGCGTCTACACGGCGGGCGTTCTGCCTTGCGAGCGTTGGCCCAAGGGGCTCGGGCTCGCCTTCAAGATCGAGGACGGAGAGGACAGGCGCGCACGCTCGACCATCGCCATCGAGGCGCTGCGGCAGCTCGGTGTATGGGATGCGGACGCCGTTAAACGGCTCTCACCGTACGCAAGCTTCCCCGTGCTCAATCATCAGGGTGAAAAAGTTGGGCAAATTCAAGCGTCTTTTGAACTTAAACGCTTTTGAATGTACGGTTGCTGACGGTTTTGAAACGACGTTGTGTAGCGTAATAGTTCGCGGCTTTAAACAAAAGTATTAAATGGGTACGCTTTTAGGGAAGTGGACAGAGTGTCTGTAAAGGCTTGAGCAGATTGCGGTAAATAAAATTTTGTCGCGTTTGTGGGGAAAAATGCGCAGAGGGAGTTTGTTGGGCGCGTGATGCAGTTTGATGGCATGAACGTTGCTGAGGCTAAGAACAGATAAAATTGTAGGGGTAAATAGAGTTATCGGGTCAGGCTCGGAGACGGCTAGTGAGTGAAAACTTTGGGGGAGGTTTTCTCTCACTTCTTGCGGACGACAACTCTTTTGGGGGAACAGAGTTGTGGTCAGCATAGCAGTCGAAGGCCATCAATCAGCGGGTTACTGATTCCGTTTCTGTAGGGGTTTGGGGGAGCCCCGCAGTAAAGATCAGTAACCCGCATATTTGTGCCCGGTCACTCTATTCACAAAAAAGCGCCGCGGATTTTGTTCGCGGCGCTTTTTTGCTGTCCAGTTAAGACTTTTCCGACGCTAAACCATTCAATTACTTACTCTTCGCCGCGGCCGAGCAGGTTGGTCGTCTGCGGCGGCGTGTTGAGGTCTTCGATGTTGAGGCGCACCATGCCGCCCGCGTCCGTGTAGATTTCCTGCGCGGTCTGGCGCGCGCGGCGGTGCAGGAAGACGACCGCGCCGACCGCCCCGCCGACGCCGAGGCAGAGGAGGATGGCGAGCCCGGTCGTGATGAGCGTCGTGATGATGACGCCGCCCATCGTGGAGGTGTAGGCGCGCGTGGCGATCTCCTCCTCGTGCGGGTTGCGGCCGAGCCAGCGTACGTCCTTCTCGTACTTCACGGCCGAAATCAACTTCTCCGCCGCGGCGGCGTCCGGCGCGTCGAAGACGAAGACCGAGTAGTTGCCGACGCGCTTGTAAGCGGAGGGCGCGGGCTGGCCCGCGGCGCGCAGTTCCGCGATGCGGCGGTTGACGGCGGCGTCGGCGTCTACGGAGTGCTGCGGCGTCGGGAATTCGACGATGACGAGCTGCCCGCCTTCGTACTTGGCGGTGACGGCCTCCGTCCCTTCATCAAACTCGAAAGCGTCGAGTGCGGGCCGGTCGCCCACGGCCTTCTGCAAATCCGACTTGGTGCGTGCGTAGACGTAGCCCTCCTTGACCTTCTTCTCCCAGTCGGGCAGGTGCATGACGAGGACGGGCGGGCCGCCCGTCTCGCCGCCCCCGAGAGCGTCCAGAGGAATCTGGGCCGGGGACACGCTCGCGCACAGCGCGATTAGAAACAACGCAGGCAGAAACTTCTTCAACTTCGGTGCTCGCACGCTAAGACCTTTCCGGCGAAATGGGCGCCGCCAGCGAAACGGCGCGGGAAGCGCTTCCGTGCCGAGGCGTTTGGATGAGTTAGACGCGGGCGCCGTTGTGCTTGTTCCGCCGCCTCGGATGATAAGCCGCGCGGGCCGGTCAGTGCCAGCGGCGGAGTTCGCGCAGGATTTGGTCGGCGTGGCGGCGCGGGTCGGGGATGTTTCGGAGGACGGTCTCGCCGCTGGCCTCGCTCGCGTTGTCTATGACGACGTTGCCGAAGCGCAGGAGTCGCTGCGGGATGCTCGTCGTCACAGACACGTCTTGTATGTTGCGCAGAGGGATGTTGCGCGTCGTGCGCGAGACGAAGCCCCGGTCAATCTCAATCTTCGCGTCGGTGAGCCTGTACTGCACGCTGTTGCGCATCAGGTGCTTGTAGGCCGGCAGGAGCAGCAGCGCGAGCGCCAGCGGTATCGAGACGTAGAAGGGAGTCGTGAACCAAGGCACCCACGCGAGCAGCGCGACGAGAAGCAGGCCGCCGAGTGCGGCCAGCAGGTAGCCGAGTTTGACGAAGAGGAGCGTCGGGCGGACTGTGAAGATGGTCTTCTCCTCGTCCTCCTGCGCGAGCAGTTCCGCGCGGCCCACGGCCGCGGGCGCAAGCGGGCGCACCTGCATCGGCTGCGACTGGACGGGGCGCGGGCGCGAGGCGGCGACGCGCGTCTCTTCCGAGCCGAAGTCTGTGGTGAAGTCTGTGGAGACGCGCGTCGCTTCGGGGTCGGCGTCGTTAACGGGCGCGGCGCAGGCGGCGCAGAAGCGCGCGCCGGGCGTCAGAGGCGTGCCGCATTGTTGACAGTTTCCCATCGCAGTCCTCGTGGCAGTTTCCCGTCGCAGTCCTCACACGGGCTCGGAGAGTTCGCTCAGCGCGTCGAGCAGTTCCACGGCGTCGTAGGGCGTGTTGACGACGCGTCGCGCGCCCGCGGCCAGCGCCTCGCCGCGCAGCTCCTCGCGCCCGGCCGGAAGGAGCAGCAGCGCGGGCGGCGCAGAGCCCGCGCGCGACTGCTTGGTCAAGCGCCGCAGCATCTCGACGCCGTCCATCTCGTTCAGCGCGTAGTCAACGACCAGAGCGTCCGGGCTGTCTATGCGCAGGAGGTTGAGCGCGTGGCTGCCGTCGAAGGCGGCGCGCACCTCGTAAGCGGCCGAGCGCAGGAGCAGGTTAATCTGCGCCATGCGCGACGCGTCCGAGACGACGAGCATCACGCGACGCGCCCGCGCGCCCGCGCGACGGTCTGCCGGCTGCAACGTCGAAGCCGCGCGCCCCGCCGCTCCTGTCAAAGAGTCCACGGCCGAGCCGTCGGCAGCGGCCGGCTCGATCTCCTTCAAAAAATCTTTCGAACGGCTCACGCCAGCGCGCCGCTCTGCGTCGGCCGCGGCGGGGCGAGCCTCACGCATGCCGTAAACGACGACGCGCGCCGCGGAGTTCTCGCCGCGCGCTTCGGCGAGCGCGGCCTCGGCCTGCTCGACGAGGCGCTCGACCTCGGCGCCGTCGGCGGGGAAGGAGGAGATGCCCGCGAAGAGGTCGCTTCCCGCGTTGGCTTCCGCGAACTCTGCGCGGAGCCGCGAGAGCGTGGCGCGCGCGGCGGAAGCGTCGGCGCGGGCGAGGTAGACGAGCAGCGTCGCGGGGCCGTAGAAGGCGACCGCGTCCACGCGCCGCAGGTTGAGCTTCAGGAAGCCGTGCGCGCGTGTGAGCGTGGGCGCGCGGCGCGCGAGTCCGTTGTCGGATGCGGGTCGGTCAACATCGTCGCCGCGCCCTCCGGCTTCGACGAGAGCGAGCGAGCCGTTAGCGCCGTCGCGCAGGTCTGAGCCTACGGCGTCGAGCAGGAAGAGAAAGTTATCAATCTCGGAGCGCTGTTCAGCGACCGAAGGGGCGGAGCGCCGTCCGGCCTCGGCTCGCCAGAGCAGGGCGTCGAGGCGCGCGCGCAGTTCTTCGGCCGTCGCGTCGCGTGAGAAGTAGTCGTCTGCGCCGAGGTGTTGCGCGGCGCTGCGGAGCGAGCGATTGTCCGTGCGGAAGAGGAAGACGACGGGCAGCGCGAAACTCGTCGGCTCAGAACGCAGACGGCGCGCGAGCGACGACAGACGCCCTTCGCCCTCGCGGCTGCCGAAGGCGAGAACGACGACCGCGGGCGCCGACTCTTTGACGCGCCGCGCGGCTTCGTCGGGCGTGGCGCGCACGACTTCGAAGCCCGCGTTGGCGAGCCGGTCGTCGAGCGCGGCGTTGTCCGTGCCGTCTGCGGCTTCGTCGGTGTCCGCGGCTTCGTCGGCGACGAGCAGCACGCTTCCCGGTTTGGCGGGCGCGGCGTCGCGTCCGGTGTTTGCGTCTGTGGGAGTTTCCGTCATCTGTCGGGGCCGGGTCTGCGGCGCGTCCGGCGGCGCAATCATACCGCGACAGGCGCCGCGGCCAAATAGCCCGGGCGCATAAACGAAGAGGGACGGCGCGGCGTCCGTCCCTCGTTCGAGTTCTTTTGATTCCGGACTCGGGCGAGTCCTACGGATTTCAAGCGGGCTTTACTGGCTGACGAGGCGCAGCTTGCCGTCGGGCGTGCGGACGGCGAAGACTGAAGTCTCGTAGACGAGCGGCGGCGGCTCGGCCGACTTGAGCTTGGCGATCTGCGTGCGCGAGACGCGCGGGGCGAGTCGTGCTGTGGACGGGTCGCGCATCAGCTCGTAGCGCTCCGAGATGCGGCGTACGTACTCCTGCGTCTCGGCGTAGGGCGGGACGCGCCGTCCGTACTTGAGCACGGCGCCCTCGCCCGCGTTGTAGCCTGCGAGCGCGAGGCGCACGTCGCCGTCGAACATGTCGAGCAGGAGGCGCATGTAGCGCGCGCCGCCTTCGATGTTCTGCTGCGGGTCGAAGATGTTCCTGACGCCGAAGCGCGCGGCCGTCCCCGGCATCAACTGCATCAGGCCGCGCGCGCCCTTCGGCGAGAGCGCGTTGCGCTTGAAGGAGGACTCGCGGTGCATGATGGAGTAGATAAGCACGGGGTCAACGCCGTTGCGCGTGCCCGAGTCAACGATGAAGCGGTCAATCAAAGCGTCGCCGGTCGTGAAGCCGTCGAGCACCTTGTTGACGGTCGCCGGGGGCGTTGACGCGGCGAGTTGCGAAGGGGAGGAGAGCGAGGCAGGGAGGTCGAAAGGCTGATACGCGGCGGCGGAGTTCGCGGCCGTCTGGCTCGCGGGCGCCGTCGCGTTCTGGTTCGAGGCCGGGACGACAGTCCGCGCGGTCAGCTTCAGAGCCTTTCGAGGCCGCACTGCGGGCGCGGGTTCGGGCTGGCGGACGCGCACGCCGCCGGGCACGTCGAAGTTGTCGAAGCGGTAGCCGTTTGCCGGCTGCTGCGCCGCGGCGGTCAGGCAGGAGAAGAGAAGAAGTGCGCAGAGGGGGGGAAGTTTTTTCATGACCTTGCTCGTTCCCCGCGCGGGCTTGGGCGTGCGTCCGCGCGTTTCTCGGTCTTTTTAAGGGGCGCGTTGGAAATTCTGAGTTTGGAGGCGGGGCTTTCGCCGGTCTCGGACTCGCCCGGCCGAACGCAAGGACAGGATAGCACAGGGAGGCGGGAATTGTTCAACAAAATTACCTGTTTGTTGAACACAAACCGTTTTCAGTCAAATTTTGAGGCGGTATCGGGCGCGGGGAAGCGTACTGAAATCACACGAATGCCATCTTTGACGCTCCGGAAGCCATCTTTGCAACGCCGGAAGCTATCTTTGCAGCTCCGGAAGCCTTCTCTAACACGCCGGAAGCCTTCTCTAACACGCCGGAAGCCATCTTTGCAGCGTCGGAAGTCGTCTCCAACGCTCCGGAAGCCTTCTCCAACGTGCCGGAAGTCGTCTCTGACACGCCGGAAGCCGTCTCTGAAGCTCTGGATGGAATCTCTGACGCGCCGGATGGTGTCTCCGACACTCGGGAGGGGGAGTCTTGACAGCGCGTGTATGATGAAAGCCGCCCGACAACGGGTAACCTACCGCAGTTCAACGCGTGCGACCGCCAGCGCACCTCACCCAACGGGAGAAGAAGATGAAAAGACTACTCACCGCGATTCTCGCGGCGGCGCTGTCGCTTTCGGCGGTCGCGGCCGCGCAGAACACAAACACGTCCACGGCCGACAACAACGCCAACGCCCCCAAGAAGCGCGGCCCCGTCTTCCGCGCCAACAAAGACCAGATCAAGCAGGCGCAGGACATCCTTAAAGCGCGCGGCCTTTACTCAGGGGAGTCAACCGGCAAACTCGACCAGCCCACCCGCGACGGCCTCAAGAAATATCAGGAGGCCGAAAAGCTCAAGGTGACGGGCACGCTCAACGCCGCAACGCTCCAAAAAATGGGCGTCGCACTCACGGACAAGCAGAAGGAATGGGTCGCCGCACACACGCAGGCCGGGCAGTAAGCAGAAGCCCGACCGTGAGGGCTCGTAGAAGCAGAAGCCCGACCGTCAGGGCGTCCGGCTGACGTAGGAAGGCGGGATGATGAAGGACAGCGTGTCCTTCATCATCCCGCCTTCCTTTGTCTGACCTACGCCCTCCCTCACGGTCGGGCTTCTGCTGTTTAAGCCGACGCGGCCTGTTCGGTGAGGAGGCGTTCGACGACCTGATAGCTGGCTTCGAGCGCTTCGCTGAGCTTCTGCGGCTCGGGGCCGCCGCCCTCGGCCATGTCGGGCTTGCCGCCGCCGCGCCCGCCGATAATCGGGGCGAGTTCCTTAATGACCTTGCCTGCCGGCACGCGCTTCGAGAGGTCGGGCGAGGTGCGTACGATGAGCGAAGCCTTGCCGTCCGCGCGGCGACCCAAAACGACGACGCCCGACTTTATCTGCGCGAGCAGCGTGTCCGAGAGTTGGCGCAAGGCGGAAGCGTCGAGGTCTGAAGCCTCGCGCGCGAGCACGAGCACGCCGCCTTCGATCTCGCGCGCCTCCTGCCCGTCCTGCGCCTGCGCGCCCACGCCGAGCGCGACCTTGAGACGCAACTCTTCGGCGTCGCGCCGGGCCTTCTTCAACTCTTCTTGCAGGCGCGCGATGGTCGCGGGAATGTCCGTGCGCGTCGAGCGCAGCTCGCCGGAGATCTGGTCAACCAGCGCCTCCGTCTCCTGAAAGCGTATGAGCGCGTCGTGGCCCGTGACGGCGCGTATGCGGCGCGTGCCCGAGGCGATTGACTCGTCGCTCGTAATCTTGAACAGTCCGATGTCGCCCGTCGCGCGGACGTGCGTGCCGCCGCACAACTCTTTGGAGAACACGTCCTCCTCCTTGAAGCCCGGCACGGTGAGCACGCGCACCTTGTCGGCGTACTTCTCGCCGAAGAGCGCCATCGCGCCGGACTGCATCGCCTCTTCGAGCGAGAGGACGTCGGTCTTCACCTGCTCGTTGCGCAGGATGTGTAGGTTGACGAGGCGCTCGATCTCTGCAATCTCGTCGCGCGTCAGGGGCTTGTAGTGCGAGAAGTCGAAGCGCAGGTAGTTGGGCGCGACGACCGAGCCGGCCTGCTTGACGTGCGTGCCGAGGATTTCGCGCAGCGCCGCGTGCATCAGGTGCGTCGCCGTGTGGTTGCGCCGCGTCGCGTCGCGCTTGTAGACATCCACGCTCGCGTCCACCGTGTCGCCCGCGCGCAGCGTGCCGAACTCCATCTTAACGCGGTGGACGATGAGGCCGGAGGCCGCGGGCGGCGTGTCGAGCACCTGCGCGACCGTTTCGCCGTGGCCCCCCACGATGACGCCCGTGTCGCCGACCTGCCCGCCCGACTCTGCGTAGAAGGGCGTGCGGTCGAGGATGACCTCGCCCTCTTCGCCCTCCTTCAGTTCCTTAACTTCCTGCTCGCCGCGCAGCAGCGCCTTAACCTGCGCGCCCTGCGTGTAGTTCTCCTCGTAGCCGGTGAACTTGCTTGCCCCGACGCGCGCGGCGATGGTCGCGTAGACGGGGTTGGCCTTGGACGCGGCCAGCGTCTGCGTCTTGACGCCCGCGCTCTGAATCTCGCGCAGGGCGCGGTCGAACTCCTCGTTGTACGTGTCTTCGTCAACGGCGAAGCCGCGCTCTTCGAGTCCGACGCGGATGAGGTCGCGCGGCGTGCCGAAGGTGTCGTAGAGCTTCGCCAGCTCTTTGTAGTCGGGCATCTCGCCCGCGGGCGTCGAGGCGAAGAGGGATTCGAGCTTCTGCAAGCCGACCGTGAGCGTCGAGCCGAAGCGCTCCTCTTCGAGACGAACCATGCGGCCGATGAAGTCGCGCGCGGCCTCAAGCTCGGGGTAAGCCTCCTTCATCTGGTCTATGACGAAGTCTGTGACCTGATGGAAGAAAGGCCCGTCGAACCCGAGCACGTGGCGCCCGTGGTAGATGGCGCGGCGCATGATTTTGCGCAGGACGTAGTTGCGCCCCTCGTTGCCCGGCAGGATGTTGTCGGCGATGGAGAAGGCCGTCGCGCGCGCGTGGTCGGCGATGACGCGCATGGCGAAGCCCTCCTGCGTGTCGGGCTCGTAGTGGCGGTCTGCGAGCTGCGCCGTGTACTCGACGACGGGGCGTATGAGGTCTGTGTCGTAGTTCGTCTTCACGCCCTGAAGCACCGCCGTGACGCGCTCAAGGCCCATCCCGGTGTCAACAGAAGGCGCGGGCAGCGGGTCAAGCTTGTAAGACTCGAACTTGCCGTCGCCAGACTTCTCGCCTACGCCCTCGCGGTTGAACTGCATGAAGACGAGGTTCCAGATCTCCATCGTCGTGTCGCCGGGGCCGTTGACGAGGTCGGCGCGGTTCTTCGAAGGGTCTTCGGGGTCTTCGCCCATGTAGTAGTGAATCTCGCTGCAAGGCCCGCACGGGCCGGTGTCTCCCATCTGCCAGAAGTTGTCCTTGCGGCCGAAGCGAAGTATGCGTTCGCGCGGGGCGCCGACCTTCTCCCAGAGCGCGGCGGCCTCCTCGTCGGCCGGGACTTCCTCGTCGCCCTCGAAGATGGAGAACCAGAGGCGGCGCGGATCGAGCCCGTACTCTTCGACCAGCAACTCCCAAGCGAAGCGTATCGCGTCCTCCTTGAAGTAGTCGCCGAAGGAGAAGTTGCCGAGCATCTCGAAGAAGGTGTGGTGGCGCGCGGTCTTGCCGACTTCGTCGAGGTCGTTGTGCTTGCCGCCCGCGCGCAGGCACTTCTGCGAGGACGCGGCGCGCGTGTAGTCGCGCTTTTCGAGCCCGAGGAACGTGTCCTTGAACTGGTTCATGCCGGCGTTGGCGAACAGCAGCGTCGGGTCGTTGGAGGGCAAAAGCGGGCTCGAAGCGACGCGGCGGTGGCCCTGCCTCTCGAAGTAGGCCAGAAACTTCTCGCGGATTTCGTTACCTGTCATCATAAAGCTCTCAAGCGTTCAGCAATCAGCATTCGGCTATCAGCAAAAAGAGCCGCCGGACAGTCGGGAATGACTGCTGACGGCCGGGCGCTAATAGCTCATTGAAAGTGTAGCACGCCGTACGCGGGCCGGCGAAGCGTGCAACTCAGGGCCTTAAACCGCGGAGCCGCGCGGAACGGCACGAACATCACAGACGAGCTTCGTGCCGTTCCGCGCGGCTCCGCGGTCAGTTATTCCGACGGGCCGCGGGCGCTTCAATTGGCGATGACCTTGCCGAACTGGCTCAACTGCTCTGCGACCTTCGACTTGTCGCCGACCACGACGACGGCCATCTTGTCGGACGCGAGGTACTGCTGCGCGATGCGCTGCACGTCCTTCGGCGTGACGGCCGTCACCTTCTGCACGTAGGTGCTCAGGTAGTCGCCGGGCAGGCCGTGTAGGTCGGCGAAGGCGAGCTGGTTGATGACGCCCTGCCGCGAAGAGTTCTGAAGGACGAAGATGCCGGCGAGGTAATTCTTGATGCCCTGCAACTCCTCCTCCGAGGGCGGCTCGCTGCGCAGCCGCTCGACCTCGTTGAAAATCTCCTTGAGCGCGGGGCCGGTGACGGCGGTCGTCACGTCGGCGACCTCCACCCAGTAGGCGTCGCGGTAGCGCGCGGAGATCTGGCTGAAGGGCGAGTAGGTGTAGCCCTTCTGCTCACGTATGTTCGAGGTGATGCGCGAGCCGAACGAGCCGCCGAGGAGCGCGTTCGTCACGACGAACGGGATGTAGTCGGGGCTGCTCGGGTCTACGACGGGCAGCCCCACGTAGATGGTCGCCTGCGGCGTGTTCGGGCGGTCAACGAGGTGTATCTCGTGAACGGCGGCGGGCTTCGGCACGTTGATGACCGGGGGCCGGCCGGCCTCCCACCCGTCGAAGGCGTCGGTGATGGCCTTGCGCATCGCCGACGCGTCGAACTGCCCGGCGACGTAGAGGCGCGTGCGCGCCGCCCCGAAATTCTCCTGATAGAACTTGCGCACGTCTTCGATGGTGTAGCTCTTGACCATCTCCTCGGTCGGGAAGATGCGGCCGTACGGGTGCTCGGGGTAGAGGATTTTACGGAACAGCTCGTTGGCGACGGGGCCGGGCTGTGACCGGGAGACCGACAGTTGGCGCAGCATGTCGTTCTGGTGCCGTTGCAGCTCGGAGGCCGGCAGCTTCGGGTTGCGAATCACGTCGGCCATGAGCGCGACGAGCTGCGGGCCGAACTCCGAGAGGGCGTCGCCGTTGACGTTCGTCGTGTCGGGCCCGACGCCGACGCCGATCTGCCCGCCCATGCTCGCGGCCTGCTGCGCGATCTGCTCGGCGGTGCGCGTGGCGGTGCCCTCCTTCAGCATGTCGCCCGTCAGGTCTGCGAGCCAGACCTGATTCGCCGACTCGTTCAGGTTGCCCGAGCGCACGACGGCGCTGACCGTCACCTTCGGGATCGAGCCGTAGGGGACGAGCGTGACGCGCATCCCGTTCTTGAGCGTGAACTCCTCCTTCTTCGGCAGGTTGAAGGGCTTGGGCGCGCCGCCCGCGGGCGGCTTCTGCTTCGGCGGCTCCTGCGCGGCCTGCCGCGCGGACGCGGCTGCGAAGGGCGCGGCGATAAGGAAAAGGGTGAGTAAGAGCTTCTGCGTTCTCATCATGTGCCTCCCTCTCTGGCGGCGCGCGTCAGCGGCCGGCCGGCTTCTGGGCGGACTGCGCGCCCGCGGGTTCGATGGTCAGGACGGTGCGGTTCGTCGGGCGCAGGTACTCGCGCGCGGTCTTCTGCAAAAGCTCGGGCGTGACCTTGCGGAACTGCTCGTCGAGCGTGTTGATGCGCCCCGGGTCGTCGTCGAAGAGGGCGAAACTCGCCAGCAGGTCGGCGCGGCCGAAGCCGCCGAGCGCCGACATGTAGTCGTAGAGGCCGGAGAGCAGCTTGACCCGCGCGCGCTCGACCGCCTGCGGGTCGGGCGGCTGGTTCTGCACGCTCTGGATGACGGAGTCGGCGGCCGCCATGATCTGTTCCGGCTTGACGTTGCTGTCGTGAATCATGCTCACCGTCCAGAGCATCGGGCCCGAGTAGTTGAACATGTTGCCGAGGCCGGGGTTGATGCCGCCGTCCACGTCGCCCGCGTAGCCGCGCCGCTTGACCAGCTCCTGATAGAGCAGGCTGTCTTCGCCCTGAAGGAGAATCTGGTCGAGCAGCCCCATCGCGTAGTACTCCGGCGTGTTGCGCTCCGGCATGTGGTAGGAGAAGGCGAGCGCGGGGCGGCGTGCCAGCGCGTCCTTCTTGGTGGCCGACTTCTCCTTCTCCTGCCGCGGCTCGGTCAGGTCGGGCTGCGGCGGGAGCTTCGACGCGGGGATCGGGCCGAAATACTTCTCGACCATCTGCTTGGCCGGCGCCACGTCGAAGTCGCCGGTGACGACGAGCACGGCGTTGTTCGGCGCGTAGAAGGTGTGGAAGAAGTCCTGCGCGTCCTTGAGGGTGGCGGCCTCGATGTCTTTGAGGTCGCCGTAAAAGTTGTGCGCGTTGTACCAGTTGGTGTTGGCGTACTGCGGCATGTCGAGCCAAGGGAAGCCGCCGTAGGGCGTGTTGAGGACGTTGACCTTGACCTCGTTGCCGACGACGCCCTGCTGGTTCTTCAAGTTCTCGTCGGTGATCTTCAGGCCGCGCATGCGGTCGGCCTCGGCCCAGAGCGCGGTCTCTAGCTTGTTCGACGGCAGCACCTCGAAGTAGTTCGTGAAGTCGAAGCGCGTCGAGCCGTTGAGGACGCCGCCGTTCTGCTGCACGAGCTTGATGAACTCCATCTTGCCGAGGTTCTGCGACCCCTGAAACATGAGGTGCTCGAAGAGGTGCGCGAACCCCGTGCGGTCGCGCGGCTCGATGCGGAAGCCGATGTTGTAGTAGACCGCGACGACCACCGTCGGGGCCGTCCTGTCCGGCGAGAGCACGACCCGCAGGTTGTTCGGCAGCCTGTAGTAAGTGACGGGGACGGAGACGCCGCCCTTGGCCGGCTTGGCCGTCGCGGCGGGCCTCGTCTGCCGGGCCTGCGCGTGCTGGAAGGCCGAGGCCGCGAGCGCCGCGCACAGGAGCGCGGAGAAGAACGGTCGGAATCTTCTTTTCATAGAACCTCCTTCAGGGATATTGACGAGATTTTAAACTCGGCCCGCGCGCGCTGGCTACGCGAACGCGGCGCGGCAACCGTCAGGAAGACGCATCCTCGTCTTCGCCGGGCGCGGCGGACGCCTCGCGCACCTTGCGTATGATGAGGTCGTAGGAGAAGCCGAGGCGGAGCAGGTGGTCGTAGAGGCTCTTCGTCTCCTGCCGCGTCGCGGGCCGCCCGCGCAGGCGGATGCGCTTCTCGATGGCGCGGGCGATGAGCTCCTCTTCGGGCGTCTCCTGATAGACGAGTTCGAGCGCGGCGTCGGCCGTCTCCTTCGAGACCTTTCTGGTCTTGAGGTCGCGCGCGAGGCGCTGGCGGCCGACCGGCTTCTGCCTGACGCGGTAGGAGGCGAAGCCGAAGGCGAAGCGCTCGTCGTCGAGGTAGCCGTACTCCTTCAGCTTCGCGAGCGCGTAGTCGGCCGCGGCCTCGTCCGTCCACTCCTTCTCCAAAAGGCGCTCGCGCAGCTCTTCGATTGAACGCGGCTTGGCGGCGAGGAGTTTCACGGCCCTCTGCAAAGTCCGCGCGCGCGCCTTCTCCGAGTCAACGACGCGCGGCGGCCTCGCCTTCTTCTTCTCCTCCTCGATGTCGGCGTTTATCTGCCGCTCCGTCGGCGATGGCCGCGGCCTGTACTTCCGCGTGTACTTACTGCTCTTGCGCTCCACGACGAATACTCTACCCGCCTCTCTTTAGGTCGGCAAATGATTGCTTTAAGATTGAAGGCCGATGGACGGCATTCTCATCATAGACAAGCCTGCGGGTTGGACTTCGCACGACGTGGTGGCGCGCGCGAGGCGCGTGCTGAGGGAGAAGCGCGTCGGGCACACGGGCACGCTCGACCCTTTCGCGACGGGCGTGCTCGTCCTGCTCGTCGGGCGCGCGACGCGGCTCGCGCAGTTCCTCTCGGGCGCGGAGAAGGAGTACGAGGCGACGATACGCCTCGGCTACGCGACTGACACCGGCGACCTGACGGGCGAACGCCGCGACGCTGCCGCGGGAACGGGCGAGGACGTTGACGAAGGCCGCGCCGAAGTTGATGAAGGCCGCGCGGATTGCGCGTCTCTCGGGCTCGAAGAGTTGGAGGCGGCGCTGGCGCCTCTGCGCGGAGAGATCGAGCAGGTGCCGCCGATGTACTCGGCGAAGAAGGTCGCGGGGAAGAAGCTCTACGAGCTCGCGCGCAAGGGCGAGGAGGTCGAGCGGAAGGCCGTGCGCGTGAGCGTGAGCGAGTTTGAGATTGTCGCTGATGAAGATGGGAGTTTTCTAAAGTCCAACGAGGACGGGACGTGCGACGTGCGCGCGCGCGTCGTCTGCTCGGCGGGGACTTACGTGCGCGCTCTGGCCGAGTCGGTCGGGGAGAATCTGGGAACGGGCGCGCACCTCGCCGCGCTCAGGCGGACGCGGGCGGGCGAGTTCCGTCTGGAAAGCGCGCTCGGCTTGGAAGAGTTACAGAAAATCGTAGAGGCCGGCGGCGAGTTCCTGCGTCCTCCGGAAACGGCCCTCCCTCACTTGCCGTCCGCGCATCTAAGGGCCGTGGAGGCGGGGCGCCTCCGGCACGGCGCGGCCGTCTCGTCACCGCTCAAGACGGAGGACGGCGCGCACGTCCTCGTCTTCGAAGAGGGCGGGGCGCTTCTGGCGGTCGCCGTCTACGACGCCGCTTCGGGGCTGCTGCGGCCGCGCGTGATGCTGGCGCCGGAAAAATAAGTGTTGACGGGGGCGCGCGGGTGCTGTGCTATACTTGGCCGCAAAGGCGGTGGTGAAGACGACCGCGGCACCGCAAGCGAAGTCGGCAACCTTTCCCCCCTTTTTGAAAACAAGCTCTTGAGGAGTTGAACGAATCTCGACGGCGCGGCGGGCCTAGTCAAGCGCGCGTGGCCCGCACAGGCGCATCGAGTGCGTTCCTCAAGGCGGCCGCGCGCGGGACGAAGACGCCACGCGCGCCCGGCCGCCGGACTCTACAACTGAGGGCGTGACTCCAAACACGCCGTCCTACGGCGCGCGAAGCCGAGCGTGAGGTTTACATAAGGCTATGCAAGAGCAGGATGGCAACGGCAAGTTCGACATTTCGGCGCGGCTCGAAGCGCTGCGCCAGGAGCACGCGGCGCTCGTGTGGGAGGGCTCGTTCCGCGACTACTTCGAGCTGGTCACGCAGAACCCGCGCCTCGCACAACTCTCCCACGCCCGCATCAACGACATGATCCACGCGGCCGGCGTGGATAAACTCAACGAGGGCACGCGCGACGAGATCGCGCGCTACAAGTTCTTCAGCGGGGAACTCTTCGGCATCGAGGAGCCCATCGCGCGCATCGTCGAGTACTTCAAGTCGGCGGCGCAGCGCCTCGAAGTCCGCAAGCGCATACTCCTTCTGATGGGCCCCGTGGGCGGCGGCAAGTCAACCATCGTCACGATGCTCAAGCGCGGGCTTGAGGAGTGGACGCGCACGGAGGCCGGGGCGGTCTACGCCATCAAGGACTGCCCGATGCACGAGGAGCCTCTGCACCTCATCCCGGCGGAGCTTCGCGCCGAGGTCGAGAAGCACTACGGCATCTATATCGAGGGCGACCTCTGCCCGCAGTGCCGCTACGCGCTTGAGCACACCTACGGCGGGCGCCACGAGGACGTGAGAGTCCACCGCATCGTCTTCTCCGAGAAGCAGCGCGTCGGCATCGGGACGTTTGCGCCCTCCGACCCGAAGTCGCAGGACATCACGGAGCTGACCGGCTCGATTGACCTTTCGACCATCGGCGAGGTCGGGGTGGAGAGTGACCCGCGCGCCTACCGTTTCGACGGCGAGCTCAACATCGCCAACCGCGGCGTGATGGAGTTCATCGAGATGCTGAAGGTGGACGAGAAGTTCCTCTACTCGCTCCTCA
This sequence comes from Pyrinomonadaceae bacterium, assembly GCA_035248785.1. Classification (GTDB taxonomy): domain Bacteria; phylum Acidobacteriota; class Blastocatellia; order Pyrinomonadales; family Pyrinomonadaceae; genus QHXN01. The sequence goes on along the minus strand of DATFHD010000036.1, from coordinate 31,239 downwards.
CGCTCTCGCAGGAGCAGAACATCAAGACCGGCCGCTTCGCGATGCTCTACGCAGACGAGGTCATCCTCTCGCACACGAACGAGAACGAGTACGTCTCCTTCGCCGGCAACAAGAAGTCGGAGGCGCTGCAAGACCGCATCATCCTCGTCCGCGTCCCCTACAACCTTCGCGTCTCGCAGGAGGAGAGGATTTACTACAAGCTCCTCAACCAGTCGGACGTGCTCAGAAACGTTCACGTCGCGCCGAACACCTTGAAGGTCGCCGCGATGTTCGCCGTCATGACGCGTTTGGAGGAGCCGAAGCGCGCGAACGTGGATGTCGTCAAGAAGATGAAGCTCTACGACGGCGAGGACGTGGAAGGCTACAAGTCGAAGGACGTGCGCGAGCTGAAAGAGGAGGCGCTGCGCGAGGGCATGGACGGCATCAGCCCGCGCTACATCATCAACCGCCTCTCCGGCGCGCTCGTACGCGACGGCATCACCTGCATCAACCCGATTGACGCCCTGCGCGCCATCAAGGACGGCTTCGAGCAGCACACCGGCATCAACGCCGAGCAGCGCGAGCGTTATTTGAATCTCATCTCGGCCGCGCGCAAGGAGTACGACGAGCTTGCGAAGACCGAGGTGCAGCGCGCCTTCGTCTACTCGTTCGAGGAGATGGCGCGCACCATGTGCAACAACTACCTCGACAACGTCGAGGCGTACTGCAACAAGGAGAAGATTAAAGACCCCATCACCGAGGAGGAGATGGAGCCCGACGAGCAGTTGATGCGCTCCATCGAGGAGCAGATCGGGATTTCCGAGAACGCCAAGAACACCTTCCGGCAGGAGATACTCATCCGCATCTCCTCCTACGCGCGCAAGGGGCGCCAGTTCGAGTACACCTCGCACGAGCGCCTGAAGGAGGCGATTGAAAAGAAGATCTTCGCCGACCTCAAGGACGTGGTGAAGATCACCACCTCCGCCAAGACTCCCGACCCCGACCAGCTCCGCCGCATCAACGAGGTCGTAGACCGCCTCGTCAAGGAGCACGGCTACTGCCCCGTCTGCGCCAACGAGCTGCTGACCTACGTCGGCACGCTCCTTTCGCGCTGACGCGGGCGACGAGTGACGGCAGCAAAGTCGCCCGCGCTTCCGACCGAGGCGCGGGCGTTTCGTCTTAAAGGTGATGAAGTAAAAGCGATGACGGACGAGCCGCAAATCTCGGGGACGATACAGCGCAACGACTGGTCTTTGCAGCGCAAGGGCATCATTGATCAGGAGCGGCACAAGGAGCGCGTGAAGGAGGCCGTGCGCAAGAACCTCGGCTCCATCGTCTCGAACGAGGCGATCATCCTCTCCGACGGCCGGCGCACCGTCAAAGTCCCCATCCGCTCGCTCGACGAGTACAAGTTCCGCTTCGACCACCGGAAGAAGAAGCACGTCGGGCAGGGGGACGGCAAGACCAAGGTCGGCGACGTCATCGCGCGCGAGGGGCAGGGACAGGGTCAGGGGCCGGGCCGCGGCGCGGGGCCGGCCGGGCAGGAGGCGGGCGCGGACTACTACGAGGCCGAGGTGGATATAGACGAGCTGGCCGCGCTCATCTTCGAGGACTTGCAGTTGCCCTTCCTCGAAGACAAGGCGAAGAAGGCCGTGCCGGCGAAGACCACACGCTTCAACGAAATCCGCCGCACCGGCGTCTTCTCGAACCTCGACAAGCGCCGGATGATTCTCGAAAACATCAAGCGCAACGCGCGCGAATCGAACGCGCCGCGCTTCGGCAACGTCCGCAAGGAAGACCTCCGCTTCAAGACTTGGGAAGAGGACTACCGCTACGAGTCGAACGCCGTCGTGCTGGCGCTGATGGATGTCAGCGGCTCGATGGGCGAGTTCAAGAAGTACATCGCGCGCAGCTTCTTCTTCTGGATGGTTCGGTTCCTGCGCACCAAGTACGACAACGTCGAGATCGTCTTCATCTCGCACCACACCGAGGCGAAGGAGGTGTCGGAGGAGCAGTTCTTCACGCAGGGCGAGTCGGGCGGGACGGTCGTCTCAAGCGCCTACCAACTCGCGCTCGACATCATCGCCTCGCGCTACCGCCCGCAGGACTGGAATATCTACCCCTTCCACTTCTCCGACGGCGACAACTACTACTCGGACAACGAGGAGGCAGTCCGCCTCGCAGACGAACTTATTAAGACCTGCAACCTCTTCGGCTACGGCGAGATCGGCGAGGAGGGCGGCGGCGGGTATCGTAGAAGCTCGGGCGCGCTGCTCTCCATCTTCAACGACCGGCTCCGGCAGAAGGAGCGCTTCATCGGCGTCCGCATAGACGAGAAGGAGGACGTCTACCCCGCGCTCAAACAGTTCTTCGGCCGCCGCAACATTACGGCCTGAGCGCCGCCGCACGCCTCCCTCACAGTCCCGAAACTCACGCCGGCCTTCAAAAAAATGGATGAAAGTTGAATAATTTCATCCAAAGCCCGCGGACGAAGGGCGGCGCGTACGCCGGAAAGTCCAAGTTTTCGTACGTTCCGGCGCGCGTTCGTACGGTGGAATAAGTGTTGCCTCAAAGACATTCGCAGTATCCACCGGTTCTTCAGGCTTTTCACACCAGCAATTCGGCAGCGGTCTTTCCGGCGTCGCACAGGGCGCCGCGGCAGACACGCTCCACGGCGTCTTTCGAGCAAGCGGTAAAGCGGCCTGCGCCCCGGCCTTAACACCTCGCAACGGCAGACGCCGGGCGCTCGGCCACACACAAGCTCTGACAAACACGCTCCTCGCGCCTTAGAACCCGACCGGGCGCGGGGCGCGGCTGACTCTTTAAAACCCCTTTCCGAGAGGAGGCTTTACTGATGTTGAGCGGTAAGCTTAGAAGGGCAGGCTCTTCCGCCCTCGCGGCCGTATTACTTGCGGCCGGCCTGTTCCATCCGGCGCCGGCGCGCGCGCAGACGGCCAGCACGGGCGTCATCACCGGCGTCGTGCAGAACGAGAAGGGCGAGGTCGTGGCCAACGCGACCGTGCGCGCGGTCAACGTCGGCACCAACGCCACGCGCGAGGCCAAGACGAGCGACGAGGGCGTCTACGAGATTTCGCAACTCGCGCCCGGCACCTACCGCGTCGAGGTCGAGGCCGGCGGGTTCTCGAAGTCCCTGCTTGAGAACGTCGTCGTCAACGTCCTCCAGCGCACGACGGCCAACGCGGCGCTGAAGGTCGGCTCCGTGACCGAGACCGTCAACGTCACGGCCGAGAACGCGCCGCTCGTCGAGACGACGAAGACGGACGTCTCCGGCGTCGTTGACCAGCGGCGGCTTGAGAACCTGCCCGTCAACGGGCGCTCGTTCGCGTCGCTCGCCATCCTGATCCCGGGCGCGACGCTCGCGCCGTCTTTCGACCCGACCAAGTCGCGCGTCGGCACTTTCTCCATCGGCGGCTCTTCGGGCCGCAACCTGAACATCACCATTGACGGCGGCGACAACAAGGACAACGCCGTCGGCGGCATCCTCCAGAACTTCTCGATGGAGGGCATACAGGAGTTCGCGCTCTCGACCCAGCGCTTCTCGGCCGCCAACGGCCGCTCGGGCGGCGCGCTCCTCTCGGTCGTCTCGAAGTCGGGGACGAACGACCTCCACGGCTCGCTCTTCGGCTTCTTCCGCGACGACGCGCTCAACGCCAACGCGCCGAAGCTGCTGGCCGAGGCGAACCCGACGCTCTTCCCCGACGCGGGCGACGCCGTCAAGCCGCCCTTCAGCCGCCAGCAGTTCGGCGGCAGCATCGGCGGCCCGATTAAGAAGGACAAGGCGTTCTTCTTCGGCACCGTCGAGCGCACGCGCGAGCGCGGCAACTCCATCGTCCCCGGCTCCGATCAGGAGTCCATCTCGTTCCTCGAACCGCTCGGCTACGAGGCCGTGCGCTTCCTGCCGCAGCCCTTCAACGACTGGCAGTACACCGTCAAGGGCGACTTCAACCTGAATAGCAAGAACACGCTCGTCACGCGCTTCGCCGGCCAGAACAACGACGCGCTGAACGATCAGGCCGGCTTCCTCATCGTCCGCACAGACCTCTCGGGCGGCAACGAATCCTTGAACACGCTCTACAGCTTCCTCGCCAACGAGACGTGGGTGGCGAGCCAGCGCACGGTCAACCAGTTCACCTACCAGTACACGACCTTCGACAACCGCATCAACGCCACGACCGACCTGCCGAACCTGACCTTCCCGAACGGCATCATCGTCGGCCGCAACGGCAACGTGCCGCAGCAGACCATCCAGAAGAAGCACCAGTTCCGCGACGACATCTCGCACAACCACGGCAACCACAGCTTCAAGTTCGGCGCCGACTTCGTCTGGGAGCCGACGCTCGGCGGCCTCTTCGCCTTCAACTCGGCGCCCGAGTACGACTTCTCCTTCAACCCGGACGAGATCGCGCAGAACCCGGGCCAGTTCCCGCAGGGCTTCAACACCAAGCAGGTCTTGCCCGGCAACATCACCTGCCCGACCATCGTCGGCACCGCGACCTGCACGGCCGCCGATCTGGCGGGCGTCGGCGTCGTCTTCGAGATTCTGCTCTCGGGCGGCGACCCGTCGTTCAACCTCCGCGACGGCGCGAAGCAGTTCGCTTGGTACGCGCAGGACGATTGGAAGATTACGCCGCGCTTTACGCTCAACATCGGCGCGCGCTACGACGTGGACATCGGCTTCGTGGACGGCGCGAACGCGGCGAAGAACCGCGCCTTCCGCGCGCTGCAAATCATCGGCAGCCCTTGGGCGCGCTACACGCCCTCGGACGACAAGAACAACATCAGCCCGCGCATCGGCTTCGCGTGGGACTTGCGCGGCGACGCGCGCTCGGTGCTGCGCGGCGGCTACGGCATCTACTACGACCAGTCGTTCCTGAACGTGCCGCTCTTCGCCGTCCAGCAGGCGAACCCCGAAATCTACGCCACCTTCCTGAACGACGGCGCGAACCTCGCGCTCAACTCGGCGCCGCCGACCGTGCCGCGCCCGCTGACGAACCCGCTGTCGGGGACGCGCGGGCGCATGCTCGACCCCGACTTCGAGTCGCCCTACTCGCAGCAGTGGAACATGGGCTTCGCGCAGGAGTTGGGTAACAACATGGCTTTAGAGTTCGACTACGTCCACATCCTCGGCCTGCACGAGTTCACGTCGCTCGACATCAACCCGCGCATCGGGCCGCTCATCGGCGCGCAGCGCAACAGCCCGAGCCCGCCGCGCGTGCTCGCGGCGCAGTTCGCCGCGCACGCGGCCGAACTGACCGCGGCCTTCGGCACGGCCTCGCCGTTCGCGCGCATCACGGTCGCGCAATCGGACGGGCGCTCGCGCTACGACGCGTTCACCGTCGCGTTCCGCAAGCGCTACGCGAACAAGTACCAGATCAACGCGCACTACACGCTCTCGAAGTCGCAGGCGTGGTTCGGTCAGACGGGCGACTTCGGCAACGTGGCGCAGAACCAGTTCTTCAAGTTCGACCCGGCGGCCGACTTCGGCCCGACCGACGCCGACGAGCGCCACCGCTTCGTCTTCTCGGGCATCTTCGACCTGCCGTGGGGCTTCCAAGTCGCCCCGATTTTCCAAGTCGCCTCGGCGAGACCTTGGAGCGTCTTCCCCAGTTGCGTCTGCGACACCAACAAGGACGGCGTCGTGCTCGAAGACCGCGCCCCGCGCGACGGCAACGACCAGCACCACCTGCCGCCGAACACGATGCGCGGCGACAACTTCCAGCAGTTGAACGTCCGCGTCTCGAAGTACTTCAACTTCGGCGAGCAGCGCAAGCTCGGGCTGTTCTTCGAGGCCTTCAACGTCTTCAACACGGCGAACTTCGGCCGCGAGTACCAGAACGTGCAGGGCGAGGCCGACTTCGGCAAGCCGGTCAACTTCTTCGGCGCGACCGGCTTCTCCGAGCCGCTCGGCATCCCGTTCCAAGCGCAGCTCGGCGTGCGCTTCAGCTTCTGAGCCTGACTACTCTTCCTGCTTCGCCGGGGCTCGCGTGCGAACGTGAGTCCCGGCCTTTTTTCTTGCACGGGGTTGTCGGCGACGCGCCGCGTCTGCTATAGAGCGTGGCGCACCGGAGGTTGATGATGAAGAAAACGCTCGCGAAGAAGAGAACGCTTCTCGCCGTCTTCGCCCTCCCTTGGCTTCTGCTCTCGGTGCCCGCCGCGGCGCGCGCGCAGGGGCAGTTCTCTTTGGAGGGCCGCGTCGTACTCCCCTCGGGCGGCCAGCCCACGCAGCCCGTCCGCGTCTCGCTCACGCAGAGCGGCCGGCGCATCAACGAGACCTTCACAGACCTGAGCGGCCGCTTCTACTTCTCCGGCCTTGGCTCGGGCACCTACCAGCTCTCGGCCGAGGGCGACGGGCGCGAGTTCGAGACGACGAGCGTGCCGGTGGAGATCGGCACCTTCGGCGGCCAGACCGCCACGCAGAACATACAACTGAGGGCGAAGGCGGGCGCGGCCGTCCCCCCCGCCGCCTCGGTCGCCGCCGAGGAGATTGACCCCGGCGTGCCCGACGAGGCGAAGGCGAAGTTCCGCGAGGGCGTTAAAGAAGCTGCCGAGGGCAAACACGTGCAGGCCGCGCGCGCTTTGCAGGAGGCGGTCAACGCGCACCCGTCCTTCTACGCGGCCCACCTCGCGCTCGCCGAACAGCTCTCGCAGCTCGGGCGCTACGACGAGGCGCTGGCGGCCTACCGCAAGGCGAGCGAGCTGAAGCCAGACCGCGCCGAGCCATACGTCGGCGTCGGCGTCACGCTCGTCAGCGAGGGGCGCTACGAAGAGGGCATCAAGCTGCTGCGCGGCATTATCGAAGTTGACAAGAACCTGCCCGGCCCCTACCTCTCGCTCGGCTTCGCAGAGATGCAGACGCGCGACTACGAGGCGGCGCGCGAACACCTCCTGCGCGCGATAGAACTCGGGCGCCCCGCGCTCGCGCACGTCTACCTCGCCAACGTCTACGAGCAGACGGGGAAGTACGCCGAGGCGGTCGCCCAGCTCGAAGCCTACCTCAAAGAGAACCCCGACTCGCCCCAGCGCGACAACGTCCGCGCCGCCATCGAGAAGCTGAAGGGCAAGGCGAAGAAGAAGTGAAACGATGAACGCGGAACGCCGGACATCGTTTACAATGTCCCTATGGAAGACCGCGAGATCAAGGGACTGGAGAAGGCGCTGGAACAGATCTGGGAGGTCGCGCGCCATTTCGGGCTCGACCCCTACCCCGTGCGCTTCGAGGTCGTGCCGGCGACCGTCATGTACGAGATCGGCTCCTACGCCCTGCCGGGGCGCTACTCGCACTGGACGTTCGGCAAGGCTTACCACCGGATGAAGACGATGTACGACTTCGGCCTCTCGAAGATTTACGAGGTCGTCATCAACACCAACCCCTCTTACGGCTTCCTGCTCGAAACCAACAGCCCCGTCCAGAACAAGCTCGTCATGGCGCACGTGCTCGGCCACGTGGACTTCTTCAAGAACAGCGTCTACTTCTCCAAAACTAACCGCCGCATGGTCGAAGCCGTCTCGGCCCACTCGGGGCGCATGAGCGAGTACGAGTTCAAGTACGGCCGCAAGACCGTCGAGCGCCTCCTCGACGCCGTGCTCTCCATCGAAGAGCACATAGACCCCAACTTCTTCATCCGCCGCGAGGAGCCCGAGGCGGCCCCCGACGCGAAGAAGAAGCCGAAGGCCCCCGGCCGCTACGACGACCTCTGGGACATCGGCAAGCAGCCCGACCCCGAAGCGTCACACGGCGGCGACGAGCGCCCGCGCGGCGAACGCCTCCCCGAGAAAGACCTCGTCTACTACATCATGCGCAACTCGCCCTCCCTACAGGACTGGCAGCGCGACGTGATGGCCATGATCCACGAAGAGATGGAGTACTTCGTCCCCCAGATGCAGACGAAGACATTAAATGAGGGTTGGGCCAGCTATTGGCACTCGCGGATCATGCGCGAGCTGGACTTGCCGGACGTGGAGCTGTTGGAGTTCGCGGAGCTGCACGCGGGCGTGGTCTCGCCGCACAAGGGGCAGTTGAACCCTTACTACCTCGGCTACAAAATCCTCGAAGACATCGAGCGGCGCTGGGACAACCCGACCGCGGAGGAGCGCGAGAAGTTCGGGCGCGAGCCCGGCGGCGGGCGCGCCAAGATTTTCGAGGTGAGGGAGCTCGACAACGACGTGTCGTTCCTGCGCAACTACCTGACCGAGGAGCTGTGCGAGGAGCTCGACCTCTTCGTCTACGAACTGGTGGAGGAGGAGGAGTGGACGGTGACCGAGAAGCGCTGGCAGCGCGTGCGCGACCAGCTCGTCGCGAACATGACCAACTTCGGCTTCCCCTACATCGTCGTCGCCGACGGCGACTACAACAACAACCGCGAGCTCTACCTCAAGCACCAGTACGAGGGCTCCGAGCTCGACACGTCTTACGCCCGCCGCGTCCTCGAACACGTCCACACGCTCTGGGGCCGCCCCGTCCACCTCGAAACCGTCATTGACGACGAGCCCGCCCGCCTCCACTACAACGGCGAAGAGCACGACGAGGACTAAAAAGGGCCTCCCACCCTCCGAAAAAATTATCCTGTCCGAACCGGGCGGTTTAGTTTAGAATGCCGCCCGCCGAAGACCGCCGAAGACTTCCCGCGCCGGCCCCCAGCGCCCCGCCGGAGTCTTTCCATTACTCCGCCTCTTCAAAAGACGTTTGAAAGGAGACCGCCATGTCCGCATCCCCCGCAAGTCCTTCCGACCCTCGCAAAGGTGTCCTCGATTACATCTGGAGCCAGTACCTCGTCTGGGACTACACCGCCGTGAAGCGCCGGGCGAGTTTGACCCTCTGGCGCTGGTTGGTGCTGCTCTTGGGCGTCCTCGGCGCGCTGGCGGCCACGCTCAGCACGCAGGTCGCCGCCGACAATCGCAACAAGCTCGGCATCCTGAGCGCTGTCTTCCTCGGCCTCGCGGCCTTCGTCAGCCAGAAGGTCATCAGCACTAAGGACGAGGAGCAGTGGGTGAACTCGCGCGCCGCCGCCGAGGCCTTCAAGCGCGAGGCGTTCCTGCTTGCCACGGGCGCCCCGCCTTACGACGCGGCCGTCTCGCTCGAACCGGCCAAGGCCATAATCGCGGGCCTTGGCGATTTGGTGCCGCTGTCGCCGCCCGAGGGGCAGCGGCAGACCGAGGCACCCCCGGCCTGCCCCATGAACGTGGACGGCTACATAACTTCCCGCGTCAACGATCAGGCGCGCTGGTACGGCCGCAGGGGGGGCGAGCACGGCAGGACGCTCAAGATTATCGGCGCCGTCATCTTCATCCTCGGGGCGCTGGCCGTCGTCCTCGGCTACATGGGCGACAACAAGGCCCCGTGGATCGCGGTCATTACGACGGTCACCGCCACGCTGACGGCCTTCCTCTTCGCTTGGCGTTACCAGTACATGGTCGTCAGCTACAACGCCACGAAGCGGAGGCTGGAGGCCCGGCTCGCCGAATGGGTGGCTTCCCTCAAGACCGACGCGGACACGGCCGAGCGCAACCAGTTCATCCTCGAATGCGAGGGCATCCTGAGCGCCGAGAACAAGGCTTGGATCACGGAGCTTAACAGGAAGGACTCGACGGCCTCCACGCCCGTCTCAGGCCAGCCGACACCGCCGACACAGCCTACGGGCGGCGGGCAGCCCAACGGCGCCCCCGGCGGTAACGGGGGCGGGGCCGCGGGCGCGGGCGAGACCGAAGTGGCCGGCGCGGGCGCGGGCGGAGCCGGCGAACAGATAGAGCCTTAAGTCACGGCCGCGGCCCGCCTCAAAACTCAGATGGTCGGGTTCCAAGAGTTCATCCAGAGGGTGCTGGTGGATTCGGCGCGGCCGATCTTGTAGACGTTGAGGCTGGTGAGCGGGGGCGCGTAGAGGTGTAGTGTGACGAGGTCTTGGCCGCTGACTTCGGGGTTGCCGAGCTGGTGTACGTCGGGCACGTCGGCGCCTGTGACGTGGCCGGGCGTCCACTCGCGCGCGAACTTGTAACGCAGCCCCGCCGCGCCCTCCATCTCGAACAGCGTCTCCCACATCACGCCGCGAAGCACCTTCACGGCGCCGAACGAGCCGGCGTGGTCGTGTATCGGCGTGCGCTGCCCCGGGCGCCAGCAGAGGACGAGCAGCTCGGCGTGCGCGCCGAGGTGTACGCGGTGGCGCGCGTAGGTGCCCTCCTTAAAGCCGACGTAGGGGCGCAGCTCGTCTTCGCCGACGCGGGCGCCGCCGAGCAGCGCGTTCACCTCTTCGTAGGTGGGCGGGCGCGAGACGGCCGACAGACGTTCGACGAGCCCCGCGAGGCCGTAGCCCGACTCGGCTGCCGACTCACTCACGGGCTCGCCAGCGTGTGACGACGTTTCGGACGCGCGCGGTCTTGTGCTGCTGGACATCTAAAGGGTTCTTACGACAAACGGGCGGCGGAAGTCAACGGCCGCAGGCCGCGGGCTGCTAAGTTAAAGGCGGCGCGGACGCGCTTCAGGCCGGGCGGGCCAGAAACTCGGTCAGCTCCGTGACGCTTTCGGCGTGGAGGTCTGCGGGGAAGCGCGCGCGCACGGCCTCGTCGCGGAAGCCCTCGCCGCCGAGCACGACGCGCGCCCCGCAGGCGAGCGCCGCCTGCGCGAGCTGCGAGTAGTCGCGCGCGTTGTGCTCAAGCTCCCACTGCATCGTCGAGGAGACGCAGACGAGCGCCGGCCTGTGACGGGCGACGTACTCGGCCAGCGCGAAGAAGGGCGTGTGGCCGCCGAGGTTGCGCGCGTCCCACCCCGCGGCTTCGAGCGCGGCCTGCACGCAGAGCACCGCGACGGTGTGCATCTCGCCCTCGGCCGCGCAGCAGACCGCCTCGCCGACGTGCGCGCCCGCGCGCCGCGTCGAGCCCGCCAGAGTCTCTACGGCGCGCGAGGCCGTGCTCGTCGCCAGATGCTCCTCGGCCACCGACATCGTGTCCGTGTGCCAAGCGGCGCCGACCTGTCGGAGCGCGGGCGCCAACACCTCGTCGAAGATGACTTCCACGGCCACCCCGCGCATGTGCGCTTCGAGCAGCAGCGCCGAAGCCTCGCCCGAGTGGCCGCGCGTGACCGACTCGAAGAAGTGGCGGGCGGTCGCCTCGGCGTCGAACTGCGCGGGCGTCTGCGCGGCGTCCTCGCCCTGCCCCGCGCCACGGGCGGCGACGACGACGCCACCGGCGCCGGCGCCCAAGCCGCGCTCGGCCTGAAAGCGCAAGACCTCCGAGAGCGGGAAGCGACGGTGGCCGCCGGCCGTCCGCGCAGACTTGAGCTGCCCCGTGTCCGCCCAGCGCTTGACGGTCGCCTCGCTGACGAGCCAGAGGCGCGCGAGCCGTCGCGTCGTAAGGAATTTGGCCGGGGTCTGAGTCATGAGCGTTTCAAGCGTTTACAGGATACTTCGTTTGGCGCGGCCGTCAAGGGCTCAAACGCAATTTTTGACGAGGATTAAAATGCCCGAACTTTGTCATCAATTCGTGATGAGCGCTTTGAGCGGTTCCTGTATGCTGTGGTCGTTTTCAAGTCGCTCATGTTTGAAGCGGGCGGACTGAGGGGGCTTTTAAGGATGACGGCGGAAGGGTTGAAGGGGAAGGTTTCGGCGAGGGGCGGCTTCCTTATCATCGGCCTCTCGCTGGCTCTGCTCGTCGGGGTGGCGCTGCTCAAGGGGCGCGCGGACTCGGGCGGGGAACTGGACGAATAGCTTACGGGCAAGGGTAAAAAAAGGGGGAAAGGTTAGATGGCAACAGCGGCTTCACAGATGACGGGGACTTCTACGGGGGCGGGCAATCAGGGCTTAACGGCGGCGGGCGCGGGCAAGGACGTGGTCGAGGCCACGCTCCGCACCGTTGACCAATCCACGAAGCAGGCGGCGGGCGTCAGCCTCTTCCACATCCTGACGCTGGCCTCCATCGGCGGCTCGCTCGCGCTCTTCTTCGCGGGCAAGAAGTCGGCGGCGATCTTCGTGGGCTTGTGGCCGCCGACCTTTCAGGCGCTCAAGGCCGTGGCCGACACGAACAAAGAGAACCGGAAGTAAGTTTTTAAGAACCTCCTTACAGGGGAGAGAGCAAGGGGGTGGCGAGAAGCCGCGGGGCCGTCAAAGGCTGCGCGGCTTCTCGTTTTAAGTCAGTCCTGCATCTGTAGCGCCTTGCCGACAGAAGGGTCGCGGCGCACGCGCCAGATTTTGGAGTCGAGGTAGTAGTGCAGCAGTGCGTAACCCCAGAGGAAGCCCGAGGCCAGTTGCGTGAGGAAGGCTTCGGGCGCGGCGGAGTGGTTGACGTACTGGCGCGGCACCTGATACCAGACGCCGAAGAGTACGCCGAAGATGACGTAGTAGACGAGCCTGCGGCTGATGAACTCGGCCGCCCCGTGGCGCTCGCGGCACGCGTCGCCCTCGCGGTACTTGCGGTTGTGAAACCAGACGAGCCGGTGGTACTGAAGGTTGTGGTAGACCGTCAGCATCGCGACGATGGCGACCGGCTTGTGCGGCATCGGCGTCAGCAGCACGACCCAGTGCATCGGCACCGCCGCCGCGAGCAGAAGGTATTTCGGCACGTCGAGCGGGAGACCCGTGAAGGCGCGCTGAACCTGACGGCCGAGCCACGCGACCGCGGCGGCGATTGTTAACGCGAGCAGCGCGAGTTCTAAGGTCGAGAGCCACGCGTGCAGGACGGCTGGCACGCGCTGCAAGGCTTCGGGGTCGCGCGCGACGAAGCGCGCGAAGGGGTACGTGAAGGCGAGCAGGAGGAAGGCGCGGTCTAAGAAGTTGTCTACGCGGTCGAGGTCTGCGTTCTTCTTCTTGTAGAGCACCATGAAGCCGTAGTGCTGCTTGACTAGGTGGTAGTAGGCCCAGAGCGCCGCGACGAAGAAGAAGACGAAGCCCGCGCCCGCGAGCACCGCCACAGGCCCGGCCGCGAAGAAGAGCAGAGACCACCAGAGCAGACGGCCGCGTGCGCGACGCTCCTCGCGGTCGAAGTATGTGCGCGAGAAGGTCGCGAAGACGTGCGGCGCGTCAACGAGTATCGCCCACGCCGCCACCATCGGCACGAGCGGCACGAGCCCGCCGACGTAAAGAGCAAAGAGCGCGTAGCTCGTCAAGACCGAGCCGATGAACCACACCAAGTCTTCGCGCGCGCCGATGATCCAGCGCACCGAGAGGGCTCGCGCCGCGGGCGCGGCCTTCAACATCGTCGTGTCGGTCGTGGCGGACATGAAACTTCGAGAACGCGTTCGGACTTAAACTTCCGCGGGTGGGATTTTATCATAGGTGGGAACGGAGGGCTTAAGAATGGCAGCAGACGAGAAGGGGCTCGAACAACTTCTGGCGCTCATGTTTCAGGCGCACCCTTGGCACGGCGTGACGCCGGGCGACGACGCGCCGGAGGTCGTCAACGTCTACGTCGAGATCGTGCCGACCGACGCCGTCAAGTACGAGCTCGACAAGGCTTCGGGTCACCTCAAGGTTGACCGCCCGCAGCGCTTCTCCTCGTTCCCGCCGACGCTCTACGGCTTCATCCCGCAGACCTTCTGCGGCGACCGCGTGGGCGAGCTGTGCCGCGAGTGCGTGGGGAGTGGCGCGAAGATACGCGGCGACGGCGACCCGATGGACATCTGCGTCCTGACCGAGCGGCCCGCGGCGCACGCCAACTTCCTTGTGCGCGCGCGCCCCATCGGCGGCCTGCGGATGGTGGACGGCGACGAGGCCGACGACAAGATAATCGCCGTGCTCGAAAGGGACGTGGCCTACGGCCACATCGAAGACATCAAACAGGCGCCGCCCGGGCTGGTCGAGCGCTTGCAGCACTACTTCCTCACCTACAAGCAACTGCCGCAGGAGTCGCCGCGCCGCGTCGAGATCGCGGACGTGTACGACCGCGAGGCCGCGCTCAAGACCATCCGCGCCAGCATCGAAGACTATCGCGAGCGCTACGGCGCGCCCGAAGGCCGCGTGAGCCAGTTGAGAAAGTTGCTCGGCGGAGGTTAAGTTAAAAGGGTGAGTAGTTAAAAGGCGTCAGACGTTCTCTTCCGCGCCGCAGCGCTCGCAGCGCAGCACGCGGCGCGCGTCGTCCTTCCAGCGCGCGCGCGCGGCGGAGGCGAGGCGAGGCCCGCCGCCCTCGGCCTCGCCCTCGCGGAAGAAGCGCGCGAGCGTCCTCGCACCCGATACAGGCTCTGAACTCTCCGAAGCGCGGCCCGGTTCTTCAACTTCAGCAGCGCCGTTCTGTTCTGAACCTTCCGAAGCGCGGCAGCGCAGGCACTCCCAGCCGAAGCCTTCGTTGACGAAAAGTTCGGGCATGGGAAAAGGCTAGAGGCCGCGGGACGGCGAAGTCAAACGCGTCCCGCGGCCTCAGTTCGCAAACGGCGGCTTTCGTCTTCTACCTTCTGACGCCTCGGCCGCGGTCGGGCAGCAGGCGGACTGGGACGGTCGCGCGCTGGCCGTTCGAGCGGACGACCTCGACCTGCACCACGTCGCCCACCTGATGCTTGTCGAGCGCCTTGTAGAGGTCGTTCTCCTCGACGATCTTGTCGCCGTCTATGGCGGTGATGGTGTCGCCGAGCAGTATGTCGCCGTCCACGGTCTGCGAGGTGCCGCGAAGGCCCGCGGCCGCGGCCGAGCCCTGCGGGTCAAGCTCGATTATCAAGAGCCCCTCCTGCGCGGGCAGGCGCATGCCGCGCAGGTTTGAGACGGCGCGCGAGTAGACGCCGAGTTTGGGCCGGACGATGCGCCCCTCGCGTATCAACTGCGGCACGATGCGCTTTGCGATGTTGACGGGGACGGCGAAGCCGACGCCGACCGAGCCGCCGCCGTCGGGCGAGAGTATCTGCGAGTTGATGCCGATCATGCGCCCCTGCGAGTCAAGCAAAGGCCCGCCGGAGTTGCCGGGGTTAATGGATGCGTCGGTCTGGATGGCGCCCTCGATGATGCGGCCGTTGCGCGCCTCGATGGGGCGTTGAAGGCCGCTGATGACGCCTGTCGTCAGAGTCCTGTCCAAGCCGAACGGGTTGCCGATGGCGAGAACCTTCTGGCCGACCGAGAGGCGGTCACTGTCGCCCATCGGGACGACCTTCAAAGGCTCGCGCACGCCCTGCACCTGTATGACGGCCAAGTCCGTGTCTGGGTCGCCGCCGACGACGCGCGCCGGGTAGGTCTTGTCGCCACCGAGGCTGACGGTGACCACGTCGGCGCCCTCGATGACGTGGTTGTTCGTCAGGATGTGGCCCTGCTCGTCTATGACCGAGCCCGTGCCGCCGCTGCGGCTGCCCGAGTCGAAGAAGCTGCGCGGCTGGCGCGTCGTGCTGATGGAGACGACGCCCGGCGAGATGGCGCGGAAGACTTCGATGTTGTTCTGCTCGTCGGTGGCGACCGAGGGGTCTGTGATGCCTGCGATGTTGGCGGTGGCCGCCGCGTCGTCGGGGTTGAAGGCGGCGGTCGGCTGTTGCAGGCGCGCGCCCCAGCGGTCGAAGCAGGCGACGCCGGCCGCGGCCAGCACGGCCGAGAGCAGCGCGATAGCAAGTATCTGTCGTGCGGAGATGTTATACATGGCTCTGTTCCTTGAAGATTTCATAAGTCACCCGCCAAAGATTTGCAACTGAGATGCCGCCGGCACGGGCGTCGTTGTGCAGACTCAGACGCCCCGGACACGGGCGCGCGGGGACAATCCTTTTACGAACTGTCGCGCGCGACGGTTCGACAGTCGCTCGCACTCCCGCACAGATTCGCCCGGTGTGGCGAAAAAGTTCCAGCGTGGCGAAAAGGCAGTAGACAGTAGACAGTAGTCAGTAGTCAGTAGGGCTCCGCCTTCCGAGCGTTGCCGTTGGCGCGCGGACGTTCCGACTTCCGGCGTTTTTCTACTGACTACTGACTACTGTCTACTGCTTTACGAGATGAGCGCGAAGAGTTTCGAGGGGAGGTGGAAGACGGCGGCGACCGCTTCGGGCGGCTGCCAGCCGAAGGCCGAGGCGCCCGTGGCGGCGTGGACGAGCATCAGCGTGAGGTAGAGGCAGAGCGCGAAGTGCAGCCCGCGCCGCGCCATCCGGACGTGCGAGAAGCGGTAGAGCGTGTAGGCGACCAGCGCGCCGACCAGAAGTTTCGCCGAGAGGAAAGGCGCGTTGCCGCGGTCGAGCAGGTAGGCCATCAGGCCATTGCCCTCCGTGGCGACGCCGCCGCGCACCCAGAGAATCGTCAACTGCGCGTCGAGCCAGTTGAGCAGGAAGAGCAGGAGGCTTTTAGAAAAGACGCTCATCGAGGATCGCTCCCTTTCGCCGGCCAACCCCGTTAAACTTTCCGCCCCTGAAACGACCGAACCCCCAGTCCCGAAGGACATGGGGGTCGCGCCGTTCACCGACGGAGGAATGAGAAAACTTCTCTAGCCGTACGCCCTCAAGATACTCCTAATGTCACTCCTTTTCCACGACCGACGGCCGTCAGTTTCCCGTGCGGCGGTACTCGGTCTGGTTGTTGCGGTTGTTGACCTCGACGGTGCGTATGCCGTCGCCCGCGCGCTGAACGTCGAAGGTGCCCCAGTCGAAGCGCAGGCGGCCGTTCGAGTAGGTGCCGCGGAAGGTCTGGTTCTTCGTGAGCGAGCGCGCGGTGGCGGTGCCGTCTGCGCGTATGGTCAGCTCGCTTTCGCCGCTGTCGGTCGTCCCGCGGAAAGTCCCGCGCGCCCAACGCGGGACGCGCCCGTCGTTGTCGTCATCGTCGTCATTGCCGCCGCGCGAGGCGTCGGTCGTGAAGACCTCCGAGCGGCTGCCCGCCGCCGCGCGTACGCCCTCGGAGACGCGGCTCATGTCCCAAGAGTCCGAAGACGAGTTGAACCGTATGCGCCCGTTGTCGTATGTGCCCTGCTCGCGCGAGCCGTTTCTGAAGACGGCCGTCGCCTCGCCGTCGCGCGTGACGGTCAGCTCTACGCGCCGGCCGTTCGATGGGCTGCGGCCGTAGAAGGTGCCGACGAGCCAGCGCGGCATGCGCCTGTCGTCGCGCCCGCCGCCCCCGTTCCAGCCGCCGCCCGGCCGCCCGCCGGACATGTCGTAACTGACGCTCTCGATCTTCCCGTTGCGGTAGTCAACGACGGCCTCGTAGGTGAACTGGCGCGGGTTCGAGCCGCCCGGCGCGTGCGTGCCACGGCCGCGGACGCCCGTCTGCCTGTCCGAGACGCGCCACGTCTGCGTGCTCGACTGGTCGAAGGTGACTTCGCCCCAGTCGCCGCCGCGCTCCTCGACGATCTTGCCCTTCACGCCGACCTGCGCGCGCTCGATGGCGTAGCGCGTCTGCCTCTCGTTCTGCGCCGACGAGGGGACGGCCGCGAACAGCAAAAGCGCCAGCGCCCACGCGCCGCTCAGCATCGCCCGACGACTCCAAACTTTGTACATGGAAATCTCCTCCAAGGTTGATTCGTCCGAAGACGAAGACTCTCGCGGCGCGCGTGACGCCGTGCGGCGCGAAGGAGCTGCGCCGCGCATACGATGACGGCCCGCGCCCGCGGGGATGGCCGTTTTTTAACTGACTACCACTTTCAGACTTAACCGCCCGACTCTTTCAGGAGGCGGCCTCTTCCGGCGTGATGATGCGCAGGCGCGGCGAGTCCTGTAGGACGCGCGTGCCCGGCGGGACGGAGTGCGTGAGCCAGACGTTGCCGCCGATGACGGAGCCGCGGCCGATTGTCGTGTCGCCGCCTAAGATGGTCGCGCCCGCGTAGACGACCACGTCGTCTTCGATGGTCGGGTGGCGCTTGGTGTGGCGTATGAGTTGGCCGTCGGCGTCCTTGTCGAAGGAGAAGGCGCCGAGCGTGACGCCCTGATAGAGCTTGACGTTGGCGCCGATGACGGCCGTGCCGCCGACGACGACGCCCGTCCCGTGGTCTATGAAGAAGCTGTGGCCGACGCGCGTGCCCGGGTGGATGTCTATGCCCGTGCGGCTGTGCGCGTGCTCGGTCATGATGCGCGGGATGAGCGGCACGTCGAGCGCGTGCAGCGCGTGCGCGAGCCTGTAAGTCGTGATGGCGTAGAGGCCGGGGTAGCTGAAGATGATCTCGTCGTAGCAGACGGCCGCGGGGTCGCCGTCGTATGCGGCCTTCACGTCCGCGGCGAGCAGTTCGCGCACGGCCGGCAGGCGCGACAGAAACTCTTCGGCGCGCTCGGCCGCCTGCCGCTCGTTAACTTGGCAAGCCTCTTCGAGCAAGTGGCCGTGGTTCACGGCGCGCTCGATCTGCTCGGTTAAAGTTTCATAGAGCCACGCGACGCGCGCCTCGACGTGCAGCCCCAGACTCGCGCCCGTCAACCCCTGCGCGCCCGTGTAGCCGGGGAAGAGCAGTTCGTGCAACGCGTCGAGCACGCCCACGGCCGCGTCGCGCGAAGGCAACGGCCTCCGGTCGAGGTGATGAATCTTCACCCCCTCGCGCGAGTAAGACTCTACGAGCGCGGCGGCCGCCCGGCTGACCTTCTCGTTCATTGGTGAAGTAGACAGCAGACGGTAGTCAGTAGTCAGTAGAAGAACCCGGCGCCCGTAGCCTCGGGATGAACAGTCAACGTCCGCCGCGCGGAGCGTCTACTGACTACTGACTACTGTCTACTTATTCGATATCTATCCCGCGCTCCCGTGCGATGCCGCGGGCCTTCATGATGATGTCGTCGTCGGGCGGCTCGGCGCCGTCCATCCATGCCGAGACCTCTTCGACAGGGCGGCCGAGGGCGACGGCGAACTTCTCGTCGTCCGACTCGAAGCCTCTGTCGCGCAGGCTGCGCAGCAACGCGAGCCCGCCGGCCGCGTCCGTGCCGCGGTCGTCCACGGGGTTGACGTTCGTCTGCGTCACGGAGTCTGTGATCTGCGGGTTAACTTCGGTCGGTTCAGCCATTGTTGGTCGCCCCCTGTCTCCTGTCTCCCTCGGTCGCGTTGTAGCCCGCGTCCTGAATCTTCTTAATCAGCGTCTTCTGCTGCACCACGTTCTCGTCAAACTCTACAACGGCGGTCTTGCCGCCGAAGTTCACGTCGGCGCTCTGGACGCCGGCCGTCTCTTCGAGCGTGTCCTTGATGAGCGCGGCGCACGAGTCGCAGTGCATGCCGTCAATGTGTAGCTCGGCCTTCACCTTTAGCCCTCCTTGAAAGCTCCCGCGCGGACGCGCGGAAGAATCTCCGGCGCGCGCGGCGCGGAAGTAAATTTTTGCCTTACACAGTTGCCGCGTATTATAGCCCACGCGGCGGCGCGCAGGCCACGCGCCCCGCGCGTTTCGTGTTCGCGTGAGTGGTTGAAGCCTGCGGCGGGTTAAAGCGATGGACGAGCGACAGACGGGTTTGACGTTCGCGGAGGCGCTCGGCGAGGCGGCGGAAGCCTTGCGCGCGGCGGGCCTCGCCGAGCCCCGACGCGAAGCTAATTCGCTGCTCATGCACGCGACCGGGCGCGGACAGGCTTTCCTCTTCACGCACTCGGACGAGGAGCTGACGGCCGAACAACTCCTGACCTTACGCAACTCTGTCGAACGCCGCGCGGCGGGCGAGCCCTTCCAGTACATCGCCGGCCGTCAGGAGTTCTACGGCCTCGAATTCGAGGTCACGCCGGACGTGCTCATCCCGCGGCCGGAGACCGAGCTGCTCGTCGAGACGGCGCTCGAACTGTTGAAGGGAACCGAGGCGCCGCGCGTCTGCGACGTTGGCACGGGCTCGGGCTGCATCGCCGTCACGCTGCTCCACGAACGCGGGGACGCGCGCGGCCTCGCGCTCGACATCTCGCCCGCCGCGCTCGCCGTCGCCGCGCGCAACGCCGCGCGCCAAGGCGTCGCCGGACGCCTGCGCCTCCTCGTCTCCGACTGCTTCGACGCCCTCCGCGCAGACGAACATGAAGGCGCGCGTTTCGACCTCGTCGCTTCCAACCCGCCGTACGTCGCCGAGGACGCGCTCGACGGCCTTCAAAGGGAAGTCCGCGAGCACGAGCCGCGCGTCGCGCTCACGCCCGGCGGCGATGGCCTGAGCGTCATCCGGCGGCTCATCAACGAAGCGCCGCAGTTTCTCAAACCCGGCGGCCATCTCCTGTTGGAGATCGGCTTCGACCAACACGAACGCGTCCGTGCGCTCGTTGACCCGGCCCTCTGGACGCTGCTCGACATACACCGAGACCTGCAAGGCATCCCGCGCACCGTCGCCCTCAGACTCGCCTGAAACTTTGCGCCGCGCCGCGCGAAAATTTTTAGCAACTCGCCGCCCGACGCCCCTCGTCTTAACGCCGCAAAACGAACCCTGCCCTTGCCGGGTAAACCCATGCTGAAAACCTTCCTCATCGCGCTCTCGTTCATCCTTTGCGCCGGAGCCGCGCGGGCGCAGGAGCAGCGCCCGAGAACGGTCGGCGACAGGGAACACGCCGGGCGCCGTGCCGACGTGCTGCCCGCGCCCGAAGAGGTCGTGCGCGTCAGGACGCGCGTCGTCTTCCTCGACGCACTGGTCAAAGACCGCAGGACGAACGAGCCCGCGCGCGACCTCGCGCCCGAGAGCTTTCAGGTTCTCGACGAAGGCCGCCCGCGCCGCCTCTCCTACTTCACGCGCGGGGGCGACTCGCGGCGCCCGCTCGCGTTGCTGCTCTTCGTGGACATCTGGGCCGTCTACGGCCACAAGCTCCTGAAGGACGAGGCGGCGCTCGAACGCCTCGCCTCGGCGCTCTCCGGCCTCGCGCCCGAGGACGAGGTGGGCTTGATGACGACTTGGATCGAGGAGGGACGGCGGGGCGAGCCGGTCATGGCGCTCAGGATGCTCGGCGACTTCACGCGCGACCGCGCCGCGACGAAGGCCGCGCTGCTCTCCATCCCGAAGCTCATCGGCGGGCAGCAGCGCGTGCTCGAAGAGATCGCCGAGAAGAACGCGCGCCTCGCCGACGACCTGCGGCTCGACCTCTACTGGAAGCTCTCCGAGATCGCGGACGAAGTCATCCCGCTCGCCGCGCGCTTCCCGTCCTCGCAGTTCGTCGTCGTCGGCGTGACCGACGACCTCTTCGACCTGCGGAAAGGCGAAAGAGAAGAGGTCACCGAACGCGCGCTGCGCGCGGGGCTCATCTACGACGCGCTCGTCTTCAACAAGAGCCTCGGCGCGCGTGTCTTCTTCGGGATGTTCAATAAGATTTGGATGGGGCCGCGCGGCCTGTCCGTCCACGCGTCCGACGAGATGGCCGGGCAGACCGGCGGCGAGGTGGCGCACGTCGGCCGCCCGCAGGATTTAACTGACGGCCTCTCGCGCTTCATCAAGAGCCTCTCGGCGCGCTACAGCCTCGGCTTCACGCTCGCCGAGACGGAGCCCGACGACGGACGCCTCCACGCGCTCAACGTCAAGGTCGCGGCGCGCGACACGAAGGGCAAGGAGCGCAAGTTGTTGGTGAAGGCGCGGCGCGGTTACTACGTCGCGTCCGTCCCGGCGGGAAAGCGTTGAACGGAAGATGAAGAGGCCGCCGGACTGAAGTCGTCGCGGCCCTCGCCTTGAGAAGACGCGCCGGATGTGGCCTGCGATTCGTGCGGCGTGCTAGAATCCGCCTTGATTCAACTCTCAACAAATTTTTATGGATAGATTTCGCATCAACGGCGGCCGCCCCCTGAGCGGCCGCGTCACCATCAGCGGGGCGAAGAATTCGGCGCTGCCGTGTCTGGCGGCGGCGATACTCACGCCCGAGACGGTCACGCTCCACAACGTCCCGTACGTGCGCGACTGCATGACGCAGCGGCGCCTCTTGGAAGACCTCGGCGCCACGGTGCTCGTGCCAGACCTTCGCACTCACAAGATCACGGCCGCCAACATCGAGCTGTTCGAGGCGCCTTACGAGTTGGTGAAGACGATGCGCGCGTCTGTGCTCGCGCTCGGGCCGCTCGTCGCGCGCTTCGGCAAGGCGAAGGTGAGTCTTCCGGGCGGCTGCGCCATCGGCACGCGCCCGATTGATCTGCACCTCGAAGCCTTGAAGCTGCTCGGCGCGCAGGTGCGTCTTGAATCCGGCTACGTCGTCGCGCGCGCGCCGAAGGGCGGCCGGCTCATCGGCGCGGACGTTGACTTCCCGAAGGTGACGGTGACGGGCACCGAGAACCTCCTGATGGCGGCGACGCTCGCGCGCGGCACTACACGGCTGCGCAACGCCGCGCGCGAGCCCGAAGTGGAAGACCTCGCAGACCTCCTCAACCGCATGGGCGCGCGCATACGCGGCGCGGGCACCGACACGATCACGATTGAGGGCGTCGAGCAGTTGGGCGGCGGCGAGCACACCATCATCCCAGACCGCATCGAGACCGGCACCTTCCTCGTCGCCGCGGCCATTACCGGCGGCGAGCTTGAGGTGAAGGACTGCTGCCCCGAACACCTGACGGCCGTCATCGAGCGCCTGCGCGAGGCCGGCGTCCAGATCGAAGAGGTCAACCCGACGACCCTGCACGCGCGCCGCTCGCCGAAGGGCTTGGCGGCGTGCGACGTGACGACCGAGCCGTACCCTTCGTTCCCGACCGACATGCAGGCGCAGTACATGGCCCTGATGACGCAGGCCGCGGGGCGTGCGCGCGTCACCGAGACCATCTTTGAGAACCGCTTCATGCACGCCTCCGAGATGCAGCGCATGGGCGCGCAGATTCGCGTCGAGAGCAACAGCACGGCCGTCGTCGAGGGGCCTTCGGAACTCTCGGGCGCGCGCGTGCAGGCGTCGGACTTGCGCGCCTCGGCCTGCCTTGTCCTCGCGGGACTCGCCGCGCGCGGCGAGACTTGGATAGAACGCGTCTACCACATAGACCGCGGCTACGAGAAGATCGAGGCCAAGCTACGCGCGGTCGGCGCCGACATCGAGCGCGTGCGCGAGTCGGTCACGGCGCAGCTCCCGCCCGTGGAGGCGGTCACCGCATGACGGCGTCGGTCGGCTTACAAATCAACCGCCGCGCGCCCGCGCTGACGAGGGAAGAGCTGAGGCGGCAAGTGCTCGCGCTCGTCCTCGCGCTCGTGCTCGTCTGGTACACCTTCGTCGTGCCCGCGAACGCCGTCGCGAGGAGTTACGCCGCGCCGGACGACGAAGGCCACGACGGCGAGGTGCGCGGCGTCGGCGGCGCTGTGAAAGCTGAAGAGAAGGTTGAGCCGCAGTCGGTCGAAGAACTCGACTGGCCCGAGTACATATACCCTTAGTTGAAACTCATGGCGACGAACGCGGACTGCATCTTCTGCAAGATTGTGGCGGGCGAGATTCCGGCGGCGAGGGTCTACGAGGACGAGCGCGCCGTGGCCTTCAGAGACATCAACCCGCAGGCGCCGACGCACGCGCTCGTCATCCCGCGCGAGCACGTCGCGTCGCTCACCGAGGCCGACGAGTCGCACGAGGCTCTGCTCGGCCACCTGCTGCTCGTCGCCGCGCGCGTCGCGCGCGAGGCGGGCCACGCCGAAGAGGGCTTCCGCACCGTCGTCAACACGGGCGCGCAGGCCGGGCAGACCGTCTTCCACGTCCACGTCCACGTCCTCGGCGGTCGCGCTCTCAGCTGGCCGCCGGGCTGAGGTCTTCCTTCGCGGCGGCTGCTTCTTCCTTCTCGGCTTTGAGTTCTTCCTTCTCGGCCTTGCGTTCTGCTTCTTCCGGCCCGCGCGCCGTCGCCTCTTCCTTCGCCTGCGCGCGCTCCTCCTTCAGGAGCGAGGTCTCGTACTTCACGTCGCCGACGAGCGTGTCCATGATGGCCTTTGCGAAGCCGAGTATCGCCGGCCCGAGGACGACGCCGGGGATGCCGAAGGCGTAGACGCCCGTCACGAGTCCGACCAGCATCCAGTAGAAGTTGAAGCGCTCGGCGCTGCGCGCGGCGAGCTTCGGCCGGAGCACGAGCGACGAGCCGATTGTCATCGCGAGGCCGATGAGCAGGTAGACCCCCGCCGCGCCCGGCCTGTGCTGGAAGACGAGCAGGTAAATGCTGATGGGGATGTAGACGGCCCACTCGCCGAGGAGCGGGAAGAAGCCGACGAGGAAGGTTATCAGCCCGAGCGCGACGGCGAGCGGCACGCCGAAGGCGAGGTTCAGGATGATGATGATGACGCCCTTCGCCGTCTGGTCAACCATCACGGCGAAGAGCGCTCCGCGCAGGGCGCCGCCGACGTTGACGGTCAGGCGTTCGTAGAAGGGGAGGAAGTCGCCGGGCACGCGCAGCTTGATGTAGGCGGCGAGTCGCATGCGCTGCGTAAGGACGTAGAAGACTGTGAAGAAGAAGACGGTGGCCGAGACGAGCAGCAGCGCCGAGCGCTTCTTGAACTCGGCGAAGGCTTCACCCGAGCGCGTGACGGCCTCGCCGAAGGCCGTCTGCAACGCGGCGCGCGTGTTCTCGACCGCGACGTACTCGGAGAGCGAGTGGCTGATGCCCTCGATGATCTCGTCGTGCTGCTCCTGCACGCGAGTCGAGTAGCCGGACATCTCGTGCCAGCCGTAGCCGACGGTCAGGGCCAGCGGGACGAGTATCAGCGCGATGGTGATGAGCGCGCTCCCCGCCCTCGCGCGCAGGCGGCGTTCGAGCCACTCCTGCACGGGCAGGAGGTAGACGCCCGCCACCGTCCCCAGAAGCAGCGCCACCAGAATCTCGCCGAGCAGGCGTACGAAGAGGAAGAGCGCGAGCGCCGTCGCCGCCGCGTAAACGAGCGCGCGCTTGGCCTCGCCCACCGTCACGTCGCCCAGACGCTTCGACTCGCCCTCCGCCATAAGGCCCGTACTTTATCACGCCGTCTGTCGCTAGAGTCTGTCGAAATAAAGGCGAAGTAGTCAGTAGACAGTAGTCAGTAGCCAGTAGAAAAACGCCGGAAGTCTGAGCGCCCGCGCGTTAACGTCAACCCCGAGACGCGGAGCGCTACAGGCTACTGACTACTGACTACTGTCTACTGCGTTTGTCTGTGGAGGCGAAGGCGGGTAAACTCTCCGTTTCGGTTGTCATACTATTTTAGGAAGAGTTCTGACAGAGGAGTTATGAGCAGTAAGAGAGAGACCCCGCTGGAAGTTTTTCTTGACCGGCACGACGACGCGGCGTGGCGCTCGGCTTTAACGTCGCTGCTGCCTTCGATTCACGAGGTTGACAGGAACGCGACGCAGGTCTGGTTCCACTTCTTCCCCCTCGCGCTTCTGCGCGCCTTCGAGGCGGCGGAAGACCCCGCACGGCTCGCGCAGGAGCTTCTGATGCAGGGCAAGTGGCTCCTGAAAGACCAGAGCGATTCGTCGCACACGTTCCTCTACGGCCACCGCTTCTGGCCCGAGACGAAGCGCGCCGTCGTACGCCTCGCCGAAGAGGGGAAGACGTTCGACGGCCTCGCGCTCGAAGAGGTCGTGCGCGAGGCGGCGCGCGCAGTGGCGTCCGGGCGGAAGGTGGAAGAGTCTTTGGCGACGGGCATCGCGGCCGTCGGGTTGATGACGTTGCAGCAGTTGGGGCTCGCTGAGTTCAAGCGTACGCCGGGCGCGGTTCTCATCGAACGCCGGCACTTGAAGCGCACGCCCGAGGAAGTCCTGCGCGAGCGCGCGAAGGACGAAGGGCAGGGGCTCTTCGGCTTCCTGCGGACGGCCGACAAGCGCTGGACTGTCACTTGGGACGAGAACGCCGACGACCGACGCTTCAAAGTGATTGACGAGCAGGAGGTCGCTTCGGGCGCGGCGACCGACAAGCGGCCTTGGCACGAGAGCGACCCGCGCTGCACCGTGAACGAGGGGCCGATTCCGGTTCAATGTCGCTCGGCCTCGTGCGGGACGTGCTGGGTCGGCGTGCTCGGCGGCGCGGAGAAGCTTTCCGAGACCGACTGGCGCGAGCGCAAGATGATGCCGCTCTTCGGCTACATCGAGACGGACGAGCCGCGGCCGCTCATACGTCTCTCCTGTCAGGCGCGCGCCGCGGGCGCCGTCTCCGTGGTCATCCCGCCTTGGAACGGTTACTTCGGCAAGTACCTCAAGCGCGTACGAGAGGGGACGGCCGAAGAGGCTGTGGCGAGTTCATAATGAGCAGGACGAAAGCGGGCGGCGCGCATGAGTAAGACGAAGGCAGACGCGGCGGGCAGCGTGTCGCAAGGGCCGCCCGCGCTCAAGCGCGACGCGGCGGGGCGGATTGACCCTTCGTCGCTCGCGTCAGTCATCCAGTGGTTTCTGGACTACGACGAGCGCGTGGCTGTCGTGCGCTTCCCCGCGGTCGAGGCGCTGTTCCAGTGGCGGCAGCAGCAGGAGCTTGAGGGGCGCGAGCCGTCCGTCGGCTTCAACCGCGCCGAGGACAGGTTCGCCGTCGGAGTGATGCAGGCTTTAATCGAGAACGGCGACGAGGCGGCGCTGCACGCTTGGATAAAGGAACTGCTCGCGGCGCTCGAAGACGCGCGGCAGACGAACGAGGCGATTGCAGAGTCTTACGGCCTGAAGCCTTCGGAAGACTCTTCGGTCGTCGCCGAGGCCGAGAAGATTCCTTCTCGGCGCGAGCGCGAAGTTTATTTAAACTGCTGCTGGCTTGAGACGCTCTGCACGGCCGAGGCGCGCGTGCTCGGCTGGGCCTATCAGGGGCTCTACGGCCGCGCCTTTCATCCCGATAATTTTTAAGAGGTAATCATTCTATGTCGCAGGAGAGACCCACTTACGCGAACAACTCGCAGACCGTCGTCGTCAACGCCGACACCTTCGAGTTCGAGACGCTGGAAGAGTCGAACGGCCACGCGACGGTCGTCCGCTTCCGCGTCGAGAACCCGGACGTGCGACCGGGCGACGTGCTGCTCGTCCTCTCGGGCAGCGACATACACTTCCACGGCATGATCGGCATCATCGAGGACGGCCTCGGCATCGCCACCGACCGCCGCGGCTCGCTCCTGCCCGCCACCGTACAGTAAGCGCGAGCGGCCCGCGACGCCTCACAAAAAACGTTGACAAGCGCGCGCGGCGGGATTAGTCTTCCCGCGCATCGCCAGTCCCGGACGCCCGCGCCCCTGTCTCTTGCCCGACATCTCACCCGGGGACTCAACGTCCGTAGACTCAAAACGGCTGCGCGCGCCGCAGCCGAGCCTTCTTTGCTCCCGCAGAGTTTTACCGAGAGACGGGGCGTGCGGCCTTTCATGGCTGACGACTCGCGTGCATGTCTCCCTGCGCGCACGCCGAATCGTCCGGAGCCCAGCCCGACGCGCCGACGCGCCGCCTCTCTTAAAACTAACGCGCGCGGACTCGGGCGCCGCCACGGCGCCGAAACGTCCGCCGCGGTCTCGCAACGCGCGGGGGCAGAGAACTTCCTTACAGGGTTAACCAAAGGGCGACAAGCAGGGCGCGGCGTTCTCTCAGCGCGCGCCGAACCGCACACCTTCCCCTCGGGGACTATCCCGTGTCCCCGGGTCGCCAAGAGGAGACCAGTTATGAGAACCCTGAAACTGTTAGTGGTGACGGTCTTCGCGCTCGCGCTGGCGTTGGCCACGGCCTCGCGCTTCGGCGCGCAGAGCCAGACCGCCACCGAGGCGCCCGCGGCCTTCGACAACGCGCCCAACGGCCTCGTTGATCAGGCCACCTTCAACGCCGACAAGGCTGTCTTCGAGGAGCGGGACGAGATCGCCGACGGCCTCGGCCCCGTCTACAACGCGCAGGCGTGCTCCGAGTGCCACCAGAACCCCGTGACCGGCGGCATCAGCCAGATTACCGAGTTCCGCGCCGGCCATCAGGACGGCTTCGGCAACTTCGTTGACGCCCCCGGCGGCTCGCTCATCAACGACCGCGCCATCAACGCGCGCATACAGGAGCGGCGCCCCAGCAGCGCCGAGAACATTTTCACCTTCCGCACTTCGCTCAACACCCTCGGCGACGGCTTCGTCGAGGCCATCTCGAACACGACGCTTCAAAACCTAGCCGCCGCGCAGCCGAACCAGTCGGGCGGCCAGATCGCCGGCCAGCTCATCGCCGTGCCGGTGGCCGAGGCGCCGGGGCAGACGCGCTTCGGCCGCTTCGGCTGGAAGAACCAGCAGGCCAGCCTGCTCTCGTTCGCGTCCGACGCGTACCTGAACGAGCAGGGCATCACCAACCGCTTTAACCTCGTGGAGAACACTTCGCTCGGCAACTCGGTCGCGGCCTTCGACCCCGTGCCCGACAACCAGCCGTGCGCGAGCAACCCGAACGTCAACTGCGGCGAAGACCCCGAAGAGGACATCAGCATCTTCGCCCGCTTCATGCGCGCGTCGAAGGCGCCGCCGCGCGACACCTTCGGCCTGAACGGCAACGACGTGGCCGCGGGCGACGCCCTCTTCAATCAGGTCGGCTGCGCCATCTGCCACGTCCGCAACATCACGACCGCCGCGCCGGGCACGCTGATTAACGGCGGCGCGTTCACCGTCCCCGCCGCGCTCGGCAACAAGGTCATCCACCCGTTCAGCGACTTCCTGCTGCACGACGTAGGCACCGGCGACGGCATCGTGCAGAACGGCGGGCAGTCAACGGCGAACAAGCTGCGCACAGCCCCTCTCTGGGGCATGCGCACGCGCGGCCGCCTGATGCACGACGGCGAGACGACCAACCGCACCGAGGCCATCCTCCGCCACGCGGGCGAGGCCACGTTCGTCATCAACAACTTCCGCAACCTTTCGGTCACGCAGCGGAACCAACTCGTCACCTTCCTCCAATCGCTCTAGGGCGAAAGGGGAAGGGGCGACCGGCCATTGAACGCCGGGGCGTGTGGACGAACCGCCCGCCCCGGCGTCCTTAATCCTCCCGAAGCCTTTAGCGACTATCAACGGAGAAGCGAACCGAGATGAGGAAACGAACTTTCACGCTCTCCCTCTGCATGCTCGCGCTCTGCGCGTGCGCCGCGCCCGAGCCGCCGAAGGAGGAGCAGCGCGCCGACGCGACCACGACGCAGTCGCCGCCCGCGACAGCGTCGCCCGCCGCTTCGCCGACAGACGCCGCTTCATCGGCCGGCGCCGCCGCGGGAGCGCAGGCTCAAACGACGCCTGTCGCGTCGCGGGTCGTGTCGCCGCCGCCGGGCGCGCAGGAGGTGCGCGCGGCGGTCGAGCGCATCTACAAGGGCGCGGTCTCAACGGAAGCGGGCGCGTCGGCCGTCGGCGACTTCAACGGCGACGGCTCGGAAGACCTCGTCGTACGCGCGCGCCCCGCGCCGAACCGCCTCGCCGAGTTGAACGACGAGGTCGCCAACTGGATCGTCACAGACCCGCGCACCGTGCGCCCGCCCGACCCGCGCGAGTTCGACCCGCATCAGGGCGTGCAGAAGCTCGCGCCGCGCACCACTCGCCCGCAGATCGAGGCCGGCGACGCGCTGCTCGTCGTCGTCCACGGCTACAAAGAGGCGGGCTGGCGCAACCCCGAAGCCTTGCAGACCTACCTCCTCAAAGGCGCGACCGGCGCAGACCTCCGCGCCGAGGCGCGCGAAGAGGCCCGCGCCAACGCGCGCAAGCCCGCGCCGCGCCTGCTCGGCGACGTGCTCCGCGAAAAGCTCGACGGCGAGGAAGGCTTCCTCTACTGGACGGGCGCGACCTACGGCTGGTACAGGTGAGACGGTGTCGGGTGCCGGATGCCGGTTTAAGAACTTGTCTTCACCGGCACCCGACACCCTCAACGCATCCACGTGTGGCGGTCGTCGAAGTAGTCGGGCGAGCGGTCTGGGTGGAGTCGGTGAAACTCGCGGTAGCGCGCGAGGAGCTTCTGGTAGCGGCGCTCTGAGGCGTCGAGCGGCTTGTGCGGAATCTCTTGCAGGTGGCGCTCGACCTTCCAGACGTTCTTCTTCGAGAAGCGCCAGTCGTAGCCGCCCAGCTCGTACATGTTCGACAGCCCGTAGCCGGTGATGCGCCCCGTCTCGTCCACGTAGGGGTCGAAGTAGCTGTAGGCGAGGTGGCGCAGGGAGCGGAAGACGGGGCGGCGTCCGTGAAGCCCGAGGTCGCGCGAGCGCGCGATGGAGCCCCAGCGGCCGTCCTTTTGAAAAACAAAGAGCACGTGGTCGAGCTTGTCCTGCGACTCGAAGCTCAGCAGCAGCGGCGGGTAGCCGTGCTGTTCGAGGATGACGGCTGCCGTCATCGCCGCTTCCAGACAGTGCGCCGCGCCGCGCCGCAAGACCTCGCGGAAGCTGTGCTGCGTCGCCTCGCGGTTGTAACGAAACCCCGACAGCAGACGCTGTACGCGCGCGGGCGTGCGGTGCGACTCGATGACCGCCCACTCGCGCGCCGTGAACTCACTCCTGCCCGGCACCCCGCTCATCGCCTCAACGAATAACAAAACCGGCCGGGGATGGCAAAGACGAATGCGTTCTGTTATCTTTGACGGGCGCTGGAAGTTTGCGGGCGCACGGGCGTCGCGGGGGCGGAGAGTTCCCGGGCGGCCGAGGAATTTTAACGGTCAAGCAGGGTATGGTGAGTACAAAAGGTTCAAGTTCTCCCTCGAAGCAGTTGACGCGTGCCGAGCAGGAAGTGCAGTCGGCGGCCGAACGTCTGAACTTGCAGATCGCCGACGCGCTCGCGGCCGTGGCCGCGCGCCGCAGCCCGGGCGGGCTCGACGAGCTTGAGGCGTCGCCCGACCGGCTCGAACGCGCCGCGCGCGACCTCGCCGTCGCGCTCCGCGAACTGGTCGAGGAGAGACAGGAGAAGGACAAACTCTAAACGACGGGACGAGATTTTCTCCGACATCCACAGGAGCGCCGCCGCCGCTGCAACCGAGCAGCCGCGGCCGAGCGCTCCTGTCGTGCGTTAGGCCCGCGTTTGTTCAAGGACTCAACAAAGAGTCCATTTCATAGGAGAACTTTATGACTGCAATCAAACGGAGCGCCGCGCGCGAAGAGGGGCGCAGGCGTTCGGACGTGGGGCTCAACTCAATCGGCATCCGCCCGGAGAAGACGGTCTACTGGAACCTGAACACGCCGGAGCTTTACGAAGTAATCGCGCGCCGCGGCGAGGGCTCGCTCTCGGCGCACGGCGCGCTGATGGTGGACACGGGCGAGCACACGGGGCGTGCCGCCAAGGACAAGGCCATCGTCCGCGAGCCCTCGTCGGAAGAGAAGATCTTCTGGGGCGAGGTCAACAAGGAGTTTTCGCAAAGTGCGTTCGACCGCCTGCGCGAGCGCATGATGGCCTACGCCTCTACGCGCGAGCTTTTCGTGCAGGACACCTACGCCGGCGCAGACCCTCACTACCGCCTGCCCGTCAGAATTATTACCGAACTCGCGTGGCACTCGCTCTTCGCGCGCACGATGTTCATCAACGACGACGCGGGCGAAGGCAAACACACGCCCGAGTTCACCGTCGTCAACATCCCGAGCTTCAAGGCCGACCCGGCGGTGGACGGCACGCGCTCCGAGACCTTCATCCT
>DATFHD010000035.1:0-27974 GCA_035248785.1 Pyrinomonadaceae bacterium | reverse complement strand
GATCTTGTTGAAGTCCTTGATCTGCGGGTTCGCGTCCTGTAGAGCCTTGAGGGTGACGCCGTGCTGTATGGCGATGGCGGTCAGCGTCTCGCCGGGCTTGACCTTGTGCTGGGGGTTGCTGCTCATCTGCTCACACTCCTTTGTTCGGCTGTGGAATTTCGTCTGCGGTCGGTCGGGGAAGGCGGCGGGCTTCCGCTGAAGGCCCGCCGAAGGTTTACGATGCCTCACGCTCACGCGGCGCGACGGCCGCGCGCCCGCGGGGGCACGCATTATGAAGCGGCTCACGCGGCGGGTCAACGGCCAAGTTCGCCCGACGATTATACGCGCGCCCGTCAATCCGAAACCGCGCCGACGCCTTGTGCTTCTTGAAGTCCCGTGGGCCGGCACCTATAATCTCGTGGCCTTCACCCGACGAGGCTTCAAGAGCTTTCCCCACGACGCGGAAGCCCCACTCGAACCGACGGAGATACTTCTGATGAGACTCGCAGCCCTCGCGTCCCTTTTCGCAATCGTCTTCGCGCTCTCGGCGACCGCGGCCGCTCAGACCGACGGCGCGCTGCGCATCGCGGGCGCCGCCCCTTACGACCGCGTCGTGCCGGGACAGATTCTGGAACTGCGCGTCGAGGGCTTCGGCGAGCGCTTCACGTCGCCGCCGGAGGACGGCTCTCTGCGCGTGCTGCTGACGCAGGACGGCGCGACGCAGACGCTCGCCGTGCGCACGGCCACGCAGACGTTCGTCCGCGAAGGCTCAGTCAGCGCCGCGGCCGCAGCCGCGGGCGCGGTCGTGCCCGCGGGCGACGCGCCGGCGGGCATGAAGGCTTTTCAGGCAATCGGCTTCGTCGTCCCGCGCGGCCTGCACGCGGGCGAGGCCGAAGTCGTCGTCTCGTACCGCAAGCAGCGCAGCGCGCCCTTCAAGCTCAACATCGTCGAGCGCCCGCTGCGCCCCGTCGTCGGCGGCGCGAGCATCGTCACCATCGCGCCCGCGAGCATCACGCCGCCGCCGCCGCGCAGGGGCGAGCCGGGGCCGAACCCCGGCCTGAGATTGGAGCGCGGCGCGAAGGGCGTCGAGCTTCACGTGCGCCCGCTCTTCGACCCGGAAGACCCGGAGGCCGGCGTGCTCGTGCGCTTCATGCAGGGCGGCGCCGTCTACGACGCCGACGCGCGCATCGTCCACCGCGAGAGGAAGGTCGAGACAACGTCCGAGCGCGGCCTGCGCTTCAGCCCCGCGCGCGACGTGGTCGAAGTGGACGTGCCCGACACGCTCTCGACGGGCGAGGCCGAGATGGAGGTGCGCCTGCGCGCCGCGGGTCAGACGGGCGACGCGGCGACCGTCCACGTCACCATCACCGACGCCGAGCGCTCCTACGAGTCGCCGGCCGCGGCCGCGCCGCGCGCTCTCTCGGTCACGCCGCGGCGCGTCGGTGTGGGGCAGGCTTTGATGGTCTCCGTTGACCGCCGCCGCGCGCTCGAACCAGACCCGTCGAAGGCTGTCGTCGTCTTCGAGAGCATGGACGGCGCGTGGAGCTTCAAGGCCAAGCCCGAGATGAACGGCGCCGTGCGCGGCCCCGACCGCGGCCCCGAAGCGCCCGTGCTCCTCGTCGTGCGCGTGCCGAAGGAGATGACGGGCGCCGTGCGCGTCCGCGTAGTGAACCCCGCGCGCGCCGAGTACGAGGGCGGCGTGAGCGAGCCGGCGCAGATAGAGGTCGTCGCCGAAGCTGTGGCGCCCGAAGTCCTCGACGTGGCGGAGGCGTCGGCCTCGGAACTCGCGCAGCTCCGGCAGATAACCGCGGCGCAGGAGCAGGCGGGCATCAACGCGCGGCAGTACGACCCGACGCGCCGCTACGTCTCGATACGCGCCAACGGGCTCGACTACAACCCGCGCTTCCTGCGCGTGAAGATGGAGCAGGACGGGCGCGGCTCCTTCACGCTCGGCCCCGGCGACTTCCCTCTCTTCTCGAACGGCTCGGTCGTCGTGCGCGTGCCGAAGGAGATCGTCCCCGGCGCCGTCCGCGTCACGGTCGAGAACCGCGGCGCCAACGGCTACAGCGCGCCCGCCGTCAAAACCTTTGAGCTACCCGCGCGCCCGTAGCGCGACCGGGAATTGGTATCCGCCGCCTTCCAACTCAGATAGTGACGGCCGAAAGGGCGGAGGATGAAGGAGGTGCTGTTCAGCATTCACTTCATCCTCCGCCTTTCCCGCCCGCATCCTTCCCCATCAAGATTTTCGTTGACGCGGCCCCTTTCAGGGCGTATACGTGTGACTCCGCCCTCGCCGCGGGTAGCTTTGCTCCTTCGGCGCGATGACCTCAACCGACAAGCTCACAACCTGTGAAGGAGGTTCACCTTGAAAAATTCCAAACTGCTCAGGCGGTCGGGCTACACGCTCATCGCTTTAGGGCTGCTCTGCGCCGCCGTCGTCATCACGGGTGCGTGGCGTCAATCCAGATACGTGCACGTCGCCCACCCGCCGACGGAAGAAGAAAAAGCCGAGGCGCGTCGCAAATTTAACGCACGCGTCCGCGAAGGGGTCGGCCGCGAGGTCGAGTTGGCGCGCGGCAGTTCGCCCGCGCAGGTTCGCGCCGCGGTTGACTCCGTGGCGAAGTTCATCGAGCGGCGTGCGGGCGTCAGCCTCGGCGAGGCGACGAAGGAGCGGCTGGCCGCCCTTGAAGAGAAGGTTCAGAGCGGAAACGGCCGTCGCCTGAGTCTCGAAGCCTTCAGCACCGCCCTCTCCGCGACCGTGTTGGAGCGGTTTTCGTCTTTGAACGACCAACAACTCGCTCAGATGGACGAAACCCTGCGCGGGTTCAACGCCCCCGATATGCCGAAGAACTTTAGCCGCAGTTTCCGACTGCCTGAGGGCTACGTGGCTATGGGTATCCCTCCCGAAACGACTACAGGCAGGTTGAAAACCGTGCGGGATCAACTCAACACGCCCGCCCGCGATACGTTCGCCGACATGTTCCGCGAGAAGGTTCTGTACAACGCCCGCGGCAAGGCGCAGAACTTGGGCGAGGCCGTGCCCGAGCAATTCGGCAACCTGTGGGACGCGGCCAACAACAGGGAGAGCAGCGCCGCCGACGCCGGCTTCACGCCGCTGCAAGCCTTCCTCTTCGCTTACTCGCTCGTAAGTGACGACCGCTTGGATTACAACCAAGCCAATTTACGTAGAAGTATGGAGGCGAGCCAGAAATACTGGACGAAGGAACTTGGCCAGCCGTTCCCGAGCCCCGACGGCCATCGCGCGTACGGCGTCAACGGCTACCTCTTCTCCTCGCCCCTCGACCTTTTCTTCAACGAGCAGACCGTCAACCGTTTGCTTGACCGCATCGAGAAGGGAGCAGATACGACGGCCGCGTAGGCTTCATTCGTGCGCCCAAGCCGCTCAGCAGATGCCGCCGCGCCCGCCAGCGCGGCGATGTTGTTTTAAGGGGCGTAAAATATGCGCGGCGGCCGTTGTGCGCGTGAATCCGTTGGTGGTAAAGATTACGTAACACTTGAGGGGAGGCGTACGCGGTGACATCACCCCCTGAACCCCCGCCGACAGACGCAGAGACGAGGCAGGCGGAGCTGATACGCGGCGTGGCCGAGGGCGACCAGCAGGCGCTGGCCACGCTCTACGACACGACGAGCCGGACGGTCTACGGGCTGCTCCTGCGCATACTCTCCGACCCCTCGACGGCCGAGGAGGTGCTGCTCGACGTCTACACGCAGGTCTGGCGGCAGGCAGGCTCCTACAGCGCCGGGCGCGGTAAGCCGATGGCATGGATGACGACCATCGCGCGCAGCCGCGCCATAGACCGCCTGCGGCGGGGCAGGCAGGAACTGGCGCACGCGGCGCCCCTTGACGAGGCGGTGCGCGCCTCGGGGGGCGAGAGCGTAGAGGAGTGCGTGCTGGCTTCGGAAGTCAGCTCGGTCGTGCGCGCCGCGCTCGACGAGTTGTCCCCGGAGCAGCGCGAGGTGATCGAGCTGGCTTATTACGGCGGGATGAGCCACAGCGAGATCGCCGAGGCGCGCGGGCTCCCTCTGGGGACGGTCAAGACGCGTACGAGGTTAGGCATGATGCGGCTGCGGCAGATGCTTCGGCCCGCATGGGAAGGGATGCTATGAGTCACATCACTCTGGACGAAGAGGCGCAGGCCCGCGCCGCGCTCTACGCCCTCGGCGCGCTCGACCCCGACGAGGCGCGCGAATTCGAGGAGCACGCCGCCGGCTGTGAAGAGTGCGCGAAGGAGTTGCGCTGCTTCGAGTCGGTCGCCGCCGCGCTGGCCGTCGCGCCCGGCGAGGCCGAGCCGCCCGCAAACGTCCGCACGCGACTCCTGACACTCGTCTCCGAGGAGGACGGGCGGAAGACGGCCGACGGGCCGAACCTCTTGGGCGGCGCGGCCGGCTACCTCGTCGTTCGCAAGGACGAGGGCAAGTGGCGGCCGACCGGCGACGCGGGCGTCTCGTACAAGCTGCTCTACGCGGACGCGGAGCGAGGCACGTACACGACTCTGCTGCGCATGGAGCCGGGCGCGCGCATCCCCGCGCACCGACACGTCGGCGTCGAGCAGTGTCTCGTCCTCGAAGGCGACCTCCGCTCGGGCGACCAGAAGATGTCTGCGGGCGACTTCAACTGCTCGCTCGCGGGCAGCGTCCACGGCGAGATCGTCACAGACACCGGCGCGCTCCTCCTCTTCGTCTCGCCCGACCACTACGAGGTCATCGAGCCGCACGCGCACTAACTGTAGATGTGGAATTTTGTTTGAACATCCCCGAAGGGGATGAAGGTAATAGCCGGGGGTAAGTTCCGGGGGCAGAGCGAAGACGCTGCAAGCGTCTTCGCTCTGCCCCCGGCTATCGTCTGTGTCCCCTTCGGGGACATCCCCTCTCACGCTTCCTTCCCGCATCGCCGTGCGTGCTATAATCCGCGCAGTTCAACGAAACCAAAGAGGCCGCTCGTACACATCTTTCTGGAGGATTTAGGTTCATGGCCACCGAACTGAAACGCGAGGGCTCGGCCCTCGGGCGCATCAAGGAACTGCTTGGCGAAGACGGGCGCCCCTTACTCGAATTCAACTCGCCGAAAATCTCGAAAGACCTCATCAAGGTGCCCGGCCCCGACTTCGTTGACCGCGTCTGGGCGCACTCCGACCGCAACCCGCAGGTCTTGCGCTCACTTCAGTCGCTCTTCGACCACGGGCGGCTCGGCGGCACGGGCTACCTCTCAATCCTCCCCGTAGACCAAGGCATCGAGCACTCGGCCGGCGCCTCGTTCGCGCCGAACCCGGCCTACTTCGACCCCGAGAACATCGTCAAGCTCGCCATCGAGGGTGGCTGCAACGCCGTCGCCTCGACCTTCGGCGTGCTCGGCTCGGTCGCGCGCAAGTACGCGCACAAGATTCCCTTCATCGTCAAGATCAACCACAACGAGCTTCTGACCTACCCGAACAAGTTCGACCAAATCTTGTTCGGCACGGTCAAGGAGGCGCACGAGATGGGCGCGACGGCCGTCGGCGCAACGGTCTACTTCGGCTCGGAGGAGTCGGGCCGCCAGATAGTCGAGATCGCGCAGGCGTTCGCGCAGGCGCACGAGCTCGGCATGGCGACGATTCTCTGGTGCTACCTGCGCAACCCGAAGTTCAAGACGAAGGAAGGCGACATGCACACGGCCGCAGACCTCACGGGGCAGGCCAACCACCTCGGCGTCACCATCGAGGCCGACATCATCAAGCAGAAGCTGCCCGAGCGCAACGGCGGCTACAACGCGCTGAACATCGAAAGCTCGTACGGCAAGACCAACCCGAAGATTTACACAGACCTGACGAGCGACAACCCCGTTGACCTCGTCCGCTATCAGGTCTTGAACTGCTTCATGGGGCGTTGCGGCCTCATCAACTCGGGCGGCGAGTCGAAGGGCGCGAGCGACATGGCCGAGGCCGTGCGCACCGCCGTCATCAACAAGCGCGGCGGCGGCATGGGCCTCATCTCGGGCCGCAAGGCTTTCCAGCGCCCGATGGAGGAGGGCGTCCAACTCCTCAACGCCATTCAGGACGTTTACCTTTCGGAAGAGATCACCGTCGCTTGAGCGCCCGCAAGCCTTCGGAAATCTGAACGGCCGCGCGGCCCCGTAATCAATGCAGGGCGCGCGGCCTAATCTTTTCGAGCGGAGCTTTCAAAGGGTTGTCACTGGCGAATCCACAACGGGACGCGGAGGACGCAGAAGTACTGCGCGCGGTGGCGCGCGGCGACGAGTCGGCGTTCGCCAGAGTCTACGACCGCTACAGCCCCATCCTTCTGGGGCTCCTGCTCCGTATATTGCGCAGCCGCCCCGAAGCGGAGGACGTTTTGCAGGAGGTCTTTCTACAGGTCTGGCAGCAGGCGCGCTCGTTCGACCCGGCGCGCGGCCGCGCCTTTACGTGGCTCGTGACGCTGGCGCGCAGCCGCGCCATTGACCGCCTGCGCGCCGTGGACTCGCGCGAGCGCGCGGCCAGAGCGTCGGCCGAAGAGGCGCCGCCCGCCGCGGAGGCGCAGGTGTGGGCCGAGGACGAGGCCGAGCGAGCCGAGCGAGCCGAGGCCGTGCGCGGCGCGCTCGCTGAACTGCCCGAGGAGCAGCGTCAGGTGCTCGTGCTCGCGTACCTCGAAGGCATGACGCAGTCGGAGATAGCGGCGGCGAAAGGTCAGCCGCTCGGGACGGTGAAGACGCGCACGCGCACGGGGCTCAGACGCCTGAGCGAAGCCCTGCGCGAGAGGCTCGGGCAGCAGGTCGTTTGAAGCGGTGGGTAAGAGGTCGTTCGTCTGAAGCGGCGGCGAGAGTGTTGAAGATGAGGCACGAGGACTACAAAGAGTTGCTGGCGCTCGAAGCGGCGGGCGCGCTCGAAGAAGGCGAGCGCGGCGCGCTGCTCGAACACCTGCCTTCGTGCGAAGAGTGCCGCGCCGAGTTGCGCGAGCTTTCGGACGCCGCGGCCGCGCTCGTCTACACGGTCGAGCCCGTCCGCCCGCCCGCGGAGCTGCGCGCAAACGTCCTCGCGCGCGTGCGCGGCGTTGGCCCTTCGGAGGCGCGCACCGCCGACACTTCGTCGGCCTTCGTTGACCCTTCCGAAGTCGCCGTTGACCCGTCCGAAGCGCACGCCGGCTCCCGTCTGGGAGAAAGCAGGAACGGCGGCGCGCGTCGCACTTCGACATCAACCTCGGACGCGCGCGGGCTCCTCTCAGGCTTCAGCCTCTGGCAGATTCTTACCGGCCGGCCTTCGCTCGGCTTCGGCGCGGCGTTCGCCTCAATCGTCGTCGTGCTGCTCGGCGTCACGTCGCTCCTCCTGTGGAGCCAGAACCGGACTCTGAGCGCTGAGGTCGCGCGGCTCTACGACCGCTTGCGCGAGACGCAGGGCGAGCTTTCAGAACAGCGCGAGCAACTCGCCAGCGCGCGCGACGTGAACGAACTGCTCTCCGCGCCCGGCGCGCGCTTCGCGGAGCTTTCGGGGAAGAAGCCCGCGCCGCAGGCGCACGCCATGCTCGCCTACGACCGCGCCACCGGCCGCGCAGTCATCATGGCCACGGGACTGCCGCCCTGCCCCGCCGGCCACTCGTACCAGCTCTGGCTCATCGCCGGCGACAAGAACCCCATGCCCGGCGGCACCTTCAAGTCGGACGCCAGCGGCCGCGCGGGCATGAGCGACCGCCTGCCGGTCGGCGTCGGCCAGCCCACCTTCGCCGTCACACTCGAACGCGAAGGCGGCGTCTCCGCACCCGAAGGCGAAGTCTTCATGGCCGGCTCCGCCTCTTAAGAAAGGTGCCGGGTGTCGGGTGCCGGGTTTTACCTACCGACACCCGACACCCGGCACCCTTCCCCGTTCCTCGTTCAACACTTCTTTTGCTAAACTGTCCGCCAGAGAAAAATTCCGGCTGAAGTGAAGGAGCGAGGCGGCGTTGGCGAACCAGAAACCGAAAGTGTCTAACGAGATTCCGGAAGGGACGGGGCAGTTCGACAACCGCTTCCTCCTCTGGCGCAAATTCTGCGCCGACAACGGCATCCCCGTCGAAACCCTCCCCAGCGACCTCACCGGCGACGCCAAAGAGAAGTGGGAGAAGCTCAAGAACGAACACCTCCACAAGCCTGCGGAAGGTAATAAGTGATGAGTGATAAGTGATAAGAAAGAACGCGGGCCTTGTCTTCTTCTTATCACTTATCACTCATCACCCCTTAAGAGGTGCAAGATGCCTTTGGGCGAGCGCTCGGCGAGTCTGGCCGAAGTCCTCGACGCGCGGACGCGCGAGGGCGCGGAGGAGTTGACCGACCGCCTCGAAGGCGGCGACCTCCGCTGCCACGCCTGCGGCCACCGCTGCCTCATACGCGAGGGCAAGCGCGGCATCTGCAAAGTCCGCTTCAACGAAGCGGGGCGCCTCATGGTGCCCGCCAACTACGTCGCCGCCCTCGCCTGCGACCCCACCGAGAAGAAGCCCTTCTTCCACCTCCTCCCCGGCTCCGACACCCTCACCTTCGGCATGCTCGGCTGTGACCTCCACTGCGCTTACTGCTTCACACCAGACACCGTAGTCGTCACCGACCGCGGGCCGATGCCCTTCTCCGAAGTGTTCGGGCTCGCGGAACGCGTCGAGCGACAACCGGACGCTGAAGTTGCTTTCCCTGAAGGTCTTCGTACGGTGACTACCTCCGGTGCGTTGCGCCGTGTGCGTGCGGTCTTCAAACATCCCTACCGCGGCAGACTCGCGCACATACGCCCTTACTACCTGCCCGCGTTGCGCTGTACGCCCGATCACCGAGTCTACGCAACGGCCGACGTTAATGCCGCGCCGGTTCCGACTCATGCGCGGGACTTAACCGACAGGCACTTCCTCGCCATCCCGCGCCGCTACGGTTTCTCTTCGTCACAGACGGTTGATGTCGCGCGGGCTCTGGGTGGTCATACGTTCACCTACCGCGTGCCTTGGAATCTATCTGCCGCGTTGCGCGCCGAGATCGCCGCGGCGACGGCGCGCGGCGAAACGTCGCGCGAGATCGGGGCTCGGCTCGGCAAGGACGCCTCTTACGTCCGACACGTGCGGAGCAAAATGGCGCGCGGGCGGGCGCAGGATGTGCGGACGGGCGGCGTACTCGTCGAGCGCGGTACGGCGCGTTTCCCGAACGAGCGCCGGCCGGGCATTCCGGCGTCGCTCCCGCTCGACGCGGAGTTCGCGCGGCTGCTCGGCTTCTACTGCGCGGAAGGCTCGGTGTGCGGCGATAGGAAGCGCCCGAATAGCCATGTGCTCAATTTCAGCTTCGCGCACTCCGAGACTGCGCGGGCGGACGAGGTGAGCCGATTGCTTGTGAGACGGCTGCGGGTGAAGGCGCCGCTAGTGCGACGCACGACCACGCTGGCTGTGACCGTCAACAAGTCGTCCGCGGCGCTCCTGTTCAAGTCGCTCGCGGGCGGCCGCTCCGTCGAGAAGCGCGTGCCGCGGATGCTGTTCGACGCGCACCGATCCGTGGCGCAGGCGTTCCTCGACGCATACGTGGAGGGCGACGGGCATCGGTATCCGAACGGTAAGATCGGCGCGACGACCG
The DNA here is from genome assembly GCA_035248785.1 of Pyrinomonadaceae bacterium. Taxonomy (GTDB): domain Bacteria; phylum Acidobacteriota; class Blastocatellia; order Pyrinomonadales; family Pyrinomonadaceae; genus QHXN01. The sequence goes on along the minus strand of DATFHD010000035.1, from coordinate 18,433 downwards.
TCTCAAGGCAACTCGCTTACGGCATAGCGTGGCTGGCGTTGAAGCTCGGCCACCTGCCCTCGGTCTACGACGCTGAGATGGCCGAAGAGGGCTTCGTACAGAACAGACGCGTCAAACGCGCGCCTCACCAATACACGGTCGTCTGGTATGAGCGCAGCCCCGCGACGCGCCACGTCGTAGAAACCGAAGACTTCTACCTCGTCCCCCTGCGCGAAGTGTCCGCGGTCGAATACGAAGGCGACGTTTACAACATGGAGGTTGAGGAGGAGCACAACTATCTCGCGGGCTTCTTCGCGGTCTCAAACTGTCAAAACTGGCTGACCTCGCAGGCGCTGCGCGACGACGCGGCGGGGACTGCGCCGAGGGCGGTGTCGTCCGACGGCCTTGTGAGGATGGCGCGGGAGTGCGGGGCGAGGGTGGTGGGGTCGAGTTACAACGAGCCGCTGATTACGGCGGAGTGGGCGGTCGAGGTCTTTGAGAAGGCGAAGGCCGAGGGGTTCAGGACGGCCTTCATCTCGAACGGGAACGCGACCGAGCGCGTGCTGGATTATCTGAGGCCGGTGACGGACTGCTACAAGATTGATTTGAAGACGATGAGCGACCGCGGGTACAGGCAGTTGGGCGGCGTGGTCGGGAACATCCTCGACACCGTGAGGATGGTTCACGAGCGCGGGTTCTGGGAGGAGGTCGTGACGCTGGTCGTGCCGGGCTTCAACGACTCGGAGGGGGAGCTCCGGCGCGCGGCCGAGTTCATCGCCTCGGTCTCGCCCGACATCCCTTGGCACGTGACGGCGTTCCATCAGGACTACCGCATGACGGAGAACGCGAACACGACGGCCGGGCAGCTCGTGCGCGCCTGCGAGATAGGGCGCGCGGCGGGCTTGCGCTACGTCTACGCGGGCAACCTGCCGGGCCGTGTCGGCCGCTGGGAGAACACCTACTGCCCCGCCTGCGACGAGCTTTTAGTCGAGCGCTACGGCTACCAGATACGCAGGATGAGCCTCGGCGCCGACGGCCTCTGCCCCGCCTGCGGCGAGCGGATTCCCGGCGTGTGGGGGTGAGGGGAAGGTAGACAGTAGTCAGTAGTCAGTAGTCAGTAGAAAAGCTTCGGCGGGCGTCGGGTCTTACCCTGAAACGCCCGCCGAATTTATTTCCCCTACTGGCTACTGACTACTGTTTACTGTCTACTTCTTCCCTACATCCCGCCGCCCGCGGCGTTGGTGCCTTGGTGGAAGGCGGCCTTGTATTGTCCGCCGCGGTTTGTCCAGATGGTGGAGTGGTACATCGTGACGGTCTTGCCGTGCTCGGGGCCTGTGCCCTTGTAGGTGACGAGCGTGGCGTCGGCGTCGAGCTTGGTCTCCTTGAAGTCAGAGAGCGTGTGCTTCGAGGCGTCGAACTGCATGACGCCCTTGATGGACGCGGCCTTGTCGAAGACGCCTTCCGGCTCGACCTCGACCGCGTCCGGCAGCAGGTAACTGGCGAAGGCGTCGGCGTTCTTCGCCTTGATGGCCTCCCAGACGGCCTTCTCGGCGTCCGTCGCGGAGGCGATTGTCGCGGGAGAAGCGGCGGGCGCCGTGCCCCTGTTGGCGTTCGAGCCCGCGTTCGCGTTCGCCGCGCTGTTGGCGTTCGTGTTCGCCGCGGTGTTGGCGTTCGCGCCGGCCGCAGGCGCCGGCATCTCCACCTTCTCCGACTCCTGATGGTAGACCGCCACCCACTTGCCGCCGCGGTTGGCCCAAGCCGAGGAGGAGAACGCGGGCTTGCCTGACGAAGCGTGCCCGTCGTAGGTGCTCTTCTCGACCGAGGTGTAGTTGAGGACGGCGAGGTCTGCGTCAACCTTAATCAGCTTGAAGTCGGAGAGCGTGTACTCGGTCAGGTCGTACTTCTTGACGTCCGTCATCATCTCCGCCTTGCTCTGGGCGCCGCCGGCGCTCACGATGACGAAGTCGTCGCCCAGCATCCCGCCGAGGTCGTCCCACTTCTTCGCCTTGATGGCTTCCCAGACCTGCCGCTCCTTCGCTTCGAGGTCGGCCTGCGTCGGGCCGGCCGGCGTCGCCGCCGCGTTGGCGTTGGCGTTCGCGGTCGCGTTCGCGTTGTTAGCGTTCCCCGCCCCCGTGTTCGTGTTGTCCGTGGTGGTGGTGCAGCCGGCGGCGGCTGCGACGAGCAGCAGCGCGGCCAGCGCGGTCAATCTCTTCATGGAAGGAACTCCGCCGAAAGGGTGGTAGAACGTCAGGCTTCTACGCCAAACGCGGCGCGGAGTCAAGAGAAAGTAGACGGTAGTCAGTAGACAGTAGTCGGTAGAAAAGCCTCGGCGGGCGCTGCGGGTTAAAAACCCGACGCCCGCCGAAGCTGTTTTCCCTACTGTCTATTGTCTACTGACTACTGTCTACTTCCTTCATCCCTTCGGCCCTCCCGCCCCCGTCCTTCTCCCCGGCGAGCCGTAGGCGCCAAGGCATGACGACAGATTCGAAGATGACCTTGCGCGACATCTTCGACTGGCCGACGCGGCGGTCTGTGAAGGTAATGGGGACTTCCGTTATCGCCAGCCCGGCGCGGTGCGCGCGGTAGACCGACTCGACGAGGAAGGCGTAGCCCTCGGCCGCGATGCGCCCTTCGAGCAGGCGGCCGAGCGCGCGGCGCGTGTAGCAGCGGAAGCCGCCCGTCGCGTCGCCCACGCGCAGGCCCGTGATGGACGCTACGTACGCGTTCGCGAAGCGGCTCAGGAGCCGTCGGCGCACGGGCCAGTTCTCGACGCCGCCGCCCTCGCAGTAGCGCGAGCCGATGACGACATCGGCTGCGCGGCTGGCCTCGACGAGCGCGGGGATGGCCGCGGGGTCGTGCGAGAAGTCTGCGTCGAGCTGCACGAGGCGCGCGTAGCCGCCCTCGAAGGCGCGGCGGTATCCGTCCACGAGGCTCCGCCCGTAGCCGCGCGGCATGCCCGCACGCTTCAGCACCGCGAAGCGCGGCTCCGAGCCGAACAGCTCTTCGGCCAGCGCGGCCGTGCCGTCAGGCGAGTCGTCGTCGAGCAGGCACACGTCCGCCCCGGGCGCGACTTCGAGAATCCGCCGGACGAGCGGGCCGACGTTCCCGCGCTCGTTGTACGTCGGGACGACGATGAGCGTGCGATCCGCCCTCATCCCTTCCTTTCACTCCTTCATCCTGTAAAGATAGATGGAGCCGCCGAAGACTTTCTCGGGCGCGCGGCGGCGGTACTCGTCGAAGTAGTTGACGCGCTCACCTTCGGTCAGCTCCGTCCCGTCGTCGAAGCCGCCGGGCACGGTCGAGCCGTTGAGGAGGCTCGCGCCGATGGCGACGTAGCGCACGGGCTCGGGCGTCTCGCCCGGCGGCACGAAGACCGCCGCCTGCTCGACGCCGTAGAGTTCGAGCAACTGCCAGTTCAGCATCGCCCCGCCCACGCGCTTCTCGCCGCGGCCGCGCAAGTATAGCGCGAGCGAGCGCACGTCGTCGCCCCACTCGACGTTCGAGTCCGACAGATACCACCAGTGCGGCGCGCGCGAGGCGAGCTGGTTCATGTAGCTCATGTGGTCGGGGAAGGCGCGCGCCGCCTCGAAGCCCGCCCAGCAGAAGACGAGGGCCGCGAGCGCGGCGCCGAGCGCGCGTCGGCGCCGCCACAGGCGGTCGAGCGCCGCGCCCCCGAGGATGAAGAAGAACGGGTAGGCCGGCAGGTAATAGCGCACGCCGATGTTGATGGTCGAGAACATCAGCAGCGCCGTGAAGAGTGCGAGCGGGAGCACAAGGACGAGCACGCGCCCCTCACGCGCGCGCCGCAGACGCGCGAGCGCCCACGCGACGCCCGCGAGCGACAGAAGCAGTATCGGCAGCGGCGTCTTCAAAGCGAAGGCCACGGGGAAGTAGTACCACCAGCCGTAACGGCTGTACTGGCCGAGCAGCCCCGCGTCGTGCCCGAGCTTCGCGTGGCCGAGCTGCCAACCGACGCCTGTGACGAAGTCGGGCGGGAAGACGAGCTGAACCAGCCTGTAGCCGACGGCGATTGTCGTGCGAAGCGGCCCTTTGGGAAGGTTAATCTCCACGGCCGAGCGCGCGAGCGCGTGGCCGAGCGGCTCGGGCTGCGTGCGTTGGAAGAAGTAACCGGCGTTGACGGCGAGCACCACCGCGAGCAACGCCGCCCCCGCGTGCCCCGCGACGCGCTCGCGCAGCAAGCCCTTCCGCGGCGCGAACACGAAGAGCGCGACGAAGACGAGCACGAGCACGGGCCCGAGCGCGACCATCGAGAACTTCGTCACCGCCGCGAACCCCGCGGCGAGCCCGACCCACACGGCGCGGCGCGCGGCCGGCGCCTTCAGGTAACCGTAGAGCGCGAACGAGAAGAGGAACAGTGCGAGCGCCGAAGGCACGTCCGTCTGCACGACGCGCCCGTGCGCGAGCACGGTCGGCTCAAGGCTGTAGAGCGCGACGGCGAACAGGGCCGCGCGCGCGCCCCACAGACGCCGCGCGAAGACGAAGACGAGCGCCCCCAAGACGAGCGCGAGGGCGACGAGCGGCACGCGCGCCCAGAAGCATAGGTAGTCGAGCCGCGACGCGTTCATGCGCCAGAACTCGTCGAAGAGGCCGAGGAAGTACCCGTAGTCGTGCTCGCCCTCCTCTATCGGCGGCGCCTCCGCGCCGAGGACGACGAGCGGGGCCGCGCCCAAGACTTTCGCGACGGGCGGGTGCTCGTTGACGGGGCGGAAGTCGCGCGCCGTCAGGTGGTAGAAGCCCGCCGGTATCAAGACCCACTCGTCGGTCGTGATGCTCTTCTCGCGTATGACGAAGAGCATCTGCGCCGCCATCAGCGCGAGCAGCACGACGCACAAGAGCCCCGCGCGCCGCGTCAGGAAATCCGGCGCACTCGTCCCCGCGTCTGTCGTCTCCGCGTCCGTCTTCATCTGTCGGGCTTGCCGCCGCCCCCTCTTAATCGTCCGACGGGCGCGGGCCGGGGTCGAGTCCGCGCACGCTCGACTGGTTGACGACGCGCACGTGCAGGTCGTTCTGGACGTGAATCTGACAGGAGAGGCGGACGTTATCTGCGAGCCCCGTCTCGCGCGCGAGGCGTTCGCGTTCGGCCTCGCCCATCTCGCCCGCGTCGCCTTCGAGCAACTCGACGCGGCAGGTCGTACACTTCGCGTTGCCGCCGCAGCGGTGAAGGATGTCTATGCCCGCGTCCTCGATGGCGAGCACGAGCTTGCGGCCCGCGTCCGTATCGAACTCGCGCGCGCCCGTGGCCGTCTCGGCTGTGATCTTTGGCATCTCTTAAGGTCTCCCGTGGGGTGAAAGTCGTGACGGATGAATCCGTCGCGCAAAAAAATACGGCGCGGCGCGCGGGCCTCGGCCGCTCGGCGTGCCGGGTGTCTTCTCGGGAAAAACCACTCGACAAGCCACGGGCACCGCCGCGCGCCGCACCGACGTTAGAACTGCGAAAGTGTCAGGCTTAGGCCGTGAACGACGAGCCGCAGCCGCAGCCGCCGGTCGCGTTCGGGTTCTTGAAGGTGAAGCCCGAGCCCATCATGTTCGTCACGTAGTCTATCTCGACGCCGTTGAGGTACTGCGCGCTGAACATGTCCACGAACAGGCGTACGCCGTGCGACTCGATGACGTGGTCGTTCGGGCGCGAGTCCTCCTCGATGTTGAGGCTGTACTGGAAGCCCGAACAGCCGCCCGGAACCACGCGCACGCGCAGGCCCGAGGTCTCGGGCAGCCCCTCCTCGCCCGCCATGAACTTCCTGATCTCCTCGGCGGCCGGCTCGGTGACGTTCAACGCCATCGTCGGAATCTGTGTTGCTGCCATCTCTCTATCTCCTTAACTGATTATTTCTGACTTGTGCTTTTAAGCCTTCTTGCCGAGGACGACGAGCTCGGGCTTCATCGCCTCGATGGAGACTTGGCGTGCGACCTCTTCGGCCACCGCGCGGAACGCCTCTGCCTGCGGCGACTCTGGGTCGCCGATGACGACGGGGACGCCGCGGTCTCCGCCCTCGCGCACCTGCATCCCCAGAGGCACCGAGCCGAGGAAGGGCACGCCGTACTCTTCCGAAAGCCTACGGCCGCCGCCCTCGCCGAAGATGTGGTAGCGCGTGCCCGTGTCGGGCGCGACGAAGTAGCTCATGTTCTCGACCACGCCGAGCACGGGCACGTTCACCGTCTCGAACATCCTGAGCGCGCGGCGCACGTCCGCGAGCGCCACCTCCTGCGGCGTCGTCACCAGCACCGCGCCCTGCACGGGCACGAGTTGCGCCAAGCTTAGTTGCACGTCGCCCGTCCCCGGCGGCATGTCAACTATCAAGTAGTCCAGCTCGCCCCATTCAACGTCCTGTAGGAACTGGCGCACGAGGCCGTGCAGGATAGGCCCGCGCACGATCATCGGCTCGTCGCCCGGCTTCAGGATGGCCATCGAGATGAGCTTGACGCCGTGCGCCGTGTTCGGCACGAGCTTGTTGCGCTCGACGACCGGCTGCGCCTTCGACGCGCCGAGCATCAGCGGCACGTTCGGCCCGTACACGTCCGCGTCCAGCAGGCCGACACGCGCGCCGTCGCGCGCAAGGCTCACGGCCAAGTTGACCGCGACCGTTGACTTTCCGACGCCGCCCTTGCCCGAGCTGACCGCGACGATGTTGCGCACGCCCTCGACCGTCAGCTTCTCTCCGAAGCCGCGACCTTTCGGCACCTCCGCGTCCATCGTCACGCTCACGGACGTGACGCCGGGAAGCTGTGCGACGACCGCGCGCGACTGCTCCTGCAACTGCTCGCGCACGGGGCACGCGGGCGTGGTGAGCACGACGCGGAAAGAGACCGCGCCGCCCTCAATCTTCAAGTCCTTGATAAAGCCGAGGCGCACGATGTCCTTGTGCAGGTCAGGGTCTTTCACCTGCGACAGCGCGCCGTAAACGTCGGCTTCGGTTACCTGTGCCATTCAGTCCTCGTTCGGTCTCAAAACTCTGTAAGCGCAGCGCGAGGCGCCGCCCGCGATGCGCGACTCGCGGAAGACTTCCGTCCCCAGAAGCTCGCGGTAGACGACCAACTCCTGATCGCAGAGCTGCCTGTACTCGCGCGCCAGATCGGCCTGCGGGCAGTTCCACTCGGTCAGAAGGTACGAGCCGTCGCCCAGACGCTCGGCCTCTGCCTCATAGCCCGCCTCGCGCAACAACTCGGTCAGACGCCTGATGCGCGCGTCGAAACTCAAGCCTTCCAACTGCGGCCGGAACTCCGTCACCACCTCCGACGCGCAGCCGCAGAAGACCGCGTTCAGCCCGCGCTCGCCCCAGACCTCGCCGACCTGCCTGAGCACCGACTTGGCGAAGAGGTCGTAGCGCTTCGGGAAAAGCTCCTCGGCCTTCGGCGTCAGGCGGAAGACGTGTGCGGGGCGCCCTCGGTCGCCGCGCGCGGGCGCGTGCTCGACGTAGCCCTCGCGCTCAAGCACGTCGAGGTGCTTGCGCACGCACTGCTTCGTCACGCCCAGCGCCTCGGCCAGCTCGTCCGCGCCCGAAGCCCCGCGCGCGCGCAACTGCTGCACGACCGACGCACGCGAAGCCCCCAGACCGTTTTTTAGAATGGCTACCACGAGACTTTCATGCTACTTTTGGGGGCGCCTTTTGTCAACCGGCGGGTTGTTTAAAGCCGCCCCCGGCGCGGAAACCCGCGAAAATCCGCGCCGCCTTTGCCAAACCGTCTATTTCTAAATTCTTTAAGCCCCGAAGAAGATGACAGACGATTCCACACGCCGTTTTTCGAGCCGCGTCGCGGACTATGTGAAGTACAGGCCGGGCTATCCGGCGGCGCTCATGCGACTGCTCGAAGACGAGTGCGGGCTGACGCCCGAGTCCGTGATTGCGGACGTGGGCTCGGGGACGGGGATACTTTCGGAGTTGTTCCTTAAGAACGGCAACCGCGTCTACGGCGTCGAGCCGAACCGGGAGATGCGCGAGGCGGGCGAGCAGCTTCTCGGGTCTTACGCGAACTTCGTGAGCGTGGACGGCCGCGCAGAGGCGACGACGCTCGAAGACGCGAGCGTTGACTTCGTCACCGCCGGGCAGGCGTTCCACTGGTTCGACCCTCCGCGCGCGCGGCAGGAGTTCAAGCGGATACTGCGCCCCGGCGGTTGGGTCGTCCTCGTCTGGAACGACCGGCGCACGTCGGGCACGCCCTTACTCGAAGACTACGAGCGGCTGCTCCTCCGTTACGGCACGGACTACGCGGAGGTGAGCGTGAAGTACGCCGAGGAGTCCATGCTCGCCGCGCTCTTCGGCCCTTCGAGGCGGTTCCGGCGCACCTTCGACAACGAGCAGGTCTTCGACTTGGAAGGACTGCGCGGGCGCCTCACCTCCTCTTCATACTCGCCCGAGCCCGGCCACCCGAACTTCGAGCCGATGATGCGCGAACTCGAAGCCCTCTTCCGGCGCCACCAGCGGGCGGGCAGCGTCGTCGTCACCTACGACACGAAGGTCTTCTACGGACAGCCCTGACGGGAAGGCAAAAGGCAAGAGGCAAAAGGCAAAAGGAGGATGAAGGTCAGCGCGGCTCTCATCCTCCTTCACTTTTGCCTTTTGCCTCTTGCCTTTTGCCTTTTGCCTTCTTAGCATAGCGCTGGTCTCCCCTTGACACTGTCTGCCCCGCGCGGGGACGCACGTTAGACAACACATGCCTAAACAATCACGCGACAGCGAGAAGGGCCGCGCGTGTGCGCCGGCCGTCGGGCTCACACTCTGCGCGCTGCTGCTCGCCGGCTTCGCGCCGCCGGCCGCGTCCGTTGCGCGCGCACAGAAGAAGGGCCCGCAGGCGTCGAAGCCCGCGCGCAAGGCCGGCGGCGAGGCCGCGCAGAATCGCGCCCCCGCGCGCGTGCCGACCGAGACGCTGCTGCGAATCATTCAGGCCGAGGACGAGCGGCGTTGGGAAGATTCTGACTTGGGAAAACTGCTTACGGACGAGAGCGCGGCCGTGCGCAAACGCGCGGCGCTCGCGGCCGGGCGCATCGGCGACGAGGGCGCGGTCGCGCCGCTCGGCAATCTGCTCGGCGCCGACATAGACGAGTCTGTGCGCGCGATGGCGGCCTTCGCGCTCGGCGAAGTCGAGGCGGAGACGGGCGCGCCCGCGCTGCTCGAAGCGCTCAGGCTGTCGAAGTCTCCGGAGGTTCGCGCGCGCGCCGTCGAAGCGCTCGGCAAGATAGCGGCAGCGCTCCCCGAGGCGCGCACAGACTTGAAGAAGCGAATCGGCGAAGCGATCGTCTCGGCGCTCGCCGCCGAGAACGTCAAATCTCCGAAGCAACAGAACCACGCGCTAGTGCTGCTCGGACTGACCGCAGTCCTGCGCGCGCGTCCCGAAGGCGGGGCGCACATCGCCGCGCTCTTCCTCAACTCGACGGACGCGCGCACGCGCGAGGACGCGGCGAACACGCTCGCGCGGCTGCGCGCGAAGGAATCGCTCGAACGCCTACGGGCGATGCTTTCATCAGACAGTTCCCCGGTCGCCCGCGCCAACGCCGCGCGCGCGCTCGGCGCGGCCGAAGACGCAAGCGCCTTCGACGCCCTCGCCGCGCGCGCCTCCACAGACACGGACGCGCGCGTGCGCGTCTCGGCCGTACGCGCTCTGGCGCAGCTCAAGAACCCGAAGGCGGCCGACGTGCTGGTCAGGCGCGGCGCGGAGCTGTTCGCGGCTTACAAGGCCGCGCGCGTCGGCGGCGACGCGAACCCTTCCGAGGTTAACGAACTGCTCGAAGTCGCGACCGCCGTCGGGCGCGTGATACCGAACTCGAACGACGAGCGCGCGGTCACCCTGCTGCGCGCGATGCGCGATGGCGGCGTGGTCGCGGCCGAGGTCGAGACGGCGCTCGCGCGCGTCGCGCCCGTCCAGTACATGCGCGACCGGGCGGTCGCCGACTTCGTCTCGCGCGCGGGCGCAGTCCGTGACCCGAGCGTGACTTGGCAGAAGGTCTCTGCGACGGCGCAGGGCCTCGGCGAGATGGCGGGCGTGACGAGCGCGCAGGTCGGCAACAGCGTCGTCAGCCTACAGGCCGACGCGCAGATCGCCCTGCGCACGCTCGTCCAGAGCAAGAGCACGCCGCCGTCGGCTTTGCCCGACCTGCTGCGCGCGCTCGCCGGCTTCAAGCCTTTAGACCTCGCCGCGGTGGCGCGCGCCGCGCTCAAGTCGGAAGACGTTATAGCGCGCGCGACGGCCGCCGACATCCTCTCCGAACAGACGCCCGACGCCGATAACGCGCGCGCTCTGGTTGACGCGCTGCCCCGCGCGCTGCAAGACGAGGTGGACGACGCCGCGCTCTCCATCCTCGGCGCGCTCTCGAAGCAGCAGGGGGCGGAAGTCAACGCGGCGATACAGTCTGCGCTCGACACGACGACCGACTACCTCGTGCGCCGACGCGCCGCAGACATCCTGCGCGAGCGCGCGGGCGGCGGCGCCGCGGCCGAGCGGCGCGTCGAGACCGTCAACACGCGCAACCACCGGGAGGACTACGAGCGCGCCGTCGCGCGCATCGGCAAAACTGTGCGCGCCGTCGTCACGACCGACAAGGGCATGTTCACGATAGAGCTTCTGCCGGCGGAGGCGCCGCTCACCGTGGACAACTTCGTGCAGCTCGCGCGCCGGAACTACTTCAACAACGTCCTCTTCCACCGCGTCGTGCCGAACTTCGTCGTGCAGGGCGGCGACCCGCGCGGCGACGGCAACGGCGGCCCCGGCTACCAGATACGTTGCGAGATCAACATGGTGCCTTTCGCGCGCGGCGCGGTCGGGATGGCTCTGTCTGGGAAGGACACGGGCGGGTCGCAGTGGTTCGTGACGCACTCGCCGCAGCCGCACCTCGACGGCGGCTACACGGTCTTCGGCCGCGTCGTCGAAGGGATGGACGTGGTTGACCGCATCGCGCGCGGCGACCGGATACGCTTCGTCAACGTCACCGAGACGCGCGCCGGCCAGAGGCAGTAAGGTAAGACTTGTAGCGGTAAGGTAAGACTTGTGAAGGCGCCTGCCCTCTTTCTGCTCCTGTTGCTGTGTGTCGCTTCGCCTCTGGGCGTGCGCGCGCGGCAGTCAGAGTCAATCAAGCCGCAGTCCGATTCGACCAAGCCGACGAAGGGTGCCGAGCGCACGCTCTACCGCATCGAGCTCGAACTCGACTTCGACGGGCGCGCCTTCGCGGGGCGCGAGCGCGTGAGGTGGGTGAACCGCGACGACCGCGCGGCCGGCGCCGTCTACTTCCACCTCTACCCGAACCTGCGCGCCGAGGACGAGCGGCCGGGCGCGCAGGCCCAGACGGACGCCGCGGCGCCCGAGGAGCCGCGCCTCGAAGTGACCGAGGCGCGCGTCGCGGGCGGCGCGTCGCTCCCCTTCACTTCGGAGGACGACGGCGCGACCCTGCGCGTGCAGTTGCGCGAACAGGTCGCGGCCGGCGCGGCGGTCGAACTCGAACTCGCCTTCAAAGGCGTCGTCCCCGAGATAGACCCCGACGAGACTTCGTTACCGGCGCACGTCGTCCAGCAGGTCGGAGCCGCCTTGCGCGACACGCGCGAGATACGGCGCGCGCGAGACACCAACTTCGTCTCGCGCGGCGTGATGCTTCTGGGCAGCTTCTACCCCGTGCTCGCGGCGCGCGCGGGCGGCGACTGGCAGCGAAGAGTTGAGCCGAGCGTCGGCGACGTTTTCTTTACGGACGTGGCCGACTACGAGGTCAACATCAGCGCGCCGAAAGATGTCGCGCTCTTCGCGTCGGCCGGCGAGATGGCCGTCTCAGAGTTCGCGCGCCGCAGCATACACTCTTTCGCGGGCGAGAACCTGCGCGGCTTCGCGCTCGTCGCCGGGCGCGGTCTGCGCTCCGAAGAGAAGGAGGCGGGCGCCGTGCGCGTCCGCTCGGTCTTCACACCCGAGCACGAAAGGGTCGGCCGCCGCGTGCTCTCGGTCGCGGCCGACGCCGCGCGCACATACCAGACGCGCTTCGGCCCGCTCCCCTTCAAGCTCGTCACCGTCACCGAGGCGCCGCTCGTCGCGGGCTTCGGCAGCACGGAGTTCGCGGGGATGGCCGTCATCGCCGGGGCGTTCTACGTTGACTTCGACTCGCCGGCGATGCGCGCTCTGCCCGAACTGGTGCGCGAGCAGCGCGCGAGCGTCGAAGACAACCTTGAGTTCGCCGCCGCGGCCGTGGTGGCGCAGCAGTGGTGGGGCGTGGCCGTCGGGAGCGACCCGGCGCGCGAGCCTTTTCTCGACGAGGCGCTGGCGCAGTGGTCTGCGCTCCTCTACGTGCAGGACGTGCGCGGCGAGGCGGCGGCGAGGCAGGTGCGCGAGGATCAGTTGCGCGGCGTCTATCAGGTCTACCGGACGTTCGGCGGCGAGGACACGTCGGCCGACCGCGCCGCGCGCGAGTACCGCAACTCTTTCCAGTTCGCCGCCATCGTCGCCAGCAAGGGCGCGCTGATGTTCGTAGAGCTGCGCCAACTGCTCGGCGAGGAGAAATTCTTCAAGGCCCTGCGCGGCTACTACGAGGCGAACCTTCTGGAAGTCGCCGAGGCGGAAGACCTCCGCGCGGCCTTCGCCGCCGTCGCCGAGGTGCCGCAGCGCCGCGCGCTCACGCGCACCTTCAACCGCTGGCTCTCCGAACGCCACGGCGACGAAGACATCGCCCAGCCCAACCCCCAACTCCTCGCCGCCATCGGCCTCACCCCCGAGCAGCAGCAGACCGCCCGCGACCGCAACGCCTTCTCACGCCTCGGCCGCTTCTTCTGGCGCCAGATGACCCGCATCCGTTGAGCAGTCTCGCCCCGGCGACCGTAAAGCTTTATCACACACAAGAGAGGGGCAAGGCCGCGAAAGCCCCGCCCCTCTTTTTATTGTACGTGAGATGCCGCGGCTACTTCGCGAGCTTGGCCGCCTTCTTCTCGTCGTCCTCGATCTTCTTCTTAAGATACTTCGCCAGCTTCTCGGCCGACGAACGCATGCCGCGCGCCGCGGATTCCCTGTGCGACGCGTCGGCGTAGGCGACCACGCCGGTCTTGGTGTTGACGACGGCGATGGAGGCCGAGGTGGTCGGGTTGAAGCTGCCTAAGAAAATCTTCTTGGCCCATCCCGCGCCCTTCTTGTCGGCCGAACCCGATATCTCGAAGTCGGCGTCGGCGAGGTTCGTGACAAGGATAATGGGCACGTTCTTCTTGCGGATGGCGGCGGCGAGGTAGGTCGCGAACCCGGTGTCCTTGTCGCCTTCGGCGACGAAACTGCCGATGAATACTTTGGAGTTCCGGGGGATTCTCTCAGCCTCGAATTTGTCGGCGGCGGCAGCCGCCTTTGTGACGACCGGGGAGGCTTTAACTTCCGCGGCGGCAGTGTTGTCGGTTTGCGCCTGTGCGAGCGTAGAGAACGCCAGCAGGGCGGCGAGCGTCAGGGCGAATTTCATTGGGGGAATATCCTTTCGAGACGGTTGAGGTTGTTGCGGCATGTGTATACCGCAGTGAGTCGGGACGTGCCGGGAGAATCTAGCATCGCCCGCTTAAAAAGGAAAGGCGCCCCGGAGTGTCCGCCGTACTTTCCGACTGGGCGGGCGCGCTGCTTGTCAGGTGAGCGCCTATGACTGTCGGGTCATTGGGTGACGACGGTGCCCAGTTTGACGACTTCGAAGTCGGAGCCTTTGAGGGCTTTGAGGGTGTTGAGTTCTGAGTCGTTCCAGCGGGGGTCGGGGGCGCCGGTGACGTACCAGTTGCTGCCGTTGTCGGCGAGGATCATGCCGTAGCGTTTGAGTGCGCGGAGGATGACCTGCATGGCGGGCGAGAAGCCGGAGATGTCGAAGGATGCCTTCAGACGGACGCGCATCCCCATCGGCGGGAGGTTTGGGTCGGTGTTGCTGCTGGCGAAGTGGCGCGCGGGGTAGACGTAAGCGCGGCGCGTGCGCGAGGCCGTGAAGCGGAGCGCGTGCGTGATCTCCCGTCGGCCGAAGACTTCGTCGTAGCGTACGAGGCCGGGGAATATGGGGAGCCCGGCGGCGTCGGCCGAAGTCCAGCCGGCGGGCCGCAGCGCGTTGGAGTTCAAGTCGAAGACGGCGCCGCTCTCGGCGTTCCAGCCGGCGCCGTTGGGGAAGGCGCGGTAGAGCTCGTAGAGCTTCCAGTTGTCGCGGTCTATGACGATGACGTGCCGGTCGCCGGTGCTCAGGGCGCCGCCTTCGACGGGCGCGTCCAGCGGAACCGGATAAGGGCCGGGGTCGCTCTCGTCGCCGAAGGCGGTGAAGTTAATCGGCACGCGGCCTTGCGAACCCGAGACGACGACGTAAGGGACGCCGTTCGGCGCGCCGTTCCAGACCGTGCCGAAGTTCGGGTGGAGCGAGGTCGTCAGGCCGATGCTCGCGACGAGGTTGGCGGAGTTCGGGTCAACCGGCTCGTTCGAGATGTCTTGGTTCCAAGGGTTGTCGGCGGGGAAGACGCGCTTGCCGTTGAGGCTCGCGCCCGCGCCGAGGTCTGGGAGGGCGGCGGCGCCGACGCGGAAGCGCACGCGGTTGCTAGCGAGCCCGCGGAGCGTGACGGAGACGAGCACCTCGCCGGTCGAGTCCGTCATCTGGTCGCTCAGGCGGATGACGATTGAGCTCATCCACTCCAAGCCGGGCACGGGGTCAACGCGCTCGACCGTCAGGGCGTAGACGTTGTGCGACGCGTCCTCGGCCGTCGCCGCGAGCGCCGCGGGCGTCTCGCCGGGGAGCAGCCCGACGTTCTGCGCGAAGAGCATGACGCGCGTGCGCGCATCCGGGCCGAAGGCGACGGGCTGCGTGGCGGGGAAGGGGTCGCGCGCACGCGTGACCGACTCGACGGCGGCGGCGCCGCCGGTTCCCTCTTCGGTGAAGAGCACGGGGGCGATGGCCTGCGCGGAAGCGGGCCGCGCGGCGCACGCGCACACGAACAGCAGAAGGCACAACAGCGCCACTCTCGGACGGGACATGGCTCCGGTCTCCAATCTCGACTTAAAAATTATGGGGCGCGTGCTGTGTTGGGGCTGGTGAGAGGGGCTAGACCAATCTCAAAAGGATTCTATCGCAGGCGGGCGCGGGGCGACAAGAGGGTGCCGCGTGGGACGACAAAGGCCGAAGCTCTCAACGCGCCGTTTACGCGTTGAGAGCTTCGGCCGGACGTTCGGGCATTTACATCCGGGTCGCGGCCGTTATATCTGGCCGTTCCAGAGCTTGATCTCGTTCTGGCGGCGGTTGACGAGCCCCTGCACGACGCGGCCGCCCGCGCGCGTCCAGCGCATCAACTGGTCGGGCACCTGCGCGTACTGCCCTTGGTTGAGCAGGCGGAGCAGCGTGCTACCCGTGAACGCCGCGACGCCGACGTTGAAGGTGAAGGAGGTGAGCGCGTCGAACTGGTTCTGGCTGAGCGCGACCTTCACGCCGTTGTTGACGGCCGCCTCGGTCGGGCCGAGGTCTTGCGCGAGGAGTTGTTCGGCCTGCTGCTGCGTGATGCCGCCCGAGTACTTCACGGGCACGCCGCCGATGGTTATCTTGCCCGAAGTCAGCTCGCTCTTCGTCAGCAGGTGGCCGACGCCGATGGTCGGCAGCCCCGCCGCGTCGTTGTAGACTTCCAGTTCGCAACCCTCCCACTGCGTCAGTAAGTCGAGGCCGTGTTGGCTCATCTGCATGAATTAGTCCTCCGAGGCGTTTGAGGCCGAAGCCGGGTAATCGAAAGCCGGGCGCGCGTAGGACTCGTCCGGCGGGTGACGTGCGCGCCGAACATTATGCCGCCCGCGCGCGAATGTCAACGTTGAATGTCGAAAGCGGCGCGGGGGCGTTCGGTAAAGGCCGCCCCCGCGTCGTGTGTGCGAAGAAGTGTCGAAGCCTGCGCGGCCGTTTACGCCGCCGCGCGCGCGGGCTTCGCCGGGACAGAGGGGCGCGCGGCCGTGCGCGGCGCGCGCTGCAACAGTGCGCGCCAGCTTATGACGAGCGACGGCACGAAGCAGGCCGCGGCGATGAGGCTCCACACGACCGAGACGAAGCCGGGCTCGCCTAATGCACGAACCGATGGGATTGCCAGCACCGCGCGTGCGAGGACGAAGACCATCGCGAACGAGTAGCTGCGAATCATCCACTCCTGATGCTGCCGTATCTCGCCGCGGCGCACGGCGTAGAGCGCGAGCGCCGTCGTCAAGACCCACCCGGCGGACTGTATCGTCGCCGCCATCACCAGAGTCGGCGGCCCCAGAATGATTGCGACGGGGACGGCGAGTGGCGCCGAGATGAACGCCCCGGCCACGTAGAGCCGGCCGAGGACGCGGTGCAGCTTCATGCTGCGCCTGCGCAGGCGCGCGGAGAACTGGAACGGCGCGAGCAGCAGCGCGACCGCGCCCGCCACGCCGTGCGGCAGGAGCATCCACTTCACAGGCTCGACGTGCTGCCAGACGGGCGACTTCGGGTCGAGGAACGGCGTCTCGTAAAGGTAGAAGACGAAGAGCGTCAGCAGGCCGAAGACGGCGAAGAAGACGTGCTTAGGTTTATACGACATAAGAGACCTCCCCGGCCCGGCGGCCATTAAGTCACGCGCAAAGTGTTCGAGCCTTTCCCCCTTGCCCAACCTTATACGCGTAGCGCGCGGGCGTTTAGGATCAGCGGTCTCCGACTTTCAACCCGCCCCGCCCTTCCGAAAAAAGTTTGTGCCGAACGTTGAAGTTGTGGAACTATCCGGGCGGCCCGCGTCCATTAGGGGGCGTGGTAGGCGTTGAGGTCAGTCGGTCGGCGCTTAAAAACGTGGCTGCACACACAAGCGACGAAGAGCTTTTGCGGCGGATGCTCGGCGGAAGCGCCGCGGCGTTCGAGGCGCTCTACGACCGCCGGCAGGGCGGGCTCTACCGCTACGCCCTGCGCATGACCGGCTCCGAGGCGATAGCCGAAGACGTGACGCAGGACGTGTTTTTAGAACTGATGCGCGACGGCCGTCTCTACGACCCTGCGCGCGGCTCTTTGAAGTCTTACCTCTACGGGATGGCGCGCCACCGCGTGCTGCGTCGCCTTGAGCGCGAGCGCAGCCACGTCTCGATTGACGACGAGGAGGACGGCGGCGCGCCGAGGACGGACGGGCGTCTGCGCTCTGACGAAGACCCCTTCGCAGACCTCGCGCGCGAGGAGACGGTGAGCCTCGTGCGGCAGGCGGTGCTCTCGCTCCCGCCGCACTTCCGCGAGGTCATCGTCCTCTGCCACTTGCAGGAGATGAACTACGCGGACGCGGCCGAAGTGGTGGCGTGCCCCGTCGGGACTGTGCGCTCGCGTCTCGCACGCGCGCGCACGATGCTGGTGGAAAAATTGCGTGCGCTTAAGGGGCCGTCGCTCGGCGGCCGTGCGGTGAAGGCGGAGCAGGCGATATGAACTGCCGTGACTTTAACAACGTCGTGAACGAACTCGCGGACGGCCGTCTGATGGAGGCCGCCGCGCGCGAGGCGGGGCTCGGTCACGCGTCGGAATGCGTGGACTGCGCCGCGCAACTGATGGACGCGCGCGGCACCAGCGCGGCGCTGCACATTGCGGCGCGCGCCGACGTGGAAGAGGCGCCCGCGCGAGTCAAGGAAACGCTTCTCAACGCCTTCGCCGAACGTCTGCGAGAGAGCATGGAGCAGCCGGCCCCAGTCGCCGAGCGCCCGCCCGTCGTCGTCGAACTCCCTGCGCGCAGGGCTCTGCGCCGTTGGGACGCGGCGACGGTCGCGGCCGCGGCGGCGGTGCTGCTCATCCTCGGCTCGGCTTACCTCCTGCGTGAATCGCGCCGCGCCTCGCAGCCCTCGCAGATGGAGGCCGCGCTTCCCGCCCCGGCCGTCTCTCCCGAGAACGTGGTCGGGCCGGAGACACCAGATAAGAACAAGGGCGCGTCAGTCCCGACCATTCCGCAAGACGCTTCGACTAACGCCGCGGCAAACCCTCCGATTAAGAGGACGACGCCCCTCGCGCACAAGGCCCCGCGGGTAGAGAACGTCGCAGCTAAGCTCAAGTCCGAGACGGCCGCGCGGAACAGCGCGGGAAGCATGCGGAAGGGCGCGGGCAGTAACGGCGGCGAGTATCTGCCGCTGACCTACCTCGCCGGCGCGACCGCGATGGAGAGCGGAACTGTCGTGCGCGTCGAGATGTCGCGCGCGGCCCTCATCAGCCTCGGCGTGCCCTTGAGCGCCGAGCGCACGGACGAGACCTTCAAGGCGGACGTAGTCATCGGCGACGACGGCGTCGCCCGCGCGATACGCCTCGTGGGTAACGATTAGAGACGGCGGTTGATGAAGGACGACGTTAAGACGTTTCGGCAGCGCGGCGTCGTTCAGTCCGAAGGACTGCGCCAATCAGTCGGAAGGCCGACGTTAATCTCAGGAGGACTTATGAAGATCAAAGGCTCTCGTCTCGCCGGCTCAATCCTCGTCGGACTGCTCGCGCTCGCGGCCTGCGCCGGAGCCTTCGCGCAGGGGCCGCCGCCGGGCGGAGGCT
>DATFHD010000034.1:0-52511 GCA_035248785.1 Pyrinomonadaceae bacterium | reverse complement strand
GCCGCGGCGACGGACAGGGGCGCGGCGACGGCAACGGCCCGCGCCGCGGGGGCGGCTTCGGCGGGCCCGGCGGCGGCGGTAACAACATGTTCGACAGCCTGCCGGCGGTCACGCTGGCCGATCTGAAGAAGGGCGACGCGGTCGTCGTCACCGTCACGCCGGGCGCCGACAACTCGCACGCGACCGTCGTCTCGCTCTTGACGGGCACGCCCGAAGTCATCCGCGCCATGCAGCAGTTTCAGGGCGGCGGCGGCGACCGGCGCGGCATGAGCCCGGGCCTTCCCGGCGATGTCATCGGCGGCGGTCAGGGGCCGACGCGCGAGCCGCCGAGGTAACGCAGTAGACAGTAGACAGTAGTCAGTAGACTGTAGGCTCCGCTCAAAGGTTTTCTACTGGCTACTGTCTACTGACTACTGACTACTTGTTTTTCTAACAAG
Organism: Pyrinomonadaceae bacterium; assembly: GCA_035248785.1. Lineage (GTDB taxonomy): Bacteria > Acidobacteriota > Blastocatellia > Pyrinomonadales > Pyrinomonadaceae > QHXN01. The sequence continues at coordinate 52,074 of DATFHD010000034.1, read as the reverse complement.
GTCACGGGTGAAGGGATGAGACAGTTGAGGTCGAAGGCTTCGAGGGCCGCCGTCGTGTGCGCGGCGGTTCTGTTCTTTGGAGTGGGCGTGGGCGTGGCGCAGCAGGCGTTGGGGACGCTGCGCGGGAACGTGAAGGACGAGTTGGGCGGCGTCATCATCGGCGCCGTGGTGACGGCGGCCGACGCGGCGGGCGTCGAGAAGACTGCGACGACCGACGAGCAGGGCAACTACGCCTTCGCGGGACTCCCGCCCGGGCGCTACACCGTTCGCATCGCGCAGAGCGGCTTCGCGCCCTACGAGAACGCGGCCGTCGAGGTGCAGGCGGGCCGCAACGACCCGCTCGACATCGTCCTCACCGTCGCCATCGAGCAGGAGGAGGTGACGGTCACGGCCGAGGCGCCCGTAGGCACGGAGCCCGAGTCGCAGGCCGGCGCCGTCGTGCTGCGCGGCGAAGACTTGGACGCCCTGCCCGACGACCCCGACGACCTTTCGGAAGCCTTGCAGGCGCTCGCCGGCCCCGGCGCGGGCTCTTCGGAAGACGGCGCGCAGATTTACGTTGACGGGTTCACGGGCGGGCGTCTGCCGCCGAAGGAATCCATCCGCGAGATACGCGTCAACCGCAACCCGTTCTCGGCCGAGTACGACCGGCTCGGCTACGGCCGCATCGAGATTTTCACCAAGCCCGGCACGGACAAGTTCCGCGGGCAGGCTTTCTTCAACTTCAACGACGAGAGCTTGAACGCGCGCTCGCCCTTCGCCGCGACGCGCGCGCCGTACCAGACGCGCCGCTACGGCGGCAACATCTCCGGGCCTTTGTCATCTAAGCGCGCCTCGTTCTTCCTCGACTTCGAGCGGCGCGAGACGGACGACAACGACGTGGTGCGGGCCATCGTCCTCGACCCGTCGCTCAACCCCTTCACCTTCAACCAGACCGTGCTCTCGCCCGACCGGCGGACGACCTTCAGCCCGCGCCTCGACTACCAGCTCAACCCGACGAACACGCTCGTCGCGCGCTACACCTACGAGCGCACGTCGCGCGTCAACGAGGGCACGGGCGACTTCAACCTGCCCTCGCGCGCCTTCGACGCCGAGAACACGCAGCACACCTTGCAACTGACCGAGACGGCCGTCATCAACCAGAAGGTCATCAACGAGACGCGCTTCCAGTTCGAGCGCGACCGGAGCACGCAGACGGGCGGCAGCAACGACCCCGTCATACGCGTCCTCGAAGCCTTCACGGGCGGCGGCGCGCAGAGCGCGCTCTCGTCGAACGAGCAGGACAGGTACGAGCTACAGAACTACACGTCTTGGACAGTCGGCAGCCACTCTCTGAAGGCGGGCGCGCGGCTTCGCGCCGACCGCATCAGCGACGTGTCGCAGCAGAACTTCGCAGGCACGTTCACCTTCGGGGGCGGCAGCGCGCCGCAACTCGACGCCGCGGGCAACGTCGTTAACGATGCTTCGGGCAGTCCCGTCCTGACGCAGATTACGAGCCTCGAACGCTACCGCCGCACGCTTCTGTTCTCGGCGCCCAACTGCGGGACGGGCGCCGGGCAGTTTCCGTGTCTGACGCAGGCCGAGATACGCGCGCGCGGCGGCGGGCCGACGCAGTTCTCGCTCTCGGGCGGCAACCCGGAGGCCGGCGTCACCTACTGGGACTTGAGCCCGTTCGTGCAGGACGACTGGCGCGTGCGTCCGAACCTGACGCTCTCGGCCGGGCTGCGCTACGAGGCGCAGAACCGCGTGAACAACAACTTCGGCTTCGCGCCGCGCGTCGCCTTCGCGTGGTCGCCCGCGGCCGACCCGCGCAAGCAGACGACCGTCATCCGCGGCGGCTTCGGCATCTTCTACCAGCGCGTCAACGAGAACCTGATGCTTCAGGCCGAGCGCTTCAACGGGGCGAACCAGCAGCAGTTCGTCGTGACGGACGTGACCTCGCCCTTCCTCAACCAGTCGCTCTTCACGCTCTCGGGCGTGACGAACGTCCCGACGGCCGCGCAGCTCACGGCCTTTCAGGTGCGACAGACCGTGCGCCAGCTCGCGCCCGACATCCGCGCGCCCTACACGATGCAGACGGCCGTCAGCGTCGAGAAGCAGTTGCCCTACCGCGTCACGCTCTCGGTGAGCTACATCGCCGCGCGCACGCTCCACGCGCTGCGCTCGCGCAACATCAACGCGCCGCTGCTCGATGCCTCGGGCCGTCCGCTGCGCGACGCGTCGGGCAATCTCGTACGGCCGCAGCCCGCGCTCGGCAACATCTTCCAGTTCGAGTCGAGCGGCGTCTTCAACCAGAACCAGCTCGTCGTCAACGTCAACAACCGCTTCAGCCGCAAGTTCACGCTCTTCGGCAACTACGTTTTGAACTTCGCGAAGAGCGACACAGACTTCGCGTCGAACTTCCCCGTCAACCAGTACGACCTGTCGGGCGAGTACGGCGACGCGTCGCAGGACATACGCCACCGCTTCTTCCTCGGCGGCGCCATCAACGCGCTGCCTTGGGGCCTGCGCCTGAACCCGACCGTCGTCGCAAGCTCCGGCCGCCCCTTCAACATCACCATCGGGCGCGACCTGAACGGCGACACGCTATTCACGGAGCGCCCGGCCTTCGCCACAGACCTCTCGCGCGTGAGCGTGCGCGTGACGCGCTTCGGCACCTTCGACCTCGACCCGCTGGCCGGGCAGACCATCATCCCGCGCAACTACGGGCGCGCGCCCGGCTTCGTCACCTTCAACCTGCGCGCGAGCAAGACCGTCGGCTTCGGCGAAGTCGCGACCCGCGCCGCGGGCGGTAGAGGCGGTGGCGGTGGCGGCGGTCGCGGAGGCGGCGGGCGTGGTGGCGGCGGCGGTCGCGGCGGACGTGGCGGAGGCGGCGCGGGCGAGAGCTTCGGCGGCGGCGACAGCACGGAGCACCGCTACAACCTGACCTTCTCGGTCAACGTGCAGAACCTCTTCAACCACCCGAGCCTCGGCCCGCCGGTCGGCAACCTCAGCTCGCCGCTCTTCGGCCAGTCGGTCAACGGCGGCGGCCGCTTCGGCTTCGGCGGCGGGGGAGGCGGCGGGCAGAACGCGGGCGCGCGCCGCGTTGACCTACAGCTCCGCTTCACCTTCTAATGCGGCGACGTGATAACTTCGCGCCGATGCCGCGCCTCGAAAACTTAGCGCGCACCTTTGCGGCCGCGGGCCTTCTGCTCGCGGCCGCCGGCTGCGACGCGCGCGGCGGCAAGCCCGCGCCCGCCGACGCCGCCGCAGACCAGACGCGCACCACCTTCGAGCGCAACTGCGCCGTCTGCCACGGCCCCCGCGGCGAGGGCAAGCAGCTCGGGACGTTGAACGTCCCCCCGCTCCGCGCGGGCGCCGCACTCACAGATCCGGACGAGAAACTCTTCAAACAGATCCGCGACGGCGGCAACGGCATGCCGCCCTCCAAATACACGCTCACCGACGAACAGATTCAAGACCTACTCCGCTTCGTCCGCGAAGAGATACAGAAGAAGTAGAGGTCAGAGGTTAGAGGTTAGCAGTTGCGGGCCGACGCATCGTCGTCAGGCTACGGGCGGGAGCTAAGAGGCGAGGGCCATTATTGACTTCGCGGCCTCGGACGGGACTTCCACGAAGACGAAGTATTCCGCCGGATAAAGGTAGTCTTCCCCGGTCTCGTCTATGACGCGGATGTAATTGCTCCTCGCGGCGGACTCGTCGGGCAGCACCTGATACACGGTTCTCAAATGCAGGTCGTCCGGGTGCCCCGCGTTTTTGATGCAGATCGCGAACTTCGGCTGCGTGTCTTCGGCTGCCATATGCTTAATCCAGATACTTTTTGATTTTCATTCTTACCTTACCGATGCCGTGCGCTTCATACCAGTGAACCTCGGCAAGGCGTATCGTACCATCAGAGAGACGCACGTTGGCAACCCCCTTAGAGATTCAAGGTAAACACTCTAACGACGAACTTCGTCTTTCTTCAAAGCCAGCCAAGTCCAGATTGCCGAGAGCAGGTCTATGAGGCCGAAGAGGAGCAACTGCTTCGGGGCGGAGAGGAGGAGGACGAAGGCCGTGAAGTAGACGATGACGGCGCCTCGCCCCCAGATTGTCCAGCGGATGAAGTTCGTTAACTCGCTGCGTGCAGCGAGGACGTAGTAGAAGCTGAAGCAGAGGACGAACATCCCGTTGACTCTTATCCAGACCTCATTCGTCGTCGGCGCCCCGCACAGGCGCAGGAGCAGGTTCGGGGCGAGCAGCAGCGTCAGGCCCAGCCCGCAGAGATAGATTCCGAAGACGAACAGACTTTTTGCCGCTCGGCTCATACGTTCAAGTCCCGTTCTTCACCTTTTCTGCCTCGGCAGGAGCGCGATCTCGATGAGGGGCGGGTGGTCGCCTTCGCTGGTGGCGAGGAGCGCGGCGCCGTCGAGGCGGTAGCAGATGGCCTCGCCGATGCCAGTGCCGCGCACGCCGATGGGGACGACCACGGGCGTCTGGCCCCAGATTTCGTCGAAGCTCTTCGAGCCCGCGGGCAGCGTCAGCTCATACGCCTGTAGGTAGTCGCAGAGCGCGACGCGGCCGCCGTCGGGCGAGATGTCGCCGCCAGTGATGAGCATGCCGAAGGACTCGGGGCCGTTGAGCGTGGCGACGCGCGCGAGCGTGTGTACGCCCTCGGCCGAGAAGGGCGCGGCAAGCTTGTAGACGTCCGCGCCGCCTGCCATCTTCGTCACGACGTAGAGGTCGCCCGTCGAGGGGTGTACGAGCAGCGCCTCGGCGTTGTGTGGGCCGTCCGGGTACTTGAGGCGTATGGCCTCGGCGGGCTCGGTCGAGAGCGCGGCGCCGACGGCCGCGTCCGCCTTCAACTCCGGCTCGGGGAAGCGGTAGACGACGACCTGCTCGCGCACCCTGCGGTTGTCGCCGATGTCGCCGACGTAGAGGTAGGTCTGCCCTTGCGCGGGGCCGGGGCCTGCGGCGATGTCCTCCCAGTCGCGCGCCTGCGCGCCCTCGACGCGGAAGGTGCCGCGGCTGCGCCCCTCGCGGTCGAAGGCGAAGACGCGCGCGGTGTCGCCCGAGTCGTTGTGCGTCCAGAAGACGCCGGGGTTGCGGCGCGAGGCGACGATGCCGCTGCTCTCGACGATTGCCGAGTCTTCGAGTCTGGCGAGTGTGACGGGCGCGGCGTCTGCGACGGGCATCGCCGCCTGCTTCTGCCCCTTGGCCGCCTGCGCTTCGGCGCGCTCACGCACGCGCCGTTGCTGCTGCTCGGCTGGCGTAGACCCGCACGCGGAGGCGAGCGCCGCGAGCAGTGCGACGGTGAAGAGGACGAATCTCAGGCTTCTCATGATCTCAAAGCTGACGGAGGACGTACGCCCTCCCTCACGGTCGGGCTTCCGCCCGGGTCAATTTCTTAAACGCGGGCGATAGAGTATCATCAAAACACCGCAGACAACTTTACGCGGCGCGCCCCGGCCGCGTTCTCTTGAGCGAAAAATTATGCGAACTAAAAATCTCGGAATACTTCTGCTCGTCCTGCTCCCTCTCTGCCCCGTGGCGGCGCGCGCGCAGGGCAAGATGCTGACCATCGAAGACATCTACGACCCCGTCAGGAAGGTCAACTTCTCGGGCCACGCGCCCGCCGACCTCGTCTGGCTGAAGGACGGCGAGAGCTACTTGCAGAGCCGCAGGCAGGGCGAAGCCGACGTGCTGATGAAGGTCAACGCGCGGACGGGCGAGGCCGCGCCCTTCTTCGACGCCGCGAAGATGGAGGCCGCGCTCTCGAAACTCCGCGGGATGACGGCCGTCGAAGCGCGGAGCCTCGCGCACCGCGACTCGTACAAGCTGAACCCGGCGCAGACGGCCGTGCTCATCAACGCGGGCGGCGACCTCGTCTACTACGAACTCGGCTCCGACACGGCCACGCGCCTGACGAACAACGCGGAGCCGGAGACCGAAGAGGACTTCAGCCCCGACGGCGCGTTCGTCAGCTTCGTACGTGCCAACGACCTCTACGTCGTTGACCTCAGGAAGCGAACCGAGCGGCGGTTGACGAACACGGGCGGCGAGAAGACTCTGAACGGCGTGCTGGATTGGGTCTATGAAGAGGAGGTCTACGGGCGCGGCAACAAGCGCGGCTACTGGTGGTCGCCCGACTCGGCGCGCATCGCCTTCCTCAGCATAGACGAGCGGCCCGTCCAGACCTTCCCCGTCGTTGATCACATCCCGCGCGGGCAGGCCGTGGAGGACACTCCGTACCCGCTGGCGGGCGACCCGAACCCGCTCGTGCGCCTCGGGGTCGTCGCGGCCGCGGGCGGCGAGCCGCGCTGGGTCAACACGGAAGGTTACGAGCCGACGGACTTCCTCATCGTGCGCGTCTCTTGGACGCCGGACGCGCGGCGCGTCGTCTATCAGGCGCAGAACCGCGAGCAGACTTACCTCGATCTGAACGCCGCAGACCCCGCCTCGGGCAAGCCGTCGCGTCTGTTCCGCGAGACGACGAAGGCTTGGGTCGAGGCCGCGGACGACAACCCGCGCTGGCTGAAGGACGGCTCGTTCCTCTGGCGCAGCGAGCGCACGGGCTGGCTGCACGTCTACCACTACGGCGCCGACGGCAAGCTCATCAAACAGGTGACCGACGGCCCTTGGGAGGTGCGAGGGATTGACGCGGTTGACGAGCAGGCGGGACTGATTTACTTCCACGGCACCGAGCACAGCCACATCGCTGAGCACGCTTACGTCGTCAAACTCGACGGCACCGAGTTGAAGCGTCTGACGCAGGCGGAAGGGAACCACCGCGTTTCTTTCAGCCCGACCGCGACGCTCTTCATAGACTACCGCAGCGACATCAGCACGCCGACGCAGGTGCGACTCTTCGACCGAGAGGGCGCCGAGGTACGCGCGATTGACGAGAACAAGGTGGCGGCGCTCGGCGAGTACAAGTTGGGCACGCCCGAGTTCATGCGCGTCAGGACGCGCGACGGGTTTGAGATGGAGGCGTTGATGATACGGCCGCCCGACTTCGACCCGTCGAAGAAGTATCCCGTCCTTGAGTTCACCTACTCCGGCCCGCACGCGCCGCAGGTGAAGAACGCTTGGGGCAGCTCGACATACATGTGGCACCAGCTGCTCGCGCAGAAGGGCTACATCATCTGGTACTGCGACAACCGCACGGCGAGCGGCAAGGGCGCGCAGTCGGCGTGGGCCTCGTACAAGAACTTCGGGCCGCTTGAGATGCGCGACCTCGAAGACGGGCTCGGCTACCTGAAGACCCTGCCTTACGTGGACGGCTCGCGCATAGGCATCTGGGGTTGGAGCTTCGGCGGCTACATGACGACCTACGCGCTGACGCACAGCAAGATGTGGAAGATGGGGATAGCGGGCGGGACGGTCGCCGACTGGGCCAACTACGACTCGATCTACACAGAGCGCTACATGCTCACGCCCGAGCACAACCCCGAAGGCTACAAGGCCGGCTCGCCGCTCGCCGCGGCCGCAGACCTCTCGGGCAAACTCCTGCTCATCCACGGCACGATTGACAACAATGTCCACATGGCGAACACGATTCAGTTCATCTACGAGCTACAGAAGGCAGGACACCAGTTCCAACTGATGCTCTACCCCAAGTCGCGCCACGGCGTCACAGACCCGCTGCTCGTCCGGCACATGCGCCAGATGATGACCGACTACATCGTCGCGAACCTGTGAGCAAGGTAGTCGGCAGCCCCCGAAGGGGGCGGGCAGCATAGAGCCCGGCGTGGAGCGCAGCGCAACGCCGGGTAGCAGGCGGCATAGAAGGACGGAGCCCCGGAGGGGCGGCAGAGGTTCCGACCGCGTGGCCTTCATACGAAACCTCTGTCGCCCCTCCGGGGCTCACATGTTGTTAACGATGACTCTACCCCGGGCTGACGCCCGGGGCTATATTCTGCCGCCGCCTACGGCGGCTCCCTGACCGCTAACCTTCCTACCGGCTATCGCGTCTGACTGCCTACTGCCTCACGCCCTCACCTGACTCAAGTCCGGGTCAACCTCCTTGGTGCGGACGGGGTGCTGGTCAACGCGCTTGAGCATCTTGCGGATGGGTATCGCCAGCAGGCCGAGCACTACCGCCGCGCCGAAGAGCGAGGCCGTCGTGACGGTGAAGAGGCCGGGCATCTGTTCGAGCTTCTCGGGGTCTACGTGGCCGCCGACCAGTCCGCCGATGAGGTTGCCGACCGCCGAGGCGAGGAACCAGATGCCCATCATCTGCCCGACGTAGCGGCGCGGGCTCAGCTTCGTCATCGAGGAGAGGCCGACGGGGCTCAGGCACAGCTCGCCGATGGTCTGGAAGAAGTAGCTCCCGACCAGCCACCACGCGGCGACCTTCGTCGCGCCGTTGCTGCCGACGACGAGGTTCGCGGCCGGTATCATCAAAAGGAATCCGACGCCCGCGAAGGCGAGCCCCATCGCGAACTTCGCCGGGCTCGAAATGTCCTTGCCGCGCGCGCCGAGCCTCGTCCAGAGCGCGGCGAAGACCGGCGCCAGCAGGATGATGAAGGCCGAGTTGATGGACTGGAACCACGTCGCCGGCACCTCGAAGCCGCCGATGCGGCGCTCTGTGAAGTCCTTGGCGAAGAGGTTGAGCGAGGTCGGCGCCTGCTCGAACGCAGACCAGAAGACCGCCGCGAAGACGAAGAGCACGAAGATGACGAGCACGCGCTTCTTCTCATCGCTGTCGAGGCCGCCCGCGGCGAAGACGTAGGCGAAGAAGAGGACGGCCAATCCGACCAGCACGAAGGTCATGTACTGCCCGACGACCTGCGCGTCTATGCTGATGACGCCCAGCGCCGCCAGCACGATGACGAGCGCGAGGATTGCGACGCCGACGCCTAGCGTCAGCTTAACCTGCTTCTCCTTGCGCGCCTGCACGGTCGGGTTCGGGTCGCGCGTCGGGTGCAGGCCGATGTCGCCGAGCGTCTTGCCGGCGCGCGTGGCGAAGACCGCGCAGCCGATGAGCATGCCGACGCCGGCCGCGCCGAAGCCCCAGTGCCAGCCGATGGTCTCGCCGAGGAAGCCCGTCACCAACTGGCCCGCGAACGCGCCGACGTTGATGCCCATGTAGAAGATCGAGAAGCCCGCGTCGCGCCGCGCCCCGCCCTCGGGGTAGAGGTCGCCGACGATGGCCGAGATGTTCGGCTTCAAGAGCCCCGTGCCGCAGACGATCAGAATCAGCCCGAGGAAGAACGGCAGCTTGCTGTTCGCGAACGAAGAGACGCCGATGGAGATGTGCCCGGCCGAGATGCAGATGGCGCCGTAGAGGATTGCGCGGCGGAGTCCGAGCAGCCGGTCGGCGATCCAGCCGCCGGGCAGCGACGCCAGATAGACACTCGCGCCGTAGATGCCGACGATGGCCGACGCCTGACTGCGCTCGAAGCCGAAGCCGCCCTGCGCGAGCGCCGCCGCCATGAAGAGGACGAGGAGCGGGCGCAGCCCGTAGTAGCTGAAGCGCTCCCACATCTCAGTGAAGAAGAGCGTCGGCAGCCCGCGCGGGTGGCCGCCGAAGCCCGAGGTGTCCGAGGTCTCCGTGCGGGAGACGCCTGTGTGGTCAATGGGTGCGCTCATGTTGCTAAACTCCTTCGAGATTACGGTCGGGATGAACTTTCGAGGGGGAAGTGCTTTCGTGCTTTCCCGTATGATACATGGACGCGGCCGGAAGGCAAGCGGGTTGCCGGGTAAAAGTAGTCAGTAGACAGTAGTCAGTAGAAGAACGGCCGGCGAATCTTCCGGGTGTCTGTGTCAGTGCCGGCAAGGCGGAGCCCTACTGTCTACCGACTACTGTCTACTGACTACTTCGGTTTATAATCCCGCCGCCGAAAAAAACGGGAAGGGGAATCATAAGCGATGACTACGAACGACGGCGCGGCCGACGCGGCGAGCGCCGAGCGCGTCACGGACATCCAGCGCGCTCTGCGCGAGGCGGGGCTCGACGGCTGGCTCTTCTACGACTTCCGCCAGAGCGACCCGCTCGCCTACAGGATTCTGAAGCTCGACCCGAAACAATTTTCGACACGCCGCTGGTTCTACTTCGTCCCGGCGTCGGGCGAGCCGACGCGCATCAACCACGCCATCGAGCAGGGCAAGCTCGACCGCCTGCCCGGCCGCAGGCTCATCTACAGCAGTTGGCCCCTGCTCCACGAACACCTGCGCGGCGTGCTCACGTCGGCCGCGGGCAACGGCGGCGGCGCGCGCATCGCCATGCAGTACTCGCCCGAGAACTCGATCCCCTACATCTCGCGCGTGGACGCCGGCACGATCGAGCTCGTGCGCTCGCTCGGCGCCGAGCCTGTGACGAGCGCAGACCTCGTGCAGCTCTTCGAGGCCGTCTGGACTGACGAGCAGTACCGCTCGCACGTCACGGCCGCCAACAACATCCACAACATCATTCAGGAAGCCTTCGCCGAAGTCGGCAAGCGCCTGCGCGCCGGCGAGGAGGTGAACGAGTACGAGATACAGCAGTTCATGGTGCGGCGCTTCGAGGAAGAGAACATGACCTGCGACGGCGACCACCCCATCGTCTCCGTCAACGCCAACGCCGCCAGCCCGCACTACCAGCCGAACGCGGAGAAGTTCGCTCCGATTAAGCGCGGCGACTTCCTCTTGCTCGACGTGTGGGCGAAACTGAAGACGCCCGGCGCCGTCTACGCAGACCAGACTTGGACGGGCTTCGTCGGCGACAATCCGACGGAGGAACACGTCAAAGTCTTCAACATCGTCCGCGACGCGCGCGACGCGGCGATAGAGTTTGTGCGCGAGAGTTTCGAGGCGGGGCGCGAGATAAAGGGCGCAGAGGTTGACGACGTTTCGCGCGGCGTCATCGAGCGCGCCGGCTACGGCCAGTACTTCACGCACCGCACGGGCCACTCCATCGGCGAGGAAGTCCACGGCAACGGCGCGCACATAGACAACCTTGAGACGCGGGACTCGCGCAAGATTATCCCGCGCACCTGCTTCTCCATCGAGCCCGGCGTCTACCTGCCCGGCAACTTCGGCGTCCGCTCCGAGATTGACCTTTACGTCGGCGATAACGGCATCGAAGTCACCGGCCAACCCATCCAGACAGAGCTCGTCCTGATTCTGAAAGACTGACACCGGCCAGCATGGGCAAGGGCAAACGACACACGCCGGACATCCGCGCCATCGCGCGCGAGGCCGTCACGGAGGCGGGCTTCGAGCCCGACTTCCCCGCGGACGTTGCGCGCGAGGTTGAGGAGATAGAACGCGACGCAGCGCGCCCGTCCGACGGCGACGGAGTCCGAGACCTGCGCGCGCTGCTCTGGTCTTCGATAGACAACAAGGAGTCGCGCGACCTCGACCAAGTCGAGTACGCCGAGCGCACGGAGGGCGGTTACCGCGTCCTCGTTGGCATCGCGGACGTTGACGCGTACGTCCCGCGCGGCTCCGCGATTGACCGGCACGCGGCCGTCAACACCGTCTCGGTCTACACGCCCGCCGAAGTCTTCCCGATGCTCCCGCTCCCGCTCTCGACCGGCATCACTTCGCTTCTAGAAGGCGAAGACCGCCTCGCCGTCGTCATGGAGTTGGCGTTGAGCAAGGACGGCGACGTTACTTCCAAACAGGTCTACCGCGCGCTCGTCAACAACCGCGCGAAGATGGACTACGAGTCGGCCGGCGCTTGGCTCGAAGACCGCGGGCCTGCGCCCGAAGTCGTAGGGAAAGTACAGGGGCTCGAAGAGCAGGTCAGGCTTCAGGACGAGATAGCGCAGTCGCTTCACGAGCTGAGAAGGCGCGCGGGCGCGCTTGAGCTTGAGCGCGCCGAACTTGTGCCCGTGGTTGACGAGTCCGGGCACGTAATTCGTCTGGATGAACGTCGGAGCAACCGCGCGCAGAACATCATCGAGAGCCTGATGGTCGCGGCCAATACTTCGATGGCCGAGCTTCTCGAAGACAAGGGCGTGCCTTCGCTGCGCCGCGTCGTGCGCGCGCCCGAGCGCTGGCCGCTCATCGTCAAGACGGCCGCCGCGTTAGGCTTTCAACTGCCCGACGAGCCAGACCCGCGCGCACTCTCCGACTTCATGTCGCGCCGACGCGAGGCAGACCCGGCCGGCTACGCAGACCTCTCGCTCTCGATTCTGAAGATGATGGGGCCGGGCGACTACATGGTCGAAGCGCCGGGACTCGATCAGGAAGGTCACTTCGGCCTCGCCGTCCACGACTACACGCACTCGACCGCGCCCAACCGGCGCTTCCCCGATCTAGTCACGCAGCGCTGCCTGAAGTCCGCCGCGGCGGGCGCGCCCGCACCCTACACGCGCGAGGAACTCGAAGAGATTGCCGCGCGCTGCAACCTGATGGAGTCGGCCGCGCGCAAGGTCGAGCGGCGCATGCGCAAGACGGCGGCCGCCGCGATGCTCGGCGACCACATCGGCGAGACGTTCGACGCCGTCGTCACCGGCGTCAAAGACCACGGCACCTTCGCGCGCACGCTCCACCCGCCCGCCGACGGCCGCATCATGCGCGGCTGGCGCGGGCTCGACGTGGGCGACCGCGTCCGCGTCCGTCTGCTTTCGACAGACCCCGAGCGCGGGTTCATAGATTTCGCCCGCGTCGGACACTGACTAAATTTCGCGACCCAAAGGAGCCGAAGCCATGCGCAAGCCCTGCCTGCTCGCATGTCTCGCCGCGCTGTTCGCGTTCGCTCTGCCGTCTGCCCCCCGCGAGGCGCGCGCGCAGACGAGCCTCTGGACAGTCCCGACGGCCGAGACCCTGCCCGAGGGCGAGACCTACCTTGAGTTCGACTTCGACGCGCACCCGACCAGCTACGAGAAGGGCGGCTTTCAGAGCTACGGCGTCTTCCTCGTCCGCGGCGTCGGCAAGAACGTGGAGGTCGGCGCGAACGTCTACTTCCTGAAGGACGGCGACGGCGAGTCGGAGCCGGTCGAGTTCCAGTCCGACATCAAGTGGCGTTTCTACAACAACGAGGAGAAGGGAGTGCAGGCGGCCGTCGGCGGAATACTCTTCGCGCCCGCGGGACGCCGCGGCCGGGGCGACACGGTCGGGATGCTCTACGCGAGCGCGACGAAGACGGTCGAAGGGATGAACGGCGCGCAGTTGACGGGCGGCGGCTACGGCCTCGTCGGCCGCAACGGCGACGGCGGGAGCCGCGCGGGCGCGCTCCTCGGGTTCGTGCAGCCCGTGACGCGCAAGCTCAGCTTCCAAGCCGACTGGAACTCGGGCCGCAACCGCTTCGGCTACGGCGCCGCGGGCTTCGGCCTCGACGTGTCGAAGAAAAGCTCGCTCTACTCGGCCTACTACTTCGGCAACGAGGGGCGCGCAAACAATTTCTTCGGCGTCTACTACGGCCTCAGCTTCGGCCCCTGACGCCGAAGACGCGGGCGGCGGCTTCGGTTGATGACGGCGGCACTCTTTCAGTTGACCGCGGAGAGGACTTTCAGCGCGCCTTCGGTCTCGGCGCGGCGGAGCATCTCGGCCAACTCGTGATGAAGGCCGACCTGCGCGGCTTTCTTCGCCGTCCAGCCGTTGCGCGCACGCGCGTAGACGTTCGCGCCGTATTGCAGCAGCAGCGACGCGACCAGCCCGTGCCCCCTGTAAGCGGCGAACATCAAGGCCGTGTCGCCGTCCTTGTCGCGCGCGTTCACGTCCGCGCCCGTTTCGAGCAGGCGTATCACGCCCGCCGTGTCCCCGCGGAAGGCCGCCAGCATCAGCGGCGTCCGCCCCTTGATGTTCTCGTTCGCCTCGTCCCTCATAAAACCTTTCAGAACCTCCTCGCCCAATCTCCTCAGAGAGAGTGCGTGAAGGCACTTGAGAAATTCTTGAGCATTGTTTAACGATTTTTACAATAATAATGTTCGCGGGCCGGTTGAGATTTCACGAAATCTTTGCTAATTTTTCTCGAAACGAGTGCGCCGTTGGGTCTCCAACCTCCCCGCCACGGCTTAAAGCTCCGTATTTGAAGAGTTAAGGAGTTTCACTTGAGCAACCGGCCCCGAATTCTATTCGTAGACGACCACGAAGACACGCGCTTCCTAATCTCTTACCTGCTCGACAGTTGGGGGTACGAGCCGGTCGCCGCCGGCGGGCTGGGCGAGGGCTTGGAGCTTGCGCGCACGGGCGGATTCGACCTCTACCTGCTCGACAGCCGTTTCGAGGACGGGTCGGGGACGGAGTTGTGTGAGGAGATACGCGAGTTCGACAAGGAGACCCCCATCGTCTTCTACTCCGGCGACCACCCCTCGCGGCTCGTCAAGGCGCTCGAATGCGACGCGCAAGGCTTCGTCCTCAAGCCCGGCTTCGACACGCTGCCCCGCGAGCTTGAGCGCGCGCTCGGCACGGCCGTCTGACCGAGCTTTAAAATCTTCAGAACAGAGACGGCGAGGGCTCAGCTTTTAAGTTAGCTGAGCCCTCGCCATCTTCACGGTAAAGCCCTCACGGGCTGTCCGGCCTTCGTTTAGCGCGTCAGTTCGTCGGCCGCCTCCTTCGCGCCGTAGACCTTGCGGAGCGCTTCGAGCATGCCGCGCGAGTCAACGGAGATGGCGCGGTTGACCGACTCGTCGTAGTAGAAGTTGCCGACGAGCGACTGGATGTTGCCGTCGAAGATGAGCCCGACCAACTCCATCTCGCGATTGAAGGTCGGCGAGCCTGAGTTGCCGCCGATGATGTCGTTCGTGGTGACGAAGTTGAACGGCGCCTTCATGTCCACGTCCTTCTTGTGCTCGACCCAGCTCGGCGCGAGGTTGTACGGGAACTTGTTCTGGTGCTCGGCCGCGCGCTCGTAGAGCCCGGCGAAGTATGTGAATGGCCTGACGGTCTTCCCGTTCTCGACGTAGCCCTTGACGGCGCCGTAAGAGAGGCGCGGCGTGAAGGTCGCGTCCGGGTAGAGGCCCGTGCCCTCCTTCTCGAAGAGCGCCCGCGCGATCTTGCCGTAGGCGCCGCGCTCGACGCCGACGACCTCCTCCTCGTAGCGCTTGCGCAGCGCGCGCGACTCGGCGTCCAACTCGCGCGCGAGCACGATCAACGAATCGGTCGAGGCGTCAATCGCCTTCTTCCCGCCCGCGGCCAGTTCCTTCCGGTAGGCCAAGTCCTTCAGCTTCGTCCCCTTGATAAGCTCGGCGGCGCGCGCCTCGGGCGTCTTGCCCTGTAGGACTTTCTTGACGAGCGCGCTGTTGGCGCCGAGCGTGTCGCGCAGGAGCGCGAGCGAGGCCGCGAGCTTCACCTGCTCGAAGTCGTCGTAGACGGGCGCCTCGGAGTAGAGCGCGGCTTCGAGCGTGGCGCGGCGCGCGTCCGTGTACTCGGGCAGGCGTTCGGCGTCGGGCTTCGCGTTCTCTTCGGCGAGGCGTACGAGCGTGCGCGCGTAGTTGAAGAGGACTGTGTTGAAGGCCGAGTTCGCGTAGTCGGCGAGCGTGGAGCCGCCAATCAAGCGCCGCTCGGCGTCGTAGGCCGCGAGCGACTTGCGCGCTTTGGCGACCGTCTCCCAAGCGCCGACGTAGTCCTTGCGGTTGCGCGACGACTCGACGTAGGCGCGCAGCGCCGTCTCCGAACCGTTCTTGCGCGCCAGCAGTTCCTTGTCGCGCAAGCCTTCGATCTGGCCCTTGAAGACCTTGATGAAGTTCTCGGCGTAGTTCAGCTCGTTCTGGCCGCGCCGCGTCTGCTCTTCGCCCTGCGCCATGTACTTCTTCAGGGAGTCGCGGCGGCTCTCAAGTATGCGTACGGTGAGCGGCAACTGCGTGTCGCGCAGGTATTCGAGGTGCGAGACGGTGTAGAGCCGCTGCGTCGTGCCGGGGCTGCCCGAAACGAAGGTCAGCTCGCCGTCCTGCGGCCCCTTCTGCGACCACTTGAAATAACT
The DNA here is from genome assembly GCA_035248785.1 of Pyrinomonadaceae bacterium. Taxonomy (GTDB): domain Bacteria; phylum Acidobacteriota; class Blastocatellia; order Pyrinomonadales; family Pyrinomonadaceae; genus QHXN01. The sequence goes on along the minus strand of DATFHD010000034.1, from coordinate 36,245 downwards.
GTCGGGGTGGAGCGGCGCCCCGTTCTCGTAGACGCGTACGAGCGACATGTCGAGGCAGTAGCGCGGGAAGTTGAAGTTGTCCGGGTCGCCGCCGAAGAAGGCCGCCTGAAACTCTGGCGCGAAGACGAGACGCACGTCCGTGTGGCGCTTGTAGAGGTAGAGGTTGTACATGCCGCCCTGATAGAGCGTGACCACGTCGGCGCGCAGGCCCGTCGCCTTCGCCGACTCGGCCTGTATGCGGGCGATCTCGGCCTGGATGGCGGCGCCCGATTCTGTGTCGCTCATGCCGGGCTTGACGGCGCCGGTGACGCGCGCGGTCACGTCCTCGATGCGGACGAGCTGGTCTAGCGTGAGCCCCGGTATCTTTATCTCCTGCTCGCGCGTGTGCGCGACGAAGCCCGTCTTGGCGAGGTCGTTCTCGGCCGTTGACAGCTCGCCGACGATGTCCTCGACGATGTGGTAGTTCGTCAGCACGAGCCCTTCGGGCGAGACGAACGAGCCCGTCCCGTTGGGGAAGCGCACCGTCGCCGACTGCACACGCTTGACCCAGTCGTCCGTGATCTCGAAGCCGTAACGCTTCTTAATCTCCGCGCGCGGCAGGTTGTTGAAAGCCCACATGCCCTCGTCGGCCAGAGCGGCCGGCGGCGCCGTGAAGGCGAGCAGCATCAGCGCGGCCAGCGCCGCGCGCCATCTTCTCAGACTGTTCAAATTCATCATTCCTCTCGTCTTTTCTAAAAGTCTGTTACAGGAGATGTCCCAATTATACCCGCTTCCCGCGCCGCGCGCCGCCGTCAGCGCTTAGACTTCTGCAACTCTTCGAGCGTGCGCTTGAGCGATTCGAGTTTCTGACCGGCCTCGCCGAGTTTGCCTTCGGCCGTCAGGCGTTGGTAGTCGGCGAGGTCTGCGGCGGCGCGGTCTATAAGCTCCTGCGTCGTCGCCGACGGGGGCTGCGCGCCCTCGCCGCCGCGATTCGTTTCAGCCCCGCCTTCATTGCCAGCACGCACGCCCTGCTGCGGCCCACGCGCCGCGCCCTCGGCCCCGCCGAAGAGTTTCGAGAGCGCGTCCGGGAAACTCGTGCCGAAGGCGAGCCTGTCCTGCGTGGCGAGGACGACGAGGCGCAGCTCGGGCATCGGCGAGCGCTCGGCCTGTAGGTAGATAGCCTGAACGTAGAGCAAGCCCCGACCCAAAGGCACGACGAGCAGGTTGCCGCGCTGCGCGCGCGAGCCCTGCTGGTTCCAGAGCGTGAGCTGCGAAGAGAGCTGCGCGTTCTGGTCTATGCGCGCGTTGACCTGCGTCGGGCCGTTGACGAGCTTCGTCTTCGGGAACTTGTAGACGAGCAGCGACCCGTAGGCCGCGCCGTCGCTCCTCCCGGCCATCCAGCCGATGAGGTTGTCGCGCGACGCGGGCGTGAACGCCACCACGTCCACGAACTCGGGCGCCGTCGCGCCGCTCGCCCCGCCGCCCGGCAGTTGCAGCAGCGCGTAGTAAGGCTCAAGCTCGGACGCCTCGCCGCCCTGCTTCGGCGCCGACTCGCGCGCCACGCTCCAAACGTCCTCGCGCTGGAAGAAGACCTTCGGGTTCTCCGTGTGGTAGAGCCCGAACGCCGCGGCCTGCACCGTCAACAAGCCTTCCGGGTAGCGCACGTGCGCGCGCAGGTCTGCGGGCATCTGCGCGCCGTCGCGGAAGAGCGCGGGGAAGAGTCCGCGGTAGGCCGCGAGCACGGGGTCTTCGACGTCGAAGACGTAGAAGTTGACGGCGCCCGTGTAGGCGTCAACCACGGCCTTGACGCTGTTACGTACGTAGTTGACCGACGCGCCTCCGAGCGTGTGGTGGCGCGAGTATGGATAACTCGCGGAGGTCGTGTACGCGTCCCACATCCACGCGAGCGTGCCGTCGTCGCGCAGGACGACGTAGGGGTCTTCGTCGTATTGGAGGAACGGCGCCAGCGCGCGCACGCGCTCGCCTATCTGCCGGCGCATGAGGACGCGGCTGTCCGGCGTCACGTCGTCGGCGAAGGGCAGGCGCGAGAGGTCACCCAACTCCCACGCGATGACCGAGCGCCGCAGAGCGCCGCCCACGGGGAAGCCGCCCGCGCCCTCGTACGTGGTCGAGGCGTTGGCGTCGCCCTGCGGGTAGTCGAACTCTTTTTGGCGTGTGCCGACGTAAACGTCCGTATCGGTCTTCTCGCCGAAGTAGATTTGCGGGCGCGCGAGTTTCACTTCGGGCGCGTTGGACTCGGTCGGCATGTTCGAGAGCAGGAACTCGGGCCGGCCCTCGGGCGTGAAGCCGTTGGCCGTGTTCATCGTCACGCCGTAGCCGTGCGTGTAAATCAGACGCTCGTTTATCCAGTTGCCGCGCGAAGAGGCTGGCAGCTTCGACACGTCCAGCTCGCGCGCGGCGACCAACACCTGCCGCGTCTGCCCCCCGACGCGGTAGCGGTCTATGTCTACGTCGTTGAAGTCGTAGTAGGTGCGTATCTCCTGCACCTGCCTGAGCGTGGCCTGAAGGGCGTGGTAGTCCCAGATGCGCAGGTTGTCGAGCGTCGGCCGGTTGTCGTTCAGGGCGTATGCGTCGTCCGTGTCGTCGGCGGGGAAGTCGCGCGCCTCGACGCGTTCGAGGTTGAAGGCGCGGCGCGTCGCCGCGATGTTGTGCGTGATGTAGGGCGACTCGCGCTCAAGCTCGTTCGGCTTGACGACGAAGCTCTGCACGTAGCCGGGCACGGCGACGACCGCCACGAAGTAGACGACGACGGGAAGCGCCAGCGCCGCGACGAGCAGACGCGCGCGCCGGAAGACGAGCGCATTAGACAGCGCCAACGCCGCGCCGAGAACGAGGGCGACGGCGACGATTGTGAGACCGGGCAGCACGTAATGGTCTTCGGTGTACGTGACGCCGCTGAAGATGGGGTGGTCTTCGAAGAGGTATTCGTAGCGCGTGAGGTACGCGCGCGCGGCGAGCGTCAAGAGCAGCACGGCGAGCGCCGCCGAGACGGCCGCGTAGACGTTCGAGCGCGAGCCTTCGGAAGCGGGCGCGGCCGCGGCGCGCAGGTTCGCGCCCGACGGAAGAAGCCCGAGCGCCGCGTAGACGAGCGTCGCCAGCAGCACGACCCACGCCAGCGTCAGCGCCCACGAAGAGACCGCGTCGAGCGCTGGCAGCGTGAACAGGTAGAAGCCGGGCGCGTTGCCGAAGACGGGGTCTGCGCCCGAAGTCGCGGGGCGGTTGAGCCACAGCGCGAACGTCCGCCAGCCCTCGCTCATCCCGAGTCCGTAGACGAAGGCCAGCAGCAGCGATACGACCCACGCCGCGGGTTTGAGGAACCTAGCCGGCTTGACGAAGACCGGCTGGTTGTTGACCATGATGCGCCGCGGCGCGAGCGTCGTCACGGCGAAGGCGCGCTCAAGCGCGTAGAAGGCCGCGCGCAGCACGGCGGCCGTCGCCAAGGCGAAGACGGCGAAGACGCCCCACTCGTACCGGAACGTCGTCCAGTAGACGGACGAGTAGCCGAGCGACCCGAACCAGAGCGTCTCGATGTAGACCGAGCCCGCGCGCGTCAGCGCGAAGAGAAGCAGGAGGACGGCGAGCGCCGCCACCCAGCGTCCGACCTTCGGCCGACGCCCGCGCCCCGCCGGCTCGATGTCAATGACCTCGCCTTCGAACTCGTCCGCGTCGCCGTTCGAGCGCACACGCTTTTCTGCCATGCCGTTAGCATACTCCTAAAGGCGTACAGAGTCTCGGTCGTGCCCCTGTGGTAAACTCCACGGCCATGTCGAACACACCTTACGAGATTCTAAAACGCGCGCTCGCCATCATCGCACTCGTGCTCTCGCTCGCTCCCGCCGTCCGCGTCGCGGCGCAGGACGCGGACGACGACGAACGCGGCGAGCGCGCCTCCTTCTTCGACCGTGCGGAGGACGAAGAGGACTTGAACCGAGAGCTTTGGGAGTCGGTGAAGGGGACGCCTTACGCGGACGCGCTCACTTACGTCGCGGCGGCGCAGGCGCGCGCGCAGGCCGCGCGTGTGGCGGAGGCGGCGCTCCCGACCGGCTGGAAGATCGCGCCCGCCGGCCGTCAGGTCGAGCTCGGCCGTCTGCCTTACGAGGCCGTCTGGTTCGCCGGGCGCCTCGTCGTCCTCAACAACGGCTACTACTCAGGCGGGGCGCAGGAGATTTCGGTCGTTGACACGGCGTCGGGGCAGGTCGTCAAGACTTTGAAGCCGAAGTACGTGCCGTCCGAAAAACCCGGCTTCCCTCCCGAAGTGAGCGGCGCGATCTTCCCCAGCGCGGCGGTCGGCGCCGACGGCGACCTTTACGTGAGCGGCGGCTTCGACTCGAAGGTCATACGCATCAACCGTCAGTTCGAGATCGCGGGCGAGTACAAGGTGGCGGGCTACGCCGCTGGTGTAGCGGCGCTCGACGCCGGGCGGCTCGCCGTGCTCTACCTCGCGGGCAAGGACGACAAGGGCGTCTACGTCGAAGGCAAAATCGCCGTCCTCGACACCGAGTCGGGCAAGATCGAGCGCGAGGCGGACGCGGGCTACTTCCCCTACTCCGTGCGCCGCGTGAACAGCAAGCTCTACGTCGCCGTGCTCGGCGAGAACCGCGTGCGCGTCTTCGACGAACGGCTCAAGCAGCTCGCAGAGATTCCCGCCGGCCGCCGCCCGCAGGAGATGTGCGTTGACGGGAACAGTCTATACGTCGTCAGCACCGACTCGGACGAGTTGCGTGTGATTGACACGGCGCGCGACCGCGTGACGGCAGTCGTGCGCACGAACCGCTTCGGCAGTCAGTTCGGCACTACGCCGACCTCCTGCGCCGTCGCGGGCCGCCGCGTCTACGTGACGCTCGCGGGCCTCAACGCCGTCGCGGTCTTCGAGAAGGGGACTTGGCGGCAGGCGGGGCTCGTCCCCGCGGGCTGGTATCCGACGAAGGCCGTCGTCGCGGGCAGCGACCTTCTCATCCTCAACGCCAAGGGCGTCCGCCCCCGCCGCCCGAACCCGAACGGGCCGCAGCCGCCGGGCGGCGTCCTCGACTACGTCCTGACGCTTTTGAAGGGCAGCCTCTCCATCCTGCCCACGGGCGACATCACTGCGGCAAACGCCGCGCGCTGGACGCGGCAGGTGCTCGCGGGCGCGCCGACCTTCGACGCGCGGCGCGGCTTCAAGCTGCCCGTGCGCCACGTCTTCTACGTCGTCAAGGAGAACCGCTCTTACGACCAAGTGCTCGGCGACCTCGGGCGCGGCGAAGGCGACTCTAGCCTGACGCTCTTCGGGCGCGACGTGACGCCGAACCACCACGCGCTGGCCGAGCAGTTCGTTACGCTCGACAACTTTTTCGCCGACGGCGAGGTGAGCGTGCTCGGCCACAGCTTCACGACGAGCGGCTACGCCTCGCCCTTCCTCGAATGGCTCGGCAACAACGGCTACTCGGGGCGCTACCGCGGCTACCCTTACGGCATGGTGCCCTCTGCGACCTCGCCCGCCTACCTCTGGGACGCGCTCGACGACGCGCGCCGCAGCTACCGCGTCTACGGCGAGAACTACTACCTCTACACGCGCGCCTACCGCATCCTCACCGAGGAGTCGGGCGAGCGGAGCGAGCTGGCGCGCAAGTTCTACGCGCGCATGATGAGGCTCTCCAACGACACGGATCGCGGCCGCGTCTTCTACGACTTCGCGCACGACTACGCGGGGAAGGCCGACACACAGGACGCCGCGTCGGGGCTGCTCGACGACAAGAAGTTCGCCGACGGCCTTTCAAACTTCCTCGTCGGCGACGACTCGCTCGCACGCGCGCTTCAGACGAACCCGGTTCTGAAGAGGCGCTTCGCCGAGTACCTGACGCGCTACGCCTTCGACTACCGCTCTTGGGACTTGGCCTACTCCGACCTCGACCGCTTCGCCGCGTGGCGGGCCGACTTCGAGCGGCACGTCAAGGCGGGGACTGTGCCGAGCTTCAACTACGTCTGGCTGCCGAACGACCACACTGACGGCGCGAGAACGCAGATACGCGCGCCGCAGCAGTTCGTCGCGCAGAACGACGCCGCGCTCGGGCTGATTATCGAGACCATCTCGCGCAGCCCCGTCTGGCGCGACTCGCTGATTCTCGTCGAAGAGGACGACGCGCAGAACGGCCCCGACCACGTTGACGCGACGCGCATCGTCGCGCTCGCCGCCGGGCCTTTCGTCAAGCGCGGCGCGGTCGTCAAAGACCGCTACGACCAACTGAGCGCGCTGCGGACGGTCGGCCTGCTGTTGGGCCTCCGCCCGCTCAACCTGAACGACCGCATGGCCGTCCCCATGTTCGGCATCTTCGGCGCGCGCCCCGACGCCGCGCCCTACACGGCCCAGCCTCCCTCCGCCAAGCTCTCCGACACAGACCGCGCGCGCTACGAAGAAGTGCGCCGCCCGCGTTAGCGGCGAGGGAAAATTAACAGGGACGGACAGGGTGTTCGGGATAAGGATTTAAACTCTTATCCCGAACACCCTGTCCGTCCCTGTTAATTCATTCCGGCGCAATTAGCGCGGCATGAGCACAGTGTCAACGACGTGGATGACGCCGTTCGACTGGTATACGTCGGCGATGGTGACGTTCGAGGTGCCGCCCTTCTCGTCGGTGAGCGTGATGCCGTTCATCCCGTTCATGCGCGCGGTGAGCGTGCCGCCCGATACGGTCTTGAGCGTGGCCGTGCCGCCGCCCTTCTTAATCTCCTGCATGAGCTTCTTCGAGTCGTACTTGCCGGCGACGACGTGGTAGGTCAGCACGTTCGTCAGCATCGCCTTGTTCTCGGGCTTCAGGAGCGTGTCCACGGTGCCCGCGGGCAGCTTGTCGAAGGCCGCGTTCGTCGGCGCGAAGACCGTGAACGGCCCCTTGCCCTGAAGCGTCTCGACGAGCCCGGCGGCCTTGACCGCGGCGACTAGCGTCGTGTGGTCGGCCGAGTTCATAGCGTTCTCGACGATGTTCTTCGTGCGGTACATCGCCGCGCCGCCGACCATCGGATTATTGTTGTCGCCGCCCATCTGCGCCGAGGCGCTCAGCGCGAACGCCGTCGCCACGACGGCCGCGAACAGAAGTGCAGACAGAGTTCTCCTCATCTTCATCTCCCTCCAAGCTGTAGTCGTTCCAAACTTGCCCGATATACGGGGCGCGTTGCGGGGGCGGTTTTAGGCGGCGTGAGAATTTTTTTGAGACGCGGCGAAAAGCTTTCGCGCTTCAGGCGGGACGACGAACCATCTTGTGGAAGAGGTGTTCGAGTATCTGATCGCCGTCCTCGCAGAAGCCCGTGTGGACGGGCGAGGTCTGGATGATGGTGCTGCGCGGCGCGACCAGCCAGTGGAAGCGCGCGCGCTGCGGGAGCAGCCCGATGGGGCCGGCGGCGGGGCCGCCTTCACAAACCTGAGGGATGGCGGCGAGGTGTCGCTCGACCGTCTCGCGGTCTGCCGAAGGGTCTATCGCGGCGAGGCGTTCGGCGTCGAGCTCGACGCGCGCCTTGAGGTAGCCGCGCGTCGGGCACGAGACGATGACGCCCGCGTTGACGAACTCGCCGCGCTCGACGCGCGGGACGACGCGCACGACCGCGTAGTCAAACGGACACAGCTCGGGCATCGGCCGCCTCCTTCACGAAGTCGCGCGGCGTCGAGAGGCGCGAGAGAAGATACTCGGCGTAGGCCGCGCGCGCGGCGTCGGGCGCGTCTGCGAAGCGCGGCTCGGCGACGAGCCATGCGTCGGGGACGAGTGACAGAAGCTCCTTTATCAGTTCCGGCGTCACAACTGCGGCGAGGCGCGCGTCGGCCTCTTCGAGCGCGGAGGCGCGCGGCAGGAGGACGTGCTCCTTCACTTGGGGAAAGCGGCCGCGGCTGCGCGCGAGGTAGTTGTCCCAGTTGTGGTGGAAGTAGAGCGCCGCGCCGTGGTCTATGAGCCAGAGGCGGCGGTGCCACATCAGCAGGTTGGTGTTGCGCGCGGTGCGGTCAACGTTCGTGACGTAGGCGTCGAACCAGACGACGGCCGAAGCGAGTTCCGGCTCGACGGTCTCGGCCACGGGGTCGAAAGCGATTGAGCCGGGCAGGTAGTCGAGCGCGAGGTTGAGTCCGGCGCTCGCGCGTATGAGGTCTTGAATCTCCGGGTCGGGCTCGGTGCGCGCGAGTTCGGCCGCGACTTCGACGAAGACTATCTCGGGCACGGGCAAGCCCAGAGCGCGGGCGAGCTCGCCCGCCAGCAGCTCGGCAATCAGAGCCTTCGGCCCCTGACCCGCGCCGCGGAACTTCAGCACGTAGAGCCCGTCGTCGTCTGCCTCGACGATGGCCGGCAGGCTCCCGCCCTCGCGCAGCGGCGTCACGTAACGCGTGGCCTTCACCGTCCTCAGTTCCATCAGGTTAAGGATACATCAAAAGCGAGTAGACAGTAGTCAGTAGACTGTAGCCAGTAGAAAACCAAAGGCGGCGTGCTCTGGTTGTAAGCCGGGCGCGCCGCTTTGTCTTACTACTGTCTACTGTCTACTGACTACTGACTACTGCTCCGGTAAGCCTTCCAGCAGTCGCGCGACTGTCGCGGGGTCTGCGTCGGGCGTGGCGCCCTCCTGCGTGGCGAGCCACGAGCCGACGCGGTTGGCGATACGGTTGGTGAGCGCGAGCGTCGCGCCGCGGCGTATACAGTGCGCGAGCGCGGCGGCGAAGGCGTCGCCGCAGCCGATGGTGTCCACGACGCGGGGGACGGGAAAACCGGGGTGCTCGTCCGCGCCTTCGCGCGTGACGAGGAGGCTGCCGTGCGCGCCGCGCGTGACGGCGACGAGGGTGAGGCGGAAGCGTTCGAGCAGTGCGCGCGCCGTCGCTTGCTCGCCCGAGGCGTCGAGGTCGAGCATCGAGGCGGCGGCCGAGAGCTCTTCCGCGTTGAGCTTGACGACTGTGGCGAGCGCGAGCGAGCGCGCGAGCATGTCGGGCGTGAAGAAGGAGTGGCGCAGGTTCACGTCGAAGAGGCGTAGCGCGCCCGCGCCCGTCGCTTCGAGGAAGCGCGTGACGGTCTCGCGCGCCTTCGCGTGTCGCTGGCCGAGCGTGCCGAAGCAGACGACGGCCGCGCCCGCAGCGAGTTCTTCCCACTCCGGCGTCCACTCAAGGTAATCCCAAGCCGAGTTCTCGTTGACGTTGAAGCGCGGCTCGCCGCCCGCGCCGATGGTCACGCCCACGGTGCCCGTCGGGTGCTCTTCGTCCCGTTGCACGTAGCGCGTGGAGAGCCCCGTGCGCTTCAACCTTTCAAGCGCTTCTTCCCCGAGCGCGTCGCGCCCGACGCGCGTGGCGATGGCCGCGTCGCTGCCGAGCAGGCGCGAGACGTACGCGAAGTTCGACGGCGCGCCGCCCAGACGCTTGCCCGACGGCAGCAAGTCCCAGATAAGCTCGCCGAGCCCGACGACGAGAGGCGCCGAATTTGAGATTCGAGATTCCAAATCAATCCTCGCCCGGCTCGGCGACGAAGCGGTAGCCGACGCCGCGGACGGTCAGGAGGTGGCGGGGCCGCGAGGGCTCGTCCTCGATGTACTTGCGCAGGCGCGCGATGAAGTTATCTATGGCGCGCGTGTCGGTGTCTTCGTGCAGGCCCCAGACCTCTTCGAGCAGCGTCTTGCGCGAGACGGCTTGGCCCGGGCGCGCGACGAGATGGCGAAGCAGTTGCGCCTCCATCAGCGTCAGGCGCAGCGTGCGCCCGGCGGTGCGAAGCTCAAGCGCGGCGAAGTCAATCGTCTTGCCTGCGAAGGCGAAGGTGTCGGCGTCGGTCGGCGGCGCCGGCGCGGCCTCGCGGTCGAGGCGGAGCCAGTCGCGCCGGCGCAGAAGGCCGTGGATGCGCGCGATGAGCACGGTCAGCTCGAAGGGCTTGGGCAGATAGTCGTCGGCGCCCGACTCGAAGCCGCGCAGCACGTCTTCGGGGCGGCCGCGCGCGGTGAGCATGAGGATGGGGATGAAGGCGCCCGCGAGTCTCAGTTCGGAAGCCACGGTGAAGCCGTCGGCGCCCGGCAGCATCACGTCGAGGACGACTACGTCGAAGCGACGACGCTGTTCGAGCAGGAGCGCGAGCGCCGTCTCGCCGTCGGGCACGGTCTCGACCGCGTAGCCCTCGGCCTCAAGGTTGAAGCGGAGGCCGGCGGCGAGGTGCTTCTCGTCCTCGACGATGAGAACCGAACTCTGAGCCTTCGTCAAAGCGTCTTAAGCCCTCGGGAGTTGGATGGTGAAAGTGCTGCCGCGCCCCAAGCCTTCGCTCTCGGCATAGACGCGCCCGCCGTGCCGCTCGACGATGGCGCGGACGATGAAGAGGCCGAGCCCCGTCCCCTTGAAGCGCGCCATGAAGTGGCCGGGCACGCGGTAGAAGCGCTTGAAGATGCGCTTGAGCTGGTTGCGGTGGATGCCTATTCCTGTGTCCGTGACGCGCACGGCGACGTGGCGCTCGTCGGGCGCGGCCAGCTCGACCGAGACGCTGACGCCCTTGTCGGAATACTTCACGGCGTTCTCGACGAGGTTGGTGACGGCCGCGCGCAACTCTTCGCGGTCGCCCGCGACGGACGCGGCGCGCGCCTCTTCCGACTCGGTGTAGCGCACGGCATCCTCGCCGAGGTCGTGGCGGCGTCGGGTGAGCTCTAAGCATTCGCGTACGAGCTGGCCGAGGTCAATGCGTGCGACGTTGAGGGCGCGGCGCTTGTGCGCGGTGCGGCCGGCGTGGAGGACTTGCTCGACGGTGCCGAGCAGGCGGTCGGTGTCGGCGAGCATCGTGTCGTAGAACTCGGCGCGGCGCGCGGCGTCCACCTCGCGCGTCTTGAGGGTTTCGAGGTAGAGGCGGATGGAGGCGACCGGCGTCTTCAGCTCGTGCGTGACGGCGTTGATGAAGGCGTCGTGCTGCTCGTTGCGGCGTATCTCGCGGACGAGGAAGGTCGTGTTGAGCACGAGCCCCGTGATGATGAGGACGAAGAAGACGATGCCGAGGACTAAGAGCGCCACCTCGCGCCAGTTGAGCAGAACCCAGCCGACGTTGAGCGCGACGGCGATGACGACCAGACAGATTCCGAACGCCAGAAAGAAGATGGCCGATTTGCGTCGCCCGCCGATGCGCATGAAGCCATTTTAAAACAAGTAGCCAGTAGTCAGTAGTCAGTAGTCAGTAGAAAACGCCGGAGGGCGCGAGTTGATGAATGCTCGCGCCTCCGGCGTTTCAGCTTCTTTGTCTTAATTACCTGCTGTCTACTGTCTACTGGCTACTGCTTTCAAGCGGCGCGCTTGAGCGGCTCGGGCTCTTGGCGGATGCGCTCGCCGTCGCGGTTGATGAGCTTGATGTCTTTCGCCAGACCGAGCAGTTGGAGCGCGCGGATGCCCAGCCAGTTCAAGTCCACTTCGTACCACGCGAGGCCGTGGCGCGCGGCCGTCGGGTGCGCGTGGTGGTTGTTGTGCCACCCCTCGCCGAAGGTGAGGAGCGCGACCCACCAGAGGTTGGTCGAGTCGTCCGTCGTCTCGAAGCGGCGCGAGCCCCACATGTGCGTCGCCGAGTTGACGAGCCACGTCGCGTGGAGGCCAAGGGTCGTGCGCAGGAAGACCGCCCACAGCACCATCGTCAAACCGCCGAAGTATAAGAGGGCGAGGCCCAGCACGACCTGCGGCAGCCAGAAGTAGTCGTTGAGCCAGACGTGGAAGCGGTCTTTCATCAGATCGGGCGCGTAGCGGCGCATCACCTCTTCGCCGTGCTGCTGCGCGGTGCCGGTCAGAATCCAGCCCATGTGCGCCCACCAAGAGCCGTCGCGCGGCGTGTGCGGGTCGCCGGGCGCGTCCGTGTGCGAGTGGTGTATGCGGTGCGTGACGACCCAGTCAATGGCGCCGCCTTCGAGCGTGAGCGTGCCGCAGACCGTGAGGAAGTACTCGACCCACCTCGGCGTCTTGTAGCCGCGGTGCGTCAGAAGTCGGTGGAAGCCCATGCCGATGCCGGGGCTCCCCGAGACCCACCACAGCAGGAGGGTCGCCGCGACCGCCTGCCAGCTAAAAGTAAAGAGCGCCGCGACGGCGCCGACGTGGAAGACGATCATGGCGACTGAAGTCGCCCAGTTGATGCCCGACCTGTTACCGTGAATCTCTGCTGCTCTTTCCATGCCTCTCCCCGGGAGTAAGAATGCCGCCGAACGTTTTGTTGCGGGGGATGGCTACAGCGTAACAGCCCGGCGGCCCGCCGTTTGTAATAGTTATGTAATTCCTCGCCGCCCCGGTTTAGCTAACCTACTGCTCTGAGAGGTTTATGGAGAGTGGGCGGGCTCGCCGCCGCGTCGCCCGGTACGATTCCGGGACGCTTACCCGCCGCCAACTCCACCACGGCGCGCAAGCCTTCCTCGCCCGGATGGATGTAGCGGAGGGTCATCTTGATGTCGGCGTGCCCCATCAGCCGCTGAATCTTCTTCACGTTCACGTCCGCCTCGCCGAGCCGCGTCCCGAAGGTGTGACGCAGGCTGTGCGGGTGGATGCCGAAAATTCCGACCGACTCACAGGCCGACCGGAGCTGGTTATAGAAAGAGCCGCGTGACGGCCGCCGGCCCGTCCCGGGGTGAATGAAAAGGGCGCGCGTGGGCGAATCACGGTCGAGTCGCAGGAGTATCTCGCGCACCTCGGCGCTCATCGGCACGCCGAGCGTCCGGCGCGGGTCGTTCTTCCACTTCGGGTCGGAGACGAAGAGCAGTCCCCTTATGAAGTCCACTGAGTCTCTGGTGAGACTCAGTACCTCAGTGATGCGGAAGCCCGTACCTAGCGCGACCCGAGTCGCGTCGTGAACCCACTGCGGGCCTTCGAGCAGCTTTTCGGTCAGTCTCCCCTCCTCCTCGTAGCTGAGCGTGCGCGCTTCCTCCGCCTCGACCGGCAGGCGTTCGACGCCCGAGCACGGATTGTCGCGGATGAATCTGAGTGCGACTGCGCGGCTCAGGATGGCGGAGAGGACGTTCAGACGCTGGTTGACGGTGCCGGGCTTGAACTGCCTGTCCTGCCGCGTGAGCGCCTTGGAATGTTCGAGCTTGAAGCGCTCGACCGTCCACTGGTCTATGGCCGTGCGCTTGTAACGCGGGTCTGCCCCGGCGCGCACTTCGGGAAAGGGGTTCTGATCGGCGGGGCGGTCAGCCCATTCTTTGATGCTGCGTTGTGACACGCCCAAGTACGCGGCGGCCTGCGCGCGCGTCAGGTAGTGCTTATTCGAGAGGAGGAGTTGTTCGGCGATCTGCCGGCGGGTCTTCTCATCAATCAAGTCAGTCGTCATAGGGACGGAAGTAGGCGCAGGGCCAGCCTCGCGCGCAACCTCCTCGGCGATGCGGCGCATGCGTTCATCGAGCTTTTCGAGTAGCGCGTCCATTACACCTCCCCACATCCTTCTGCGCGTACGGCTTCGGCTTCCAATTCCTCAACGGACAGCGGCGGCCGGAGATTCACTTCGCAGGTAATGACCTGCGGTGAGCCGACTACACGTCGCTCAACCTCTCCCCAAGCGGCCACATCTTCGGGGCTCGGCTCGGCCACAGGGGTTAGGACAGATTGTCCTAACCCTCTGTCAAGGTCTTCTACTTCAGTGGATTGCGGAAGGCTTGTCAGAATGTCGCCGATGTCCGTCCAGAGTTTCAGGAGGGTTTGACGCAACTCTTCCCCTTGCCTGCTCTCCAGCAGCGCCGCCCGCGAGTCGGGCTCCAAGTCCTGAAGCGCCTGCCGTCCCTTCTCGACATTCCGGACGGCGTTGACGAAAGCCTGCTCGACCTTAACCGAAGGTGCCTGCCTCGGCTTACGCCTGCGCGCTCTGGGCGGCGCGTTCGGAATGTCATGGTAATGCTCCTCCGCCGCGCGCTCCACGGCCGCCCGCCGGTCGCTCCGGTAAAGGTCGGAGGCGCGGGCCTCCCTCACCACGGCGGCTAGATACAAGCCGAGGTGCGGGTTGAGACTGTACGCGGTCTTCTCGTACCGTTTTTGCCCGGTATAGTCGCCCTCTTCCAGGCGAAGGAGGGCGAACTTCTTAGCCTTTGACTCCCTTATGTGGGCGGCCCGCCAGCGCCGGATCGTTCGGTCGGAACAGTTAAGGTGCTCAGCTAGACGCTTGTCGAAGATTTCGAGACGACCGCCTCCGCCGCCGAGCAGCCCAACGATTGATAGACTGAGTTGCCGCGCTTGGTAGGAAAAGCCGGCGAAGGTGAGCGCGAAGTCTACGGCGAGGATGCCGTCGGCCGTGTCGTCGAGCAGGGAGACTGTCTTCTCACTCCCCGCAAACTCCTGATGCCTAGCGAGTATGCGGCGGAATGCCGCAGGAGTGTGGTCGAGTGCCTGAGCCGTCATAGTCATCAGGCCGCTACCTCCGGCACGCGGAGTTCGGAGAGCAGGTAATCGTCGAAGCCTTTGGCGGCACCGGGCCACATGCGCACACGGACAGTGAAACGCTCGCCCTCAAGCTGCCTGATGAGGCGGTAGAGCGCAGAAGCCACCTGCGCCTTTTCGAGCACGTCCTTATCGAAGGCGACGTGGACGCGCTGGAGCCGCGGTAGCGTCGCGCGCAAGCGCGCAGCCAGCCCACGTGTGTTGTTGACTCCCGCGACGCCGACAACCGGGAGACCGGAGAGCGCAGCGATGCAGTCGGCCTTGAGCGTGCCCTCCGTAATCACCAACTCGTCGGCGATCCATATCAAGCGTCGGTTGGCGAAGTGCACAGGAGAGCCCGACGAGGCGCCGCACGGGTACTTCTGCCTACCCTCGTCGTTTACAGTCTCTGGATTAGAGGAGAGCCATATGTATTTGCAGCCGTCGCGCGGTTCGTCGAGGCGGCACGCCAGTGCTCGGAGGCGGCCGAACTCGTCCCGTGCAGGGACGAAGAAGCCGGGCGCGGTGTAGACCATCTCCCAGTGATGTGCGCCGCGGTAGAAGCCGGGTACGCCGCCGCCGAAGGCATCGAGGTAGGGCGCGAGGGCATCGGCTGCGCGCCGACGCTCGAACCGAGAGTGCGGCGTCGAGCAGTATCTCTTCGCGTCGATCTAGTCGTCCCCGAGGCCGCGCGCGCAGCCTCTCGCGGTGCTCGGGGCGTAGCGTAAGTACGTCTCTGATGAGTTTTGTTAAGACGCCATTGACGAAGCCGGCGGGCGCCCCCGGATCGTCGCAATCTGCCGCCGGACGCTTAGCCGGCGGATCGAAAAGTCCTAACCTGCCCATCGCTGATCCTTTTGAATAGATTGAGCCCTCCGCTGCGTTCGCAATTTCGGCGAGCCGCGCGCGCGTTCGCCGTCAAAAGTGAAGCCCCGCCGACTGCTAGGCCGCCCAGACCGGCAATCGAAGGGGCTTCGTAGTGCATCGCGAAGCGGGGCGCGAACGCGTGCACAGAGGGTGAAGTCTGACACCTAAGCTTGGGCGGTAGGGGCAGACTTCAAGGAGCGTTTGTAAAAAGAGCTATAAAGCAAAAGAGCCCGCCGGTTACTTCAGCAGGGCGCACCGCCCGGGGGCGGTGCATGCACATCTGCGAAAGTACCGACGGGCTCAGTCACCATCCGGTTTATCCTTCCTCGGCACGAAGGAAGCAACCCGGACTTACGGAATGAAGCTCGAAGGTCTAAAAAGAACGAACGCGCACGGTGTGCCGACCGTGCTTTGAACGACCGAATGCTACCACAAGCAGGGCGGGCGTGTGTAAAAAATTTTCGAGAAGTGTCCGACCCTGCTCGCTTCACGGCGCTGAAGGATACGATGAGTGGACAGCGCCTTCAATACTCTTCAAAGTTCAGGCTGTTCCGAACAAACTGAACTCAGTTCACGCCGTTCAGAACGGGCTGAACTCTCACGAGAAGAGGTCTTTCTTCCAGTCGGTGAAGTTTTTGAAGCCGGCCGCGGCCACGTACCGCTGGATACTTGACGCCGACAAGCCGGAAGCCTCGGCGAGTCCTTTCCGTGAGAGGTGCTCGCGCACCGTCTCGTCATCTACGTCACTCTCCAGGCGGAGAAACCCCTTAAGCCAACGGCGGAAAGCTTCAACCGCACGAATCAACTCGTCATCGGGCGAGGGCGTAGGGCGGGCGGGGGCGAATGGCTCAAGGCGCGTGCGGGTGGTCTTGTCACCGCGGGCGCGGACTTGCTCGGCCCACTTCGATGGGCGGCGGGCGGGCGGCAGATTCAAAACGTCTCCGGGGGCCGGGACAGAGAGCATTTCTGGCATGTAGCGGATACTCAGGGCGGCCGCCGATTCTTCCGTCAACTCGTAAATCGCCTCGTCAATCTTCTGCGTCATGCGCAGGACGACGTAGAGAAACGCGGGGCGAAAGAAGTAGCGCTCGCACAGAAGAAGTAGGGCTTGTGCCCTCTCGTCTCCGGCGGCAGCCGCCTCTGTGAGCGAGTCCACGCCCGGGTAGCCCCTTGTGTTAATGAAACCTTCCGCGAGGGAATGGCCGGCGGTATGAAATAGCACCTCCGGGTTCAGGCTCAAGACGCCGCGGTATTCTTCATCATCAGTACCTACGCGTAGGCAAGGGAAGTCGAGCGTCTTACCTTCAAGCGGGCCGGGGAACGCCCTGTCCACTTCGGCGGCGGTCAGCCCGAAGGGGCGGCCGCAGAGTTCCTTGAAAGAAGAGAGCCGCCGCTCCGCCTCGTCGAATAACGGCTCCAGAATATCCCTACTTGGCTCTTTACCATCGAGTGAGAACGCCCGTTGCAGGCGGAGCAGCCATTCGTTTCTCTCTTTATCATCCATGTTGTGGACTGTAACCTCCGGTAACCATAGAAACGTTTCGTCTTTTCAGCATGACCGTGGCAGGTAGGGCCGGCGCGTGTGCCGCGTCGAGTGTGGGTTTAAGGTTTTTACCAAACGCCGGTACAACGGGAAGAGCTGCTGGGGCTAAGCCATAAACCCTTAAGCGCCGAAGGGCAGCGCGAGTAAGAACGGCCGGTTGAGTCCCGGTTGAGTCTTTTGTAAATATTCGCCTACAATCGGCGGCCGGAAGGGGTGAAAATCCTCTCTGCTGCCGGAATCATCACGCGGAAGCGAAGTACTTCGGGCTAACGGTCGTAAAGCTATAATTTCTCAATTCGTACCTTAAATCGTAGCAAATGGCGATTAAGAAATCTGACCTCTACTCGTCGCTCTGGGCCTCCTGCGACGAACTGCGCGGCGGCATGGACGCCAGCCAGTATAAGGACTATGTCCTGTTCATGCTGTTCATCAAGTACGTGTCCGACAAGTACGCGGACAGCGACGACTTCGCCCCGCCGGTCGTCATCCCGCCGGGCGCGAGTTTCAGGGACATGGTCGCACTCAAGGGAAAGAGCGACATCGGCGATCGTGTAAACACGCAGGTCATCCAGCCGCTGATCGAAGCCAACAGCCGCCTCGCCCGCAGCGACTTCCCCGATTTCAACGACCCGAACAAGCTCGGCGAAGGTCAGGCGATGGTTGACCGGCTGAGCAACCTCATCGGTATCTTTCAGAAGCCCGAGCTGGACTTCTCGAAGAACCGCGCCGAGCACGACGACATCCTCGGCGACGCCTACGAGTACCTGATGCGCCACTTCGCCACCGAGAGCGGCAAGAGTAAGGGGCAATTCTACACGCCGTCGGAGGTCAGTCGCGTCATCGCCAAGGTCATTGGCATCTCGCCGACGAATACCGTCGCCGCGACGACCGCCTACGACCCGACGTGCGGCTCTGGCTCGCTGCTGCTGAAGGTTGCCGCCGAGGCGGGCAAGCACATCACGCTCGAAGGGCAGGAGATGGACGTGAGCACCGCCGGCCTCGCGCGCATGAACATGATCCTGCACGACTTTCCGACGGCCAACATCCTCACCGGCAACACGCTCGCCGCTCCCAAGTTCAAGGACGGCGAGCGACTGCGGACTTACGACTACGTCGTCGCCAACCCGAAGTTTTCAGACAAGACTTGGAGCACCGGCATCATCCCGGAGAAAGACCCCTTCCAACGCTTCGAGTGGGGAGTGCCGCCCGCGCGGCAGGGCGACTACGCCTACCTGCTGCACATCATCCGCTCGATGAAGGGAAACGGCAAAGCGGCCTGTATCCTGCCGCACGGCGTCCTCTTCCGCGGCAACGCCGAGGCGGTCATACGCGAAAGGCTCGTCCGCTCCGGCTACCTGAAGGGCATCATCGGGCTGCCTGCCAACCTCTTCTACGGCACGGGCATCCCGGCGTGCATCCTCGTGCTCGACAAGGAGAACGCCGCCGCGAGCCGCGGGGTCTTCATGATCGACGCGAGCCGCGGCTTCATCAAGGACGGCAACAAGAACCGCCTGCGCGAGCAGGACATTCACCGCATCGTGGACACCTTCGCCCGGATGGCCGAAGTGCCGCGCTACTCGCGGCTCGTGCCGCTGGACGAGATCGCCGACCCGAAGAACGGTTACAACCTGAACCTGCCGCGCTACATTGACAGCACCGAGCCGGAGGACGTGCAGGACATCGAGGGCCACCTGCGCGGCGGCATCCCCGCGCGCGATCTCGACGCGCTCTCCGCTTTCTGGCAGGTCATCCCCGGCGTCCGTGCGGCGCTGTTCGAGCCACTGCGCCCCGGCTACTTTCAACTCGCGACCGATCGCGCGCAGATCAAGCCAACCATCTTCGGCCACGCCGAGTTCGCCGCCTTCAACGAGAGGGTGACGCGGCTCTTCGCCGCGTGGCGCGAGGCCAACACGTCGCGGCTGAAAGGCTTTAACAAGGGCGGGCATCCGAAGGAACTCATCGAAGTCATCGCCGAGGATTTGCTCGCAACCTTCAAGAGCGCGCCGCTGCTCGACGCGTACGACGTGTATCAGCACCTGATGGACTACTGGGCCGAGACGATGCAGGACGACTGTTACCTGATCGCCGCCGACGGCTGGAAGGCCGGCGCGCAGCCGCGCGAGATTCGTCAGGTTAAAGATAAGAACAACAAGCTGGTCTGGCCGGAGCCGCACGACTACCTGAAGGGAAAGCGGCGATTTAAATCAGACCTCGTTCCAGCGCCGATACTTGTCGCACGGTATTTCAAAGCCGAGCGCGAGGCCATCGAATCCGTCGAGGGCGAGTTGTCGGCGGTCGAGCAGCGGCTCGAAGAGATGCGCGAGGAGCACGGAGGCGACCAGGCGGACGGCCAGCCGGGGCTGCTCGCGGAAGTCGTCGAGGGCGAGGGCGAGAAGCAGAAGATTACCGCCAAAGCCGTGAAGGCCCGGCTCAAAGAGATCGGGAACGACCCGAGCTTCGCCGACGAGCGCAAGGCTCTGGAGGCTTACGCCGCCCTGCTCGAAGAGCAGATGAAGGCGAAGGCGCGGCTCAAGGCGGCGCAGGAAGATTTGGACGCGAAGATAGACGCCAAGTATCTCGCGTTGACCGAGGACGAGATTAAGACGCTGGTGGCGGACGACAAATGGCTGGCCGCGCTCCATGCCGCCGTCGAGGGCGAGCTTGACCGCGTCTCGCAGGCGCTCACGGGCCGCGTCCGCCAACTGGCCGAGCGCTACGCCGCACCGCTGCCACAACTCCGTTGTGAAGTAACCAAGCTCACTCGCCTCGTGAATAGACATCTCAGGAAGATGGGGGCGACATGGAACTGAAACCCGGCTACAAGCAGACCGAGGTGGGCGTCATCCCGGAGGACTGGGAAGTTGTACCGCTAGGTGAGTGCTTATCCACTCGCCCGAGCTACGGAATCAATGCTCCGGCTGTTCCATTCTCTGATAGATTGCCGGTTTATATTCGAATTACGGATATCACCAGTGATGGTCGCTTCCTACCGGGCGAAGTTGTCTCAGTTGATTCGGCACTATCAGGTAACTACTACCTAAAGGACGGCGACATTATTTTCGCAAGGACGGGAGCAAGCGTTGGGAAGTCATACCGATATAACCCGAAGGACGGTCCACTGGTATATGCGGGCTTTCTCATCCGGGTGCAGCCCAACGCTCAGAAATTGCTCCCGGCCTTTGCGGCTGCGTATGTAACCACGGGGAATTACTGGCGGTGGGTGCGCCTGATGTCCATGCGCAGCGGGCAACCGGGAATCAGTGGCAGTGAGTATTCTCAACTTCCCATTGCTCTCCCACCCCTTCCCGAACAACGCGCGATTGCAGAGGCATTGAGCGATATGGATGAGCTACTGAGCGGGCTGGATCGGCTCATCGCTAAGAGGCGCGACCTCAAACAGTCCGCCATGCAACAACTCCTCACCGGTCAAACCCGCCTCCCCGGCTTCCACGGCGAGTGGGAGATTAAGAGTCTTGCGGCAATCTGTTCTATGAAGAGTGGCGAAGGTATAACGAGTGCCGACATTGATCAGTTCTCGGCCTACCCTTGCTATGGCGGCAATGGTCTTCGGGGGTTTACATCCCGCTTTACACACGTTGGAAATTATGCGCTGATCGGGCGTCAGGGCGCATTGTGCGGAAATGTCTATGGAATCGAAGGATATTTCTTCGCGTCGGAACACGCAATAGTTGTTACTGCTTTTGCGACAACTGACATCCGATGGCTTACCTATATGTTGGGCACAATGAATCTCAATCAGTATTCCGAGTCTTCAGCCCAACCCGGGCTGTCTGTCTCGAAGATACTTAAACTTGATCTGGTTATCCCTCCGACTAAGGATGAACAAATCGCCATCGCCGAAGTGCTCTCCGGCATGGACGCCGAAATCGCCGCGCTGGAGCGGCGGCGCGAGAAGACGCACGCGCTCAAGCAGGCCATGATGCAGGAACTACTCACCGGAAGGACGCGGCTCGTCGCCGCGGGAGCTTCACATGCCTGAACAACCTCGCTCCGAACGCGTCACGCAGAACCGCGTCGTCGCGCTCTTCACCGACTCGTCACGCGCCGACTGTCTCGGCTACCGCTACCTCGGCGACTGGCACACGCGCCCGAACAACCGCAACATCGAAACCGCGCTGCTGCGCGACAACCTGAAGGCGCGCGGCTACACGGACGCGCACATCGCCGCCGCCCTGCAAAAGCTGGAGACGGCCGCCGACTCGACCGGCCTCACGCTCTATCAAGCCAACCTGCGCACCTACCAATTGCTGCGCTACGGCGTGCAGGTACAACTCGCCGCCGGGCAGCCCCACGAGACCGTGCATCTGGTGGACTGGGAGCACCCCGACCGAAACGACTTCGCCCTCGCCGAAGAGGTCACGCTCAAGCGCGGCGGCTACCAGCGCCGGCCCGACCTCGTCCTCTACCTCAACGGCATCGCCGTCGCCGTCATCGAACTCAAGCGCGGCTCAATCGAGGTGGCCGACGGCGTGCGCCAACTCATCACCAACCAAGAGGAGATTTTCAACAAAGATTTCTTCACCACCGTCCAGCTCGTCTTCGCCGGCAACGACTCGCAGGGCTTGCGCTACGGCACGACGGGCACGCCCGAGAAGTTTTTTGTCGAATGGAAGTCGGAGGCCGCCGCCGCGCTCGCGGCCGGCGCGCTGCTCGACCGCCCGCTGGCCGAGATGTGCGAGAAGTCGCGCCTGCTCGACCTGATTCGCAACTTCGTCATCTTCGACGGCGGGCAGAAGAAGGTGCCGCGCCCGCACCAGTTCGCCGGCGTCAATGCCGCGCAGGAGCGCGTCCGCCGAGGCGAGGGCGGCGTCATCTGGCACACGCAGGGCAGCGGCAAGAGCATCCTGATGGTGCTGCTCGCCAAGTGGCTGCTCGAACACGACCCCGAAGCGCGCGTCCTCATCGTCACCGACCGCGACGAACTTGATAAACAGATCGTGGGCGTGATGAAGAACGCGGGCGTCGTCGGCCCGGAATCGCCCCAGCCCCGCGTCACCTCACAGGCCGAGATTGAGGAGAAACTGACCGCCCCGAACCCGCGCCTGCTGTGCGCGCTGATTCACAAATTCAAGCCGAACCTTGAGGGGCCGGTTCCGAAGGTTCACGGGCGTTTCTACGTCTTCGTGGACGAATGCCACCGCACGCAGGGCGGCGAGATGAACAAGCAGATGAAGCGCTGGCTGGCGAACGCCGTCTTCATTGGTTTCACCGGCACGCCGCTCCTGCGCAAGGACAAGCAGACGACGCGCGAAGTCTTCGGCACCAACATCCACACCTACAAGTTCCACGAGGCGGTCGAAGACAAGGTGGTGCTCGACCTAAAGTACGAAGCCCGCGATGTGCCGCAGCGTCTGACTTCGCAGAAGGCCATTGACGCTTGGTTCGAGCAGAAGACTAAAGGTCTGAACAATTTTCAGAAGGCGGTCGTGCGCAAGCGCTGGGCGACGATGGAGGAACTGATGAGCGCCGCCGAACGCAAGCAGCGCATCATCGCCAACATCATCGAGGACTTCACTCTCAGGCCGCGCCTGAACGAAGACCGCGGCACGGCGCTTCTGGTCGCGGATTCGATCTACGACGCCTGCCACTACTTCCGCCTGTTCCAAAACACGACCTTCGGGCAGTACTGCGGCATCATCACGTCTTTCGTGCCGAACCACAACGACATCTCGCGCGAGCCAGCTAACAGCGACGAGCGCTATAAGTTCGACACCTATACCCAGCACGTGCTCAAAGGCGGGCAGACGACGAAGCAGTACGAGGACGAGATGAAGCGCCGCTTCATCGAGGAACCCGCCAACTGCAAGCTGCTCATCGTGGTCAGCAAGCTGCTGACCGGCTTCGACGCGCCTTCCTGCACCTATATCTATCTCGACAACGAGATGCACGACCACACCCTGTTCCAAGCCATCTGCCGCACCAACCGGCTCGACGGCGACGACAAGCCCTATGGACACATCGTTGATTATGTCGGGCTGTTCAAGGAGGTGCAGAACTCCGTCGCCGTCTACAACTCCGACGAGCTGGACGTGGACGAAAGCGGCGACGACGGCAACGTGATAGTGAAAGACTGGCGGACGGAAGGTAAGAAACAGCTTGACCAAGCCCGCGAGTCGCTCCGGTATCTGTGCGAGCCTGTCTCGCCGCCGCGCGAGATGGAACAATATCTGCACTACTTCTGCGGCGACGCCAGCGACCCTCTCGCCCTCACCAACACCGAGCCGTTGCGCATCTCCTTTTACAAGGCAACCGCCGCCTTCCTGCGCACCTACGCCGCGGTCGCGACGAGTCTGGAAGAAGCAGGTTATTCGGCGGAGGAGATTGCCGCGCTGGAACGGGAGACGAAGTTTTACGCCGACACCCGGGCGGCAATCAAAAAGCATTCGGGTGAGGAACTGGACATCAAACCTTTCGAGGCGGACATGCGCCACCTCATCAACACCTACGTTCAAGCCGACCCGGCGGCCGAACTCGGCAGCCTGAGCCAGCTTAGTCTGACCGAGATGATCATCGAGACGGGCATCCATGATGCTATCGCCCGCAAGCTGAACGCCGAGGGCCGGCTTTCACGAAACGCCGTCGCCGAAGGCATCATCAACAACATTCGCAAGACGATAATCCGCGACCAACTGACTGACCCCAGATTTTACGCGCAGATGTCGAAGCTGCTCGACGACTTGATTAAGCAGCAGCGCGACGACGCATCGGCCTATGAACAATTCCTGAAAGACGCCGAGGCGCTGGCGATGCGTCTGGCGAGAAAGCAGCCGACCGCGAACGTCCCGGCGGCGCTACACGGTAAACCCGAAGCCACCGTGCTGTTCAATAATCTGAGCAGCATCCCGGCGACAACCTTCAAATGCCCGATTGATGATGAGGAGAAGGCGGCGCTGGCGCTGGCGATTGACCTCGCCATGCGAGAACACGCCCCGGCAGGATGGAAAGGGGACGAGACACGCGAGAAGCAGGTGCTCAACGCGCTGTTCCCGCTGATGTCACGGGATCGTGCGGCGACGCAAGCGATTTTCGAGATCATCAAGCAACAGGACGGCTATTGATGGAGGAGACGATCCAAGTCGGCGAGCTTTCGATTCAGGTGTCGCGGAAGGACATCAAGAACGTCCACCTTTCGGTTCACCCTCCCGACGGCCGCGTCACGATGTCCGCCCCGACTGCCACCCGCCTCGACGTGGCCCGCGCTTACGCCGTCAGCAAACTCGGCTGGATACGAGAGCAGCAGCAAAAACTCAGGAATCAGGCGCGCGAAACGCCCCGGCAGTTCGTCACACGCGAAAGCCACTACCTCTGGGGGCGTCGCTATCTGCTCACCGTCGCCAACGCCGACGAGAAGCCCCATGTGCGCCTTGATCACAAGCGGATCACCCTCACCGTGCGCCCGGGAAGCGGCGCCGAAAAACGCGCCGAGGTTATGCACGAATGGCACAAGACGCTTCTCCACGAGGTTGTGCCGGCTTTAATCAATAAGTGGGAGGCAAAACTCGGCGTACGGGTGAAACGATACTTTCTTCAGCGCATGAAGACCCGCTGGGGCGGTTGCAACCACCTCGCCAGCCACATACGCCTCAACACGGAACTCGTGAAGAAACCGAAAGACTTGCTCGAATACATTATCGTCCATGAAATGGCGCATCTTTTAGAGCCGACGCACAGCGAACGCTTTACGGCCCTACTTGACCGCCACTACCCGACCTGGCGGGAAGCCCGCGTTGAACTTAATGAGTTGCCCCTGTCGGCGGAGTCTTGGAAGAGATGACAGATATATAAGTGTCAGACCCTATTTCTTCCGTGAATCAGATGACCTCGTCCCGCTATTTTAAGAGTCTTTTTTGATGATGCTTTTCAGGCGCGGGATAGGCGGCGTCCTCTTACCGAGCAACTTTTTATGTCGTACTTGTAGCATATGCGAGAGCGTCTGGCGTTTCAGTCCCAGCCTCCTAGCGGCGCGTGTGATGCTGCCCCCTTCCAACTCCAAAGCCTGCTCTATTAATCTCGCCTCCAATCCCTCCACCGCGCCGTAAAAACTGAAGTTCTTATCCTGTAGTTGCATCCCCGACAGCCTCTTTATCACTATCCGGGCACATGCCCGAAGACGCGCGATGTCTTCGGCGTCCTGCGTACCTCTCAGTAACTCGTCAGCCCGGCCGTAGACCTTTACAACTTCCGACTCCGGCAGCCGCCACGTCAGGCCGTGCTCCTCGATCAGCGTCAGCGCCGCCTGCCCTGCCTGCGTAAATGCACCGGACTGCTGTGCAATATCTAGGGCACGCTGGAGGATGCTGATTGAGCCGTCAAAGCCGCCGAGCCTAGCCCATACGATGCCCTGAACCGTGAGCGCGTCGGCGAGTAACGCGGATTCGCCGCCGGACTCGAAAGTCTTAATCACGTTGGCAATGATGCGGTCTGCGTCTCTGTACTTCTTCTCGGCGACGAGCACACGCGCCCGCGTCTCATCAATCTGAGCTAGGTTGCCTGTGTCTTTGAGCTTCGTGAATATCAGTTGCGCCCGGTCTAGGTATTCGTGAGCTTCCCTGTATCGCCCCAGCTTGTAGAGCGTCATGGCAAGGTTGTTGAGGTTCAGGGCGCAGTACCTTTCGTGTCCGGCCTGCTCGTAATGGAAGATGGCGGCCTCAAACTCTATGATCGCCCTGTCCGTGTAATCGGTGTTGCCCTCCACAAGCGCGAGCCTTATCAGGACTAAGGCCATCTGCCCGTGCCACCTGCCCTTGAGGGCGTCGTTGCCGGATTTAAAGACCGGCTCGGCCTCCTTCAAGATACTCAGGGCTTCGTAATACCTGTTGTCCCACACCTCGACGAGCGTGCGCCTGATGAGGATTTTGGCCTTCAGCTCTACGTCCGCGTCTGTCAGAGGCTTCAGCGCCTCTTTCAGCACTATACGGGCCTCATCATGCGCGCCGAGCCGCCAGTAGCACACCCCCAACTCATACCGGGCCTCGGCCACCTTCTCCCGACTGTCTTGTGCTTGGAACATGCGGAGGGCTTCCGTTATCAGGTCTTTGGCCTTCTCCTGCGACCCTCCGAGACTTCGGATACGACCGAGCCATCCCGTCAGCACTCCACACTGGAGTAAGACTTCGGCGGCGACGGCTGGCGGCATCCCCCGCACATCCGGCCTGACGCCAAAGCCCGGCCACAACTCGCCTAGTGCCTCGCGCGCACGCTCATACTGCCCCTTGTGAATAAGGTCTGAGGAGACCGCACAGCGGAGTAGGACGCGCTCATCTGCGGTCAGCGAGGGGTTATCTAGTTCCTTCAGTCGCTCATCTGCTAAAGTCATGTGAGGCAAGCCTTTCTTGACGCATGACCGTTTTCGGTCATGCGCAGCAATGCCGCCGCTCCTTGCGGATACGGCGGCATCTTTGGTCAACCCTCATACAAGCGAAAGGGTAAAAAGATGGGTAAAGCTATCCAGGCCTCGGCGTTAATACTTCTGTTCGCCTGCTCCGCGCGAGCCGGCTGGATGGGGAACGAATCGCCCGCGCCGCCGTCACAGCCGACCAGCGTCGCACAAGAGCCGACGGACGCGGATCAAGAGCCTACTTTGGACGGCATCATGCCGAACGATGTGGCGGACAGTCTAACGCAGACCGTGTTAGACCTGCTCGTGCTCTTGCCGTAGCTGCTCTAAGTCACGTGCCATTCCAGACGGGGCAAGCTGCCTAGTGGTGGCTAGGTATTAGTGCGCCTGTGCTTTCGTGAGAGTCTGAACGTAGAGGCGACGCCCACGGGCGGGAGATTAGCGCGAGACGGGTAAGAATGCAATAGATTTTGCAGTGAACGACAATACCTAAGCCTGACCTTCTATCTGCGGGTTTTCAATGGCTGCGGCGGCGGAGTTGCCGCAGTCGCAGCACTACACGGGCGACTCATACCTTTTCCATTGACTTATCCTGGCCGCGGGCATATCTTTCCGCGCGTCCAGCAGGCGTTACCTACGCCGGCGCTCAAGCCTTACGCCGGCATCGCTTCACTTAAGGGCATTTCTTGTCTAGTCACCATAGAGAGCCCGGTAGTGAAACTTCAACGGTCGCGCCTGCCCGCGCTCTCTCGCATAAGTACGGAACGGCAAGGTTGCCGCGATTCATAACAACCCCGTCCAGTTGATAATCACACAGGGGGCAGAGCGCTAACGTCTACGGAGGTGGCGTTTGAGTCTTGAGGAGAAGTTTATCCGCGCCTTGTCATTTTGCCTTAGTCGTGACGGCTACGGCGGTGATGTGGAAGCTTGGGCGAGTTGGGCACAGTCGGCCAAGGGAGACGAGCCGCCGGCCGGCGTGACGGTGGCGCTCGTCTTCGGCGGCGCTACGAAAATTAAGGATTACGTCTTCGAGTCGGCGCGCCTGCCGGAGATTCGCGGCGCGAGCGGGCTGCTGGATCGCGTCAACACGGAAGATGTACGGCGCCTGTGGGAGGAGCATGAGCCGGACGGGATCGGCTGCGGGGAGTGCATTATCTACTCGGGCGGTGGTGAGGTGTTGGCCTTCGCCCCCGTGTGCTGTGCGCAGTGGCTGGCCGACGAAATCGAGCGGCGCTACGCGCGCGCGACCCTGATGGCACAGGCCGTTGCGGTCTGGCAGGCGTTTGAGCTGAGGCAGATTCGGCTAGGGCTGCTTAACGGTGGGCAGCTTGATCATGCCCGCGTCCGGGGCCTGTTGGGTTATAACCCCGCGGGCGGCGGAGGCTTCGGCAGTCTCATTACCCCGCTCGCGCTGGCACGCTACCGTCGCCGAGAGGGGAACGTTGAAGAGGGACGCGCGGGGCGAGTCATCGGCCACATCGAGACCACGCCTTTCGCGCGCCGGTGCTCGTCATGTGAGCGACGCGCGGCAGTCGTCAATGCGCGGGTCGGGGACGTAGACCGACCGCTGTGCGAGCCGTGCGCCCGCAAAAGGGTCTTCGGCCAATTATCGAAGCGCGGCGACGCTGACGTAAGTTGGTGGGAGAGGGCGCGCTTCATCTGGGAGCCGGCCCCGCCCGGACAGGAGACGCCGTCTTGGGCCAAGCGCTTCGAGGAATGGCTTGAAAGGGAGGATAACCCGGAGGCGAAGTCGTCATACACAGTCGGCGGGAGCGTACGTGAGTTGAAGGCTCCGAGAGACTTGGGCGAAATTGCGCAGGCTTCCAGCCCGCCGGGGTTCATCGGCTTCGTCTACGCCGACGGCAACGACATGGGGGGGCTGCTCCAAAATTTGGAGACGCCGTCCGCCTACGCGACCTTTGCCGAGGAAGTCTCCTCCGCCTTACAGAACTCGACCTTCGCGGCGCTGGCGAAGCGGTTGAAGCCGACGCGCGTTAGTCGGGAAGGCCGCTCTGCCGAAGTGGCTGTGCACCCCTTTGAAATCCTCAGCATCGGCGGCGATGATCTCATCCTCATCGTGCCCGCACATGTCGCTCTCGCGCTCGCGTGCGACATCTCGGCCGGGGTGGAGCAGAGGCTTTTGGAGTCCGGCCCCACGTTCGCGGAGACGCGTGATGGCGGGCCGGCTTACAACTGGGCCGAAGTTCAGCGCTGCCGCGGCTCGGCTCCGACCCGCCAGTGCAAGGTAAGCCTTTCTGCCGGCGTCGTCATTGCCGACGCACACACGCCCATCATCTACCTCGAACAGTTGGCTCGCGAACTGCTTGGCTCGGCGAAGCGACGCGCGAAGCTGCTCAGGCGGCGCGGGTACTACGGCGGCACGGTTGATTTTGTCTCGCTCAAATCCGTAGCGACCCTGAGCGGCACGGTCGAACAGTTCCGCAGTGTGGCGCTGACTCGGGGCGACCATAGCCGGGGCTTCCGACACCTTTACGCGCGCCCTTACACGCTG
Source organism: Pyrinomonadaceae bacterium (assembly GCA_035248785.1). Classification (GTDB taxonomy): domain Bacteria; phylum Acidobacteriota; class Blastocatellia; order Pyrinomonadales; family Pyrinomonadaceae; genus QHXN01. The sequence goes on along the minus strand of DATFHD010000034.1, from coordinate 7,639 downwards.
GAAGAGGCGCGCGCTCTGGTCGAGACCGTAGAACTGCTCAAACGGGCGAACTTTCCACGCGGGCAACTTTACCGCCTCCGCGAGTCTTTGCAGGAGGGCGTGATACCGAGCACGGTTGACTACCGCTACTTCCTCTCGCGCGACAGCGGGGTGACCACGGCGCGCAAGAGGATTGAGGAGTTGTGGACGCCCGCAGGGGGCGAGACGCAGGCCAGCCCTTGGCGCGGGCGCTTAGAACTGCGCGGCGAGCCGGGGCAGGCCGACTCGCTTGAGACGATCTGGCCGGACGTGGTCGAGCTTTACGACTTCGTGCCGGGCGGATAGGAGGAGTATGCCGGAGATTGAAATCGGCCTCGCGCTCGTCTTCGAGACGCCGCCAAGCGTCGGGGCCGGGGGGGCGAGTAGCACGGTCGCCGACAAGGTCGTGACGCGCGACGGGCGCGGCCAGTTCATCATCCCCGCCTCGCAGGTCAAGGGGAAGCTCAGGCATGCGTGCCAGCAACTGCTGCGAGCCAACGGCGTCGAACTGTGCCAACCGCCGCGGCCGCAGGACATGTGCCCGCGCGCCGAAGGGGTCACGAATCCGCCGTGTCTCCTGTGTCAAATCTTCGGCTCTCCCTTCGACCGCTCACGCCTACGCTTCCACGACCTGATCGCCGCGCAGAGGAACCTGCCGGACGAGACTCTGCGGGCGATGGTCAGCCTCAACCGCCGCCGCCGTACCGCCGAAGCGAAGCGCCTCTTTCTCATCGAGACCGCGCCGAACATAAACGGGCTGAGGTTCGAGAACGAGCGTGCCGTCACCGGTCGCGTGACTGACGAGCGGCACGCGCACCTTCTTCTGGCCGGGTTGAGGCTGCTGTTCTCGTGGGGCGGCGGCGCGGCTCGCGGCTTGGGATGGGGCGAGGCTGTCGCGGTGCAGGCGCGCGTGGATGAGAGGATTGTGACTCTGAACGTCGAGGAGGTGAGGGCGCTGTGCACGTCCTGAAAGTTGTCATCAGCGCGCGCGCGCCGCTGGTCTTCAGCGAGCGCCGGCCCGGGAACCAGTTCCGCCCGAGCACGGCTTACGTCCCGGGCGCGGTCATCCGCGGCGCGCTCGCTCAGCAATTCCTCGACGCGGGGCGCGAAGGCGGCGAAGAGTTCCGCACGCTCTTCACAGACCGCGACGCACCATTGTTCCGCAACGCCTACCCGGCACTCTTCTCTTATGACGCGGGAGTCGCGGCCTTCGCGGCCTCGCGTCCGCTGCCGGCCACGGCCTATAGCTGCAAGACGGAGCCGGGGCTCAGGAAGGTGCGCGGCCGCGTGAGAGGACACGGCGTCTTCGACGGGCTGATAGACCGCCTTTGCTGCGAGTCGCTCGGCGTGAAAGTCCCCTACCTGCCGCGCTGCAACCACGAGGAACACGGCGACGGCGGCGAGCGGGTCGAAGCTTACGGCGGGAGGTTTTACGCCGCCGCCCCCGAAGGGCCGCTCGAAGTTTCGGTCGGCTCTCGCCTTTCCACGCGCGTTGCTGTCAACCGACGGCGCAAGGTGGCGGAGGAGCAGATGCTCTACAGCCCGCTCGTTCTCGACGAGACGACGTTCGACGACAACGGGGTCGAAAGGGTCTTCGGCGAAACGACCTTTCACGGCCAAATCGTCTTCCGCGAAGACGACCGCCCACTGGTCGAGAGGCGGCTGCCCGAGCTGACACACGTCGGGAGCGGCGTCTCGCGCGGCTTCGGGCATGTCAGCGTGAAGATCGAGGAAGTGGAGGCGGACGACCCGGGCAGGCGAGTGGAGAAGTTCAACAGCCTTCTGGCCGAGCGCTGGGAGTTGTGGGAGCCGTTGAGGGGCGACGGCGCGCCCGATCCGCCGCGCGGGCCGGGCGTCGGCACGTTCTTCTCTGTCACGCTGATGTCGGACGCGATACTACGCGAGGAGGGCTGGAGTCCGACCGTGCGGCTCGAACCGGAAATGCTGGGGGAAGCGGGGCGCAACGCGACCCTGCTCCGCTGCTACGCGTCCGTTGACTACCGCGGCGGGTGGAATACGGCGTGGTGTTTGCCGAAAGACACGGAGCTTGTGGCGCGAATGGGCAGCGTCTACGTCTACCACACGACCGACGACTTGGGGGATGCCGGGTGGCTGGCTTCGCTGCGTACGCTCGAAGAGCGCGGCGTGGGCGACCGGCGCCGGGAAGGGTTCGGCGAGGTGCGCGTGTGCGACGACTTCCACACGAGGATTCAGGAGGTGCAGAGATGAGTGAGATGGAGACGGCCCTCAAGGTGCGCGAGTTGGTCGGAAGGCAGATTGACGAACTGATCCGCGCGGCGAGCCGCAAGATGGAGCTGCTCGAAGGCTCCGAGATGGAGAGGAGCCAGGTGCGCAACCTCGTCAACCTCGCCGCGGCGAGTAAGAGCGTCGAGGAGGTGACGAACTTCATACGCTACCAGATAGGGCGCGATACGAAGGGGAAGACTTGGGGCTACAACGGCTTCGGCAAGGCCGTCATCGCCGACATCGAGACGGGGCAGGTGAGGAAGGCGCTGGTCGCCGTCTTCGAGAAAGTGCCGGAGGCAGACCTCGTCATTGTCCGCTCCGAGCTGATCGCGCTCTACCTCGGCTACCTGAATCGCTGCTTCATCTACGCTAAGGAAGAGAAGGACTGGAGGAGCTTCGACGCCAGCGCGGCCGGCGGAGAGGGGGCGGGTGCGAATGGCTAACGACTTCAAAACGTTCGACAGCTTCGACAACCGCGTGACCCTCGTCGGCACGCTGACGGCGCTGACGGCGCTGCGCGTCGGCGCGGGGCGTGCGACCGGGGTCACGGGAACCGACCTGCCGGTCGTCCGCGACGCCTTCGGCAGGCCGTACATCCCCGGCTCCTCATTCAAGGGCGCGCTTCGCGCGTCGGTCGAGGCGCTGGTGCGCAGCGTCAGCAGTTCGTCTGAAGCAGTGTGCGACCCGCTCGGCGGCGGATGCGTGAAGCCGAAGGAGGGCAAGGAGCGCGAAGAGGATTTCCAGCAGCGGGTCGAGAAGGAGACGTGCCTCGTCTGTCACGTCTTCGGCTCGCCGTGGCTGGCGTCGAAGGTGAACGTCCGCGACCTGCCGGTGGAAGGGATGTGGGTTGACCAGTATGAGGTGCGCAACGGCGTCGGCATTGACCGTGATACGGGGACGGCGGCCGAGGGACTCCTCTACGACTTCGAGGTCGTGCCGGCGGGTACGGCCTTCTCGTGCAAGATCGTCGTCGAGAACGCGGACGAGTGGGAATTAGGGCTGCTCATGATGGCATTGCGGCCGTTCGAGTTGGGCGAGGCGGCGCTCGGCGGCGCGCGCAGCCGCGGCCTCGGGGCAGTGGAACTGAAGTGGCGGGAGCGGACGCAGGTCGCCGGGGGCGAGGGGCTTCTGGACTACCTCGCGGGCGACGCCCCGCCTGCTATTGACGGGAAGATCGCCGACTGGGTGCGGAGTTTCCGCGAGACGCTGAAAGGGGTGGCTCATGCATAGCCGCGTCTACAACGAGTTGAAAATTCAACTGACGATCACGCCAGCCGGGCCTGTCCTCGTCAAGTCCGGCGAAGAGGCTTCCGACCCCAGACGGCCCGACATGAGTTTCGTCCGCACCTTCAGCGGCGGCGGCAGGACTGTCTACCTGCCCGGCAGCAGCCTGAAGGGCGTCCTGCGCTCGCACTGTGAGCGGCTCGCGCGCACGGCCGACTCGGACGAGCGGCGCGGGCGTAATAAGGGCCGCCCGCTCGCGTGCAACCCTCTGAGCCATGACGAGTCGTGCGGCGGGCGCATTAAGGAGGATATGAAGAGGGAGAAGGCGAAGGATTGGCCGGGCGCGCGCAAACATGCCGGGTCGTGCTTCGTCTGCCGAATGTTCGGAAACACGAGCATCGCCAGCCACTTTCAGATCACGGACGCGCACCCGGCGGGCGAGTGCCGGACGGAGGAGCGTAACGGGGTCGCCATTGATCGCGTGTACGGCTCGGTCGCCGTCGGCCCGTTCAACTACGAGACCGTCACCGAGGGGGAGTTTCGCACGACGCTCCGGCTGAAGAACTTCACGCTGTCGCAGGTGGGGTTGATCCTGCTCACGCTCCGCGACCTCTCGCTGGAGCGCGTCCGGCTGGGGTTCGCCAAGTCGCGCGGCCTCGGGCTCGTGGGCGCGCGGGTTGACGAGTTAACGTTCAGCTATCCACTGTGCGACCTGACCGGAGGAGAGTTGAGCGCTCTCGGCGGCGGGACGCTCCCGGCGCATAGTCTCTACGGCGTCGGCCACTTCGTCGGCGAGGGGGAAGGCTACGGCTACCCGAAGCCCGACGCCGTCGAGCTGCCGGTAGGCTACGAGTACAGCGCCGACGAGTGGATGGGCGTAGAGGTTCGCGCGCCAAGCCACGAAGGGGGCGGGGCGGATTGGAAGCCGCTCGGACAGAAGTGCGTGCCGAGGTGGAGGGCGGAGGTGGAGAATGCCGGACGGGGCTAAAGGGTATGTCTCCCGCGCCGCGCTCGCGCGGAACACGCTGGCCGAGTTGCTGGCCGCGCGGTTCGACGAGACTGCTGTCGCCGTTGTGCGCCGGGTTGATTGGGCAGATTTCGTAGGATTCAAGCCGGCGGAGGCCAGCGCGTTGCTTGAGGCTTGGACGGAAGGGCAGTTGTTCGACCCACGTTCGGAAATACGCTGGCGTGAAAGCGAGGGGGCTCACGACGTGCTTCTGCTGACGGAGAGCGACGAGCGGCCGCCCGATTTCCAAGAGCTGCGCGGCGCGGAGTCACCCTTCGACGTTGTGCTCCCCTCAACGGACGAGGCGCACGGCTTCCTGCTCTGGGGCACGGATCACACGCGGGGCGGCTTGCTGGAAACGCGCATCCCCCGCCTACTCAACTACCCGGCCGCCGTCGGCAAGAGAATGCGTCTGGCTTACAAGCTCTACAAGCGCGACGAGGCGGTGTGCTGGGTGCGCCTCTCTGTTTAAAAGGAGTAGTGTCGAGATGAGACGTTTTGACCGCCCGGAAGGCGAAGAGCCGCTGCCGAAGCCGTACGCGTTCGTGACAATCCCGGACGCGCGCGCGGCACAGAAACACCCAGCGGGCCACGACCTCTACAGGGAGGGACTCCTGACGGGCTCAGTCACAGCGACGCTCGTCGCGCTCTCGCCCGTGCACGTCGCCTCGGGCAACGTCGAACTGACGGGAGCGAAGTCCTCCCTCGTCAAGGCGCACTTCCGTCGCAACGGGCAACCGACCGTCCCCGGCTCGTCGCTCAAGGGCGCGATCCGCAGCATCGTCGAAGCCATCTCAGACCCGCCTTCATGCGTGCGTATCACTAAAGCCCCCTCGATGCAGTTGCCGCCCGGCGCGGAGCACTGCCGTAAAAAGGAGAGACTGTGTGTCGCCTGCCGGATGTTCGGGGCGATGGACTATATGGGACAGGTGCGTTTCGCCGACGCGCTGCTCGCGTCGGGAGAGACGGAGATCGCACACATCCCTTCGCTCTTCGCCCCGCGCACGCGCGAGCGGGTCTACCTCGACCGCGGCGCGGTGAAAGGGCGGAAGTTTTACGCGCACGGCCAGCGCGGTCAGATCGCGCACGGCAACGTTCCCGTCGAAGTGTGCCCGGCGGGCTCCCGCTTTCCGCTCGCGGTGCACTTCGAGAATCTCGAAGCAGGGCAGTTGGCCCTGCTGTTGACGGCGCTCGGGCAGGGGCAGCCTCGCCTGTTCCCGAAACTCGGCGGCGGCAAGCCGGCGTGCTGCGGGTCGGTGGAAGTAAGGGACGTTGCCGTCACAGTCATCCCCGTGCGCGCCTCGGCGCTCGACTTCGAGAGCGAACCGCGTCGCGAAGAGTTAGCCACCATACTCGCGGCGGGCGACGCGATAAACCGCGACAGCCTCGAAAGCCTCGCGCAGATTCTCAAGTACCCCGGCGAGAGGGAATGCCAGAGCGGGAGCTACTGATAGATGAGTAAGGTCGAAGGGGCAAGCCCGTTGCAGCAGGCCAGCTGGGAGCTGGCCGACGCCGTCGCGCTCGAACTGGTGGGGCGCGAGACGGACGTGAACGAGGTGCAGAAGGTCGTGACGCACGTCCGCGTGCAGGCCGAGCGGGACGCGGGACGCGTCGGCCAGGACTTCTTCGCGCTGCTTGAGGCGATGGTGAACGACGGCCGGTATCTCGTGCGGAGCGGCCGGACGTTGGACTACTACCGCGACCTGCGGGACGTTTGCGGCCGGCACCTGCGCGGCTTCAGGAGCACGACGCCCGAGAGCGGATGGGAGTTGGTGGGCATCCTCGGGTGGGCAGCGCGCCTGATGCGTTATTACAGGTCGCCGGAGGGGAAGGCGGAACTGGCCGCGAAGCTCCGCGGGGTCGCGAGCGGTGAGGCCCGGCAGGAAGACGCGCACGCGCGGGCGCAGCAGGCGCCGCAGGCGGCGCAGGAGGAGCAGCGGCAGAGGCGACTCGCCCCGGCGCCCCCGCCCGCGCCGCCCAAGCCGCGCCCGCGCCAAGAGACGAAGCGTGAGGTGGTGACGCTGGTCTCGGTGATTAAAGCGGGGAAGGCGACAGTGCGGACGAAGCAGGACGAGGAGGTGACGTGTACGGGGATGCCTTCGTACCCGCGAGTCTCGCCCGGCGAAGTCTGCCGCGCGGACGTGACACGTGAGGAAGGGCGCGCGCTGAAGGCGATGTTCAAAGGCTGGGTCTCCTGACGCGGCGGCGCGCGTGCCGGCCTCGCCAACGTTGCCGGACGAACCGGGGAAGTATGCTCATCGTAAATTTCTCACACGTGCTCACGCCCGCGCACCTCGCGGCGGTCGAGAGGCTGACGGGGCGCGCGGTGTCGGGGGTCGTCGAGGTGAAGACGCAGTTCGACGAGTCGCGGCCTTTCGCGGAGCAGGCGCAGGGGCTCGTTGACGCGGCGGGACTGACTTCGGAGCGCTGGCAGACCGAGCCTTTGCTCGTCTGCTTGCCGAGTTATAACTACGCCGCGGCGGCCGTCCTCGCCGAGTTGCACGGGCGGGCGGGCTACTTCCCCGCGGCGCTTCGGCTGCGCCCCATCGCCGGCAGCACGCCGCCGCAGTTCGAGGTGGCGGAGATTCTGAACTTGCAGGCGACGCGAGAAGAGGCGCGGCGGAGGAGATGACGGGGTGGGAGGCGCACAGTCCATGAGTCAGAATCTTCTGAGCCTTCTTATCAACTTAATCGCGGCGGCGGTCGGCGGTGCGGCCGTATGGGTCTGGCGCAAGGCTATGGCGGGGCGTCGCAGGCGTCGGCGGCTGGAGACATTAAAGCGGGCGGCGGCCGAGGGCGAGGTCGCCGTCTGCGTGCGCGTGGGCGGCATGGGCGACCCCGTGCCCGACGTGCTCAAGTACCTGCGCGAGAAGCAGCCGGTCGTCAGGCAGCTCATCGTCTACAGCGTCAACGCGGAGCAGGCCGACCACAGGCTGGACGAGCCGGAAGTCAGTAACCGTATTGTTAAAGACCTCTGCGACGTAATCCGCGCGTACGGCGAGGGAGAAGTCTCGCGCGTCCACTTCTTCCCGGCGGGGATGCTCGCTTACCCGCTCGTCTTCGGCGCGATGTTCAACTGGTGCACGCTGGTCGTCTACTACAAGAGCAAAGACTCCTACGTGCCGCTCTACGAGATCGACCGGG
>DATFHD010000033.1:0-8703 GCA_035248785.1 Pyrinomonadaceae bacterium | reverse complement strand
GGCAACGCCTCGCGCTCCGTCAGCGACGCGGCGCCGCTCTCGCCGCTGGCGCTCGCGCGCCCGCCGCAGCCGCCGCTCCCCGGCCGCGAGGCCGACTCAGACAGAGCCGCCGAGCCGGCGCAGCCGCCGAAGGCCGAGCCTCCGCAACAGCCTTCGCCGACACAATCGCCGACGCCGACGCCGACGCCCTCCAAGAAGGACGCACGGACTTCGTCGTCCGGCGCCCCGACGACGACCGCCGTCACGCCCATCTGCGACATCAACTGCGGCGGGACGACGCCGTGGGCCAACGCGGGCGGCCCCTACAGCGCCCAGCCCAATCAGGCCATCCAGTTCGACAGCAGCGGCTCGGGAGACGACGGCTTCATCACCGCTTACAGTTGGAACTTCGGCGACGGCACGACCAGCACGCTCGCGTCGCCTGCGAAGGCTTACGCCGCGGCGGGCACCTACAACGTCTCGCTGCGCGTGCGCGACAACTCCGGCCTGTGGAGCGACTACGCTTACACGACGGCGACCATCAGCAACCCCGCGCCCGTCAACGACGCCGCCTTCGTCTCGCAGGCCATCCCGACGGAGATGAACGCCGGGCAGCAGTACAGCGTCTCGGTGACCATGTACAACTCGGGCACCAAGACGTGGACGGCGGCCGAACTCTACCGCCTCGGGTCGCAGAACCCGCAGGACAACGTGACGTGGGGCGGCAGCCGCATCAACCTGCCGGCGTCGGTCGCGCCCGGCCAGAGCGTGACCTTCAACTTCAACGTCACGGCGCCCTCGACGCCGGGCACTTATAACCTACAGGCCCGGATGGTGCAGGACGGCGTCCAGTGGTTCGGGGCGACGACGCCGAACGTGGCGGTGACGGTCACGCAGGCGGCCGTCGGGAGCTGCGCCGGCCCCACGCCCTGCGACGGCCACCCGACCATCACTTACGACCCGCTCACCAACCGCATCAACGCCGCCGGCTGGCTCTACGACGCGGCCGGCAACCAGATACGCGCACGCCGCGCCGACGGCACTTGGCAGCGCTTCGTCTACGACGCCGCGGGGCGCCTCACGCGGGTCAAGGACGACGCCGGCAACACGACCCTCATCTACAGGTACGGGGCCGACAACCGGCGGCTCGTCACGCAGGAGGGCGGCGACACCTCGAACGTCCGCACCTACCACGTGTGGGACGCCGACAGCGTCATCGCCGAGTTCGGCGAGACGGCCGTCGCGCCGAGCGCCCCGGCGTGGAGGAAGAACTACATCTACATGGAGGGCCGCCTGCTGGCGACGCAGGAGCCCGCGGGCGGCGGCGTCGAGTCGGTCTTGTTCCACCACCCCGACCACCAGAGTACGCGCCTCGTCACCAGTCAGGCCACCGGCTCGTCCTTCGAGCAGACCAACCTCCCGTTCGGCAACGCCATGAGCGCGGAGTCAACGGGGGCCACCACCCGCCGGTTCACCAGCTACGACCGCAGCGCGGTCTCGGGCCTCGACTACGCCATCAACCGCCACTACGACCCGCTCCAAGGGCGCTTCACGCAGGTAGACCCCATCGGCGTCAAGGCTTGGAACCTGAGCGACCCGCAGACGCTCAACCTCTACGCCTACTGCGGCAACGACCCCGTGAACAACGTTGACCCGGACGGCCTCTTCTTCGGCAAGCTCTTCAAGGGCATCGGCAAGCTCTTCAAGGGGGTCGGTCAGGCCGTCGTCAAGGCCGCGAAGGCCGTCGGCAAGTTCATCAGCAGCACGGCCGCGATCCTCGCGAAGGTGCTGCACAGCCGTTGGTTCATGCTCTGCGTGGCGATGGGCTCGTTCTTCTTCCCGCCGGCCTTCGCCATCTACAAGACGCTGACGGAGGTGTCGAACATCATTCAGGTCTCGCTCCTCCTGATACAAGGCAGGTGGAAGGAGTTGGCGGCCACGCTCGTACAGGCCGCCATCCAGTGGGCGATCAACAAGGCCGTCACTTGGGGCTTGGAGAAGGCACAGAACTGGGTCTCCGAACACCTCAAGCTCGGCATCAAGCTGACGAGCCTCCCGGCCTGCGCCAAGAAGGCGCTCAGGGCCCTCTACCCGCACCTCAATCTTGACAAGATCAAGATTTACACGGGCCTGCCGTGGCTCTGGGACTGGTTCGGCTTCCACGCCGCCGGCTTCACCTACGGCCACAACCAGTACTACAAGGCCGGGGTCTTCGACGACGGGTCGGCCGCCTCGCTCAAGCTCTTCGCCCACGAGACCAAGCACTCCGACCAGTTCCGCCAGTTCGGAACCTACGTGTACGACTTGAAGTACCTCGGCCAGATCGCCCAACACGGCTACGAGAACTCCCCGTTTGAAGTCGCGGGGCGCTCCGGGTCAAACCAGATGGGACTGTACCTCAATAGACACGGCGACCCGTGCGATTGAGGCGACGCGCGAGCGTCGCGGCACAAACAGACTCACGTGAAGAGGACGGGGGCGACGTTATTCAACGTCGCTCCCGTCGTCGCGCGGGCCGCTAGTTGGCCCCGGTGAAGGTCGCGCTGGTCAGCCCGGCGTTGTCGAGTCCCGCGCCGAAGTAGCCTTTCAGCGGGTAGGACGGCGCGACGCTGCTCGTGTAGACGAGCGACGCGTTCTTGTAGAACTTCACGACCCCGCCTTCGACGGCGATCTTCAGGTGGTCACTCGTCGTGACGGGCGTGTCGGCCTGATACGTGTTGTTGACGTAAGCCTGCGCGTAGCCCGAGGAGATGGCCCAGTAGTATTCGACGTTGCCCGTGTCGCCGGAGTTCAGGCCGACGTTCATCGGGTAGAGGTTCGGCGCGCCGTTGTTGTTGACGTAGCAGTCGAAGTGGCCGTCGCCCGTGAGCGACTGGGTCGAGTCGGCCCTGCCCGGCGGCCAGTCGCTGCCGTTCGGCGTCTTCGTAATCGCGCCGTTCGCGCCGGTCGTCGCGTTCGAGACGTTCGTCCAGACGACGGCCTGCTCGCCGCCCGGCGGGGGCGAGGCGGAGGGGACGCGCGCGATGAAGAGGTCGTGCCTCCCCGTGTTGTCCCAGTTCGAGGCGAAGGCCACGTAGCTGCCGTCGCGCGAGATGTTGCCGAAGTTCGAGTCGTAGTAGCTGATGAGCTGCGCGCGGTGGTGGACGAAGCGGCGGACTTCGCCCGACCCGTCCGTCTTCACTAAGAATATCTCGCCGTGGAAAGGCCCCGCCGGCAGCAGCCTGTAGGTCTTGCCCGGCGCGTTCTTCGGGGTGGCGGCCGTGCCCTGCTGGCCGCGCACGACCGTCAGCGTGTCGCCCGAGTTGCTGGTGACGTGAATCACCTCGCCGTTCGGGTCGGAGGCGGGCCCGCGCGGGTAGTCGGTCTGATTCCACCAGACGGCGTCGAACTGGATGTTGGTCGGGAGCCGCTGGCCCTGACCCGTGACGACGTTGACGGTCGTGGCCGAGGCGTCGTAGCCGGCGGCGACCGTCGCGGGCTGCCCGTCCGAGATGGAGACCAGCGTCCAATTGTCGTCGTCCATCAGGCCGCTCATGTGGGCCGTGCCGTTGTGGCTGTAGCCGAGCGGGAGCAGGGTCGTGCGTTGCAGGTTGGTAAACTCCCAGCGCGAGACCGTCGAGGTCATGGCCGCGGTGAAGCCGACGATGAAGTTGCTCTTGGTCGTGTTGTGGCTCAGGCCCTCGGAGGCGGGCGGGCCGGGGTTGTAGTAGAGCAGGTACTGGCTGCTCGAAGTGTCGGAGAGATTCCAGACGCGCGCCGCCTGCGGGTTGTCCAAGTCAACGGAGGCGTACTGCCCGTTCTTGCTGACGTGCACCTCGTTGATGCGCGTGTCGTTGACATAGAGCAGCACGGTCGAGGTCGAGAGGTTGTAGACCATGTAGCCGTAGTTGCTGTAGTCGGCCGAGTTCTTGACGGTGAAGCCGATGACGGAGAGGTCGTCCGACATCGAGGGCTGGACGACGTAGCGCCCCGCGCCTATGTCGGGCGCGAAGTCGTGGACGACCGACTGCTGACCCGTGCTCACGTCGTAGCTGTAGAGCTTCGTGTTGACGCTGGCGAAGGAGTAGACGAGGTTCGAGTCGGTCTTGCTCCAATAGTAGCCGTTGCCGAAGTCCATCGCCGGGAAGCCCGTCGGGGGCGCGTAGGTCGTGCGCGCGCCGCGCGTGAAGGCCGCGGGGTCGAAGGCGTAGAAGTAGATGCCGGAGTTGCACTGCACCATGACGCGCGTGGCGTCGTGGTTGAAGGCCGGCCAGTAGCTGTAGGGGGTGGTGCAGAAGGAGGGGTCGTCGCTGGCGTCCGTGAGGCGCATGACCTGCGTGCCGAAGTCCGGGTCGGTGAACTTGCCGCCCCCGGCAGGCAGAGTCGGCAGCGTGTGTTCGAGGCAGACCTCGGTGGCAGAGGTCTGCGAGCAGTAGCCGTAGGCGTCGGGCGCGGCGAAGAGGGCGGCGACGGTTAGGGCGATGAATGCGACAATGATTTTCATGATGCAAACCTCCCGAGGAGAGTAGAACGTTGGCGGGAGAGAATGTTGAGGGAGCGGATGTGGAGGGAGGCAGAAGTGTAGTGCGTCGGGGGTTGTGTCTTGATTGCGGGGCTGTGAAATTTTAATTGCGCCGGCCGCGACGGTTCTGTCGCAAAGACTGGGTTAGGGTGAGGGAAGCAGTGAAGCGCTCCTTCGCAGAAAAAGTTTCGGCAGCGCCGTGTGTGATGAGGCCGGCGCTGCCGTCGGCGCGCGGAACTCGACCGCGCGCGCCTGAGGTGAATCGGTTCAATCGTCCGGCAACTCGCTCAGCGAGACGCGCGCCATCCCGTGTACGCGTCGAGGTGAGAGGAGGGAGCCCCCGCGGCTTGTCGGCGCCGCGGGGGCTCTGTGCCCTGCGCGGCGGCAGAAGGGGAGCCGCGGCGCGGGGTGCGGAGGGGCTTCCCCGCCGAGTGGGCCGGGGGAAGCGTTGGGGCGCTGGGGTTTTGGAAGGCTCTACACATTTTGCGTGACGGCCTCGGGGAGACGCCGGAGCGCTTGAGTCATGAGCCATTCGCGTGCCAGCCGCGGCGCCGTCGTCGGGCGACGTTCGCGGCCCCGTTTTTATGGAGTAATGAGGCGGGCGGCGCATACGAGCGCGGCGCGCGCGGGCGGCGTCAGCTATCAAGATTGATAGCGAGCTATCAAGATTGATAGCTGTGCGGGTGCGGCGGCGGTTGATGGCGGGCGGGCTCTAACTTATGCTTACGCGCGTGCGACGCACGAACTTCAGTCCGCAGCGGTAAACCCCTTGGGAGCTAAACTGGTAAGCATCGCCGGCCCGCTTAAGGCGGCCGTCTTCGCGCTCGGCGACGGCGAGGTGGCGGTCGGGCGCGACCCGTCCAACCACGTCCCCGTAAACGACCACGCCGTCTCGCGCCGCCAGTGCGTCGTCCGCCGCGAGCGGGACGCCTACCTCGTCACAGACCTCGGCAGCCACAACGGGACGTTCGTCAACGACGTGCCCGTCAAGGAGCGCGCCCTCAACCACGGCGACCGCGTCCGCGTCGGCAACTCGGTCTTCCTCTTCCTGCTCGAAGAGTCTGAGTTGTCGCCCGAGGCGAACGGGGTGCTGCTCGAAGACACGACGCCCGTCACTAACACCGCGCTCAGGCTTCAGGCGGGCGACGACCTCGCGCTGGCCGCGCATGACTTCGGCGCGCTGATGAGGGCCAGCGCGGCGATCAACGCGGCCGAAGGGATGGACGCCCTTCAGCGCGGGCTGCTGAATCAGCTCTTCCAACTCGTGCCCGCCGAGCGCGGGGCGATCCTCCTGCTCGCCGAAGGCGGCGAAGAGTTCGCGTCGGTCTTCGGACTCGAAAGGGGCGCGGGCGCGTGCGCGTTGGTGCGCGTCAGCCGCACGGTCGTCAGGCAGGTCGTGCAGGGCGCGTTGGGCCTGATGAGCAACGACGTGCTGCGGGGCGAGGAGGTGTGCGCGTCAGAGAGTCTGTTGGCGTCGGGCGTTAGCTCGCTGCTCTGCGTGCCGCTGGTGCTGCTCGGCAAGGTGACGGGCGTCGTCTACCTCGACGCGCGCACGCCGGGCGCGCGCTTTAACGAGCGCCACCTGCGCCTCGCCACCGCGGTCGCCAACGTCGCCGCCGGGGCGCTCAACGCCGCACGCCGGCTCAAACGGCTTGAGGACGAGAACCGGCGGCTGCGCACAGACCTCGACACGGAGCACGCGCTCATCGGCGAGAGCGCGTGCATGCGCAAGGTTCACGAGTTCATAGCCAAGGTCGCGCCGAGTGACTCGACCGTGCTCATCCGCGGCGAGTCCGGCACCGGCAAGGAGCTTGTGGCGCGCGACATCCACCGCAACAGCCCGCGCGCGTCGGGGCCGCTCGTCGCCGTCAACTGCGCGGCGCTCACAGAGACGCTGCTCGAAAGTGAGTTGTTCGGACACGAGAAGGGCGCCTTCACGGGCGCCTACGCGCGCAAGCTCGGGAGGCTTGAGCTGGCCGACGGCGGCACAATCTTCCTCGACGAGGTCGGCGAGATGCCGACGCACGTCCAGACCAAGCTGCTGCGCGTCTTACAGGAGCGTGAGTTCGAGCGCGTCGGCGGGACGCGCCCGCTGAAGGTGGACATCCGCGTCATCGCGGCGACGAATCAGGACTTGGACGAGGCCATCCGGCGCGGAGCGTTCCGCCGCGACCTCTACTACCGCCTCAACGTCGTCTCGCTGACGATGCCGCCGCTGCGCGAGCGGCGCGAGGACGTGGCGCTGCTCTCGAACTACTTCGTCGCCAAGTACGGCGCGAAGTGCAAGCGGCAGATTAACGGCATCTCGGAGGCGGCGCGCGCGCGCCTCGCCGCCTACGACTGGCCGGGCAACGTGCGCGAGCTTGAGAACGCCGTCGAGCGCGCCGTCGTGATGGGCACGACCGACACCATCCTCGCCGAGGACTTGCCCGAGGCGCTGCTCGAAGCCGAGCCGCCCGCGGGCTCGCCGCCCGTCAAGTACCACGAGGCCGTCAAGGCGGCCAAGCGTCAACTGGTAGCGAACGCTCTAGAGCAGGCGGGCGGCGACTACGGCGAGGCCGCGCGCCTGCTCGGCATACACCCCAACAACCTCCACCGCCTGATACGAAACCTCGGGCTCAGAGAAAACTTCAGGAAGTGAGCGGCCGCGCTCACTCAAGCCCGCCGACGAGGTAGAGGTCGTTCTGCCCGCGCGCGTAAGAGTAGACGTACGACCTGCCGTCGGGCGTGACGAAGGGCGGGTTGAAGTAGATCATCCCGGTCGCGTCCGCGGGCGCGAACTCCTTCCAGAGCACCTTCCGCCCCGTGGCCGTGTCGAGCCTGTAGACGCGGTTGACGCCGCCGACCGCCCTCTGCACGTAGAGCGAAGTGCCGCCGACGCCCCACTGCGTCGGAACGTCGCCCGGCTCAAGCCCTGCGACCGCGGCGGGCTGGCCGCCGTCCACCGGGTAGAGCTGCACCCTCTGGTCGAGGCCGACGCCGACGGCCGCCTTGCCGTCGGGCGAGAGCGTGACGCAGTAGACGCCGTCGGGCGTGATGGCGCGCGCGGGGTCGCCTTCAAGGCCCTGAACGTAGCAGCGCGAGCCGTGCCCCTGCTCCTCGCCGGTGAAGAGGATGCGCCGCCCGTCGGGGAACCAGCGCGGCCCGATGAGGTTGACGTAGGACTCGAAGTCGTGGAGGTGGTTGATGGAGTCGTTCGTCAGGCGGCGTCGCTCGCCGACGCCCGTCGGCAGCAGGTCTATCTGCGCGGGCGAGCCGACCGGGGTCGCCGGGATAGCGAGCACCCACTTGCCGTCCGGCGAGAGGTCTGTGGCGAAGCCTTCTCCGAGCAGCACCGCGGGCGAGCCGTCCGTGCCGCGCAGGTACGCGGCGAAGTCTTTCGACGCGCCCTCGCGCGCCTCGACGAAGAGCAGCGTCTTGCCGTCGTCCGAAAGGTCTGTGGCGATGGAGCCGTCGAGCCAGTAGAGGTCGCGCTCCTCGGCCGCGCCCGGCGCGCGGCACATCATCCCGCACTCGTAGCTCGTGCGCGTGAAGAGCACGCGGCCGTCGGGCGCGATGTCGGTCAGCGCGAGCCTGCTCGGCAGTCGCTCGACGAGGCGCACGCGGCCCGACATGTCCGCGGCGTAGATGGCGCGGTTGGCCCCGCGCTCGGAGGCCGTGAACCAGACCTCGTCGCCGCGCGCCGACCACGCGAGCCCGACAAGGTCGGGCCAGCTCTGCGAGAGGCTGCGCACGCGGCCCGAGCGTTCGACGAGCATGACGGCGCCGCTGTTGTCGCCGTAGAGCGGCTGGTGGATGAAGGCGACCGCGTCGCCGCGCGGCGAGACGCGCGGGCAGATGACGGAGCCCGCCGTCTCGAAGAGCACGTTGCGCAGCGGGTACTCAAGGCGCGTCTTCCTGTCGAGCCCGCGCACGGCGGCGAGCTGCGTCCCGTCCGGCGACCAGTCGGCCCACTGGACGTTGTCGTATAGCTCGCGCGGCGTGCCGCCGGTCAACGGCATCTGCGCCAACATGCCGCTATAGGTGCTGCCGCCGCGCGCGAGCAGGACGGCCAGTTGTCCCGTCGAAGAGACCGAGAGCAGCCGCGCCGACTCGGGCAGCGAGACGGCGCTCGACTCGGGCGAGCCCGGCCGCGTGAAGTAGAGCTGGCTCGGGCGGCCGTCCCACGCCGCGCTGTAGTAGACCATCTGCCCGTCGGGCGAGAAACGCGCGTCGTCTAGCAG
>DATFHD010000032.1:0-111493 GCA_035248785.1 Pyrinomonadaceae bacterium | reverse complement strand
CCGTCAGGGCTTCGACTACTTCTTCGGCTACCTCAACCAGAACCACGCGCACAACTACTACCCCGACTACCTCTGGCTGGGCGACGAGCGCGTTAACATTCCGAAGGGCACTTACTCGCACGACCTCTTCACGCGCGAGGCTTTGAACTTCATACGGCGCGAGGCGTCCGCGCCCTTCTTCCTCTACCTCGCCTACACGCTGCCGCACGCCAACAACGAACTCGGGCGCCAGACAGGCAACGGCATGGAGGTGCCCACAGACGCGCCGTACACGGGCGAGCCTTGGACGCCGCAGCAACGCAACTACGCCGCGATGGTCACGCGCCTCGACGCCGACGTGGGGAAGGTTCTGGCGCTGCTGAAGGAGTTGAAGCTGGACGACGACACGCTCGTCGTCTTCACGAGCGACAACGGGCCGCAGGACAAGTCGGAGGGCGGCTACGACCAGACGCTCTTCGACAGCAACGGCCCCTTCCGCGGCCTCAAGCGCGAGCTGTACGAGGGCGGCATACGCGAGCCCTTCATCGTCCGCTGGCCGGGCCGCGTGCGGGCCGGGCGGACGACTTCTTACGTCACAACGCTCTGCGACCTCATGCCGACCTTCGCGGCCGTCGCTGGCGCACGCGCGCCGGAGAGGACGGACGGCGTCTCCTTGCTCCCGCTCCTCACGACGGGCCGCGCGCCGCGGCGCGAGTACCTTTACTGGGAGTTCCACGAGGGCGGCTTCGCGCAGGCCGTGCGCGTGGGGAACTGGAAGGCCGTCCGCCACGGCGCGCGCGGCGCCGTCGAACTCTACGATCTCAGAACCGACATCGGCGAGACGCGCGACGTGTCGGCAAAGCATCCCGCGCTCGTCCGCCGCGCCGAAGAGATCATGCGGCGCGAGCACGTCGAGTCGGAAGACTGGCCCGTCGAGCCGTAGCCTTACTTCTTAACCACCTCGGGCTTATCCACGTTCACGGCGTCCGTCATCTTCAAGGGCTCGCCGTCCGGCGTCTTCACTCGCACATCCTTCATCGTCCAGTCGCGCGCGTGCTCGATGAAGCCGGCCTCGGCGCCCTCGGCCGTGACGTTCGAGAAGGTGACGCCGACGATGGGCTTCTCGGGCAGCCCGGTGGCCGAGAAGACGCGCTTGGCGCCCACGACCTCGACGTTCTCGATGCGTATGTCTCGAAACTCGCAGTAGCCGCGCTCGGGCGGCGTGACGGGCGTGTTCATCACGACCCAGTGCGCGGGCGGGTTCTTAATCTCCTTGGGGATGGTCGCGTAGGAGTAGCTCGGGTTCCAGTTGAGCGTGAAGGTGAAGGGCAGCGGCACGTTCTCCATCCTGATGTCGCGTATGAGCACGTCCGAGACGTAGCCGCCGCGCGTCTTCGCGGACTTGAAGCGCAGGCCCTCGCTCGTGCCGACGCCGCGGTTGCGGTAGGCGACGACGTGTCGTATGCCGCCCGAGGTCTCGCTGCCGAAGGAGAGGACGCCGCCGCCGCGGCGCGTCAGGTTGTCGCGCACGACGACGTACTCGGTCGGCCGCCCGACGCGCAGCCCGTCGTAGTCGCGCCCCGACTTCAGGCAGATGTCGTCGTCGTTGTTGTCTATGTCGCAGTGCTCGACGAGGACGTAGGAAGAAGAGTCTATGTCCACGCCGTCGGTGCTCGGCCCGGCGTTGTCGCTAATCTTGATGCCGTCAACGGTGACGTGATCCGAGTAGACGACCTGCACCGTCCAGAAGCCGGAGCGCTTGAGGGAAAGGTTCTCGACCGACACATCCGAAGACTTCCAGACGACCAGCAGGCGCACGCGCTCTGCGTCGTAGTCGGCCGCCCAGCGAAGGCCGCGCGGCTCGTAGTCGTTGCGCCGCAGGTTCCAATACCTGTCCCACCACTTCTTGCCGCGCCCGTCAACGGTGCCGCCGCCTGTGAGCCGCACGTTCTTCGCGTCGTTGACGTTGATGAGCGCCGCCGGCCACTTCATCTCTATCCCGGCGACGCGCGTGAAGATGGAAGGGTAGTCCGCGTCCTCCTGACTGCCGAGCAGCGTGACGCCACTGCCGACGACGAAGTTCACGCCCGACTTGATGAAGAGCGCGCCCGTCACGTACTCGCCCGGCTTGAACTGGACGACGCCGCCCGAGCGCGCGCACGCGTCTATCGCCTTCTGAATCGCCCGCGTCGAATTCGTCTGCCCGTCCCCGACCGCGCCGTACTCGTTCGCCGAACAGACCTTCTTCCTCGCCGGCCCGCGCCGCGCGCCGACGGTCTTTACCCACGCGGGCAATCCGGCCTCCGCGTCCTTCATCGCTGATTGCGCGAACGCCTCCGCGACTCCCGCCGCGCAGAAGATGAAGACCAACGCGACCGCCCTCGCCCGCCAACTCGTCGGCATGTGCTTGACCCCTGTCCGTTCGTAAAGACTCTAAAACCGCTTCGACTCAGTCTTCTCAACTCGCGTGTCGGGGACGGGGCGCGAGAGGCGGACGGCGAAGTCTTCGACGTTCTTCAAAACGAACGTCGGCACGTCCGCCGTCTTCTGCGCGGCGACGCCTGTGAAGGTAGCAGTGCGCACGTCTTCGAGGTGGAAGGCCGGGCGCTGGTCGTCCGTCATGAAGCCGACCGAGACGTTCGAGAGTTCGACGCCGCGCGCGTGGCGTATGAAGAAGCCGTAGGCGGGCAGGTCGCCGAACATAGAGGGCTCGGGGTAGTTCGTCTCCTTCTCGGGCGGTTCGAGCGCGGCCTGCTCGCGCGTCCCGCCGCCGCGGTAGAGGATGCGTATGTCACTCAGGCGCACGTCCTCGACCGGATGACCCGGCAGCCCGGCGATGATCGAGGCGAAGCGCGGCTCGGCGTTGTAGACGACGACGTTGCTTATCTGCACGCGGCGCAGGACGCCCGGCGGCGCCCCGGCAGGCCCGCGCATGCGCGCGCCGAGGCGGAGGAAAATCGGGGCCGTCACCACGTCGCGCATCGTGACGTTCGAGACGGTCACGTCTTCGAGCGGGCCGCCGTCAACGGTTTCGAGCGCGAGGCCGCGGCAGTGGTCGAAGACGACGTTCGTGATGGTGATGTTTTTGAAGCCGCCGTTCGACTCCGTCCCGAACTTGAGGCGACCCGTGGGGCCGTCCTTGTCGGGCGCCTCTTTGACGTTGCGCTTGTACGTGGCGTCGAGGAGCGAGCCGATGTCGTAGCCGCTGACGAAGCAGTTGGTGATGGTCACGTTCTCGGTCGCGCGCGCGAAGCCGAGCGCATAAGAACTTTTTAAGACGATGGCGTCGTCGTTCGGCGAGTTGACCGAGCAGTTCGAGACGCGGACGTTGCGGCACGAGTCTATGTCGAAGCCGTCGCGGTTGGTGTCCACCTTCAGATTGTCAATCGTCAGGTTGTCCACGCCCGTCGCGAGCAGGGCGAAGTGGCCGCCGTTGAGGACGGAGAAGTCGCGCAGCAGCACGTTGCGCGAGAGCTTGAGCGAGATGGCCTTGTTGCCGAGGCCGTTCATCGTCTCGGGCGGCGCGTCCTCGCCGAGCGGCGAGACGGGGCGCGCGGCCTGCCCGCCGCCGAGCGTCGTCGGCGTGTCGCCGGCCTGCAAGGGCCGACGCGGGCGAGGGCTGCGGCGGGTGAGCCCGCGGCCGTCTATGAGGCCGGGGCCTGTGATGGAGACGTTCTCGACATTGATGCCCCAGATGAGGCTGTTCTGCCAGTGCGAGTGGCCGAAGTCCTGATACATGTCCCACTCGTTCGGCTCCGGCGTGTCGTAAGTGCCCTTGTCCCGCTCGGGGTCTGCGGCGAGGATGACGGCGCCCTGTTCGAGTCGGAGCGCGACGTTGCTCTTCAAACGAATCGAGAAGCAGAGGTAGGTGCCCGCGGGGAAGTGGACTGTGCCCCCGCCCGCCGCGGCCGCGGCCTCGATGGCGCGGTTGACGGCTCCGCTGTCCACGGTCTTCCCGTCGCCGCGCGCGCCGTAAGCGCGCACGCTGTAGACGAGGGCGTCGTTCGGCTGACTCCTCGCCGCCCTCCTTTGCGCGGAAGCGTTGCTCTGAACGACGGCCGACGCGAGCAGCAACGCGAGGCCGAGCAGCGCGGCGTAAAGACGAAGCCCCTTTTTAACCTTCATCACCGTCTTCCTTAATTTCAAATCTCAAATGCTCACTAACGCAGCAGCGCCGTCGCCGTCCAGAGGATAGGGGCTTGGCCGTGCAGGTCGCCGGTCTTGCGCGGGCGGTCGAGGTAGAACTTGAGCTGCTTCTCAAGGTCTGGGCCGACCTCCTGAAAACCCTTGTTCGTGCCGATGCAGACCTCGCTCACGTTGGCCTGCGCGTCCAGATGTTTGACGAGTCCGAGCCAAGCCTTGCGCGCCGCAGGCGCGTAGGTCTTCTTGTCGAGCCAGCCCTCCTTCACGCCCGTCACCAAGGCGAAGGCGAACATCCCCGTGCCGGATGTTTCGGCCCACACGTCGGGGCGGTCAACGAGTTGACGCCAGAGTCCGTCCTCCGCTTGGTACTTCAGGAGCGCCGCCATCATCGTTTTGTAGCCCTGCATGATGCGCGCGCGGCGCGGGTGGTTCTTCGGCAGCGAGCGCAGAAGCTCGGCCATGCCGGCGGCGTACCAGCCGTTGCCGCGCCCCCAGTAGAAGGGCGAGTCGGCGGCGTGGAAGAAGAGGCCCGTCGGCTGTTGCAACTTGTCGAGGTAGGCGGCCGTCGCCAGAGACGCGCGGTCGAGGTACTTGATGTCGCCGGTCGCGCGGAAGGCTTCCGCCTGTAGGACGTTCATCATGTACATGTCGTCCACCCAGTAGCGCGCCTCCGAAGTGATGCCGTCGGGCGTGGTCTTCTCCCACTGGCGGTCGGCGAAGCCGCGCCCGAAGTCGAGGTAGCGCGCGTCCTTCGTCTGGATGTAAAGCTCCAAAGGCACCGTGCCGAAGACGCTGTAGTCCACGTGCGACTGGCGCGAGACGTGCTTGTCGCCCTCGGGCGTGAAGAACTGGTCGAACTCTTTAACGAGCCTCGCCGTCAGGTCTTTATCTTTCATCAGCCGCGCGACCGTGAGCGCGCCGTACCAAGCGCAGACTTCCGGGTAGATGACGTACTGCCGGCGCGGTTTTTCTACGCCGTCCGCCCCCTTGACCATCTGTTTGAACTCGAAGTCGCGCGCGACCCAGTTCTCGGCGACGCGCTTGCCGACCTCGCGTGGCGAAGTGCCTGCGGGCCAGTCCTTGAACGGGTCGGCGGCGACAGCGGCCGTGCCGTCGAGCAGGAGCAGTGCGGCGGCGAGTACGGTGATGAGTGCCTTCTTGTGTCTGCGCATCTTCGAAATTCTCCTCGGGGGTTTTTAACGGCCCGCTATCCGGAAGGCCGCGGGGCCGACGGCCGTGACGTTGACGGAAGCCGGGGCGAGCCCCGCGGCCGTGGCCGTCAACGTTATCGAGCCGCGCGGCGCGTCCGACTTGAGCAGCGCGAAGCAGCGCCCCTGAAAGGCGCGTCGCTCCGACGCCTGAAAGGGCTCGTGGCTCGCGTTGTCGCCGCTGTCCACGGCGACGACGCGGCCCGGCCCTGTGACTTTGAAGGTGATGAGGTCGGAAGCCGTCGGCACGGCGACGCCGTTCGCGTCCACGACCGTCGCCTCGAAGTAGACCACGTCGTCCCAGACGTTCGCGACCTGTCTTTGACTTGCCGACAGTTGAATGCGCGCGGGCCTGCCCGCCGTCCTCAACTCGTGCGTTGCGGCGAGGCGCCCGCCTTCGACGGTACGGCCGCCTTCGCTTCCGACGGCCTTGAGCGTGCCGGGCTCGAACGTCACCTTCCACGTGCGCGGCGAGTCGTCCGCGGGCTTGCGCTTAGAGCCGAGCGAGCGGCCGTTGAGGAACAACTCGACCGTGTCGCAGTTGCTGTAGACCTCCACGTCCTCTTCGTGTCTGTCGAGACTCTTCGGCGTCCAGTCGTCGTAGAGCACCTGCGGGCGTCGGTCAGTGCCGTAGCCGGGGTCTGTCGGCGCGAGCGGCGTCGGCGCGACGCGGCGTACGGCGTAGACCACGGGGCGCTCGCTCCACCAACTCTCGCGCTGCCGTCCGAGCGGGCGGACGGTGCCCGCGCGGTCAACGAGTCCGAAGTTGAAACCGATAAGCGGCCAGCCGGGCGACTCGCCGAGGTAATCAATGCCCGTCCAGAGGAACTGCCCCGCGTACGGCGGGTTGTCGCGAAGCGCCAGCCAAGCCTCGCGCGTGTGCGTGTTCTCCGTCCCCAGAATCTTTCGCGAGGGCTTCTGCTTGTGCGCGGCGAGGATTTCGTTCTCGCGGTAGTTCTGCCCGACCACGTCGAGCAAGTCCGCGAGGCCGTTGTCGTAGTCGTGGCTCACGTTGGGCCGAAAGAGCGCCTGCGTGACGGGGCGCGTCGGGTCGCTCCGGTGAAACTCTGCGACCAATGAAGAGAGGATGCGCTTGGCGAGGTCTGCCTTCGGCGTGTCGTGAATCTCGTTGCCGGCGCTGTAGAGGAAGACGGACGGGTGGTTGCGGTCGCGGCGCACGGTGTCGCGCGTGTCCTTGAGCGACCAGTCTTCGAAGAAGAGGTGATAGTCGTAAGGGTTCTTCGCCACCGTCCACGCGTCGAACATCTCGTCCATGACGACGAAGCCCATCCTGTCCGTCAACTCAAGGAACTCGGGCGCGGGCGGGTTGTGCGCGGTGCGTATGGCGTTGACGCCGAGCGCCTTTAAGATTTGCAGCCGCCGCTCCCAAGCGCGCAGAGGCACGGCCGCGCCGAGCGCGCTCGCGTCGTGATGAAGGCAGACGCCCTTTAACTTGAAGTTGCGGCCGTTGAGCCAGAAGCCCGTCTCGGGCTCGAACCTGAAGTCGCGCACGCCGAAGTTGACCCACTCGTCGTCGAGCGTCCGGCCCGCCGAGCGCACGCGCGCGACGGCCGTGTAGAGGCGCGGCGTGTCCAAGTCCCATCGCAGAGGGTTTTTCAGCGTGACCTCGCGCGTGAAGGTGACGGTCTTGCCGGCCTCGATTGTCTGGTTCGGCGTCTCGGCCGTCTCGATGGTCGTGCCGTCCAAACCTAAGAGCATGACTTGCAGCGAGACCGCGCGCGGCGCGTCAGACTGGTTGACGACCTCGCCCTCGACGCGGACGGTCGCAGAGTCTTTGCCGACCTGTGGCGTGGAGACGAAGGTGCCGTGGTATTCGAGGTGTACGGGCTCGGTCGTCACTAAACGGACGTGTCTATAAATCCCGGCGCCCGCGTACCAGCGCGAGGCGGGCTGGCCCGAGTTGTCCGCGCGGACGGCGATGACGTTAGGGCTGTCGGGGCCGAAGTTGACGTGGCCGGTCAGCTCGTAGCGGAAGCTGACGTAGCCGTAGGGGCGCCGGCCAAGATGAAAGCCGTTGACCCACACGTCGCTGTTCGCCATCACACCGTCGAACTCGACGAAGACGCGGCGCGTGCGCTCGGCCGCGCGCAGAGTGAAGCGCTTGCGATACCAGCCGACGCCCGCGGGCAGGTAGCCGCCGGCCTTGCCCGTCGGGTTCCCTTCGTCGAAAGGCCCCTCGATACTCCAATCGTGCGGCACATCCAGACGCCGCCACGCCGCGTCATCGAACTCCGGCCGCTCGGCGCCCTCGGCGTCGCCTTTGAGGAAGCGCCAGTCCTTATCAAGCGAGACGTTGAGACGCGCGACACGCGGCGAGTCCGCACGCGCGGGCAGCCACACGAGCGCTGTTAAGAGCAACGACAGCGCGGCCGCGATTGTCAGACGTTCGAGCCTCATCAAAGTTGTCGCCCTTTACTTCAGCTTCACTCAAAACCTCACAGCCTCGGCCGGCGTGAGCGTCACGGGGCCGAGCAGGCCGGAGTCGCGCGGCGAGAGTTTGGTGGCGTCGAAGAGCCCGTCGGCGCCGCGGTCTTCGGGGCGTCGCGCGGGGAAGTTCGTGTTGTAGAACTTCTTGTACTTGACGCCGCGCCGCTCAAGATCTATGGCGCGGTTAATCATCAGGTTCGAAACCTCGACTTCGAGCGTGTTCGTCTCGCGCAGCAGCGCCGCGGGCACGCGCACGCGGAAGGGCGGAGTGAAGAGCGTGCCCAAGTCGCGGCTGTTGAGACGCACGCGCGCGCTCTCTGCGACGCGCCCGAGGTCGAGCAGCCAGTCGCCGTTCGACCCTCGCGGCCGCGAGAAGTTGAGCGTGTAGCGCGCGGTGCCCGAGAAGTATCTGTACTCGTCGCCGCCGAACGCCGTCCAAGAGCTGAGTTCGCTCAGTTGGCGCGCGGGCGGAAGCGCCGGCCCGCCTTCGACGAAGTTCACAGACCACTCGCCACTCAACGGCTGCGCCGCGCCCGCGGGCTTGAAGTACGGGTACGAGAATCCGTCCGGCTCGGCCCGGTCGAAGGTCTTCAGGATGCAAGACTCGCCGGGCGCGAGCTGCAAGTAGACCTCGCGGCCGCCGCCCGCCGCAGCGCGCGCAGATGCAAACCCGGCCTCGCCCGTCAGCGGATTGAAGAGCGCCGCCTCGCCCCTGCCCGACGCGAGCGGCACCCAGCCCTCGAAGGCTTCGGCCCCGCGGTTGAGGATGAAGTAGAACGCGCCGGACGCGTCCCTGCGCCGCGTGAAGCGAAGGCCACGTTCGACCATCGGTTCACGGCGCACCTTCGCTTGGGCGAGCAGCTTCGCCAGATCGTCGCCGAGCAGGAAGCGGCCCGCGCCGAAGCCCGCGGCGCGCACGCCCGCCGTGTCCGTCTCCTTGAAGTCGAGTTGTGACAGGAGCCGCTTGAGCGCGGCGCGGCGCGTGTCGAGGCGCGCGAGGCCGGGCACGTCCGCGGGCAGGCTCTTGCGCACGACGACGGTCGCGCCCGCGCGCGCCAGCGCGAAGAATTTTTCCAACGTCTCGGCGGGCACGAGGCGTGTCTCGGGCAGCGCGATGACCTGATAGTTAAGACCGCCCGTGCGGAGCGCGCCGTTCGAGAAGGTGACGTTTGCCAACTGCCGGTCTGTGAAGAGGTCGAAGGCGTAGCCGTTGTCGAGCAGCGTCTGCGCGTCGGCCTGCGTGATGCCAACGTCGTGGCCGCCGCCGACGTGAATCAGGCGCCCCTCCTTGCTCTGCTCAGACCACATGTCGTGGACGGGGTAGTAGAGCAGCACGTCCTCGTCTGCGCGGCCCGTTTGCATGAACGACTGCACGCGCGCGATGTACTGGTTGAGCGCCGCAAAGTTTCGCCACTCGGTGTTCTGCGGGCCGAAGTGGACTGCGGCGTAGAAGAGCCAGCCGGGCCAAGGGTCGTTCTCGGGCGAGAAGGCGAGGCCGTGGTAGACGACGTGGTTGATGCCGCCGAGGAAGTTGAGGTCTACGGCGCGCTTCACGTCGCCGAGCGAGGAGAGAAAGTGTTCGTCGAGCCACGTCACGGTCT
Source organism: Pyrinomonadaceae bacterium (assembly GCA_035248785.1). Taxonomy (GTDB): domain Bacteria; phylum Acidobacteriota; class Blastocatellia; order Pyrinomonadales; family Pyrinomonadaceae; genus QHXN01. Next base: position 102,114 of record DATFHD010000032.1, on the reverse strand, counting down.
CGGCCGAGGCGAGCGGCTTGCCCGTGACGTGCGCGGCCGAAGAGGCGAACTTCATCCGGACGATGTCGGTGCCTTCGGTCTCGGGGATGTCGCTCGCCGCGTAGAGGTCGAGGATGTTCGCGGGCGAGCCGTGCGACTGGTTGCGTATGACCGCGCCGCGCCTGTGCGCCCACTCGCGCCACGCGACGGTGAAGCGGTCGAGCAGAAGGTCTGAGACGGTCTCGCGGAAGTCGTGCAGGACGCGCAGACGTGTGTCCTCGTCGCCGTCGCCGAGGAGCGCGGGCAGTTGTTGGCGAAGGTCGTAGCCGCGTCGCGTCTGAAACTCTTCGAGGAACTTCGGCGTCCAGTCGGACTGCCCTTCGGCGTCATCAACTTCGTAGGAGTCGTTGAAGAAGGCGCGTAAGGATCGGACGTTGTGCCCCGCGAACGCTTGGTCGAAGTGCGCGAGGTAGTGGCCGAGCGCTTCCGAGGAGAAGTGGTCTATGACGTTGCCCTCGCCGCCGGGCGCGGCGCGTTCGACCTGCTTGCCGTGCCAGCCCTGAAAGATGGCGTAGAGCTTCCAGCGTCCCGCGGGCGCGACCCAGTCGAGCGTGCCGTCGGCGCGGACGCGCGCGGTGAGGTCGAACGACTCGCCCTTGTCGGAGAAGGCCATCAGCGCTTGCAGCGGGAGCGGCTTCTCGAAGCGCACCTGATCGAGCGCAAGCTCTTGCAGGTTGGGGTTCGCGCTGATGGGCTCCTTCAATTCATTGATGCTCACGCGGCGGCCGACGGCGCGCACGAGCGGCTTCTGCACAAGCCGTACGGGCTCGCTCAGACGCGCGCCGCCGCTCAGCTCGTAGGTCTTCGAGACCAAATCCTTGCAGGCGTCCTCGGCGTTAATCCAAGGCCCGCCGAAGGGCCAGCCCGTGCCCGTAGCCATGTCCACGCCTAAGCCCAGCCGGCCCGCCTCGCGCAGCGTGTGTTCGAGCATCGAGACCCATTCGGGCGAGAGGAAGTTGATGAAGTGCGACTCCTCGCCGCGCACGCCGTAGATGGGCGTCAGCTCAAGCCCGCCGAGTCCCGCCTGCTCGTACTTCGCCAGCGCCTTCGAGAGTTCGGGTTTGTTGACGGCGTTGCCGAGCCACCACCAGCGCGTCCAAGGCTTCGACTGACTCGTCACCTTCGGCCACGCGAGCGCGGCGGACGCTGACGCCCCGCGCCCCGTCTGCGCCGCGCCGCGCCGCGCCTTCTGCGCGCCGACGACCGAGGGCGCTAGCAGTTGCAAGACGAGCAGCAGCGAGGCGAAGGCGCGCGCCCACGCGTGTCGGTTCGACTTCGTCAAGGTTCGGACTCCTTACTCATTCATTTCGACTTCGGCGGCCTGTAGGCGGCGACATCCTTCGCGCGCGCGGAGAAGTATTTCTTGAAGGGGTCGCCCTTCAGACCTTTGAGGCCGGCGACGACGGCCGCGGCGTTAAGCTCGGCGCCGGCCGGGCTCGTGTGCGTGTGGTCGGGGCCGAAGAGCGGTTTGACTTTCTCTTCGCCCAGAGCCTCGTACTTGTCTGCGACGATGGTCGTCACGTCCACGAAGCGCACGCCCTCGGCGCGCGCAAGCTCTTCAGCCCACTCGCGGAACTTGCCGGAGCCGCGCTCGACACGTCCGTCCTTCCAGATGTTGCGCACGGTGAGCGAGAGGATAATCGGGGTCGCGCCTTTGGCCTTCACGTCGGCGATGAATTTGCGGTTGTACCAGCCGAAGGTGTGCACGACCTCCTTGCGGCCGTCGGGCATCGTCACCTCTTTCGTCTCTTCGCCGAGGCCGGGCAGGGAGCCGCGTGCGCGCCCCATGTCGAGCGGGCCGCCGTCGTTGTGGCCGAACTGTATGAGGACGAAGTCGCCCGGCTTCAAGTCCTGCAAGACCTTGTCCCAAAGCCCTTCGGTCAGGAACGTACGGCTGCTGCGGCCTGCGCGCGCGCGGTTGAGGACGTTAATCTTCGACGTGTCGAAGAAGGCCGCGAAAGGGTCGCCCCACCCTCGGGCGCCGTTCGCGTTGTTGTTGGCGGTCGAGTCGCCGACGACGAACAGCGTCGGGAGTTTCGGGTTCGCAGGGCGCTGAACGGGCGGCGTCGGCAGCGGCGTCTGTTCGGCCGTCTGCGCCGAAGAAGTGAAAGGCGACAGGCAGAGCAACAGTGCCGCGAGCGTTAAGCAGCGAGCGGGTATGTGTGACGCGATACGCCTGTACGTCGTGACGCCGACCCGCTCGCTCACACTCGCGGTATTGTTTATTCGTCTCTTCATCTCAGCGCTTGCCGGCGGTCGGGTCGGGCCAGTCGTCGGTGCGGAAGGGCGCGGCGGGCAGCCCCGTGTCGTTCGTCAGGTTCGGGTGTCGCGGGTTGTTGTTGAAGGCGTAGCGCGCGGCGACCGGATGTGGCACGTCCGCAGACCAGACTTCGACTTTGTCCTTCCCGACGATGCGTGCCTCGGCCCAGTGCCACTTGCGGTCTTCGCCCGCGACGGCGAACTCTTGCAACTTGTCGCCGTCGCGGATTCTCAAACCCGCGCCCACGTCTTCGAACTTGAGAAGAAGCTTGTTCCCGCCCGCCTTCATGCTCTGAAACATCGGCCCCGTCGGCGTCAGCCGCCGGCCGTAGACCTCGGCCAGAGCCCAGCGCGCCATGCGTCGGCCCACGTCGAGCTTGTTCTTCGGGTGTATGTCGTGCGCCTCGCCGATGTCTATCGTGACGATGAGGCCGGCGTTCTTCGTCGTCGCGGCGGTGCGGCGCTGCGCCTCGCGTATGTGGCTCCACTCCTCGTCGGCCGGCTCGGGCTTCGGGTCGCGGTAGTTGGGAAGCTGCACGATGCCGAAGGGGAAGTCGCCTTCGCCCCAGCGCTCGCGCCACGCGCGTATCATCGTCGGCAGAAGTATCCGGTACTGCTCTGCGCGCGCCTCGTTCGACTCGCCCTGATACCAGAAGGCGCCGCGGACGTAGAAGGGCATCAGCGGCTCGATCATGCCGTCGTAGATGGAAGACGCGACGCGGTACTCGCGCAACGCGTCCGGCACGGGCGGCGAGGGCGAGGGGCGTGCGCCCGCCGCCTTCGCCTTGTCTGCCTCCTCGCGCCAGCGCTTGATGGCCTCGTCGTACTCGACCCTCACGCGCGGCCGCTCCTCGTCCCAAGTCTTCTTGCGTTCGACCGTGGCCTTCAGTTCCGGGTTGGCGTTCAGGTACTCGACAGGCGTCCAAGCCTCCGCCTGCGAGCCGCCGTAGGACGAGTTGATGACGCCGACGGGGACGCCCAACTCCTTCTGCAACTCGACGGCGAAGTAGTAGCCCGCGGCCGAGAACTCTCTGACAGACTCGGGGCTGCACGCCTGCCAGACGGCGAGCGGCGGCGGCTTGTGCTTGAAGCCGACCTGACGGCTGACGTTGAAGAGGCGTATCAGCGGGTGGTTCGCCGTGGCGATGGCCTCCGCGGCCTCCTTCGTCTCGGCCAGCGTGAACTGCATGTTCGACTGCCCCGAGACGAGCCACACCTCGCCGACCAGCACGTCCTTCAACTCGACCCTGTTCTTGCCGCTGACGACAAACGCGGCCGGCGTCGCGCTCGCCTTCAAGGGGTCGAGCCAGACGCGCCAGCGTCCGTCGGCGCCGGCCGTCGCCCTCTTGGTCTGTCCCGCGAAGCTGACCGTGACGGCCTCGCCCGGCTCGGCCGTGCCCCAGACGGGGACGCGCACGCCGCGCTGCAAGACCATCGAGTCGGAGAGCACGTCGGGGAGCCGCACGTCCGCGCGCGCTGCGGGCGCCGCGGCGAGCAAGAGGGCGGCCGTGAAGAGAATGGTGTTTAGTAGCGCGGGCCTCTGCAAACGTTCGGGATGCGTGTGTTGCAAACGTTCAGGGCGCATGTGTGCGGCCTCCAAAAAGGGCGCGACTGGTAAGCGGTTTACCGGGCCTGAGACCGCGGGCGACGCGGGCCTGCGTCGTACTCCGTCTCCGTCCGGTCTTTCTGGCTTGGGGTTTATGCATCCTAAACCCTTCCACAAGTCTTAGTCCAGAGGGGTTGCGGCGCGCGCACGTGCGGCGGCACAGACTGCGGCGGTCGTCAGACCCGTTAAGCGGTTTTCCCAGCGGGATTCTTAAACGCCCGACTCGGCGCCGGCATGGACGGCAACGTCAACAAACGGACTTTTAAAAACAACCCGAACGAAGTATTATTCAGGCTGGCTCGACGCATCCCCCGCGCAGACACCTGACAATCACGTCAGGCGGCGCATGCGTCGAGAACAACCGGCGAAGGACTTAATGAGAGAAGAACACCGGCGACAGGAACTCGAACGCCCGCCCGTCCCCACCTTCCAGACCTCGCGGATTAAGGACGTGGCGCGCGAGGCCGGCGTCTCGACCGCCACCGTCTCGCACGTCATCAACGGCACCAAGTACGTCTCCGACGACACGCGCCGGCGCGTCCTCGACGCCATCAAGCGCTGCGAGTACTCGCCGAACGCGCACGCGCGCTCGCTCGCCTCGGGCCGCAGCAACATGCTCGGCCTGCTCATCTCGGACATCTCGAACCCCTTCTTCCCCGAGCTGGTCAAGTCCATCGAGGCCGCGGCCTTCGAGCGCGGCTACAACGTCATCCTGCTCAACACCAACTACGACCCCGAACGCGCCGCAGAGTACGTGCGCCGCCTGTCGGAGCTGAAGATGGCGGGCGTCGCTTTGATGACTTCAGAGCTGGACTCGGAGCTGTTCGAGGCGGTCACGCGCCGGCAGGTCTCGGTCGTCTTCGACAGCACAGACCTCACGGGCGAGCGGATGAGTAACATCTGCGTGGACTACGCCGCCGGCATCGAGGAGGCCGTACGCCACCTCGTAAGCCTCGGCCACCGCCGCATCGCGCACATCGCGGGCGCCAGCCGCATCCCTTCGGGCGTCATCCGCCGCGAAGCGTTCCTCGACTTCATGAAGCGCCACCTGCCCGAAGAGCCCGAGCCCGCCGTCTACGAGGGCGACTTCCGCCTCGACGGCGGGCGCCGCGCCGCCAGCGAGATTCTGGCCTCGAAGGAGTTGCCGACCGCGGTCGTCGCCGCAAACGACATGATGGCGCTCGGCGCCATGCGCGAGTTCCGCAAGGCGGGGCTCTCGATTCCGGGCGACATCTCGGTCGTGGGCTTCGACGACATCTCTTTCGCGGCGCTGGCCGAGCCGCCCCTGACTACGGTCTGCTCGCCGCGCGCGGAGATCGGCCGCCGCGTCGTCGAGGCGCTCGTCGCGCTCATCGAGCGCCCCGAAGAGAAGGGGACTGAGCTGCGCATCCCTACGCATCTCATCACGCGCGACTCGACCGCGCCGCCCCGTAAATAAGAAGAAATAGCGCGGCGCGGGGGCGTGCGTGAATGCTCTTTGCCGCCCCGCGCATTTAGGGTTTGGCAAAACGCCTCCGATATTAGTAGAATCCGCCTACCCCGTTAGCAGTACGTCCTGAAAGTCAACGTGGCCCGGCGCGCACGGTCGTCCGCCCCTTCGCCGCGCAGCCTCGGGCCGCCGTCGGCGGCGCCGGGTTAACCGCTTGCCTGCGTGCCGCCACACGCCCGACCGAATCTTTTCCGCGCGACCAAAGAGAATCCGCAGGAGGGTTTATGAGCAGACAACGCGAACAGAAGTCTTTCGAGTACGTGAAGTACCTCTGGCAGGATGAGGTCGCCGACCGGCTCTCGGGGCTCGACCGTTTAGTTTACCGCTCGAACAAACTGGGTGAGGACTTGACGCTGACGAACACGGGCGGCGGCAACACCTCTTCCAAGCTGTTGGAGCGAGACCCTCTGACGGGGCAGGAGACGGAAGTCCTCTGGGTCAAGGGCTCGGGCGGCGACCTGCGCACGGCCAAGCGCGACGGCTTCGCCTCGTTCTACCTCGACAAGATTCGCGCGATGAAGCCGATCTACCTCAACCACCCGGAGAACGGCCCGAAGACAGAGATCGAAGACGCGATGTACCCGATGTACAGCCACTGCGTCTTCAACCTCAACCCGCGCGCGGGCTCGATAGACACGCCGCTCCACACGCTCGTCCCCTACCAGCACGTTGACCACCTCCACCCGAACGCCGTCATCGCCATCGCCGCCTCGGTGAATCAGGAAAGACTCACCAAAGAGATTTACGGCGACGATATCATCTACATTCCTTGGCAGCGGCCGGGCTTCGACATCGGTTTGAAGATTGAAGAACTCATCCAGCAGAACCCGCAGGCCAAAGGCATCCTGCTCGGCCACCACGGCATGAGCAGTTGGAGCAACGACGACAAGACCTGCTACGAGACTGCGCTCGAAATCATTGACCGCGCCGCGCGCTACATCGAATCGAAGGACAGGGGCGCCGAGACCTTCGGCGGGAAGAAGCACGCGTCCCTCGCCGAGGCAGACCGCCGCCGCATCATCGCCGAGATTATTCCGTTCGTCCGCGGGCAGGTCTCGGTCTACAAGCGCTTCGTCGGCACCGTTCAGGACGACGAGCGGATGCTCCGCTTCGTCAACAGCCACGACGCGACGCGCCTCGCCGCCCTCGGCACGTCTTGTCCCGACCACTTCCTGCGGACGAAAATCAAACCGCTCTTCGTCGAGTGGGATCCGTCCACGGGCGACATCGAAGCTCTTAAGAAAGCAATCACCGACGGCCTCGTCGAGTACCGCAAGGACTACGCCGACTACTACGAACGCTGCAAGCACCCCGACTCGCCCGCGATGCGCGACCCGAACCCGACCGTCGTCCTCATCCCCGGCCTCGGCATGCTCGCGTGGGGCAAGAACAAGAGCGAGTCGCGCGTGACGGCGGAGTTCTACAACTGCGCCATCGAGGTCATGCGCGGCGCGGAGGCGATTGACGAGTACGAGGCGATGGATCAGCAGGAGGCGTTTGATATTGAGTACTGGCTGCTCGAAGAGGCCAAGCTCCGCCGCATGCCGCCCGAGAAGGAACTCGACCGCCAGATAATCGTCGTCATCGGCGCCGGCGCCGGCATCGGCAAGGAGGCCGCGCACCGCCTAGTCAAAGAGGGCGCGCACATTGTCTGCGTTGACCTCAACGAAGAGGCCGCGAAGGAGACGGCGCAGGAGATAATCAGCCAGTACGGCCCCGGCATCGGCGTGGCGGGCACGGGGATAAGCAACTGCGGCCCGGCCATCGGCTTGAGTTGCGACATCACGAACCGCGAGAGCGTACGGCAGATGTTCGAGGACGTGATGCTCGCCTACGGCGGCATTGACGCAGTGGTGGTGACGGCCGGCATCTTCGTCCCGCCCGACAAGTCGGGCCGCGTCGAAGACAGGCAGTGGGCCCTGACCTTCAACATTAACGTCACCGGCGCCTACGTCGTCGCCGACGAGGCTTACAAAATCTTCAAGAAGCAAGGGCTGTCCGGCAACATCGTCTTGACGACGAGCGCGAACGCCGTCGTCGCCAAGAAGGGGAGCCTCGCCTACGACACGAGCAAGGCGGCGGCCAACCACCTGACGCGCGAGTTGGCCGTCGAGTTCGCCCCGCTCGTACGCGTCAACGCCGTCGCGCCGGCCACGGTCGTCAAAGGCAGCACCATGTTCCCGCGCGACCGCGTCGTCGCTTCACTGACCAAGTACAACATCGCCTTCGACGAGTCCGAGGAGACCGAAGCCCTGCGCGACAAGCTGGCGCAGTTCTACGCCAAGCGCTCGCTGACGCAGACGCCCATCGAGCCTTCCGATCAGGCCGAGGGCATCTTCCTGCTCGTGTCGAAGCGTTTGGCGAAGACGACCGGCCACGTCATCCCCGTTGACGGCGGCTTGCAGGACGGCTTCCTAAGGTAGGAGAGAACACGATGGCTACTCACTTCGAGATTGACGACAACTTCATCGCCGAGCAGAACAAGGCGGCGCGAGAATGGGTCGAGGAGGACTACGAGCACCTCGGCAAGCAACTCCGCCGCCGCGGCCGGGACATCGAAGACCTCACGGCCAAGGCGCAGGCGTTCCGCGTGGCCGTGCCTTCGTGGGGCGTGGGCACGGGCGGGACGCGCTTCGCGCGCTTCCCCGGCGTGGGCGAGCCGCGCGGCATCTTCGAGAAGCTTGAAGACTGCGCGACCATCAACAAGCTCGTACGCACGACGCCCGGCGTCTCCCTCCACATCCCTTGGGACAAGCCCGAAGACCCGGACGCGCTCGTCGAGTTCGCCCGCGCGCGCGGCCTGCACTTCGACGCGATGAACTCGAACACGTTCCAAGACCAAGTGAACCAGCCGCACTCCTACAAGTACGGCTCGCTCACGCACCCGGACGCGGCGGTGCGCCGTCAGGCCGTCGAGCACAACGTCGAGTGCATCGAGCTTGGTCAAAAAATCGGCTCGAAGGCGCACACGGTCTGGATCGGCGACGGCGGAAACTTCGCCGGCCAGCAGCACTTCCGCCGCGCGCTTGAGCTTTACCTCGACAGCATGCGCGACATCTACAAGGCTCTGCCTTCGGACTGGCGTCTCTTCATCGAGCATAAGTTCTACGAGCCGGCCTTCTACTCGACGGTCATCAACGACTGGGGCGTGAGCTACTACGCGGCGCGCGAGCTCGGCCCGCAGGCGTTCTGCCTCGTAGACCTCGGCCACCACGCGCCGAACGTCAACATCGAGATGATCGTCGCCCGCCTCATACAGTTCGGCAAGCTCGCCGGCTTCCACTTCAACGACTCGAAGTACGGCGACGACGATCTGGACGCGGGTTCTATAAAACCCTTCCAGCTATTCCTCATCTTCAACGAGCTGGTTGACGCGGAGCTGTCGAAGGTCGAGAACTTCGACCCGGCCTACATGCTCGACCAGTCGCACAACGTCACAGACCCCGTAGAGTCTCTGATGTCGAGCGCGGTGGAGCTTTCGCGCGCCTACGTGCAGGCGCACCTCGTAGACCGCGACGCGCTCACGGAGGCGCAGACGAACTGCGACCCTCTGATGGCGCTCGCCACGCTCAAGCAGGCGTTCACCACAGACGTGTCCCCGATTCTCGCCACGGCGCGCGAGCGCGCGGGCGGCGCCATAGACCCCGTCGCAGCCTACCGCGCCAGCGGCTACCGCCAGCGCAAGGCCGAAGAGCGCCCCGCGCGCAAGGGCGCCGCGGCCTCGGGAATTGTTTAAGAGTAGTCAGTAGACAGTAGACAGTAGACAGTAGCGCTCCGCGCTAGGGTTCTTCTACTGGCTACTGATTACTGACTACTGTCTACTCATGTCTGACTCTCTCTACATCGCGGTTGACCTTGGCGCGGGGAGCGGGCGCGTCTTCCTGTGCGGCGTGGCCGAGGGCGAGCTGCTGCTCGAAGAGGTGCGCCGATTCAAGTACCCGCCGCGCGAGGAGGGCGGGCACCTGCGCTGGCCGTTCTCGGACATCCTCGGTGATATAAAGGCGGGGCTGCGTGAAGCCGGCGCGCGGGCGCGTGCGTCAGGCCGCGCGGTGCGGAGCGTGGGCGTTGACAGTTGGGCGGTGGATTACGGGTTGGTTGATACGGGCGGAAGGCTTATCGAGAACCCCGTCTGCTACCGCGACGCGCGGACGCGCGGGATGTTGAATGAGGTCTTCCGCGTCGTCCCGCGCGAGGAGTTGTTCGAGCGCACGGGCATACAGTTCCTCGAACTGAACACGCTCTATCAACTGTTCGCACACGCGCGCGAAGGCTTCCCCAGAGACGCCGCGCGGCTGCTGCTGATTCCAGACCTGATTAACTTTTTCCTCACAGGCCACGCCGCCTGCGAGTACACAAACGCGACGACGACGCAACTGGTCGGCGCGCGCACGGGGCGTTGGGACGACGAGTTGATAGAACGCTTGGGACTGCCCCGACACCTCCTGCCGGAGATTGTGCCGGCCGACACAGACCTCGGGCCGCTCGCGCCCTCGGTCGCAGACGAGTTGGGGCTCGAAGGCGTGCGCGTCGTCGCGCCCGCGACGCACGACACGGGCAGCGCCGTGGCGGGTGCTCCTCTTAAAGAGGGCTGGGCCTACATCTCTTCGGGCACTTGGTCGCTGGTCGGCGTCGAGCGCGCCGGGCCGCTCGTCTCGGCCGAGGTCGCGCGCCACAACTTCACGAACGAGGGCGGCGCATTCGGCACTGTGCGCTTCCTGAAGAACGTGATGGGGCTCTGGCTCTTCGAGTCGTGCCGCGCGGAGTGGGCCGCGCGCGGGGCGGGCGTCGAGTACGACGAACTGCTCGGAGAAGTTAATAAGATAGACGGCCACCCCGGCTTCATTTTCCCCGACGACCCGCGGCTCTTCAATCCCGCTTCGATGTCGGAGGCGGTCGCGGCGCAACTCGCGGAGACTGGACAGCGCGTCTCGGCGGAAGATGCGGCGACGTTGACGAAGGTGATACTCGACTCGCTCGCGCAGCGCTACGCGTCGGTGCTGCGCACAATCGAGGAGCTGACGGGGGCGAAGGTCGAGGGCGTGCAGATTGTCGGCGGCGGGAGCCGCAACGACTACCTGAATCAGGCGACCGCCGACGCCGCCGGGCGTACGGTGCTCGCGGGCCCCGTCGAGGCGACGGTGACGGGCAACGTGCTCGTGCAGGCCGTGACCGCCGGCCGCTTCGCCTCGCTCGCGGAAGCGCGCCGGCACGTCGCGTCGAACGTCAGCCCGCGGCGTTTCGAGCCGCGCGCGTCGCGCGAGGCGGACGCGGCCGCGCGACGCTACGCGGAAGTCGAGGCGCTTTACCTCGCCGTGGGCGGCGGCGCGACACGGCCGCGGCGGCAGGGATGGTTCAGGAGACAGGCCGGGCGCAACAGATGAGCAGACTCTCAAAGTACCTGCACCCGCGCGACGAAATCATGCGGACGATGGAGCGCATCTATCGTTACCGCATGACGACGACCTCGGGCGGGAACCTCTCGATACGCGAGCCGGACGGCACGGTCTGGGTCACGCCCGCGCGCGTGGACAAGGGCGGCCTGCGACGCGAAGACATTGTGCGGGTCAACCCTGATGGGAGCACGGAAGGCTTGCACCCGCCTTCATCCGAACTCCCGTTCCATCAGATGTGCTACGGCGTGCGGCCTGACATCCGCGGCGTCGTACACGCGCACGCGGTCGCGCTCGTCGCCTTCAGCATCACGGGGCAGGCGCCCGACACGCGCCTCTTCCATCAGGCGCGGCACGTCTGCGGCCCCGTCGGCTTCGCGCCCTACGCGCTGCCGGGCAGCGAGGATTTGGGGAAAAGCATCGCCGACACGTTCGCCAAAGGCTTCGACTGCGTCGTGCTTGAGAACCACGGCGTCGCCATCGGCGGCGAGAGCTTGCAGAACGCTTTTCAGAAGTTCGAGACGTTGGAGTTCACGGCGAAGACTCTTATCAAAGCACGGCTGCTCGGCGACGTTCGTTACCTGAGTGAAGAGGAGCTTGAGCTGCGCAATCAGGTTTCGCCGCTCGAAGAGTTCGAAGCCCCGCCGCCTTCGAGCGTCGAGCGCGAGCTGCGCCGGCAACTCGCGGACTTCACGCACCGCGGCTACCAGCAGCGCCTCTTCATCAGCACCGGCGGCAGCTTCTCCGCGCGCGTGGACGAGGACTCTTTCCTCATCACGCCTTCGCAGGTTGACCGCCACACGCTCGGCGTGGAAGACCTCGTGTTGGTCAAAGGCGGCCGGGCGGAGGCGGGTAAGCGCGCGAGCCGCGCCGCCCGCAACCATCAAGCCATCTACGAGCGACACCCGAACGTCGGCGCCGTGCTCAACGCTTCGCCCGTGAACGTGACCGCGTTCAGCGTGACCCGCGCGCCTTTGGACTCGCGCACGATTCCGGAGAGCTATCTGCTTTTGCGCGACGTGTCGCGCGTCCCCTACGGCGTGCAGTTCCGCGAGCCGGAAGAATTGGCGCGGCAGGTCTCTCTGGCCGCGCCCATCGCGCTGCTTGAGAACGACGGCGTGCTCGTCCTCGGCGCGAGCGTGCTAGAAGCCTTCGACCGGCTCGAAGTTTTGGAGTCAACTTCCGAAGCGCTCGTCAACAGTCGCCTCATCGGCGAGGTCGCGCCGATGTCGGACGAGGTGATTGACGACTTGAAGCGCGCCTTCGCCTCGATGCTGGCGTGAGGGCTCGGACGCGGATGAGAGTTTCGCTCTTCGTCACATGTCTGGTTGACCAGTTCTGGCCCGCGGTCGGGGCGGGCGCGGTCGAAGTCCTGCGCCGCGCCGGTTGCGAGGTCGTCTTCGACGAACGGCAGACGTGCTGCGGCCAGCCGGCCTTCAACACGGGTTACAGGAACGAGGCGCGAAGGCTCGCGCGCCGCTTCATAGAGATATTTGAAGAGGGAAGGGCCGACTACGTCGTCAGCCCCTCGGGGTCGTGTACGGCGATGGCGCACCACTTCCACGAGCTGTTCGCAGACGAAGAGGACTGGCGCCGCCGCGCGGAAGCAATCGCGGCGCGCACGTACGAGTTCGGCTCTTTTCTAGTCAACGTCCTCAAGGTCGAGGACGTGGGCGCGTCCTTCAAAGGCCGCGTCACTTGGCACGACGCCTGTCATGGCCTGCGGGATTTAGGAGTGCGCGAGGAGCCGCGCCGCCTCCTGCGAAAGGTGCGCGGCGCGGAGTTCGTCGAGCTGCCGAACGCCGACGCGTGCTGCGGCTTCGGCGGGACGTTTTCGGTGAAGTACCCGGAGATTTCCGTCGCCATCCTCGACAACAAGATTGAGGCGATTGAGAAGGCCAATGTGCGCGCCGTCGTCTCCGGCGACGCGAGCTGCCTGATGCAGATCGGCGGTAGGCTGACGCGCAACAACTCTTCCGTGCGCGCGATGCACTTGGCCGAGTTGCTTGCGTCGAGAGAGTGATGCACCAACAGACTTCAGAGACCTTCGACCGGAACGCGCGCGAGGCGCTTCAGGACGTGCAGTTGCGCGGCGCGCTTCGCAACCTTGCGACGACGTTCGGCGGGCGGCGGAAGTCTGCGATTGCGACCGTCGAAGACTGGGAGGGCTTGCGCGAACGCGCGCGCGCGGCGAAGGACGAGACGCTCGCGCACCTCGACAGTTACCTTGAGCGGTTCGCCGCCAACGCCGAGAAGGCCGGCGCGCAGATTCACTGGGCGCGCGACGGCGCGGAGGCTTGCAGCGTAGTTCTTAATTTAATTCGGGAGCGCGGCGCGTCGAAGGTCGTCAAGTCGAAGAGCATGGCGACCGAGGAGATTCACCTCAACCACGCGCTCGAAGCCGAGGGGCTGAAGCCCGTCGAGACAGACCTCGGCGAGTGGATCATTCAGCTCGCGCACGAGACGCCTTCGCACATCGTCGTGCCCGCGATTCACAAGTCGAAGCGGCAGATCGCGGAGCTGTTCGCGGAGAAGGTCGGCATCCCGCCGACGGATGACGTGGGCCTCCTGACCGGCGCCGCGCGGCGCATACTCCGCCAGCGCTTCGCAGAGGCCGAGGTCGGAATTTCGGGCGTTAACTTCGGCGTCGCCGAGACGGGCACCATCCTCATCCTCGAAAACGAAGGCAACGCGCGCCTGACGACGAGCCTGCCGCGCACGCACATCGCCGTGATGGGCATCGAGAAGGTCATCCCGCGGCTGACGGACTTGGACGTGTTCCTCAAGCTCCTGCCGCGCTCGGGCACGGGCCAGCAGTTGACCGCGTACCAGTCGCTCATCACGGGCGTCAAGCGCCGGCCCGAGGACGAAGGGCCGGAAGAGCTGCACATCGTCCTCATGGACAACGGGCGCTCGCGCATGCTCGCGCACCCGGTTACGCGGCAGTCGCTCGCGTGCATACGCTGCGGCGCGTGCCTCAACGCGTGCCCGGTCTACCAGCAGGTCGGCGGCCACGCGTACGGCTCGGTCTACCCCGGCCCCATCGGCGCGGTCATCACGCCGCAGCTCTCTGGGCTCAAACCCGCGGCGCAACTGCCGTACGCTTCGAGCCTCTGCGGCGCGTGCCGCGAGGTCTGCCCCGTCAAGATAGACATCCCCGAGTTACTTCTTCACCTGCGCGCGGAGGTGACCGAGGGGACGGCCGCGGGCACGGCCGACCAGCGCGGGCCCGTGAAGCAGAAGCCGCTTGAAAGCTTCGCCTTCAAACTCTACGCGCGCGCGTGGTCGAGCCCGTCGCTCTATCTGTGGGGCGCTCGCGTCATGCGCGTGCTGCAACGCGTGGTCGTGCGGGAGGGGCGCATCGGCAGGGTCGGCGGACTGCTGGCGAAGTTCGCGCCGCCGCTCGCCGCGTGGACTGAGTGGCGCGACGCGCCGCCGCTCGCACGGCGGACGTTCCGCGAGCAGTGGCGCGAAGAGCATAAGGGATAAACTTGTCAGAGCAGAGTCGAAACGAAGAGGCGCGGCGGGCGATGTTCGCCGCCATCCGCGAACACCTCGCGGCCAGCACGCCGCACGACGCCGTGCGCGCAGGCCACCACGCCGCGGCGCACGGCGAAGGCGTGACGACGCACGGCGAAGACGTGTCGGCCCGTGCCGTGCCCGAGGCTGTGGCCGCGGGCGAAATCGGGGGCACCGTCGTCGAGCGCTTCCGCCACGCGCTCGAAGCCGTCGCGGGCCGTTGCTTCGTCGTGAGGGATGAGGCGGAGGCGGCCGAAGTCCTGCGGCAGATAGTTGAACAGAGAAATTCTCAACGCGTCGCCGTGTCGGACTCGCCGCTGGCCGGGCGTGTGTTGAAGCTCGCGGCGCTGCCTGCGGAGGTGCTTGAGAACGCGCCGGCCGAAAGTCTATTCGACTGCGACCTCGGCGTGACGGGCGCGCAGTGGGGCGTGGCCGAGACGGGCACGCTCGTACTTGAGTCCGACGCCGAGCGACACCGCCTCGCCTCGCTCGTGCCCGCGGCGCACGTGGCGATTATCGAGGCGCGAAACGTTCGGCAGACTTTGGGAGAGGTGCTGCGTGCCGTCGGAGAGAGGGGCGCGGATGCATTGAGCCGCGCGTTGACCTTCATCACGGGGCCTTCGCGCACTTCGGACATCGAGTTGACGCTGGCCATCGGCGTCCACGGCCCCGGGGAACTCTACGTCATCATCGTCGGAGAGGTTTGAGGCAATGGCCGAGAGCGCGCCGCTGCTGCGGGCGACCGACATCACTAAGTCTTACGCGGGCGTGCAGGCTCTGAAGAGCGCCTCGCTTGAGCTGCGCGCGGGCGAGGTGCACGCGCTCATCGGCGAGAACGGCGCGGGCAAGTCAACCCTCATCAAGATCATCACCGGCGCGGTCTCGGCTGACGGCGGCGAGCTTCAGATTGAAGGCGAGACCGTCACTCACAACTCGCCGCGCGTGGCGAAGGGGCTTGGCGTCGCGGCCATCTACCAGCAGCCCGCGCTCTTTCCGGAGCTGACCGTCGCCGAGAACATCGCGCTCGGCGTCGAGCAGTCGGGGCTCGCGGGCCGCGTTGACTGGCGAGCGCGCCGCGAGCGCGCCGCGGAACTGCTCGCGCAGGTCGGCGCGCGGATTGACCCCGACGCAGAGGCCGGCGAACTGACGATGCCGCAGCAGCAGTTGGTCGAGATCGCGCGCGCTCTCGGCGCGGACGCGAAGGTTTTGATTCTCGACGAGCCGACGGCCTCGCTCTCCGAAGAGGACACGCAGAACCTCTTCAACGTCATCCGCTCTTTGCGCGAGCGCGGCGTCGGGATGGTCTACATCTCGCACCGTCTGGAAGAGCTGCCCGTCATCGCCGACCGCGTCACCGTCCTGCGCGACGGCCGCACGATTGACACGCGCGAGATGTCGGAAGTGAACCGGCAGCAACTCATACAGATGATGGTCGGGCGCGAGCTGTCGGCCGTCTTCCCGAAGCGTGAAGTTCAGTCGGGCGACGTGGTGCTTGAGCTTCGAGACCTCGGCTGCGCGGAGTCGGGGATAAAGAACGTCAACCTCTCCGTTCGCGCGGGAGAGATTGTTGGGCTCGCGGGCCTCGTCGGCGCGGGGCGGACGGAACTCGCGCGCGCGGTCTTCGGGCTGACGCCGGCAGACTCCGGCGAGATACTTCTGCGCGGCGAGCCCGTACGCATCGGCAGCCCGCGGCAGGCCATCAAGCGCGGCATCGCATACCTGCCGGAAGACCGCAGGCGTCACGGCGTCATCCTCGACATGCAGATCGGCTCGAACATCACGCTCGCGTCGCTCGACCAGCTCTCGCGCGGCGCGGGGCTCGACTTCAGGCGCGAGCGCGAGATCGCGGGCGACTACGCGCGCCGCCTCGGCGTCAAGACGCCGGCCATATACGTCCCCGTCGCCACGCTCTCGGGCGGCAACCAGCAGAAGGTCGCTCTAAGTCGTTGGCTCCTGACAAGGCCGCAGGTGCTCATCCTCGACGAGCCGACGCAGGGCATAGACGTGGGCGCCAAGTCGGAGATACACGCGCTGATGACAGACCTCGCCGCCGAAGGCGTGGCCGTCCTGATGATCTCTTCGGAGCTTCCGGAGATTCTGGGAATGAGCGACCGCGTCGCCGTCATGTACGGCGGCCGCGTAGTCGAAATCCTCGAACGCGCCGACGCCACGCAGGAGAAGATTCTCGCGCTCGCCCTCGGCCACGACGCCGCGGAAGTCGCGGGCGCCGGGGCCGACTGAAAGGTGAACGGATGAAGCTCGGCCGTTACAAACGTGAAGTCTCGGCGGCGCTGGCGTACGTCGTGTTGCTGCTGGCGGTGGGGGCGGCGGCGCCTTCGTTCTTCGGGGCGGGGAATCTGCGCGACCTCGCTTTGAACAACGCGCCGGTGCTGCTCGTCGCCGTCGGGATGACGCTGGTGATTCTGGTCGGGGAGATAGACATCTCGGTCGGGTCGCAGTTCGCGGTGTGCAGCGTGGCGGCCGGGTGGATGGCGAAGTCGGGCGTGCCGGTCGCGGCGCTGCTGCCGTCGGTGCTGTTGCTGGGCGCGTTGATGGGGGCTTTGAACGGGGCGCTCGTCGGTTACCTGCGTCTGCCTTCGATCATCGTGACGCTGGCGATGCTGGTCGCTTGGCGCGACGCCTTGCGTTGGGTGACGCAGGGCGAGTGGGTGCAGAACCTTCCGGCGGACTTCCAGTGGTTCGGGCTGGGGCAGACGTTGGCGCAGTGGCTCATCGTGGGGATTGCGTTGGGAGTGTTGGCCGCGTTTAGTTGGATGTTGAGGAACTTGGGCGCGGGGCGCGCGGTCTACGCCACGGGGTCGGACGCGGAGGCGGCGAGGCTCGCGGGGATAGAGCCGCGGCGGGTCGTCTTCGGCGTGTTCGTGTTGACGGGCGCGCTGACGGGCTTGGCGGCGCTCCTGAACGCGGTGAGGTTTTCGGCCGTGCCGAGTAACGCCGGCATCGGGCTTGAGTTGAAGGCGGTGGCGGCGGTCGTCGTCGGCGGGACGGCGATAACGGGCGGGCGCGGGACGCTGATCGGGACGTTGATAGGCGCGGCGCTGTTGGGGACGATTGGGACGGCTCTGACCTTCGTCGGCATCAATCCTTTCTGGGAGAAGGCGATTCAGGGCGCGATCATTCTGGCGGCGTTGGTGTCCGACGTTGCGCTCGGACACTTCGAGCGGATGCGCGTGGGCGGGCTCAAGTTGAAGACCGCGGGGGCCGGTAAATGAGTGAAGCCTTGCCGCAGGCGGAGGCGCGCACGCTGAAGCTCACGGCGCCTTGGCGCGAGCGCGTCTTCCCGAACAACGAGTGGGTGCTGCTCGTCGTCATCCTGTTCGAGTGCGCCGTCTTCGCGGTGACGGGCAACAACTTCCTGAGCAGCGGGAACGCGTTCGAGATTACGCGCCTCGCCGTCGAGATAGGGCTGCTGGCGCTGGCGCTCACGCCCATCATCATCACGGGCGGGATTGATTTGTCGGTCGGCTCGATGATGGGGCTCGCGGCGGTCGTGCTCGGCGCGTTGTGGAGAGACGCGCACCTGCCGATGCCTCTGGCGATTGCGCTCACGCTCTGCGTCGGCGCGGTCGGCGGGTTGCTGAACGCGCTCATCATCACGCGTCTGAACTTCCCGCCGCTCATCGTCACGCTCGGCACCTTCTCGCTCTTCCGCGGCGTGGCGGAAGGCTTAACGCGAGGGATTGAAAACTACTCGGGCTTCTCGCAGGACTTTCTGTTCTTAGGTCAGGGGTACGTCGGCGGGCTCGTGCCGACGCAGCTCTTCATACTCGCGGCGGCGGCCGTCGGCGTCTGGTGGTGGCTGCAACGCACGCCGTACGGGCGGAGCCTCTACGCCATAGGCTTCTCGGCCGAGGGCGCGCGCTACGCGGGCATCCCCGTGCGCTCGCGCCTGACGCTCATCTACGTCGTGTCGGGGCTGGCTTCGAGCCTCGCGGCGGTCATCTACGTCGCGCATCTGGGGCAGGCGAAGTCGGACGCGGGCACGGGCTACGAGCTGATGGCGATTACGGCGGTCGTGCTCGGCGGCGCGAGCATCTTCGGCGGGCGCGGGACTGTGTTGGGGACGCTGCTCGGCCTGTTCGGCATCGTCATTCTACAGAACGGACTGCGCCTGAGCGCGCAGCCGGCGGAGTTGGCGGGCATCCTGACGGGCGTGCTGCTCGTCGCGACCATACTGCTTGATCGCCTCTCGACGCGCGCGCGCTCAAGGCCGGCGCGCGCCGCAACCACGGCGGAGGAGGAGGAAGTGAGAAACTCGCAAGTCGCAGTCCTGAGCGCGGTCATACTGCTCGCGGCGCTCATCGTCGCGGGGAGCAACTGGGTGCTCGTCCGAAGCGTGAGGGAGAACGCGTTCACGAACGGCGGCGCGGGCGCGCAAGGCTCGCCGACGAAGCCCGGCGCAGGGACGACCGCCGCCGGCAAGAAGGCCGTCGTCGCCTTAATGCCGAAGGCGAAGGGCGACCCCTACTTCGTCAGTTGCAAGGCGGGCGCGGACGAGGCGGCGAAGGAGTTGGGCGTCGAGCTTCTGTGGGACGGCCCGACCGACCTCGACCCGGCGAAGCAGAACGAGGTGGTCGAGGCTTGGATTACAAGAGGGGTAGACACTATCGCCGTCAGCGTCGAGAACAAGGTCGGCATCTCGACCGTCTTGAGGAAGGCGAAAGAGAAAGGCATCAAGGTCGTCACGTGGGACGCCGACGCCGAGAAGGACGCGCGCGACTTCTTCATCAATCAGGCGACGCCGCAGGGCATCGGCTACACGCTGACCGACGAGGCCGCGCGCATCACCGGCGGCAAGGGCGACTTCGCCATCATCACCGCCTCCTTGAGCGCGGCGAATCAGAACGAGTGGATCAAGTTCATCAAGGAGCGCTTGGCAGAGAAGTACCCGGACTTGCACCTCGTCGCCATACAGCCCTCGGAGGGCGACCGCGACCGCGCGTTCGCAGAGACGCAGACCGTTTTGAAAGTTTACCCGCAGGTCAAGCTCATCATGGCCATCGCCGCGCCCGCCGTGCCCGGCGCCGCCGAGGCCGTCAAGCAGTCGGGCCGCTCGGACGTGAAGGTCACGGGGCTCTCGCTCCCGAACATGTGCCGGCCGTACATCAAGGAGGGCGTCATCGAGTCCATCGTCCTCTGGAACACGGTTGACCTCGGCTACCTCACTGTCTACGCCTCGAACGCACTCGCGCAGGGACAACTCAAAGCGGGCGACACAAGCATCAACGCGGGCCGCCTCGGCAAGATCGAAGTGGCCGGCGACGAGGTGCGCCTCGGCGCGCCCTTCGTCTTCAACAAGGAGAACATTGACCGCTTCAACTTCTGAAGCTGCAACGAAGGAAAGCTCTGACTAATCTTCGCGGGCGGAGGGAATGGATGACAGTCGGCAGGCGTGAGTTCATGGGCGGGGCTTTGGCGGCGGGGGCTCTGGCTTTGGTCGCGCCGCGCGGCGCGCAGGGGCCGGAGGCGAAGATCGAGGTGCTTCTGAACGAGCCGGTCGGAACCATCTCGCCGAACATCTACAGCCACTTCGTCGAGCACTTGGGCGGCGTCGTCTACGACGGCATCTGGGTCGGCGAGAAGTCGAAGGTGCCGAACATCGGCGGCATCCGACGCGAGCTGGTCGAGCACGTCAAGCGCATCAAGCCGGGCGTGATGCGCTGGCCGGGCGGCTGCTTCGCAGACCAGTACGACTGGCGCGACGGCATCGGCCCGCGCGGGCAAAGGCCGCGCCGCGTCAACTTCTGGGCCGACACCAACTACAAGGCGACCGACGCCTACAAGGCTCTGAAGGACGGCCCGCAGAAGTACGAGCCGAACTGGTTCGGCACCGGCGAGTTCATGAACTTCTGCCGCCTGACGGGCGCGCAGCCCTACTTCGCCGCCAACGTCCGCAGCCTCGACGTGCGCAAGTTTTTAGAGTGGCTCGAATACTGCAACGCGCCCGCCGGGCTGACGACGCTCTCCGACATGCGCGCCGCCAACGGCGACCGAGAGCCTTACAATGTTTCTTACTGGGGCATCGGCAACGAGTCTTGGGGCTGCGGCGGCGACATGACGCCCGAGGAGTACGCGACCGAGTTCCGCAAGTTCACCGCTTGGGTGCCGACCTACCAGACCGTCAAGTACAACTTCATCGCCACGGGGCCGAACGGCGCGGACGTGGGCTGGACGCGCCGCTTCTTCTCGAAGCTCGTCGAGAAGGGTTCGGGGCAGATCAACAAGGTCTTCGGCTTCGGCCTGCACTACTACTCTGGCACTACGGGGAAGGGCGACCCCGTTGTCTACACCGAGGACGAGTGGTACGAACTCATCCACCGCGCCGACCGCATGGAGTCGTTGATTACGTCGCACTGGGCCGTGCTCGGCGAGAACGACCCGCAGCGCCACGTCCGTCTCGCAGTGGACGAGTGGGGCACTTGGCACAACACCCAAGACCCCCAGATGCCGCCCGGGTATCTTTACGCCTACCCGAGCACCCTGCGCGACGCGCTCGTCTCGGCCCTCAACCTCGACACCTTCCAGCGCCACGCCGACAAGGTGGCGATGGCCAACCCGGCGCAGCTTATCAACACCATCCACTCGCTCTTTCTGGCCTACGAGGACAAGTTCATCGTCACGCCGAACTTCCACGTCTTCGAGATGTACACGCCGCACCAGAACGGGCAGAGCTTGCGCACGGAGTTCATCGCGCCGCGCGTCTCCTACATGCGCGGCGGCAGCAGCCCCGGCCGGCAGGAGTTCTGGGGCCTTGCCGGCTCGGCCTCTCTGAACGGAAAGACTCTGACGCTCACGGCCGTCAACCCCGACGTGAAGAACGCGCGCGAGACCGAGATAGACATCGTCGGCGCGCGCGTCGCGGCCGGGCAGGCGCGCGTGCTCACCTCCACCGACATACACGCGCACAACAGTTTCCAGAACCCGCGGGGGCTTGAGCCGCGCGACGAGCCGGTCAGCGTCGGCGCGGAGGGACGGCTCGTCTACCGCTTCTCGCCCGCCTCCGTCACGCGCCTGACGCTGACGCTGGCGTGAGTAAATGTAGGCAGTAGCAAACCGTCCTTATGATTCGGAAAGCGTTCCTGATGACACTCAGGCCCGGCTGCCGCGAGGAGTACGAGCGGCGGCACAACCCCGTCTGGCCCGAGATGGAGGAGGTTCTGCGTGCGCACGGCGTGCGCAACTACTCCATCTTCCACAAAACGGGGACGGACATGCTGTTCGCCTACGCGGAGGTGGAGTCGGAAGAGCTTTGGCGGCGCGTCGCCGGGACGGAGGCGTGCCGCCGCTGGTGGGCCTATATGAAGGACTTAATGCTGACCGAGCCGGACGACAGCCCCGTCTCGGAAACTTTAGACGAGGTCTTTCATCTGGACTGAGGGATGCCCGCAGCCCGTCTTTGTTGGAGCGGTGAAAATTTGAACCGAAATACTTGCCAGCCGGGAGAAAGGTGCTACAATGCGCGCACACCGGACAATTATTTACAAAGCAATCAGCGATTTACTTTTTTGGATTTCTTCCGTTTTTTGGATGAGGTAAGCCTTTAACCGCATCCCGGCTGCGCCGTAAACCCCAGACAATCTGAACAAGCCCCCTCGTCCCTTTTGAGGTATGACGGTTGCGTGAGTTAAACGCTCCACCGGCCGATTTCGACCAATTTTATATTTGGCCGGGCGAACTTCTTTAATACCCAATTAAGTCCATCCCGACTCGTTACTTTAGTCAGCATCCCCTGCTATCCGTCGGGAGATGCAGATAAGCGCTTTACCGAGCGCTTTCCCGGCATTCGCGGCGCGTAAGTCCGGGCGAACGTCCCGGTGTCGGCCCCGTGCCGAAGTCTCTTTACAGAAGAGCATCCCCCGCCCGAAGGCAGTTTACGTCGGAGAGTGTGGAAGACCGTTTACGAGGACGATTAACGGCTCCCCGCCCAAAGCAACCGATTTCACAGAGAGGAAGCGAGGCTTATGCGACCGATACAGATCATCGCGGTTGTACTGCTGTTTGCCGTCGCCGCGTTCGGCCAGACCAACAGGGGCGGCATCGCCGGCACCGTCCTCGACCAGAACGGCGCGGCCATCCCGGGCGCGACCGTCACCGTCACCAACATCGGCACGGGCCAGAAGCAGACGGTCACGACCTCCGAAGACGGCGCCTTTCAGGTCTCCTCGCTCGACCCCGTGACCTACAGCATCACGGTCGAGGCGCAGGGGTTCAAGACGGCGACGGTGCAGAGTCTCAAGGTTGACACGGCGACGACCGTCCCGGCTAACGTCATCATGGAGGCGGGCGCGGTCGGCGAGCAGGTGACGGTCGTGGCCGACGCGCCGCTCATCAACACCGAGTCCGGCACCGCGACGACCACGGTCACCGAGCGCCAGATTCAGGACATCCCGCTTAACAACCGCAGCGTGCTCGACCTCGCTGTGACGGCCCCGAACGTGACGGGCGACGTCGGCAGCGAAGACCCGGGCGTCTCGGGCGACCAGCCCGTCCCCGGCTTCAACCTCAACGTCAACGGCGGCCGCTCGGGCAGCACGGCCATCCTCGCCGACGGCGTCAACAACACGGGCGTCGGCATCGCGCGCTCGGTCGTCAGCTTCACGCCGGAGACGGTGCAGGAGTTCACCGTCCAGACTTCGGCCTACTCGGCAGAGTTCGGGAACACGGGCGGCGGCGTCATCAACGCGACGACCAAGTCGGGCACCAACGACTTCCACGGCGTCGCGCTCTGGTACCACCGCAACCCGAAGTTCAACGCCACGCCCTTCACCATCGGCTCGGCCCCGCGCCCGCGCAACAACCTGCGCTACAACCAAGTCTCCCTGACGGCGGGCGGCCCGATCATCCTGCCGAAGTTCGGCGAGGGCGGCGACCGTCTCTACAACGGCAGGAACAAGAGCTTCTTCTTCGTCGCCTACGAGCCGCGCTGGCGGCAGGACTTCCTGACCGGCTCGGCGCTCGTCCCGAGCCTCGCCGAGCGCACCGGCGACTTCCGCAACCTCGTGCGCACCGCCAGCGGCATCGTGCCGGCGTCGGTCGCCACGCAGTTCAACCTGACCTCGACGGGGAACGCGCACATCTACCAGCAGTTCGTCCTCGTGCAGGGCAAGCTCTACCAGATTCAGCTCGCCGCCGGGAACCAGTACTGCCAGTTCAACGACCCGCGCCGCTCGCTCGTCAACAACACCTTCAACGTCAACGGCGTCCTGACCGTCGTGCCGACGCCGCAGTGCAACTCGGCCATCAACGCCGCGCCGAACTCGGCGCTCGACATCGTCCCGTCGGAGTTCATAGACCCCATCGCCGTGAAGCTCCTCGGGTTCGAGCCGCAGCCGACCGGCTACTTCAACGACGGCGGCGTCATCCGCAACTACTTCGTCCAGCGCTCGGTGACGCAGAACGAGACGCGCTACACGCTGCGGCTCGACCACAACTTCACCGACAACTTCAAGGCCAACTTCCGCTACACGCTGACGCCGGCCGTCGCCATCCGCAGCGCGGGCGGCGACATCAACGGCAACCAAGGCGTCTACAGCAACGCCAGACAGTTCCTGCTGGCCTTCAACAACATCCTCTCGCCGAGCATCGTCAACGACCTCCGGCTCAACTACACCCGCGGCAACTTCAGCGAAGACTACTCGCCCGAGTTCTCCATCCTCGGCGGGCGCAGCTTCGCGCGCGACATCGGCCTGCCGGCGCTCACGCAGGGCGGCATCCCGCTCTTCCTGACGACGCAGGACGCGAACTCTTACGCGGGCTCGGACATCGGCTCGGCCGCCTCGACCAACAACTTCAACGTCGAGCAGCGCTACAACATCAACGACATCGTCTACTGGACGCGCGGGAACATGACGTGGAAGTTCGGCGTTGACCTGAGCGACGCCCGTCTCTCGGTCATCCCGTTCTTCGCGGCCTCGGGCGGGCGCTACTCGTTCCGCACCGTCCAGACCAGCTTCGACCGCTCGGGCGGCACGACCGTCACCAGCGGCGGCAACCCCTTCGCCAGCATGCTCCTCGGCGTCCCGAACGCGGTGGACGTGCGCCCGATACTGCTCACCTACGACTACCAGTGGCGGAGCGGCGCGGCCTTCGTCCAGAATGACTGGAAGGTCAAGCCGAACCTGACGCTGAACCTCGGCCTGCGCTACTCGCTACAGTTCCCGCGCACCGAGAGGCACGACCTACAGGGCGTCTTCCGCCCCGACCTCGCGCAGACGGTCGCGCTCACCGACGCGCAGCGCCGCACGCTGGCGACGAACCTCGGCGTCGGGGTGGCCGCAGGCACCCCCGTCCCCGACATCGTCCCCTCGTCGGTGCTCATGCCGGCCTTCGCCTTCTCGGGGCGCGGCGGGCGCTCGCGCTACATCACGCCGGTGGACTACATGGGCTTCGAGCCGCGGCTCGGCTTCGCTTGGCAGCCGAAGACGAAGTTCTTCGGCCTCGACCTTGAGAGCCGTTCGGTCGTCATCCGCGGCGGCTACGGCATCTCGCACTACCCGCTGACGGGCAACAACCGCAGCCCGAACCCCGACTTCGGCGGCTTCGTCACCGCCAGCACACTGCTCACGACGGGGACGACGCCCTCGGCCGCCTGCCCGACGCTCCCCATCGCCTGCCTCTCTTCGGGGACGGCGAACATCAACCAGTCCATCCAGTTCACGACCAACCCACCGCTCCAGAGCACCGTCGGCTCGCTCGACGCGCTTCTGGGGATTGACCAGAACGGGCTCGTCTTCTCGCGCGGCCTCGGCATCAGCGCCTTCGCCATAGACGTTAACAACTCGGGCAAGGTGCCCTACACGGCGAACTGGAACCTCGCCGTGCAGTTCGAGCCGCTGCGCAACATGGTCATCGAGGTGGCCTACGTCGGCAGTCAGGGCAGGCACCTCTACCTGCCGCAGGTCAACATCAACCCGCGCAACATAGACCTCATCGAGCAGCTTGAGGCGGCCGGGACGGACGTGACCGGCAACATCGCCGACCCGCTCGGGCGCGTCAACCTACAGGGCGGGGTGATCAGCATCACCCGCGCCAGCGTCTTCAGCCAGTACCTCGGCTTCGACCCGCTCAACCAGTACTTCGACCCGTCGGCCAGCAGCATCCGGCACGCCGCCTACATAGACGTGCGCCGACGCGTCAGCCGCGGCCTGACCTTTACGGCCAACTACACCTTCGGCAAGTCCATTGACACGGCCTCGGACGCGAGCCCCGACACGCGCGTGCTCTCGACGGGGCAGGCGCGCGGGCAGGTCTCTCTGGGCGGCTCGTTGGAGAACGACCGCGCGCTCTCGGCCTACGACGTGAAGAACAACTTCGTCGCCACAGGCATCTGGGACATCCCCGTCGGGCGCGGCCGCAGGTACTTCACGAACGAGCCGTCAATCGTCAACGTCATCTTCGGCGGGTGGACGATGTCGGGCGTCTACCGCATGCCGGGCGGCACGCCGTTCCTGCCCTTCATCACCGACCCGAACAAACTCGGCGGCACGCTCTTCAACCGCGTCGTCCGGCCCGACATCGTGCCGGGCGTGCCCCTGAAGAACCCGCGCTGGACGCGCAACTGCCCGAGCGGCGCCTCGACGCCGCCCACGGGCTGCGAGCCCTTCATCAACCCGGCCGCCTTCATGCGGCCCGTCAAGGGGACACTCGGCAACGCGCCGCGCTCGCTCGACATACGTCCGCCGCGGCAGGAGTATTTCGACTTCTCCTTCTCGAAGGACTTCCCGTGGCCCATCGCGGGCGGCGAGGGGCGTCGCATCAACTTCCGCGTTGACTTAATCAACGCCTTCAACCACCCGAACTTCCGCTACAACAACCGCGGCAACACGCCCTTCGGCTTGGGGACGTTCCCGACCGAGATCACCAGTGAGACGGTCGGCGGCGTGCGCCAGCCGATTACGGCGGCCGAGTACAACACTTGGGCGACCTTCAACGGCCAGCCGCTCTCGACGACCGCGGCGGGCGCGGCGCAGCTCGCGGCGATACGCGCCAACGTCAACGCCACGCGCTCGAACAGCGGCGCGGGCGGCCTGCCGGCCGACTTCTTCCACGTCCTACTGCCCGAGGGCTTCGCCACGCGCGACCCGCTCTCGTTCGACATACGGAATCTGGATCAGTACAAGCTCTACCGCATCCGTCAGACCTACGACGCGAACTTCGGGACGCTGACGGCCACCGACACCTCGCCGCGCTACATACAGTTCGGCATCCGCATCTTCTTCTAAAAGGGGGAGAGGTTCCGACTCGGTAAACTCGCGTGGCGCCGGAGCTGTCCGCAAACAGCAACGGCGCCACTTCACTTGTCGCTCAACTCGAATGATCTCTCGACGCAAATTCCTGACGGCCCTCGCCGCGTCCGGCGGCTTGGCTCCGCTCGCGCCGGAACTGCTCGCGTCAACACAGCGCCCGCGTGGGCGCGGCGGCGCGGCGATTGACCGCGCGGCGCTCGTCGGCCGCCACGACCCCGTCGTGCGACGGCTCGACCCGCTCGCGCCGCTCTCGGTCGGCAACGGCGAGTTCGCCTTCACGGCCGACGTGACGGGCCTGCAAACCTTCCCCGAAGAGTACGAGTCGCAGATGCCGCTCTGCACGATGTCGCAGTGGGGCTGGCACACCAGCCCTCTGCCCGCGGGGCTCGAAGGGAAGGAACTCCGGCTGACGCAGTACGACACGCACGGCCGGCAGGTCGGCTACCACACCAGCTCCGAAGGGCAGAAGGAACTCTTCGACTGGCTGCGCGAGAACCCGCACCGCCTCCACCTCGGCCGCGTCGGCCTGTATCTCGACGGGCCGGACGGCGGCGAGTTGAAGCCCTCGGACATCACGGACATCGAGCAGCGGCTCGACCTCTGGTCGGGCATCCTCACGAGCCGGTTCAGCGTCAGAGGCGTGCCCGTCACCGTCAGAACCGCCGTTCACCCCGGACAGGACGTTTTGGCTGTCTCAATCGAGTCGCCCCACGTCAGGAACGGCCTGCTCGGCGTGCGCTTCGCCTTCCCCTACGCTTCGCCTTCGATGAGCGCGGCCGACTGGCAACACCCGGAAAGGCATCGCACCGAGCTGACGAGGCGCCCGAACATCGGTCTCGAACTGCGGCGCACGCTCGACGCCGACGAATACTTCGTCACGCTCGTGTTCGCGGGTCGCGTCTTGGGTAAAGAGAGGGAAGAGGGCGAGCATCAATTGTCGGTGACATCGGGGGATCACGCCTCCCGCTTTGAGTTCGCCGCGGCCTTCTCGCCGCGCCGCCTGACGCAGGCGCCGCCGCATGCGTCCGTCGTCTTCGACGCGAGCGCCGCACACTGGCAACGCTTCTGGACGACGGGCGGCGCCGTCGAGTTGGCCGACAGTCGAGACGTGAGGGCGCCGGAGCTTGAGCGCCGCGTCGTGCTCTCGCAGTACCTGACGGCGATACAGTGCTCGGGCAGTCTGCCGCCGCAGGAGACGGGGCTGACCGTCAACAGTTGGTACGGCAAGTTCCACTTGGAGATGCACTGGTGGCACGCCGCGCACTTCGCGCTGTGGGACAGGCTGCCGCTCTTGGAGCGCAGCCTCGGCTGGTACGAGAAGGTTCTGCCCTCTGCGCGCGAGCGTGCGCGTCAGCAGGGCTACGCGGGCGCGCGCTGGCCGAAGATGACCGCGCCCGACGGCCGCGACAGCCCTTCCCCCATCGGCCCCCTGCTCATCTGGGAGCAGCCGCACCCCATCTTCTACGCAGAGCTCTGCTACCGCTCGCGCCCGACGCGGCGGACGCTCGAACGCTACCGCTCGGTCGTCTTCGAGACGGCCGAGTTCATGGCCTCCTACGCCTTCTTCGACCAAAGGGCCGGGCGCTACGTGCTCGGCCCGCCGGTCATCCCCGCGCAGGAGAACCACCCCGCGCGCGAGACTTGGAACCCGACCTACGAGCTTTCCTACTGGCGCTTCGGCTTGCGTGCGGCGCAGGCTTGGCGCGAGCGTCTGGGGATGAAACGCGAGCCGAAGTGGGACGACGTGCTCGCCAGACTCTCGCCGCTGCCCGCGCGCGAAGGCGTCTACCTCGCGCACGAGAACTGCCCGCAGACCTACACCGAGCGCAACCGCGACCACCCGTCCATGCTCGCGGCCTACGGCGTGCTGCCCGGCGACGGCGTCGAGCGCGAGACGATGCGTCGCACGCTCTCGAAGGTCTTCAAGGAGTGGCAGTGGGACGACACTTGGGGGTGGGATTACCCCATGACGGCGATGACGGCGGCGCGTCTCGGCGACGGCCGCGCCGCCGTCGGCGCACTGCTCTTGGAGACGCCGAAGAACCGTTACCTGCCGAACGGACACAACTACCAGCGCCCGAACCTGCCCCTGTACCTGCCCGGAAACGGCGGCCTGCTCTACGCGGTCGCGCTCATGGCCGGCGGCTGGCGCGACGCCCCTCGCGCCCACGCGCCCGGCTTCCCCTCGGACGGCACTTGGACAGTCCGCCACGAGGGTCTTAGCTACGGGCTACTCAAGACGCTCTGAGTCGCGGCCGGGAAAGTCACATCAAGGAGGTTGGAGAAGACGATGAAGGTTCTGAACTCATTACTGCTGATTCATCTGGCGCTCGTCGCCGTCGTCGCGCAGCAGCGCGAGGTGCCGCGCGAGTGGGTTGACCCGGACACGGGCCACCGCGTCATACGCCTCTCGGAAGAGCCGGGCAGCGAGAGCCTCTACTTCCACCAGAACGCCTACACGCCCGACGGCTCGAAGATGATCATCACGACGCCGACGGGCCTCTCGGCCGTCAACCTCAAGACGCGCGCCGTCGAGCGTGTCGTCGAGGGCCGCGTCGGCGTCCTCATCGTCGGGCGCAAGACCGGGCAGGTCTACTACACGAAGACCGTGCGCGAGCCGAACCATTACTCTGTGACCGTCTACGCCACAGACCTCGGCACGAAGCAGACGCGCGAGGTGGCGAAGCTCCCGCCGGGCGTCTCGGTCTCGACCGTCAACGCCGACGAGACTCTGCTCGCGGGCACGCTCGACGAGAAGACGGCGAAGGACATCTCGGAAGGCCGCTTCCCGCGCCCGCCCGGCGCCGCACCTCCCGCCGAAGCTCAAAGCACACAGCGCCCCGCAGACGCCACGGCCGGCGAGCAGCCGCAGCAGCCGCCGCAGACCGAGCGGCGCGGCGACGAGTATCCCGGCAAGGGGCAGATGATGGAGAACCGTCTGGCCGAGCGCCGCCCGCTGCAACTCGTCACCGTCAGCACGACGACGGGCGAGGTCAAGACCTTGCTGCGCGGCACGGACTGGTACAACCACATACAGTTCTCGCCGACCGACCCGACGCTCCTCATGTTCTGCCACGAAGGCCCTTGGCACAAGGTTGACCGCACGTGGACGATCCGCACCGACGGGACGCAACTGACGAGGGTTCACCCGCGCACGATGCTGATGGAGATCGAGGGTCACGAGTGGTTCGGCCGCGACGGGCAGTGGATTTGGTACGACCTACAGACGCCGCGCAGTCAGGTCTTCTGGGTCGGCGGCTACGACACGAAGACGGGCGAGCGCGTCTGGTACAACCTGCAACGCTCCGAGTGGTCTGTTCACTACAACGTCTCGCCCGACGGAAAGCTCTTCGCGGGCGACGGCGGCGGCCCGACGAGCGTGGCCGCGCCCGGCAACGGCCAGTGGATTTATCTCTTCCGCCCCGAGATGGTGACAGACCGCACGGACGGCGAGCTGCCGAACGGTAAAGACCTCGTCAGGCCCGGCGTCTTCCGCGCCGAGAAGCTGGTCAACCTCTCGAAGCACAACTACAAGCTTGAGCCGAACGTCACCTTCACGCCCGACATGAAGTGGGTCGTCTTCCGCTCGAACATGTTCGGCCCCACGCACGTCTTCGCCGTCGAGTTGGAGAAGGCCGGCTCGGCGCGTCGTTAGATTTTTCGTGAGCGAGATGAGACGACGACTCATCCTGAGTTGCCTTGCGCTGCTGTGCGCGTCGGCCGCGGCCGCGGCCTTCGCGCCGCCCGCGGGCAGTCGCGTGAAGTACAACTTCAACTCGGGCTGGAAGCTCTTCGTCGGCGACCCCGACGGCGCAGAGGAGCCGGGCTTCGACGACTCCGCTTGGAAGGACGTGACGCTGCCGCGCGCTTGGAACGAGGACGACGCCTTCAGGAAGGACATCAAAGACCTCTCGACCGGCGTCGCCTGGTATCGCAAGCACTTCAAACTCCCGGCTGACTCGGCGGGGCTCAAGGTCTTCATCGAGTTCGAGGGCGTCAGGCAGGCGGGCGAGGTCTACCTCAACGGCAAGTTCGTCGGCCGCAGCGAGAACGGCATCATGGCCTTCGGCTTCGACGTGACCGACGCGCTTCGGCCCGCGCCTGAAGAGAACGTCATCGCCGTGCGCACGGACAACTCGTGGGACTATAAGGAGCGCGGCACGGGCTCGGCCTTCCAGTGGAACGACCGGAATTTCTACGCCAACTACGGCGGCATCAACAAGAACGTCTTCCTACACGTCACAGACAGACTCCACCAGACGCTCCCGCTCTACTCGAACCTCGGCACCACCGGCGTCTACGTCTACGCCACCGACTTCAACATACGCGGCCGCTCGGCGACCGTCACCGCCGAGTCGCAGGTGAAGAACGAGCACGCCGAGGCGAAGACTCTAACTTATGAGGTCGTCGTCCGGGACGCTGCGGGGCGCGTCGTCAGGAGAGTCGGCGGCGGGCGCTACACGCTCGCGCCCGGCGAGACGAAGACCTTGAGCGCTTCGGCGAAGCTCACGGGTCTTAACTTTTGGAGCTGGGGCTACGGCTACCTCTACGACGTTTCGACAATCCTGAAGGTCGGCGGGAAGCCCGTTGACGTGGTCACGACGCGGACGGGCTTTCGCAAGACCGAGTTCGGCGGCGGGGTTGTGAAGCTCAACGACCGCGTCATCCAGATGCACGGCTACGCGCAGCGCAGCACGAACGAGTGGCCCGCGCTCGGGAGCGCCGTGCCCGCGTGGCTGAGCGACTACAGCGACCGGACGATGGTCGAGTCGAACGCGAACCTCGTCCGCTGGATGCACGTCACGCCTTGGAAGCAGGACGTGGAAGCCTGCGACCGCGTCGGGCTCATGCAGGCGATGCCGGCGGGCGACTCTGAGAAGGACGTTGACGGCCGCCGATGGAAGCAGCGCCTCGAAGTCATGCGCGACGCCATCATCTACAACCGCAACAACCCGTCCGTCGTCTTCTACGAGTCGGGCAACAAGGGCGTGAGCGAAGAGCACATGCGCCAGATGCGTGCGCTGCGCGACAAGTACGACCCGCACGGCGGGCGCGCGTCGGGCTCGCGCGAGATGCTCGACAGCCGCGTGGCCGAGTACGGCGGCGAGATGCTCTACATCAACAAGAGCGCGCGCACGCCCTTCTGGGCGATGGAGTATTCGCGCGACGAGGCTTTAAGGAAGTACTGGGACGAGTACTCGCCGCCCTTCCACAAGGACGGCGAGGGGCCTCTGCATCAGGGGCAGGACGCCTCCGCCTACAACCGCAATCAGGACTCGTTCGCCGTCGAGGATGTCGCGCGCTGGTACGACTACTGGCGCGAGCGTCCGGGCACGGGCGCGCGCGTGAGTTCGGGCGGCGTCAACATCGTCTTCAGTGATTCCAACACGCACCACCGAGGGGCGGAGAACTACCGGCGCAGCGGCGAGGTGGACGCCGTGCGTCTGAAGAAGGACGGCTACCACGCGCACCGTGTGATGTGGGACGGCTGGGTTGACGTGGAGCGGCCGCGCGCATACATCGTCGGCCACTGGAACTATCAGCCGGGGACGAAGAAGCCTGTCTACGTCATCTCAAGCGCCGACAAAGTCGAGCTGTTCCTCAACGGCAGGTCGCTCGGCTTCGGCGAGCAGTCGAGCCGCTTCCTCTTCACCTTCAAAAATGTCGAATGGCAGCCCGGCACGCTCACGGCCGTCGGCTACGACGCCGCGGGCAGGCGCGTCACAGAGGCGTCGAAGAAGACCGCCGGGCCGCCCTTCGCCGTCAAGCTGATTTCAATCATTGGCGTGGGCGGACTCAGGGCCGACGGCGCCGACATGATGTTCGCCGACGTGGAGGTCGTTGACGCAGAGGGCAACCGCTGCCCGACGGCGCTCGACACCATCAACTTCATGCTCGAAGGGCCGGCCGAGTGGCGCGGCGGGATAGCGCAGGGGCCGGACAATTACATCCTCTCCAAATCGCTGCCGGTCGAGGGCGGCGTCAACCGCGTCATCGTCCGCACGACGACGAAGCCGGGCGTGATAACCCTCTCGGCGTCGGCCGAAGGGCTCCGGCCCGCGACCGTCCGCATCGAGTCGCACGCGGTGGAGGTAACGGACGGCCTTTCGCGTGAGCTGCCCGGCGAAGGTATTCCGCCCTACCTCGAACGCGGGCCGACGCCTGCGGGGCCGTCATTCAAGGTGACGCGCCGGCCCGTGAAGGTCGCGCGCGTGGAGGCGGGCGCGAACGCGGAGAAGGCCGCAGCCAGCTTCGACGACGACGAGACGACCGAGTGGAAGAGCGACGGCCGTATAGCCGACGGCTGGATCAAATACGACTTCGAGCGGCCCGCGAAGGTCGGCGAGGTGACGTTGAAGCTCGCGGGCTGGCGGACGCAGTCCTACCCCGTCCGCATACTCGTTGACGACCGCGTCGTCTTCAGCGGGAGCACGCCGCGCAGCCTCGGCTACGTCACCTTCACCTTCCCGCCGGTCGTGGGCCGCAGCCTGAGGGTGGAGTTGACGGGCAGCGCCAGCGACCGCGACGCCTTCGGCAACATCGTCGAGATTCCGGGCACGCCCGACCCGCAGTCCAACGCAGGCAAGGGCGGCGGCAAGAGCACACTCAGCATTATCGAGATAGAGATTTACGAGCCGGTCGGCCGTAACTGAGCCGGTCAGTTGCCGAGCGGCTTTACGTCCGTGACGAGCGGGCTGGCCGGGACTTTGAAGTCGGCGAGCGGGTCTGGATGTGCCGGGTCGAAGGGCGGCACGTCGTTCGTGAGGTACTTGACGAGGCCGGGCACGTTGGCGCGTATGCCGCGGACGACGCACTTGGCGAGTTCGTAGCTGCCGTAGTTGTCGTGGTGCGTGCCGTCGTTCGGCGCGAAGGCTTTGAGAGACTCGGCGGGGCCGAGCGCCTCGTAGAAGGGCTTGCTCATGGCGTGCAGGTCTATGAGCGCGACCTTCTCCTCGGCCGCGACCTGCCGCACGGCGTCGTCGTAGTCGCCGTGCGAGTCTGTGATGTGCCCGCCCGCGTCGAAGGTGCGTCGGTGCATCGGCGTAATCAGCACGGGCGTGCCCCCTCGCGAGCGCGCAGCCTCCACGTAGCGCTTGAGCGAAGCCTTGTAGGTCGTGAACGGCCCGACGCCCTCGCCCTTCTCCTTCTCGTCGTTGTGGCCGAACTGTATAAAGAGGTAGTCGCCCGGCCTCATCAGGCTCAGGACTTTGTCGAGCCGCTTCGCGCCGAGCGAGCTGCGCAGAGACTCGCCCGACTCGGCGTGGTTGGCGACCGCGACGCCCGGCTTGAGGAAGCGCGTGAGCATCTGCCCCCAACTGTTGTAGGGCTCGCGCGGCTGGTCGCAGACGGTCGAGTCGCCGAGCAGGAATAGCATCGGCACGTCGGCGCGCTCTATCTCGACGGCGCAGACGGCGGGGCGCGCGTTGTTGAACTCAAGCGTCAGCTTCTCGTCCCACGCCCACGCCTCGGATGTCTTTTCGCGGTCTTTGAGTTTGACTTCGCCGCCGGTCGAAATCTGCGGGCGGCGGACGTTGACGGTGAAGGTACGCGTCTCGAAGCGGCCCCGGGCCGTCCGCACTTCTTCGACCATCAGACGCCGCAACTCGGCCTTGACCGTCGTCGCCGTATCATTCGTGCGGTCGCCGAAGGTGACGGTGACTTTGTAGTTGCCTTCGGGCACGGCGACGGAGAAGAAGAAGGGCCTGTCGCTCGTGCAGAGGTCGCCGCGCAGTTCGTCGCCGCCGCGGTCAACGCACTCGACGTTCGCGCCCGGCTCGAAGCCGTAGCCGAGTTCTTTGGTGTAAAGAGTCGTCGCCAAGACCTGCGTGTATCCGCGCCTCACCTTGCCGGGGCCGAAGTCGAACTTCAGGCTGACGCCGCCCGCGCGCGCCTGCGCCGTCGCGTGCGCGCCCGCGGCCGCGTGCCACGGGAGGACTGAGAGCAGGACTGTCAGTGCGAAGAGGCGCTTTACTGTCACGTCGTTTAGACTACCCCACGGCGTCGCCGCTGAAAACCTCGTGCGAAAGTCGTGATTTGAAGGCGGAAAGTTTTGACGTGAAGAAGCGTGCGCGCCCGTCTCTAACGTTAGAGACGGGCGCGCACGCTTATGTTCGGACACGGTTCTTAAGCTACTGCGCGAACCTGTTGCGGTACTCGTCCGAAGAGATGAACGCCTTGACCATCTCGGCGGCGATGTAGTCGCCGTTGAACTGGTTCAGTTTCCCGAGCCAGAAGTTGTAGCCTGTGAAGTCAACGTCGGGCGGCGCGTTCGGGTCGCGGCGCAGGTAGCCGACATACTCCATCAGCACGAACGCCCTGTTCAGCTCGGCCCTCGTCAGGTCTGCGTCCTCGGCCACGGCGCGCAAGACCTGCGCGCGCGTCTTCGCGCCGCTCTTGAGGTCGGCGACTAGCGCGTCACGCTCGGCCGACGAGAGCGCGCCGCCCGCGTTCGAGTTGAGCGCGTCCACGAACTGCTCGGGCGAGAGCGTCTGCGGGTAGAGCCCGACGAAGCGCTGCGAGGCGACCATCTGGTCGAAGTAGGCGCGCTTGTTCTGCTCCAACTTCTGCTCCCAGCCGACGGCGTTGACGATGACGCCGTTGCCGATGACGGACGCGTCCGCCACCATCTCGGCCCGCGTGACGGGGACGGGCGTGCCCGCGAGGTTGCCGAAGGCCGCCTTGCGCGTGCGGTACGCGAGGTAGCCGGTCTCCTGAAACTCGATGGAGAGGAAGAACGCGGCGGAGACGTTGATGCGTTTCACCTCGCGGCACTGCGCGTCAGCGCCGCACGACTCAATCTCATTCGTCCAGAACTGAAAGCCCGTGGCGTCGGGCTCGCGGTTGAGGAAATCGAGATAGTGCTGGCGTACGAAGAACGACGAGTCGTCAATCGGGTTCGGCACGCCCGCGACGCAGGAGTTGAGCAGCACGGTCAACTGGTTCGCGCCCGAGTTGACGAGGTCTGTCAGGCCGTCGCCGTTGAGGTCGCCCGCCGCCACCGAGCCGTAGCTGAGCGCGACAATCTCAAGCGGGCTGAAGTTGCCCGCGCCGTCGCCCTTCAGAATCAGAATCTCGCCGGACGCGCTCTTGGTAATCAGGTCGAGTTTGCCGTCGGCGCTCACGTCGGCCGCGACGAGCTGCTGAATCTCCGGCCCCGCCGCGACGCTCGCGGCCGACACGAAGCCGCCCGAGCCGTTGCCGAGCAGGACGGAGACGGTGCTCGCCGAGCC
Source organism: Pyrinomonadaceae bacterium (assembly GCA_035248785.1). GTDB lineage: Bacteria > Acidobacteriota > Blastocatellia > Pyrinomonadales > Pyrinomonadaceae > QHXN01. The sequence continues at coordinate 66,316 of DATFHD010000032.1, read as the reverse complement.
GCCCGGCGTGCCGTAGTTGGCCACGGCCGCGTCCGCACGGCCGTCGCCGTTGAAGTCGCCGACGGCGATTGAGCGTGGGCTCGAACCGACGGCGAAGTTCGCGGGCGCGGCGAAGCCGCCCGCGCCGTCGCCGACGAGCAGCGAGACGCTTGAGGTGCCGCCGTTAGCCACTAGAAGGTCGAGCTTACCGTCGCCGTTGAAGTCGCCGGGCGCCACGTCCACGGCGTTATTGCCGCCGCTGCCGAACTGCGTCGGCGCGCCGAAGTCACCCGCGCCGTCGCCGAGCAGAATCGAGACCGTCCCGTTCGCCGAGAAATTGTTGTTCGCCACGGCGAGGTCGAGCTTGCCGTCGTTGTTGAAGTCGCCCGCGCGCATGGCGTTCGAGAGAATGTTGGAGCCGGTGGGGAAGGTGCGCGCCGCGGCGAAGCCTCCCGCGCCGTCGCCCAACAGGACGGAGACGGTGCTGGCGGTGTTGCCGCCGCCCGTGTTGACCGTCGCGAGGTCGAGCTTGCCGTCGCGGTTAAAGTCGGCCGCGAGGAGCGAGCGCGGGTCGGCGCCCACGTCGAAGCTCTGCGCGAGGCGGAGCCCGCCCTTGCCGTCGCCGAGGTGGAGCGAGACCTTGCTCGGGTTGAAGCTGAAGTGCGCCACGGCCGCGTCCATTTTACCGTCGCCGTTGAAGTCGCCGACGACGGCCGACATGGGCGCGGCGTTGGTGACGAAGGTGGGCGGCGTGTTGAAGCTGCCGTCGCCGCGGCCCGCGAGCAGGACGACTGCCTGCTTCACCTGATCGAGCGCGGCGAGGTCGGTCTTCCCGTCGTTGTTGAAGTCGCCGACGGCGAGCCCCATCGGCCCAGTCCCGCCGACGTAGCCGGCGCCGGTCGTGAAGTGGCCCGCGCCGTCGCCGGTGAGAATCGAGATGTCGTGCGAGTAGTAGTTGGCGGCGGCGAGGTCTGCCTTGCCGTCGGCGTTGAAGTCGCCGACTGCTACCGAGCGGGAACCGATGCCGGCTGCGTAGCTGTTCGCCGCGCCGAAGCCGCCCGCGCCGTCGCCGAGAAGCACGGAGACGCTGCCGGGCTGGCTGGCCGAAGGCTCGCTGACGACGGCGAGGTCGGGCTTACCGTCGTTGTTGAGGTCGCCCGCGGTCAAGGCGCGCGGCGAGGCGGCGACCGTGTAGTTCGTCGTAGGGCCGAAGCCGCCCGCGCCGTTCAGGAAGACCGAGACATTGTTGGAGCCGACGTTGGTCGAGACGAGGTCAGCGCGGCCGTCGCCGTTGAGGTCGGCGGCCGCGAGCCCGAAAGGCGTGTCACCGCCGTTGAGTGTGGTCGAGCCGTTGAAGCCGCCCTGCCCGTCGCCGAAGACGACGGTGACGTTGTTCGCTATCTGAAGCGCGACGGCCACGTCCTGCTTACCGTCGCCGTTGAAGTCGGCGGCCGCGATGGTCGCGGGCCCGCGCCCGACGTTGAAGCTCACGGGCGAGCCGAAGCCGCCCGCGCCGTCGCCGAGCAGAATGTAGACCACGCCGCTGCCCTGCACGTCGGTGTGGCCGGAGACGGCCACGTCCAATTTGCCGTCGCCGTTGAAGTCGGCGGACGTGACGGAGTCTGTGGTCGCGGGGACTGAGAACTTGGACGGCGCCGAGAAGCCGCCTGCGCCGTCGCCGAGCAGGACTGCGACGGCGCCGGGGAAGTTGACGGCCGCCGCGAGGTCGAGTTTACCGTCGGCGTTGAAGTCGCCCTTGACGAACGCGTTGGGCTGCGCGCCTGTGTCGAAGCTACGCCAGCGCGGGATGCGCGCCGACGTGCACTGCTGCGCCGCGGCCCCCGCCGCCGACAGCAGCAGGAACGACGCCGCCAGACAGAGACAGGTTGTCAAAGAAGCCCGAGGCTTCCCGAAGAATTGCTTACGGTAACGCATGCGAGGTTTGATTACTCCCCTTGGTCTTTAGAATTACGTACGGCTTTGATTTACTGAGGCGAAAGGGCAGACGAAACGTCTAACAGAAAGCGGAAAGCTCGTCTGTGATGAGCGCCGCGCGTCTCTAGAGGAGGTCGAGGCGGTGGCGTATGGGTCGGTCTGTCTTCCCTAATTACTCCCTGAGTAAACAAAGAGAAATTATACGGTCTGGACGCTCTCCGGCAAAACCGCCGGGACGCGCCTGCGGTTGAAGGGTGATAGACTCGCCGCCGTGCAGAACATGAACATGCGACTGAGAAGACTGACGACTGCGCTCATTCTGTGTGCGTTCGTCTCGGCGACGTTCGCCGCGCCGCAGGCCGACGCGTCCGCCGCCGCAGGGCGACGACAGCGCGTGCGACGACAACAACGCGCGAAGTCAGTCGCGCCGACGGACTCCGCGCGCGACTTCGCGCGACACGTCAACACGTTCGTCGGCACGGACAACGACGGGAACACCTTCCCCGGCGCGGCCGTGCCCTTCGGCATGCTTCAGTGGAGCCCGGACACGACGGCTGGCGGCTGGTACAAGTACAACGACGCGAAGGTGCGCGGCTTCAGCCTCACGCACTTCAGCGGCGCGGGCTGCCCGGCCTACGCCGACGTGCCCTTTCTGCCGACGGTGAGCGAGATTAAGACCTCGCCCGGCTCTAACTGGACGGACTACGCGGCCGCCTTCTCGCATGCGAACGAACAGGCCGCGCCCGGCTACTACGGAGTTGAACTTGACTCAGGCGTGAAGGTCGAGCTGACGGCAACCGCGCGCACGGGCTTCGGCGTCTTCAACTTCCCTACGACTTCGCAGGGCCACATCCTCATCAACGCGGGCGGGAGCGCGACGGGCGACAGCGATTCCTCCGTCGAGATCGTCGGCGACCGCGAAGTCGTCGGCTCCGCGACGAGCGGAAGATTCTGCGACAGCGACACGAGCTACACCGTCTACTTCGCGGCGCAGTTCGAGCGCCCCTTCGATTCCTTCGCCACATGGGAAGCGGACAAGCTCAACCGCGGCGGCCGGACGGCCCGAGGCAAACTCTCCGGCGCAGTGTTGACGTTCGACGCGGCGGGCGGGCGCACGGTCAGGGTCAAAGTCGGCCTCTCCTTCACCAGCGTCGAGAACGCGCGTCTGAACCTGCGCGCCGAGAACAACGGGTGGGACTTCGACGCCGTGCGGCGGCGGGCCTACGCCAACTGGAACGACCGGCTCGGGCGCATCAACGTCGAAGGCGGGACGGAGGAACAGCGGCGCGTCTTCTACACGGCGCTCTACCACTCTTTGCTCCACCCGAACGTCTTCTCCGACGTGAACGGCGACTACGTCGGCTTCGACCGCAGGCGGCACAACGCCGGGCGGCGCACGCACTACGCGAACTTCTCCGACTGGGACACGTATCGAACGGTCGTCCAACTCCACGCGCTGCTCGCGCCGCGCGAGACTTCGGAGATGATGCAGTCGCTCGTCGCCGACGCGGAGCAGTCGGGCTGGCTGCCGAAGTGGCCGATGGCGAACGACGTGACGGCCGTGATGGGCGGCGACAGCCCCGTCCCGCTCATCAGTACGGCCCACGCCTTCGGCGCGCGCTCGTTCGACACGCGTGCGGCGCTGCGCTTCATGTTGAAAGGCGCGACCGAGCCCGGCTCAGGCGTCCACGGCTACGTCGAGCGCGCGCGCCTCGAAGAGTATCTGAAACTCGGCTACGTCCCCGTCACCTCTTTCAAGTGGGACAACGGCATGACGGGCGCGACCTCGGCCAGCCTCGAATACGTGACGGACGACTTCTGCGTCGCGCAGTTCGCCGACGCGCTCGGCGACGAGCAGACGCGTCAAACCTTCATGCGCCGCGCGCAGAACTGGCAGCGCCTCTTCGACCCAGAGACAGGCTTCATACGCCCGCGCCGCCCGAGCGGCCTCTTCATCGAAGGCTTCGACCCGGACAGACTCACGCCGCGCAGCGAAGTGCCTTGGGACTTGAAGGCGCAGGCGAGCTTTGAAGAAGGGAACACTTGGCAGTACACGTGGATGGTGCCGCACAACTACCGCGGCCTCTTCGACGCGGTCGGCGGCGACGCCGAAGTCGTGCGGCGTCTCGAACGCTTCTTCACCAGACTCGTCGGCTGGGGCGAGCCCTACTTCAACATCGGCAACGAGCCGAGCTTCGTCTCTCCCTACGCCTACACGTGGGCGCGCGCACCGTGGCGCACGCAGGCGACGGTGCGGCGCATCATGGAGGAAATTTACAGGCCGACACCCGCGGGCCTTCCGGGCAACGACGACCTCGGCGCGACCTCCGCTTGGTACGTCTGGGGCGCGCTCGGGTTGTATCCGGCCGTACCCGGCGTCGGCGGCTTCGTCGTCACGAGCCCGCTCTTCCCATCGGCGACGATTCGACTCGGCGACGGGCGCGTGCTTCGTATCAAAGCGCGCGGCGCTTCGGCCGGGAACGTCTACGTTCAGAGCCTCGCGCTCGACGGCGTGCCTTACGCGCGCGCGTGGCTCCCCTTAACCACGTTGCGGCGCGGCACGACGACGCTCGCCTTCAATCTTTCCGACAGGCCGAACACCGCTTGGGCCTCGGGCGCGGCAGAAGCGCCGCCGTCCTTCGGAGAGGGACAGGCGCCGGCCGTCTGCTTTATACGCGGTGAAGATTCGGTGTCGGTGCGGCAGGGCGGCGGGGCCGAGTTCACGCTCGGCGTGCGGCGCGTAGAGGAGGGCCGGCTGAGGGTCGTCTGGTTCGTTCCGCCCGTGCCCGGCTTGAAGTTCGAGCCGGGATCGGGCGCCGTCGAGCTCGACGCCGCGGGCGACACGACCGTCGGCCTGCGCGTCGCGGCCTCCGCCCAACTTCAGCCGGGCGTCTACTCGGTGCCGATTAAGTTCAAGGCCGTGCGGGACGGACAGGTCGTGCGCGACGTGGAACTGCCCCTGACGGTCTTGGAGGTGAAGGTCGGCGCGCGCGGCGACTGAGCGCGCGCCCGTGCCTTAGAAGACGAGAACCGAACGCAGCGTCAGAAGACGAGCGTCTGAATCGAGCGCGGCGGGCTTTTGACTTCCGCGGCTTGGCCGCCGACCCAGAGGAAGTAGGAAACTTCCTTCTCGCCTCGGTTCATCACCACCGCCGAGACCTTGCCGTCGTCGCCGAGGAAGGCCGTGGACTGTAGCGCGCTGCGGCTCGGCGAGCTTGCCACACGTCGCGCGCCCGGGCGGATGAACTTCGAGAAGTGGCCGATGTAGTAGTAAGCGTTCGTGTAGATGAGGCGGCCCGCCTTCGTGTCGGCGTGGACGGGCGCGAAGCAGAAGTTTCGGACGTGATTCGGCCCGCCCTCCTCGTCGAGCAAGACGTTCCAGTCAGTCCACGCCGCCGTCCCGTTGTTGAAGTCGTTAATCATCGAGTCGCCGTAACGCTCGCCGAGCTTCCAGTCGTGAATCTTGCCCATGTCGAACGAGTCGGCACAGCCTTCGGTGAAGACGAGGTGCTTGTCTGGGAAGGTCTCGCTGACGAGCCGGACGTTGTCGTACATCGGCTCGCCGCCGCTCCAAGGCTCGTACCAGTGGTAGCCGATGCCCCAGACGTAACGTGCGGCCTCGGGGTCTGAGAGGATCGTCTCGACGCGCTGGTAGATGAGGTCGCGGTTGTGATCCCAGACGAGAATCTTCCTGTCGCCGAGTCCGGCGCGGCGCATCGTCGGCCCGAGGTGGTTCTTGAGGAAGTCGCGCTCCTCCTCGGCCGTGTAGATGCAAGACTCCCACTTCTGCGTCGCCATCGGCTCGTTCTGCACGGTGACGCCCCAGACGTGTACACCCTCCGCCTCGTACGCCCGGATGAACTTCGTGTAGTAGTCGGCCCAAGCCTGATAGAACTCGGGCCTGAGCTTTCCGCCGTGGAGCATGTCGTTGTTGGTCTTCATGAAGGCGGGCGGGCTCCAAGGGCTGGCGAAGAGCGTCAGGCGGTTGCCGGCCGCGGCCGACGCGCGCTTGATGAAGGGGATGCGGAAACGCCTGTCGTGTTCGACGCTGAAACTCTTCAGCGCCCTGTCGCCCTCCGCGACGTAGGTGTAGCTCTCGCTTGAGAAGTCGCAGCTGTGGATGTTTGTACGCGCGAAGGTGTAGCCGATGCCTTTGCGCGCGTCGAAGTAGGCGTCTAGAAACTCCTGCTGTTTGTCCGCGGGAAGTTTGGCGAACGTCTCGGCCGAGGCGTCGGTGAGCGCGCCGCCGATGCCGAGGAAGGTCCGGTAAGTTTTCGTCGGGTCTACGAAGACGCAGACCTGCGTCTCAAGCGGCTGCCCGTGCGGCTTGAAGGTCACGGTGCCGGTAGGCGAGATTCTGTAGTCGCCCTTCTCGGCCGTCGTGTAGACGGCGACCGTTCGCCCTTCGGCGGAGAAAGGTCGCGCGGGACGCGCGGGCTTGCGCCCTTGGGCCGAAGCGGACGGGACGCCGCGCGCCAGCAGCGACGCCGCGGAAGAGGCGAGCAGGAAGTCACGGCGATTGATGGTCATGGGCGGCGCTTATACCACACTCGGGCGACGCATTTGAAATCTGCCGTGTGATAATCTGTGCCCGCGTCGGGCGTTCGCCGCGAGCGGGCGCGAGAACGCCGGACGACCTGAAGCGCCTGATACTCACTCCATACGATGCGCAGGAAAGCACTCATCATCAGCCCTACGGGCCGAGAGTATAAGTGGCTGCCCGAGGTGGCGGACGCGCTAGGCTGTGAGCTTGTCTTCGACGACTTCGCGGGCAGCTTCTTCGACGACGTGGTGGGAGGCGGTGCCGAAAGTACGCCGGAGGTCGTGCCGCTGATAGAAGAGACCGCGCGGCGCTACCGTGCGGCCGGGCTCGCGTGCGTCACGTCGGGGGTGGCCTATCCGGGGATGACGGCGGCCGCGGTCGTCGCGCGGCGTCTGGGCCTTCGCGGCCCGGACGTGCGGAGCGTGCTGCTGTGCGAGCACAAGTACTATTCGAGGCTCGCGCAGCGCGAACTCGTTCCGGAGGCGACGCCACGCTTCGGCCTCGTTGACCCGCGGAGCCCGCGCGCGCCCGAGGGCATGAGCTTCCCGCTCTTCGTCAAGCCCGTGAAGTCGAGCTTCTCGATGAACGCGCGGCTCGTCTCAAGCGAAGAGGAACTGCGCGAGCTCGTCGCCCCGGGGCCGATGCCCGAAGCCTACCTCAAGCCCTTCGACGACCTGCTCAGACGCTACACGGACTTCACGGCGGGCGGCTGGAACTTCATCGCCGAGTCGCCGCTCGCGGGCGCGCAGGTCTCTCTGGAAGGCTACGCCTCCGGCGGCCGCGTACACACGTTGGGCGTCATTGACTCCATCATGTACCCCGGCACCATCTCGTTCCGCAGGTTCCAGTACCCTTCGCGCCTCCCCTCGGAGGTACAGCGGCGCATGTCGCGCGTCGCCGAAGAGTTCATCAGGGGCGTCGGCTACGACGACGCGCTCTTCAACGTCGAGTTCATCTACGACGCCGCGCGCGACGCGCTGCACGTCGTCGAGTTCAACCCGAAGATCGCCTCGCAGTTCACAGACCTCTTCGAGAAGGTGGACGGCTCAAGCTCCTACCGGACGCTGCTTCAGGTGGCGCTCGGCGACGAGCCTGACTTCAAGAAGGGCGCGGGGCCGTTCCGCTTGGCCGCGAGCTGCGTGCTGCGGCGGTTCGAGGACGGGAGGGTTCTGCGCGTGCCGTCGTCTGAAGAGATTGGGGCGCTGAAGTCGAAGTTTCCTGACGCGCGCGTCGAGGTGACGGCCGAGCAGGGGCGGCGGCTCTCGGACGTGATGCAGGACGGGAAGAGCTTCCGCTACTGCGTCGTCAACCTCGGCGCCGACTCCGAAAAAGAGCTTGAAGAAAAATTGGAGGTATGCGAGGCTGCGCTCGACTTTCGTTTCGCGCCGCCGTAAGGCGCGCGGCTTCGTTCACCGACGCCGGCCCGAAAGACCTCGCCGCCGGCCTCGCAACGCCTTTCGAAAGCACGCGGACGAGCCTCATGAAGGCACGCGTTCTGCTCACGGTCAACCCGCTCGTCGTCGAAGGGTCGCTCTTCACGACGACCCGCGCGCTCATCACGGCGCTCGCGCGACGCTTCGACCTGATCGTCGTCCCCGTCAGCGGCTACGACTTCCGGGCGGGCACCGTGCGCGCGTTCCGGCGGCGCGGCGGCGGCGGCTTCGAGCGGCTGGGGCGGGTCAGGCCGCGCGGCGATTTGTGGATCGTCTACAGCGACGGGTTCTATCTAGACCACCGGCGGCTCGGCTTCCGCAGGGCGCGCGACTACTTCGACGCGCAGCTCGAATTCCACCGACGCCACCTCGACTCGGGCGGGGTCGGGCTGATGGTGAACACGCCCGAGGCCGAGGCGCGGACGCTGAAGTGCTGGCTCGCCTCGCTCGACTGCCCGAAGATGAAGGTCATCCCGACGCGCGTCTGCGAGAGCTTCGACGAAGTCCACGACTTCCGTAAGGCCGAGGGCCGCGTCGTCGCCAAGCCGGTCTGGGGCGGGGCGTCGGTCGGCGTGCGCAAGCTTGAGGACGAGGCGGCGGTGGGCGCCTTCCGCGCCGAGCTCGAAGGGTGCGGCGCGCACTTGAGCGACTACTGCTTTCAGGCGTTCCGCGGCGGCGACGAGAAGCGTCTGTGGTTCGCGGGCGGCGAGTTCGTCGGCGCGCGCAGGTTCCGCGGAGCACAAACTCCGTGGTCGGGCTGGGGCGGCGACTTCTGCACGTGGGGCTACGACAAGAACCACGGCGGCGTCCTCTCTAACGAGCTGGCGGCCGCGCGCCGCCTGTGCGCGACGGCCGGAATCGGCATGGGCTCGGTGGACTTCATCGGCGACGAAATCAACGAGATTAACGGCGCGGGCACGGTCATGACGACCTTCCTCGACCGCCGGCTCGTGATAGACGTGCGCCCGCACTTCGTCGAATACTTCGTCAGCCTCGCGGCCTCGCTCTGAAGGGTTCGGCCGCAATATTGTTGTTGACAGATTCGGCGTCCGAACATAAAGTCAGCGGTCGAAGTCCTCAGCAATCTTTTCTTAATTCGAGCTCTGGTTTTCCGGCGGCGGGCGGCTTACTTGGGAACGGGCCGGCCCGTTAAAGGCAAGTCAAGAATTACTCGCGCAACCTCGCCCCGTCCTCATGCGTTTCGGTCTGGCTTTTGTCGTTCGTGTTTCGGGTATCACCCCTCTGAAGCAGGATCTGTCGAACCTTTAAGGACGCGCCCACGAAGGTAAATCCTATGAAGAATCTGAAGATCGTCGCCCTCTGCCTCTTCATCCTTTTCGCTGCCTGCCTCGCGACCTTCAACCGGACGGGACTCGCCGCGCGCGGCCCCGCGCCCGCGGCCACGCCCGCCGCCGCCGTCGCGTCGCACGACGGCGCCGCCGAAGCGCAGAACCCCTGCGCGTGGCCGCTGCCCGTCATGCCGAGCGACGACCCCGACCGTTTCCAGAAGGTCTTGAGCGACTACGTCCGACAGGGCTGCTACAAGAGGCCGGAGTCCGGCTGGAAGGCAGACAACCAGATACGCGACACAGGCCCCTTCATCCCTTCGAACTCGGCGAGCCCTACGGCCGGCGGCGCGTCGCTCGGCACGCACGGCGCGGTCAGGGTCTACTACTCGCCCGAGGTCTGGAAGTGGATGACGGGCAGCCGCAAGGACGGCGACATCCCCGACCGCGCGGCCATCATCAAGGAGATGTACCCGAACCCCGCGCAGCAGAAGGTTGACCACGACGAGTACCCCTGCCCGAGCGCGCCGAATCAGAACGGGAACTACCTCAAGGGCTACGCCATCATGGTCAAGGACAAGAAGGGCTCTTGGGACGGCTGGTTCTGGTCGGACGGCTGCCCGACTATCGAGTACAGCGGCTACCCGAACGCTGGCTTCGGCCTCTACTGCGTCAACTGCCACGCCTCTGCGAAGGCCGAGCTGACCTACTCGGCGAGCCGGAACGTCACGGGCAGCCCGCTCGTCTTCAACCAGACGATGCAGCCCTTCGACGTGGGCCAGACGAAGACCACCGCGCCCGCGCGGCTGCGCGCTGCCGGCGTCACGCCCGGCGTCGCGCTGACGCAGCAGCAGGACGAGGAGGTTCACGAGAAGCGGGGCTTAGGCGGGAGGGCGCGCGAGGAGAGTCGCGTTGACCTCGTGAAGCACGCGGGGCGCGCGGCCGTGACCGTCCCGAAGAAGTTCGTGAGCGAGTGGTACGACACGGCCGTCCAGAACCCGCAGGGGCAGAAGTCGCAGATGTTCATCACGTCGAACCAGTGCTTCGGCTGCCACGACGCGACGCAGAACAACGCCCTCATCCCGAACATGGTCTACCCGCAGGTCTACCCGACGCCCGCCCCGAACGGGCAGACCGAGCTGGACATGAACGTCTCGCCTTACGGCGAGTGGCGCTCTTCGATGATGGGGCTGTCGGGGCGCGACCCGGTCTTCTTCGCGCAGTTGGAGACCGAATTTAATCTTCATCCCGAACTCAGGGAGCAGATCGTCAACACCTGCCTGAGCTGCCACGGCGTGATGGGGCAGCGGCAGATAACGATGGACAAGAAGGGGCCGTTCCGGCTCGAATACCTCGACCAGTTCGGCCAGCAGCCCTTCGCCGAGTACGGGGCGCTGGCGCGCGACGGCGTCTCGTGCGCCGTCTGTCACCACATCTCGGCCGAGGGCTTGGGCACGCCCTCGACCTACACGGGCAAGTTCAACCTCGGCAAGCCGGACGAGATTTTCGGCCAGTACAAGGAGGTGGCGACCGTCCCGATGAAGAACGCGCTCGGGCTGACGCCGCTCAAGACGAAGGAGAACCAGATCAGGTCTGCGGGGCTCTGCGGCTCTTGCCACACCGTCATCCTGCCCGTGCTGGATGTCGGCCAGAAGTACCCGCCGGACGTGTTCGAGGACGCGATGGCGGTCGAGCGCGGCGACCAGTCGAAGGTCGGCGGCCCGGGCGAGCCGCTGCGCGTCGAGCACGAGCAGAACACCTACCTCGAATGGCGCAACAGTAAATATCAGAACGAGGTTCGGCCCTTCGAACCGAAGGACGTGCAGACCTGTCAGGACTGCCACATGCCGACCAACTACCCGAGCAAGACCGGCCCGCACCTCAACTTCAAGGCCGCGAGCATCGAGGACGACACCTTCGCCACGGCCGACTACCGCGCGCCCGACGAGGACATACACCTGCGCGTGCGCGGCGAGGAGGCGGACGAGCCCTTCTCGCGCCACACCCTGCTCGGCATGAACATCTTCACGCTGAAGATGTTCGCGCAGTTCTCCGACACGCTCGGCGTCGCGTTCTTCGACCCGATGGCGACCTACAACAACCCGGCGCCGAGCCTCGTCGCCGCGCAGAAGTCGGCGCTCCAACTCGCGCGCGCCGAGAGCGCGCAGGTCGAGGTCGCTTCGGTCAGCCGGACGGCGAAGGGCCTGCGGGCCGAGGTGAAGGTGACGAACCTCGCCGGGCACAAGTTCCCTTCGGGCGTCAGCTTCCGCCGCGCCTTCATCGAGCTGCGCGTCGCCGACTCGGCGGGCCGCACGCTCTGGGTCTCGGGCGCGACGAACGCCAACGGCGTCATCGGGACGACGAAGGCGGGCCGCTTCACGCCGCTCGTCACAGAGTTCTTCGACCCGCGGACGAACCCGCAGCAGAAGTACCAGCCGCACTTCGACGCCGCGCACCCGATTACTTCCGAAGATCAGGTGCAGATTTACGAGGAGCTGGTGAAGGACACGAAGGGCTTCTTCACGACCAGCTTCCTGAGCCTCGCCGACCCGGTGAAGGATAACCGGATGATGCCGCAGGGCTGGCGCAAGGACGGCCCAGAGGCCGGCGACACCAAGCCGCTCGGCGTGCCCGAGGCTTCGAACCCCGGCTACTTCAACGGCACGGGCTCGTCGGTCGTCGCCTACGAAATCCCGCTCACGCTCGCGCGCGGGCAGAAGGTCACGGTCACGGCGACCGTCTACTACCAGACCATCCCGCCCTACTACCAACTACAGCGCTACATGGGCGCGCCGCAGGGCGTCTTCACGCAGTCGTTCAAGTACTACGTGGATAACCTGAAGGTGGACGGCGTCAACGACGACTGCATGGCGAACAACGACGGCAACTGCAACGGCGGCGCCTGCCAGCCCTGCCAACTGCTGCTCGGCGAGGCGCCCGTCAAGAACTGGAAGCTGATGATCGCCAGCGGGTCGAAGTCGCTTTAAAGGGAGGAAAGTAGGCGGTCGAAGTAGCGCGCGAGGCTTTGGCCGAACTGGCGCCCCTTGCCGGAGTAGTTGGCGTAGGCGCCGGGGTTGATGAGTTCGGCCTCCATTAGCGCCGGGCCTTCGACGGTCTCGATCATGTCAATCCGGCTGTAGTGGACGGGGCAGCCGAGCGACTCGTAGGCGCGCAGCGCCGCCACGGCGAACTCCACCTCCGCGGGCGTCGGCTCGTAGACCTCCACGGTGCCGCCCAGCGACTCGTTACAGCGGAACTCTTCCGCGTTGTCGGCCGCCGGCCTCTTCATCACCGCGAGCTGACACTCGAACCCTAAGAAGACGAGGCTGCGCTCGCCGCGCCGTATGTCGGGCATGAAGTCCTGCGCGAGGTATTCGTCCTCGTGCCCTTTGATGAGATCGAGGTCTTCGGGCCGCCGCGCGAGCTGGACGTGGTGGCCGCGCTCGCCCCTGACAGGCTTGAGCACGAAACGCTCGCCCGCCGCCAGACGTTCGCGCACCCGTGCGTCAACGTGCCGCGTCGGAATCACGCGCACGCCCTTCGACTCCAAGTCCCAGAGGTAACGCTTGTCCGTGTTGTGGCGGATGGTGGCGGGGTCGTTGACGACCAGCCGCGAGCTGGCCGCGAACAGCTCGACCATGCGGAAGAAGCGCGGCAGGTCGAAGTAGAAGCCCTCCATCTTGTAGACGAAGGTCAGGTCGAAGGCTTTAAGAGGTAGCGGACTGACGAACCGCTTCGCGTTGTCGTGGAACATGCGCGTGAAGGTTTCGCCCCGCAGGTCGTCCCAGTTGACGAAATAAACGTCGTGCCCCAGCTCCTTCAGCGCGTCCGTGAAGTCGTAGCAGTCGTACTCGTCCACCTTGTACTTCACCGCGAAGTGGTCGGGCCGTGTGGACTCCCGCTCTTCGGCCAGTGTGATGAGGATGTTAGCCAACTCAGTCGCCTCCTGCGTGGGATGTGACTTCCTGAACCGAGGCTGAATCCCTCGGAGCTTCATCCGGCAGCGCCAAACGCACGGCGACGCGCGCGACGACCTCCAAAGGGTCTACGAGTGGGACGCTCACGTCCTCCTGCGTGAGCACCAGCGGGATTTCCGTGCAGCCAGCGATGACCACGTCCGCGCCCGCGGCCATGAGGACACGCGCGACGTCTCTGAGCAGCGCGCGCGGGCGTTCCTTCCCGCCGCCCTTGATGCCTTCGGGGCCGTAGATGGCGCGCATCACCAGCGCGTCCTGCTCTTCGTCGCGCGGCGCGATGACCGTGACGCCGTGCCTGCCGAACGCGTTCCCGTAGAGGCCGCTGCCTATCGTCGGCGTCGAGGCGAGTAGTCCGGCGACGCGCGCGCGCGGATGGTTTCGCGTGACGAACCTGACCGTCTCCTCAATGATGTCGAGCACGGGGACGCGGACGGCGCTCTGAATCTCGCCGATGAAGAAGTGCGCGAGGTTGCAGGGCATCACGAGCAGGTCGGCGCCCGCGTCTTCCAGCACGCGCGCCGTGCGCCGAAGCTCGGGCACGGGGCTTTCGCCTCCGCCGTAGACGCCCGCGACGCGGTCTGGGATGCGCGGGTTGTTGTAGGTGATGACGGGGACGTGCTCCTGATCTGTGCGCGCGGGCGTGGCGGCCGTGACGAGGGCGCAGAGCCTGTTCGTCGCCTCCGGCCCCATCCCGCCGAGGATGCCGATGGTTAGGGGTTCGTCCATCTGTTGTTATTTGCGCCTGAAGTAGTCGTCGGTCTTGTCGAGCCAGTCCTGCCGCGGCGGGCTGAAGACATCCACGTCGAGCGTGTCTTCCAGCGCCTCGGCCTTGTGCGGGACGTGCGAGGGTATGACGAGCACCTCGCCCGCGTGGATGTCAATGGGCTCGGAATCCTCGCCGCCCATCCAGAAGCGCAGCGCGCCTTCGAGGATGTAGGTCAACTGCTCGTTATCGTGCGAGTGCATAGGGACGACGGCGCCCTTCTTCAGGTAGACGTGCGCCAGCATCATCCGCTCGCCGGTGATGAGGCGCCGCTCGATGCCCTCGACCACGAACTCCTTCTCCATCCCGTCCCAACGGAACTTGCTCACGCGCGCTCTCTGCTCCATCGCTCCTCCCGTCCGTCAGTTGAAATCGTTCGCGGGACTCAGGCCGGCCCCTGCGAGTTCATCCTCTCGAAGATCGCGTCCAGCTCCTCGCGCGACGCGCGGCTCGCGGCCTCCGTGAAGCCGTAAGGGATTTCGAGGTCGCCCCTGCCCAGACGCTCGAACGCCGAGTCGGCGAACTCGTCGAGCGGCACCCCGAACGTGTGCAGCCCCGGCCCGCCGAGGTCTGTGTCCACGGCCGGCGGGATTATCTCGACGACCTCCACGCTCGTCCCCTTCAACTGCCGACGCAGCGACAGCGTGAAGGAGCGCAGCGCGGCCTTCGTCGCGCAGTAGACGGGGACGCGCGCCAGCGGCGAGAAGGCGAGCCCCGAGGTGACGTTGATGACGGCCGCGCGCGGCAGCCCGAGCAGGTGCGGCGCGAAGAGCGTCGTGAGGTGGACGGGCGCCTCGAAGTTGACGGCTATCTCCTCGTGCGTCGGCGCCCACTCCTCGCCGCCGTCGAGGCTCAGGCGCCGCTGGATGCCTGCGTTGTTGACCAGCACGTTGAGCGCGGGGAACTCGCCGACGGCCCACTCGTAGAGCGCGACGCGCTCCGACTCCTTCCCCACGTCGCAGACGCGCGTGAAGACTTCCGGGTGTCTGTCTTTGACCTCGCGCAGCTTCTCCTCGCGCCGCCCGCAGACGACGACGCGGCTGCCCGCGCGCAGGAAGCGCTCGGCCAGCGCCAGCCCTATCCCAGAGGCGCCGCCCGTAACCAGAACCGTGTTTGAAGCCAAGTCCATGCGTTTGCCCTCCGCCGCCTTCGACGATTGTTTTACCACCGGGAAGTCTACCGGCACGACCGCGCTCAAGCCTTCCGGGCCGTCACCTTCATCGAGTCGCCGCTCCCCGAGAGCGTCAGCGCGTAGTTGAGCAGGCGCTTCAAAGTCCGCAGGGCGCCGTTCCCCTCAATCATGACCCTGACCTTCTCGTCGCCGGAGTCGGGCGATATCAGCTTCTCGTCCGAAAGCTTCAGGCTGGTCTTCCAGCGTGTCAGACTCACGCCCG
Organism: Pyrinomonadaceae bacterium; assembly: GCA_035248785.1. Classification (GTDB taxonomy): domain Bacteria; phylum Acidobacteriota; class Blastocatellia; order Pyrinomonadales; family Pyrinomonadaceae; genus QHXN01. The sequence goes on along the minus strand of DATFHD010000032.1, from coordinate 51,006 downwards.
TCGTCTGAATCTCCACACGCTCGAAGCCGCGCCCGCGCAGCAGTGCTCGGATGGTCGCGGGCGTGTAGTAACAGAGGTGCTCGGGGTATTCGATGATGTTCCAACTGCTCCCGAGCAGCCGGCGCGAGAGCGAGTTGAAGTTCGGCGTGGTGACGTAGAGCAGCCCGCGCGTGCGCAGCACCGTCGCCATGTTGCTCACGTCCTCCGAAGGGTTGTTGACGTGCTCGATGGTCTCGATGGAGGTGACCACGTCGAAGAACTCCGGCCCGTAGTTGCTCGCGTCCAACTTCCCCTTCCGCATCTCGATGCCTTTGCGCGCGCAGATTTCGACGGCGCGGTCTGTCAACTCTGTGCCGTAGACTTCCCACCCGCGCTCCTTCGCGACCGCCAGAAAGTGGCCGACGCCGCAGCCTACGTCGAGAATGCGGTTGTTGACGCGCGCCGCCTCGAAGCGGTCTAGCAGTTCGTGATACCGCCTCGCCGTCAGGGGCGAAAGGTAGTCGTCGCGGCCGTAGCTCTCGTAGTGCTCCTCCAACTCCGCGGCGGTCGGGACGGTGCCCGAGAAGACGAAGCGGCACTCGCCGCAGCGCACGAGCCGCGCCGACTCGTAACCGCGCAACGGCCTGAGACGGCCGGACTGGCACAGCAGACAGCGCCGGTGCCGCGGGCCGCCGGGCCGTTGGTCTTCGAGGGGCTCGTCCGTCATCATCGCCGTCGGCTTAACTAGGCGCGCGCACGCCTGAAGGCTTACACGTAAAGGCTCTCTGAAGGCGCGCCCCACTCCCTCGGTATGACTTTCGGGCCGCGGTCATTCTATACTAGCCGGCGCCGAGGCGTACCCTCCGAAAGTTTTCCGCGGACGGCGTCCGCGCTGTAAGCCCGTTCGCGTGCTTAGAACCCAGCCTTCGCACATCTTTTTTTAAGCAGGCCACAGCCAGAGGATGAGCAGCGCAGTTTCGTCAACGGTGGGAAGGCCCGAGACCGTCCGCCGCGGGCGAACGCTGCGCGCGGGCCTCGCGGCGGCGGCCGCGCTGCACCTCGCGCTGGCCGCGGCGATCTTCGCGGTGGGGCGGGCGCAGGTTTTGCCGTCGCAGTTCGACGCGAACGGCACGGGGAGCTTCGCGCACGACGGCCAGTTGTACCTGCCGGAGGTCGAGGGGCTGGCCGAGACGCTCAAGCGCGAGGGGCCGGCCGCGTGGGCGGGACGGCCTTCGCTGCTGCATCTGCGTCTGTACTCGCTGCCCGTCGCACTCTTCGGCTCGGGCTGCAACGTGCTGACGGTCGAGCCGCTGAACCTGCTCTACTACCTCGTGATTCTGGTTCTCGTCTTCAGGACGGCCGAGGCGGTTCTCGACCGGCGCGCGGCGCTCGTCGCGTCGGCCGTCACGGGGCTGTGGCCCTCGCTGCTGCTGCACTCGACGCAACTGCTGAAAGACCCACTCCTCATCGTCGCGATGCTCGCGCTCGTCCTCGTGCTCTGCCGTTTGCAGGCGGACGCCTACACCGTGCGCGGGGCTCTGGCGGCGGGCGTCGGCGCGTCGGTCGCGGTCGTCGTCCTCTGGATCGTGCGGACTTCGATGTGGGACGCGGTGCGCCTGATGGTTCTGTTGGGAATCGTGCTGTCCCTCATTCCTCAGCTTCGAGGGCGGCGCGTGCGCGCGGGCAACGCCGTGACCGCGTGCCTGTTGATTGCTACAGTGTTTCTCCTGCCGCTCTTCCGCGAGAGCCTGAACTCTCAGCGCGCGCTCACGCGACGGCTGTCGTGGCAGTTGCTCGAAGACCTGCCGCTGGAGGAGCGCATCGGGCTGCGGCGCGAGTGGTCTAACGGGGTGGACGACGAGGGCACGGCCAGCGGCTCTGCGATAGACACGGACGTGGAGTTCCGCGGGAGGGCGGACATGCTACGCTACCTGCCGCGCGCGGCGCAGATAGGCTTCCTCGCGCCGTTCACGGACATGTGGCTCGGGCAGGGCGCGAGGGCGGGCTCGTCGGGCAGGCTCCTGTCGGGGTTCGAGATGCTTCTGACCTACGCGCTCGAACTGCTGGCCCTCGTCTGCGTCTGGCAAAGGCGCAGGGAGGTGGGCGCGTGGTTCCTGCTGCTGGTCTCGGCGGGCGGCGTGGTCGGGCTCGGCCTCGTCGTCCGAAACGTCGGCACGCTCTACCGTCTGCGCTACCCTTTCTGGGTTCTGCTGGTGATACTGGGCGCGGGCGGGGCCGCCCACCTGTTCTCGAAGGCGCGCGCCCGGAAGTACGCACGTTAGTAAGGACTCTACGCCGTTGATTAGACAAAGCCTGACGCTCGGTTGGCTGGCGGTCTGCAATTCTGTGCTGGCCGTGCTGATGCCGTGGTACGTCGTGACGCGGCTGGGCGTCGGCGTCGAGACCGACGCGTTCTTCGCGGCGGGCGCGCTGCCGCAACTCATCTTCGTCGTCGTGAGCACGCCGCTCGCGCACGTCCTCGTGCCGCTCCTTGCGACAGAAGACGAGAAGACCTTTCGCAGGGACGCGTGGGGCTTCTTCCTCGGCATCGGCGGGCTGTTCACGCTGCTCGGCGCCCTCTTCTTCGTGACGGCCGACTACTGGGTGCCGTGGCTCGTGCCGGGCTTTTCGGAGGAGGGGAAGCGGCTGGCCGTCAGCCTGACGCGCGTGCAGACGGTGAGCATGGTTCTGGTCGTGATGGTCGTCGCGCTCTGGTCTGTGCATCACGCGCGGCAGAAGTTCTTCTGGGCCGAACTCTCGCCCGTGCTCGCCAACGCGGCGTCGTTCGGCTTTCTGGTCTGGGCGCTGCCGCGCTACGGCGTCGCGGCGGCCGCGTGGGCGGTCGTGCTTCAGAACGGCCTGAAGGCCGTCATGCTGCTCCCCATCCTCGGGCGCTGGCAGCGGCCCGACTGGGGCTCTCGGCTGTTCCGGGAGTCTTGGCGGCGCGTCCGCCCGTTCCTCTTCGGGCAGACCTACTACCGCACAGACCCGCTCATAGACCGCTACCTCACCTCGATGACGGCGGCCGGGAGTCTTTCAGTCTTCTACATCGCGCAGCAGGTCTACTCGGCGATTCATCAGGTGACGAACAAGGCCATCTCGTCGCCGATGGTCTCGCTGCTCGCCGTGAGGGCGAAGGCAGGCGAATGGGACACCTTCCGTCGCATCTACCGCGAGCGTCTGTTGTGGATGACGGCGCTGACGGGCGCGATGTGCGTGGGGCTGATGACGCTGGGCGAGCCGGTGCTGCACTTCATGATCGGGCGCGGCGGCATCACGGCCGAGAACTCGCAGACGCTCTGGTGGACGATGGTCGCGCTGGCGGGCGTACTCGTCGGCGGCGCCGTCGGTCAGGTGACGGGCGGCGCGTTCTACGCGACCGGCGACACGAAGACGCCGACCAAGTTGTTCGTCCTGACCTACACCGTCTACGTGCCGCTCAAGGTCATCGTCTTCCGCCGCTACGGGCTGACGGGGCTGGCGTTCGCGGCCAGCGCCTACTTCATGCTCAACCTCGCGCTGCAACTCATCGTGCTCGAACGCAACTGGCTCGCGCGGCGCGAGTGGTCGGCGGCCACCTGACTTAATCCTCGAACAGAAACTCGGCCCGCTCTTCTCCCGCCGCGGCCTGCCGGGCGACCGCTTTGAAAAGCTTGTAGACGCGCGGGGCGTGGGCGGACGCGGAGTACTCGGCCTCGACCGTCTCGCGCCCGGCCGCGCCCAGACGCTTCCTCAGAGACGGCGAGCAGAGCAGGCGCGTCAGCTTCTCGACCCACTCGTCCTCGGTCGCCGCCAGCAGGCCGTTTCGTCCGTCGCGGATGATGGTGGGGTTGACGCCGACGGGTGAGCAGACGGCCGGGACGCCGAGCGCCATGTATTGCAGCGCCTTGAGGCCGCACTTGCCGCGCGTCCATTCGTTCTCGGGCAGGGGCATGATGCCGACGTCTAACGCGCTCAGGTCTTCGATCTCGGTCTCGGCACGCCACGGAACCGACTCCACCTCGACGCCCTCGATGCGGTACCCTTCGGCGCCGACGACGCGGAGCCGGAAGCGCGCGGCGCGCGCGAGGCGTTGCAGCATCCGCCGGGCCGTGTCGAGGTGCTGCACGGTCGAGTAGCTGCCGCTCCACCCGATGACGGGCGGGTCTCGGTCGGGCGACGCCGGGCGCGGGGCGTACTTCTCGGTGTCAATCGTCGTCGGCACGACCGTCACGCGCGCGTTGAAGCCGGCGGCGTAGGAGGCGAGGTAGTAGTTGCCGGCGATGACGTGCGAGGCCAGACGGCAGATGCTCTTAGTCTTGCCGGGGAACTTCAGCAGGCGCAGGTAGCGGTTGAGCGCGCCGTTGTGTCTGCCGTGCAGGAAGATGGCGTCGTCGAAGTCGAAGACGACGGGCACGCGCCGCGCGCGCAGGTAGTTTTCGACGAGGGCCGGGCCGACCATCGCCGCCTCGTTGTAGACGTAGACGAGGTCGAAATCTTTAACGCGCTTGAGGACTCCGGCGCGGCGCGCCAGCGCGCGCGAGGTCAGCATGATTTTCCGAAGGGTGTTGCCCGGCGCAGACAGCAGGCCGTGAAGCTCTTCGCAGCGGAACGGCTCGAAGACGACCTCGGCGCCCAGCGGCCCGAGGCGCGGGGCCCACTGCTCCATCCTGAAACGCTGGCCGGGCGCCCTGTCGCCGGGGTAGGGGACTAGCGCTAAGATACGCATAGGGGCGCGACGAAAATTCTTCGACGATTAATTGGACGGGGAGACGGACTGCGGCCCTTTGAATGAAGGCCGGGCGAGGGCGGGGCGATGTAGAGCTATTGACCCGGCGGGCATTGTAAACAACGCCGCGCCGTTATGTCACTTCGATAGACGGCTTGACTTGCGCGCGGGGCTGTTATTTCATACGCCGCGCCGAAGGCGACCCCTTTATGAGCCGAGCCCCCTTCTTCTCCGTCGTCATCCCGACCTACAACCGCGGCGGGCTGATTCTCAAGACGCTCGGCTCGGTCTTCTCACAGACCTACCGCAACTTCGAGGTCGTCGTCGTGGACGACGGCTCGACCGACGACACCGCGCGCGTCCTTGAGCCTTACTCCGAGCGCGGCGAGATCGTTTACGTCATGCACGAGCGGAACCGCGAGCGCGCGAGCGCGCGTAACACAGGGATGGAGCGGGCCGCGGGCGACTACCTGACGTTCCTCGACTCGGACGACCTGATGTACCCGACCAACCTCGAAGACGCCGCGCGCTACGTCGAAGCCGACCCCGAGGCGAAACTCTTCCACAACCTCTACGAGCTTGTTGACGAGGGCGGGCGCGTCCTCTGTCGCTACGACTTCCCGCCGCTCTCCGACCCCGTCCGCGCCATCACGGGCGGCAACTTCCTCTCGTCCGTCGGCGTGTTCATCCACCGGGACATCTACGCGAGTTACAGGTTCGACCCCGCCCCCGTGCTCACTGGCTCGGAGGACTGGGAGTTCTGGCTGCGGGTCGTGGCCGACTACAGGCCCGGCCGAATCGAAAAGGTCAATAACGGCGTGGTGCAACACGGCAGCAGGTCTACCAACAGCTCGGAGCTTGAACGGTTGCACGAAAGGTTCGCGTATCTGAGGGATAAGATATCGAACGACCCGCACCTGAAGTCCGTCTACGGCAGAAGCCTGAAGCGGCTTGAGGCCGGCGCGCTCCTCTACACGAGCACGGTCGCCAACCTGACGCGCCGCCACGGCGAGGCTTTAAGACTCCTGCTGCGCGCGGCCTCGCTCGACCCGCGTTTGGCCGGCTCAATCAGTTTCATGAAAGCCTTCGGGATAGCCGTGCTGCGGCTGGACAAAGGGTATTGAGGGCCTGTTTGAGAACTCTCCTTGACGGAGGTGAGGTTGGAAGGGAGAGAGTTGGAAGGGAGAGAGCCGAACGACAGTTCTTGGGAACTTCCGCCGCCGCGGCCGGCGCTGCCGGGCGAGGAGGTGCACGTCTGGCGCGCGCTGCTCGACGCGCCGGAGGTGCGCGTGCGGCGTCTGCTCGAACTGCTCGCGCCCGACGAGCGCGAGCGCGCCGCGCGCTTTCACTTCGAGAGAGACCGGCGCCGCTTCACCGTCGCGCGCGGGCTGCTGCGCGGCATACTCGGCGGCTACCTGAACTCGGCGCCGGAAGCTCTGCGCTTCGTCTACGGCGCGCAGGGTAAGCCCGCGCTCGTCGCAGAGCAGAATCCGGGCGGCCTGCGCTTCAACGTCAGCCACTCCGAAGGCGTCGCGCTCTTCGCCTTCGCGCGCGGGCGCGAGGTCGGCGTTGACGTGGAGCGCGTGAGCAGTCGTGTGTCGTGCGAAGAGATAGCCGGGCGCTTCTTCTCGCCGGGCGAAGTCGCGCGGCTGCGCGCGCTGCCCGCGGAGCTGCGCGAGGCCGCCTTCTTCGACTGCTGGACACGCAAGGAGGCTTACATCAAGGCGCGCGGCGAAGGTCTCTCGCTCCCGCTCGACGGCTTCGACGTTTCGCTCGGCCCCGGCGAGCCGACCGCGCTGCTAGCGAACAGGCTCGACCCCGCGGAGGTCGCGCGCTGGTCTCTGCGCGCGCTCGCGCCGTGGCCGGGCGTCGCCGCCGCCGTCGTCGCCGAAGGGCGCGGCTGGCGCCTCAAGTGCTGGCGCCTGCCCGAAGACGAAGAGAGCCCGGCGCCCTGACGTGACAGGAGCGGCCGGGATGGGCTATGCTTCGTGCCAGAGGTCAGAGGTTAGAGGTTAGAGGTTAGTTGAAGCATCAGTCTTCAACTAACCTCTAACCTCTGGCCTCTAACCTCTTCCTCTTTCGGAGAGGTGCAGGAGTGGTTGAACTGGCAGCACTGGAAATGCTGTGTACGGGGAACCGTACCGTGGGTTCGAATCCCACCCTCTCCGCCAGATAATCAGTCGTCGAAAGCGGTACGGCCGGTGGGAAGTCTTCTCATCGGCCGTCGCCGTTTAAGGAGACGGAGGAGAACCCCCGATGCGTAAAGCACAACTCTTCGGCGCCGTCCTGCTCGTGCTGCTGGCGTGCGGCGCGGCCGCGGCGCAGAGGGGGAAGCACATCCCGCGCCGCCCGGCCGTCATCTGCCCCGACCCGACGGTGCGCTGCCGCACGAGCGTCCCCTTCGAGCCGCACCAGCTCCCCTTCGTCGTGCCGCCTAACGCCGTCATCTTCGAGACCGAGAAGTTCTACATGGTCGTCCTCAAGAGCGCGCGCCGGGTAACGGACGACTGCGGGACGCCCATCCCCGAAGAGGAGCGAATCGAGGCGCAGAAGCTCTTCCCTCGCCAGAAGGTCTTCGCCTCGCGCTGCTACGAGCCGGACGAACTCTACTACGAGGGGGTCGCGCCCGAGACGATGTTCATGGCCGTCTACGCCGGCCGCACGCGCGCCGAGGCCGACGCGACACTCGCCAAGGTCAAGGCCACCGGCCTCTTCCCCGGCGCTTATCTTAAGCGCACCTCCACGGGCTTCAACGGCACCTGAGACCGCACGAGCACGAAGCCCGCGCCGCGGAGAATGAAGCATAAGCCGGCCGGACTTTATGCTGCACGGCGCGGCCTTCATCCTCCGCCCTGCGCGTTTGCCAACGCGAGCGCGCCGGGTTAAAGTCTAAGCCGACAGTTGAGGGTTGAGAAGCTAACAGCTAATAGCCAACAGCCAACAGCTATTTCCCAACTTATCAGGCTTCGGGCTCCGCACAACGCTTGCCCCGCGAACCCCGCCAGGCCGGGAACGGAGCAACGGTAGTGGCGGCGGCGTGTGTTGCGGGTCGGTCCGGAGCCTGGCCACATCTCGAAAGAGTTGCCGCGAGGCTAGGGCTTGCCGAACCGCGCCGCGTTGGAGCACAATCCGACGCGTGCCGCGCCCGACACGCAAGCCGCCCGCGGCAACTCTTTTCCGTTATGAAGATAAAATTCAACCGGCTCGACCACGTGCAGGTCTGCATCCCGCGGGGGACGGAAGACGAGGCGCGCGAGTTCTACGGCCGCCTGCTCGGCCTCGAAGAGATCGAGAAGCCCGAGGTGTTGAAGAAGAACGGCGGCATGTGGTACGCGCTCGCCGACATACAGCTCCACGTCGGCGTCGAGCCGGAGGTCGCGCCGTCCAAACGCCACCCGGCCTTCGACGTGGAAGACGCGAAGGGCGTGCGCGCCTACCTCGAACGGAGCGGCGTCAGGACGAAGGACGAGCCCGACCTGCCCGGCATCGTCCACCGCTTCTCTTTCTTCGACCCCTTCGACAACCGCATCGAGCTTCTGGAAAAGACGAAAAGCTGAAAGCTGAACGCCGACTGCTGAGCGCTCCCAATGTCCTACCAAGTCATCGCACGCAAGTGGCGCCCGCAGACCTTCGAGGAGGTCACGGGGCAGGAGCACATCACGCGGACGCTCCGCAACGCCGTCGAGCACGAGCGCCTGCACCACGCCTACCTGTTCTCGGGCGCGCGCGGCGTGGGGAAGACGACGACCGCGCGCCTGCTCGCCAAGGCCGTCAACTGTCACAAGTCAGACCGCCCGACGCCGACGCCCTGCCGCACGACCGACCCCGAAGCCTGCCCGTCATGCCGCGAGATTGCGGAGGGCCGCTCGATTGACGTGCTTGAGATTGACGCCGCGTCGAACACCGGCGTTGACAACGTGCGCGACGCCATCATCAACACGGTCGGCACGCGCCCTGCGCGCGACCGCTACAAGGTCTTCATCATAGACGAAGTCCACATGCTCTCGGTCGCGGCCTTCAACGCGCTGCTGAAGACGTTGGAGGAGCCGCCGCCGGGCGTGCTCTTCATCATGGCGACGACGCACCCGCACAAAGTTCCCGAGACGATTCTCTCGCGCAGCCAGCAGTTCGAGTTCCGCACCATCGCCGCCTCGAAGATCGCCGAACGCCTGCGCCTCATCGCCGACGCCGAGAAGATAAAAGTTTCTGACGAAGCCCTGCGCGAGATAGCGCGCGCGGGCGAGGGCTCGATGCGCGACGCGCAGTCGGCCTTCGATCAGGTCATCAGTTTCAGCGAGGGCAAGATTGAAGCCTCGGACGTGGAGGCCGCGCTCGGCTTGGCGGGAAGGGAACTGCTCGCGCGCGTGATGCGCGCCGTCGCCGAACAGAAGCCGGCCGACGCGCTCGCCGTCGTCGAAGAACTCACGGCGCGCGGCCACGAGTTGCGCAACTTCTGCCGCGACCTGCTCTCGCACCTGCGCGACCTGCTCGTCGTCAAGATCGCGGGCGACGCGGCCATGCCCGACCTGAGCGCCGCCGAGCGCAAAGAGCTACAGGACGAAGCGCGCGACTTCTCCGAGTCAGACCTCGTCCGCTTCTTCAACAGCCTGACCGAGACGGAGACGCGTCTCGGCTCGGGCTCGCACCCGCGTTACCAGTTGGAAGTCGGCCTTGTGAAGCTGGTCGAGATGCGCCGGCTCGCGCCGCTCGGCCAGATTGTCGAGCGGTTGAACGCTTTGGAGGAGGCGTTGCGCACGGGGCGCGCGCCAGCGGGCGGCGCGGGCGGGCCGCAGACTCCGCCCGCCGTGCCTCCGACTTCCGCGCCCCCTCGCCGCGGCGCGGCGGGCGGCGGCGGCGCGGCCTCCTTCTCGCCGTCGGAAGAGTTCTCCCCGAGCGCGTCCGCCCAATCCGCCGCGGCGCCCGCACTCGCCGACTCGACGCCCGTACGCACTGACTCGACACCCGCGCCGCGCGCGCCGGCCGCGCCGAACCTGAAGCTCGTCCCGCCGCCTTTGCAGACGGGCGGCGCCGCGGCCTTCGCCGTTGACGCCGCCGCGCGCGCTTCGGAAGCGCCCTTCGCGCTCGGAGACGGCGCGGGGGGCGAGGAGCCTGCGCGCCCGTTCGTCGAAGGCGCGCGCGCGGGCGAAGACCGCGTCGGCCAGCCCGTCTCGCTCGTCGCGTCAGCGCCCGAGTCGAACGCCGCCGCCGCGCCCGCGCGCACGCCCGAGCCGCGCGCCGCAGACTCACGCGCGGAGGCCGGCGGGAAGGCAGACGTTAGCGCGAACGTCGCGCAGCCGGTTCGCGCGCAGTCCGCGCCGGAAGACCCGGCCAACGCCTTCAAGCGCGGGCTCGAAGAGCGCGGCAAGCCTCTGCTCGCCGTGGCGCTCGACGGCGCGCGGCTCGTGTGGGTCGAGGGCGACGAGGTGCGTGTAGATTTCCCGACCGAGCGCAAGCACCTGCACGACACCTTGAAGAAGCCCGAGAACCAGAAGCTCCTGCGCGAAGTCTGCTGCGAAGTGTTGGGCCGTCAGGTAGGCATCAACATCAAGTTGCGCGCGCCGGGCGAGGCGGACGACGAACAGTCTACGGCGGAAGACGAAGCCCGTCGTGAACAGCGTCTCATGCGCGAGAAGGCCGAGAGTCATCCCGTAGTTCAGAAGGTGCTGAAGACCTTCCGCGCCGAGATCGTTGATGTGCGCCGCCGCTCGGAGGACGCGACGCCGACGCCGCCTCAGCAGCAGTAAAGTCCGGCCGAACAAACGCGTGCGCGCGGGCGTATAGGAGCGCGGAGGTAAACGTCAAGATGCGCGACCCTTTGATTGCGGGCATCCTCAGTCTTCTCGTCCCCGGCCTCGGGCAGATTTACAACGGGCAAGTCCTGTGGGGCATCCTCTGGCTCGTCCTGACCGGCTTCTCATGGATCGGCAGCGCCGGCCTGCTCGGCTGGGTCGCACACCTTCTCGCGGCCTACTTCGCCTACACCTACGCCAAAGAGCACCCCGTCAGATATTGACGGGAAGGCAAAAGGCAAAAGGCAAACTTCAAAAGGCAAAAGTGAAGACGGCTCGCACGGCGCGGCTTTCGTCTTCCACTTTTGCCTTTTGAAGTTTGCCTTTTGCCTTCACTCGGGCTTCGCCGGCTTGAGCTTCGGCGGGACGGCGCGCGGGATGTCGTCTTCGAGCGGGGGCGGCGCGAGCGCTTCGGTCTCTTCCTCCGAAGAGAGCTTGGGCGGCGCGGGGCGCAGGGCTGGCTGGCGCTTGGGGATGGTCGGCATCTTGATGGTGGCGACCGACTCGTTTCGCCTGAGTATCGTCCCGCCGCGCCCCGCCACCCACGCCGCGGAGCCGCCGTGGTAGGCCGCGCCGAAGAGCGAGGCGCTCGTCAGCGTCGGCACCAACTCCCAAGTCTCGCCGCCGTCGCGCGTCTGCATCACTCGCCCCTGCTCGCCCGCCGCCAGCGCGTCCTCGCGCGAGGCGGCCGCCACCGCGAAGAGGTTGGTCTTGACGCCCGACTCCTTGTCCTTCCAAGTCTTCCCGCCGTCGTCCGTGCGCAGTATCAACCCCTTCTCGCCGACAACGTAGCCGCGCGTCGCGTCGGCGAACGCGACGCCGTAGAGCCACTCCTTCGCGTTCAACTCGACGCGCTCCCAAGTTTCGCCGCCGTCTGCGGTTCGCAAGAGCGCCCCGCCCGAGCCGACCGCGACCGCCGTCTTCTCGTCTGCGAACGCGACAGATTCGAGCCACGTCTGCACGCCCGCGACGCGCGTCGCGTGCCAAGTCTCGCCGCCGTCTTCGGTCTTCAGGACGCGCGCCCGCGCGCCGACCGCGAGGCCGTGCTTCGCGCCGAAGAAGCCGACGCCGAACAAATCGTCCTCCGTGTCGGTCACGACCCGCGACCAAGTTATCCCACCGTCGTCGGTGCGCAGCATCAACCCCTTCTCGCCGACGACGAAGCCGTGCGCCTCGTCGGCGAACGAGACGCCGAACAGCCGCGCCGTCGTCCCCGACAGGCGCAGCGTCCAGCGCTTGCCGCCCGAAGAGGTGTAGAGGATGCGGCCGCGCGAGCCGACCGCCCAGCCGTGTTGCGGGTCGAAGAAGAAGATGTCTGCGAGGTCGTCGCGCCCGCCTTCGGTCAGACGCCGCCACTCGATGCCGCCGTCGTCGGTGCGAAGTATCAACCCGTCGCGCCCCGCGGCCCAGCCCGTCGTCTCGTCCGCGAAGTGGACTGACGTGAGGCGCGGGCTCGTGCGCACGCTGACGGGGAACCAAGTCTCGCCGCCGTTGCCCGTCGTCAAGACCTGCCCCTCGTCGCCCGTCACCCAGCCGTGCTGCGCGTCTGTGAAGTAGATTGAGAGGAGGTCTGTGCGCGTTATCGTCTCCGTGCCCGTCCACGTGTCGCCGCCGTCAGTCGTGCGGTGGATGACGCCGCCGAGTCCGACGGCGACGGCCACGTCCTTGCCGCCCGCGAAGGCGACCGAGGTGAAGGGCAGTCCCGTCTTCGTCGAGCGGTCGAGCCAGTGCGCGCCGCCGTCGTGCGTGACGAGGAGCGTGCCGTCGGCGCCGGCCGCGACGCCGTTCGACGCGTCGGCGAAGGCGACCGCGTAGAGGTGCGCGCGCACGCCCGAACGCTGCATCGTCCAACTGCGCCCGCCGTCCGTTGTCTTGAAGACTTCGCCGTAACTGCCGACGGCCCAGCCGTGCTGCCCGTCGGGCGTGAAGGAGACGCTGAAGAGGTGCGGCGCGCCCTCGCTCAGTGCGGCCGCGCCCTTCGCGCCCGCCTTCCCCTTCGAAGTCGGGCGCACGACCCAGCGGCCCCCGCCGTCGTCCGTCGTCAGCACAAGCCCGCGCGCGCCGACCGCCACCGCGCGCCGCGCGTCGCGCACGTAGAGCCCGTAGAGCGGCACCGCGACCGGCGCGTGCTGCTCCTGCCAGTTAAAGCCTCCGTCGGTCGTGCGCAGGATGGCGCCGTCCGCGCCGACCGCCCAGCCCGAGAGCTTGTCGGACGCGAACCGCACGGCGTAGATGGCGTTGCCCTGCGGCAGAGGGTTCTGCCAAGCCCAAGCGCGCTCGCCCAACTGCCGCGCCTCTGCGCCCGCGCACACAGCGACGCACGCGAGGCACACGAGCCACGCGCACAAACGCCTGCGGGATGAGAGGCTGACGCTCATCGGAAAACTGTGGAGCTGCCGGGGATTAGATTTTAGCCCGTGCGGGCGGGTTGGCCTAATGGCGAGGGCACGCCCGTGCGTCATTCAGAGCCGCCGGCCTCGAAGGTCTCGGCCACGACCGCGGCGGCTTTGCTCAGGGCCTCCTCGTCCGCGTGGCCGAGCGCGGCGATCTTGCGCGCGGCCTTGTCAACCGCCTCCTGCGCGACGTGGCCGGCGTGACCCTTGAGCCACTGCCACTTAATCTTGTGCTGCCCGACGGCCTTGTCGAGCCGCGCCCACCACTCGTGGTTCGACTTGCGCCGGAAGCGCCCCGACATCGTCTCGACGACGTAGCGCGAGTCCGTCATCACCGTCACGCGGCAGGGCTCGCGCAACTGTTCGAGCCCGAGCGCGGCGGCCGCGACCTCGGCCTGCTGGTTCGTCGCCCCGCCGAGATACGCGCCGAACGCGCGCCACACGCCGCGGAAGCCCAAGAGCGCCACGGCCGCCGCGCGCGTCTCCTCGCGCCCGTTGCCGAGGCTCGACCCGTCGCAGTAGATGAGGACATCTTTCATAAGTAGACAGTAGTCAGTAGACAGTAGTCAGTAGAAAAACCTTTATCAGCGAATCGTCCGAATAGCATCTTCAACACCCGCCAAGCAGAGCCTACTGACTACTGACTACTGTCTACTCTCTTAAGCCGCCTCACCGACCGCCGCGCGCTCGACGGTGACGACGTGGTCAACGGTCTGCTCGAAGGTGTCGTCGTGCGAGATGACGAAGAGCTGGTCGAAGTCTTTGACCTGCCCGATCTGCTGCGCGAGACGTTCGCGCCGCTCGGCGTCCATGTTGACGGTCGGCTCGTCGAAGAAGGCGACGCGGATGTCCGAGAGCTGCTTGAGCAGCGCGAGACGGACTGAGAGCGCCGCGACCATCTGCTCGCCGCCCGAGAGGTTGATGAAAGAGCGCTCGTGCCCCTCCTCTTCGAGCATGATGTCGTAGTCCTTCGACCAGCGGAGCGCACGCCCGCCCTCGCCCGTGATCTCGCGGAAGAGGTGGTTAGCCTCGATGGAGATGTTGTAGAGGTAGCTCTCCGTGACGAGCGGCCCGGCCTTGCGCAGCGTGTCGCGTATGAAGTCGGTCGTGGCGGCGACCTCTTCGAGGCGCTCGCGCGCGCGGAACTCTTCGCGCATGGACTCGCGCACCTCGTCGAGCCGCGCGACTTCGGCCGCCAGCGACTCCTCGCGCTCGCGCGCGGCTTCGAGTTGCGCCGCGGTCGCCGCCGCACGCTCACGCGCGAGCGTCAGCGCGCCGCGTTCCGTGGAGTGTCGCTCGCGGTCGTAAGACGAGAGAGCGCGTTCGTGCTCGGCGCGAGTTGCGTCGGCGTCCTTTGCGGCCTGAGCCGCGCGCGCGGCGGCCTCTGCCGCCTCGCGCTCGCGCTCGGGAAGAGTAGAAGCGAGCGAGGCCGATTCCAGATGTTCGCGGTGCGCCTGCGCCGTTTGGTCGCGGCGCGCGGCGGCGTCGGCCCACGCCGCGTCGAGCTTTTCGAACTTCTTTAGCTTCTTGTCGAGCGCGCGCGTCTGCTTCTGCAACTCTTCGAGCGCGTCTTGCGCGCCTTTCATCTCTCGCAGCAGTTCCGCCTCGCGCCCGGCTTCGAGCCGGAGCGCCGCGGCGCGCGAGCGCGGGTCGCCTAAGTCGCGCAGGCGGCGCTCGACTGCCGCCGCGTCCTCCGTGAGCGTCGCCTCGGCGCCGGCCTCGGCCGCGACCATCTCGCGCTCGTCGCGCTTGGCCTTGCCTTCGCCTTCAATCTCAACGAGCCGCGCGCGCGCCGACTCAAGCTCTGCGTAGCGCAGAGCCTCCTCGCGCGCGACGATGAGCATGCCGCCGATGCCCATCATCTCGGTCTGTAGCTCGTCCTTCAGCGACTCGCTCGCGTCCGTCAGCTTCTCAAGCTCTTTGTCAATCGAGGCGAGCGCCGCCTCGCGTTCCTGTAGAAGCTCGCGCTCGTGCGCGAGACGCGTGTGCGTCGCCTCGACGCGGGCCGCGGACTTTTCGGCGTCGCGCGCCGCGCGGAGTTCGCGCGCCAGCGCTTCGGCCTCGCGCTCGGCCTTCGTGAGCTGCGTGCGGCTGCTCTTAATCTGTTCGCCGAAGTAGTCCTCGAAGGTGCGCCCCGCTTCGGCGAGGTTCTTGCAGGGCTCGTTGAGGATGGGGCAGACGCGGCCGCCGCCTGTGCGCTCGCTCATCTTCTCGTTGCGCTTAATCTCGTTGCGCAGCACCGCGACCTGACTCGTCAGCTCGCGCTCCTGCTCTTCGAGCGAGCCGAGGCGGGCGGCGGCCGCGGCCGACTGCTCCAACTCGCGCGCCTCGCGTTCGAGCGCGGTGACGCTGCGGCGCAGGCGCTCGGCCTCGCGCTCGGCCTCGCGCCGCTGGTTCGTCAGGTGCCTGTGCGAGGTGAGCGCCTTCTCCACGTTGCTCAGGCGCGTCTCGACGCCCATGCGCTCGCTCTCAAGCCGCTCGGCGCGCTCCTGCGCGCCCGCCAAGCCTTCGGCCGCGCGCACCTTCTTCGAGAGTTCGGAGTGCGTCTTGCGAAGCGCCGCGAGTTCTTTGTCGAGGCGCGCGAGACGTTCGACGGCCGCGCGCGCCTGCGCGAGCAGGTCGCGTAGACGTTCGCGCTCGCGCTCGGCCTCTTCCTGCGCCGCCACGTCCCTCTCAATCTCTTTCAGCGAGGCCGCGGCCTCGCGCGCGCGCCGCAGCGCGTCGTCGAGGCGGCGCACGTCCGACTCGGCCGAGGCGGTCATGCGCGCGGCGTCCGAGGCTTCGGCGCGGAGTTCATCGCGCTCGGCGCGTTCGGCTTCGAGGCCGCGCAGCGCTTCGAGTGCTTCGAGGTGCGCGCGCGAGTCCGCTTCAGTCGCGCGCTGGCGTTCGGCGGCGCGGCGCGCTGCTTCGAGTCCGCTTTGCAGGTCTGCGAGACGGCGCGCGGCCGAGTCGCGTTCGACTTCGAGGCGGTCTGCGACGGCGCGCGTCTCGGAGACGCGGCGCTCGGCCTCGTCGAGCCCGGCGACGACGCGCGCGCGTTCTTCAGTCTCGCGCTGGAAGGCGGCGAGCGTTTCCGTCAACTCTTCGGCGCGTGCGCGCGCGGCCTTGTGCTCTTCAACCGCCACGTCGTAGCGCGCGAGCTGCGACTCGGCGGCGCCGATGCGCACGCGCGCCTCTGTGATGCGTTCGTTGATGAGGTTCGCGGTGTCGCGCAGACGGTCGGAAGATTCGCGGTACTCTTCGACCTTGAGCAGACGGTCGAAGGCCGACTTGCGCTCGGCGGCGGAGCGGAGGAAGTCTGTCGTAAACAAACCTTGGGGCACGCCGATGGCCGAGCGGAAGAGTCCGCGCAGGTCTGTGCCGGGCTCGACGCCGAGGTGCTGGTCGAGCCACTTGCGCACGTCGGCCTTGCCCTGCTGTAGCTTGACCTTAAGCTCAGGGTCGTAGACGTAGTAGCCCGAGCCCGTGTCGCGGTAGACGGTGTAGAGGCGCTCGTCGAGGTCGCTCTGGAAGGTGACGCGCACCGAGCCCTTCTTGGCGCCGCGGCGGAGGAAGTCATCCTTGCTGTAGTCGAGCACGTCGAAGAGCGCCCACGCGACGGCTTCGAGGATGGTGGTCTTGCCGGCGCCGTTGGGGCCGACGATGGCGGTCGTGCCGCGCTCGAACGCGAAGGCTCCGCGCTCGTAGGACTTGATGTTCTCTAACTCGACTCGCGTGACGTGCATAGGAAAGTAGACAGTAGTCAGTAGACAGTAAACAGTAGGAAACGTCGCCAGCCAGCGCGTTCGGAGAAGCGCCTCGACGCCCGCGGTACGAAGTCTACTGACTACTGACTACTGTCTACTGACTACTGTCTACTTGTCAAAGGTCTTCGGCTCATCGTTCTCCGAGGAGGTAAACGCCCGTGTCGGGGTGGTACTGCTTCCAGTCGAACCAGTAGTCCTTGACGGGCTGGACGCGCGCGAGGCGTCGGCCGGCGAGGGGGCCGCTGGTGGCGGCGCCGGTGAAGTCCCACGCGCTCCCCGTCTCTGTGTCGAGCAGTTCGCGCGTGCCGGGCTTGAGGAAGAACTCGAAGGTCTTGCCGTCGAGGCGTCGGTCGAAGACGCGTACGCTCTTGCCGTCTTCGCCGAGCAGGACGAGAACGGGCGCGGTGCCGATTGTGTCAACGACGGGGTTCTGCTTCGCGAGCGCGTCCACAGGATAGGCTTTCGCGGCGCCGCCCGCTTCGATGCCGACGACGAGCGTGCGCGCGGGGAGCACTGCGTTCGGGTCTGCGAGCGTCGTCGCGACGGGCACGCGCTGCATGCGCTCCTCCCAGTCGGCGCGCGCGTACTGGTTCGACGCCTGAACCTTCGCGTCCGGTCGCAGCACGCGTCCCGACGCGCCCTCGCGCTTCCACTCCGCGAAGGTCAGCTCGTCGTGGTCGAAGAGTTTAAGCCGCTTCCCCTTCAGAGGCCCGAGCACGCACTCGCCCGAGACCTGCTGCCACCAAGAGCCGGTCTCCTCGTCGCGCATGATGAAGTTCTGGTTGTTGATGCCCGCGAGGTGGAACGTGAGCACCCGTCCGTCTACCGTCGTCTCCCACACCAGACCGGTGTGACAGAGCGTTCAATAGGTGGCGACGATGGGCACGTCGCCGACTCTGTCCGCGACGAGGTGGTGATACGCGAGGAGCCTGACGGGGTACGCGGCGCGCTCGCCCCCGCGCTCGACCGCGAGCACCATGTCCTCGTCGCTGATGTAGTCAACCTCGCCGGGGCGCGCGTAGGCCGCGCCTTGGAGCGGGTTGAACATCACCTCGTAGACGTTCTGCCGCGCCGCCCAAACGCAGGCCCCGACCGGCAGGAGCAGCAGGAGCATCACCACCTTCGCCCAACGCCGCCGCGACGCGCGCCACATACGCACGACGAGCACCAGCGCGCCGAGCGCCAGCGCTATCGTCGCCCACGGCGCGAAACGCTTCACCTCGTACCCGACCGCGAGCGCGCGTTCGGTCTGCGGCTTGAACGGCTGTATCAGCCACACCGGCACGACGACCAAGGCGAGCGCCGCCGCGATGATGAGAAGAAGGAGGAGCCAGCGTTTCATCTTTTCGCCCCTATAAGTCTTCGAGCCTCAGTTGCGTGTCGGCGTTCTTCCACGCGGCGGCGAAGTCGCGACGCGCGGCCGCCGCCTCGCGCGTCTTGCGCTGAGCTTCGAGGCTCTTCGCGAGGCCGAAGAGCGAGCGGCCGCTGCGCGGGTTGTGTTTGAGGTCTTCGCGGAAGACGGCCTCGGCCTCGGCGGCGCGTCCGTCGGCCAGAAGCACCGCGCCGAGCCCTTCGCGCGCGGGCAGGAACCAAGCGGGCGGCTCGTCGTAGGCGAGCGCATCTTCGGTCGCGACCGCTTCCTTTAAAAGTTCGGCGGCGCGTCCGCGTTCGCCGCGCGCCACGGCGATGCGCGCCGCGAGCATGCGGTCGGCGATCTTGAGAATGTCGCTCGCCTTATTCAGCCCGAACATCACTTCGGCCGGGGTCGCCTGCTCGGCGGCGGCGAACGACTTGAGCGCCGCCTCGGCCTCGTCAGGTTTCCCGGTCGAAGCCAGAGCCATCCCGCGCGCCCAAGTCCAGACGGCGCGCGTCCCCATCTGCTCGGCCGGCGGCTCGGGCGCCTTCAGTATCTCGTCCCAGCGTCGGAAGCGCGTGAGCACGAGCAGGGAGGTCGTGTTGAAGCCTTCGAGCATCGGCATCGCCTTGAGGTGCGGCGCGACGTTGGCTTCGAGCTGGCGCGCAGAGCGCAGCGCGTCGGCGTAGCGGCCCGAGAAGCTGTACGAGACTGCGAGGAAGTGAAGGTTGTGGCTGTAGTACATCAAGGGGTAGACGCCCTGCACCCCCGTTGCCTTGATGTAGGCGCGGTCGGCCGCGGCCGCCGCCTCGTTGCTGCGCGCCGAGGCGTCGTAGTCGCCCGTGCGCTGGTAGATGTGCGCGGGCATGTGGACGATGTGGCCGGCCGCGGGCATCAGGCGGCCGAGGCGCGGGGCGTACGCAAGCGCGCGGCCGGGGTCGGGCGAGGCTTCGACCGCGTGTATGTAGTAGTGAATCGCGCCGACGTGGTTCGGGTTCCGCTTGAGGACGGATTCGAGCGTCGCGACTATCTCCGTCGTGCCCTCGGCCGGCGTGCCGTCCTTGTTCCAGAGCCGCCAAGGCCGAAGGTTCATCATGCTCTCGGCGTAGAGCGTGGCGGCGTCTAGGTCTTGCGGGTACTTCTTCGAGAGCGCGCCCATCGCGCGGCTGAACTCTTCCGCGAGGCGGCGCAGCGTCTCGGGGCTGGCGCCCGCGTCGTCCGTGTAGCGCTTCGCGAGCGCGTCAATGTAGTCGCGCTCCTTCGGCGAAGCCTTGTCGGCGAGCGCGCGCGCCTTCTGCACTTCGTCGAAGGCCGCCTTCTCCCTCTCGGGGTCAACGTCGAGGTTGATGTTCGGCCCGAGCGCGTACGCGACGCCCCAGTGCGCCATCGCGAGGTCGGGGTCTAACTCGGCCGCGCGTCGGAAAGAGCGCACCGCCTCGTCGTGGTTGAACGCGTAGACGAAGCGCAACCCCTGATCGAAGAAGCGCTGCGCCTCGGCGTTGCGCGTCGAAACCGGGTGGTGCAGCGTCCCCATCCCGGCGACGAGCGACGCCTCGTCTTTGTTCTCGGTCGCGTGGTGTTCGTGCTGAGCCTGAACCGCGCCGCACGCCAAGAGCAAAGCAAGAGCGCTCAGGAGGATTTTCATCTCACGCACTCTCCTTTATAGAGACATAGGGTCTTGAGCCTGCGAAGCAGGCGGACAGAATAAAGCCCGGCGTGGAGCGTAGCGGAACGCCGGGTTACAACGCCGGGTTGCGAGGCATGTTTTCAAATCGAGCCCGCGGAGCGGGCGTCAGCATAAAACAATTCCGGCCGTCATTGCCACAAATATCGTTCGTCGAACTCGACGCCGTTCGCCCTGAGAAACCTGACGAACTCCTCTTCGAAACCCTGCCCGCGGTGCTTTACCTTCTGCCGCTCGACGTAACGCCTGACGGCCCCCGCCTGTGACGCGCTCACCGTGAAGGCCCCGTAGCCGTGCTGCCACGTGAAAGCTTTGAGGGCGGGGAAGACCCTGTGCATCCAACCCGACGAGGATGCTTTGAGGTCGCGGATTAAGTCTGAGAGCGCCACGTCCTGTCTTAGCTTGGCGAAGAGGTGGAGGTGATCCTCCGTCCCGTTGACGGCCAGCGGGACGCCGCCGTGCTTGCGGACGATGCCGCCGATGTATTCGTAGAGGCGTGGCTGGACGGCCTCGACGATGAGCGGCTCGCGGTCTTTAGTTGAGAAGACGACGTGGTAGAGAAGGTTGACGTAGGATTGAGACATCGGCATGCGTCTCCACGCGCTGTCGCCCGCTCACGCGGGCTCGGCATGTGGCGGCATGCGCGTTACCCGGCGTTGCGCTGCGCTCCACGCCGGGCTCTATTCTGTCCGCCTGCTCCGCAGGCTGGGTGTGTCCTTACCCTTTGACGTTCTGCTCCGCAGGCTGGGGTTGGTCTTATTCGTTGACCTTCAAGACGGCGAGGAAGGCTTCCTGCGGTATCTCGACTTTGCCGACGCGCTTCATGCGCTTCTTGCCCTCTTTCTGTTTTTCGAGGAGCTTGCGCTTGCGGGTGATGTCGCCGCCGTAGCACTTGGCGAGGACGTTCTTGCCGAGCGCCTTGACGGTCTCGCGGGCGATGATCTTGTTGCCGATGGCGGCTTGGATGGGCACCTCGAAGAGCTGGCGCGGGATGAGCTGGCGCATCTTCTCGGCGAGGAGACGGCCGCGCGCCTGCGAGTTGCCGCGGTGGACGATGATGGAGAGCGCGTCCACGGGCTCGCCCGCGACCATCAGGTCGAGCTTGACGAGGTCGCTCTCGCGGTAGCCTGCGAGGTGGTAGTCGAGCGAGGCGTAGCCGCGCGAGACAGACTTCAGCCGGTCGTAGAAGTCTAAGACGATCTCGTTCAGGGGCAGGTCGTAGACGAGCATCACGCGCTTCTCGGCGATGTACTCGAACTTCTTCTGCACGCCGCGCTTCTCTTCTAATAGAGGAAGTATGCCGCCGAGGAATTCGTCGGTCGTTAAGATAGTCGCCTCGATAATCGGCTCTTCGATTTTGGCGATGCGGACGGCGTCGGGCATCTTCGCGGGTGAGTCAACTTCGATGACCTCGCCGTCGGTCGTCGTCACGCGGTAGCGGACGCCGGGCGCGGTCGTAATTAAATCCAAGTCGAACTCACGTTCGAGACGTTCCTGCACGATCTCCATGTGCAGCAGCCCGAGGAAGCCGCAGCGGAAGCCGAAGCCGAGCGCGACCGAAGACTCGGGCTCGTAGAAGAATGAGGCGTCGTTGAGGCGCAGCTTATCAAGCGCGTCGCGCAGCTCCTCGTACTGGTTGGCCTCCACGGGGTAGAGGCCGGCGAAGACCATCGGCTTAATCTCTTGAAAGCCGGGGAAGGGCTCTTTGGTCGGGCGCGCGGCCTCTGTGATGGTGTCGCCGATTTGAACGTCGGCGACAGTCTTAATCGAAGCCGTCAGGAAGCCGACCTCGCCGACCGAGAGCGAGTCAATCGGCGTCGCGCGCGGGCGGTTCACGCCGATGGTCTCGACCTGATAGTCGCGGCCCGTGTTGAAGAAGCGAATCTTCATGCCGGGCTTGAGCGTGCCGTCTATGACGCGGAAGAGGACGATGACGCCGCGGTAAGAGTCGTACCACGAGTCGAAGATGAGCGCCTTGAGCGGCGCGTCCGCGGAGCCTCTGGGCGCGGGGATGTCGCGGACGATGGCTTCGAGGATTTCCGCGACGCCGACGCCCGTCTTCGCAGAGGCGAGGACGGCGTTGTGCGTGTCGAGGCCGATGACGTGCTCGATCTGCTCCTTGACCTTCTCGGGCTCGGCGCCGGGCAGGTCAATCTTGTTGATGACGGGGACGAGTTCCAGATTCTCGCCGATGGCGAGGTAGGTGTTGGCGAGCGTCTGCGCCTCGACGCCCTGCGAGGCGTCCACGATGAGCAGCGCGCCCTCGCAGGCCGACAAGCTCCGCGAGACTTCGTAAGAGAAGTCCACGTGGCCGGGCGTGTCTATGAGGTTGAGGACGTAGGCTCCGCCGTCGCGCGCCTTGTAGTCGAGGCGGACGGCGTGCGCCTTGATGGTGATGCCGCGCTCGCGCTCCAAGTCCATGTTATCCAAGACCTGCGCCTCCATCTCGCGCTCGGAGAGCGCGCCGGTGAGTTCGAGCAGGCGGTCGGCCAGAGTGGACTTGCCGTGGTCTATGTGCGCGATGATCGAGAAATTTCTGATGCGTTCGGGGTTCATTGTTAAGAGGTTAGAGGTTAGAGGTTAGAGGTCGGTAGAAGCTTTCGCCGCCGCCCGCGGTAAAAGCGGGCGAGGCAAAGGCGCAACTACTAACCTCTAACCTCTAGCCTCTAACCTCTTCATTATGGCAAACCGGCGGCGAAACCGCACGCGGGCTAGCGGAAGCGGACGGACTTGAGCGCGGCCGTCTGCTCGGGGAGCGGCTCGGGCGTCGCGTAGGAGAGGCTGATGGTGAGCGCGTAGCCCTTCATGATGCGCGCGTAGAACTTGTGATGCGTGACTGCGCCGCGGAACTCGGAGGTCACTACGATGACCGAGAAGGTCTGGCCGCCGAGCGTCTCGGCGTACACGTCCCTGTCAACGGTGACGCGCGCCCGTGTGGACTGGATCAACCTCTTGAGTCCCGCCATGTAGACGGCGTCGGTCACGCCTGCGGCCGGAAGCCTCTCGGCGGAGCAGAGGAGCGTGGGGTTGACCGGCCCCGACGTGCCCGGCGGGTAGCGGAACACGGTGAGGAGGTTGAAGACCCGGCGGGCGTTCCTTTCGACCTCGGGGTCGTCGGGGCCGATAAGCTCGCGCCCCTTCTCGCGAATCTCCTGCTTGGCGTGTTCGCCCTGCGGCAGCCAGCCCTCGGGGATGTTGAGCGTCAGCCCGAAGAAGCGGTTGGTGTAGACCGAGCCGTCCAGCGTCCCGTAGTCGGGCGCCGCGGCCGGCTGCTGCGCGCGGGCGGCGAGTGAGAGAGAGAGCAGCACGAACGTAAAGGCGAGAAGTGAACTGGTCGTCTTCATCGGTCGTTCCTCCGGGGGGCGCGCGGGGCGCAGGGCCTCGCGCCGTGCGCGGAGTTTCAGGCGCGCGTGGAGACGGGGCGCGCGCCGGCTTCGAGGCCGAGTCTGGTGACGCGGTCGGTCGCGGGCGTATCGCCGTGCAGCGGAATCTCAAGCGTGACGATGGCGCCGCCCGTCGGGACGTTGGAGAGGTCGAGGCGGTACGCGCTGCCGTAGAGCTGTTGGAGGCGCGCGCGCGTGTTCGACAGCCCGACCCCGCCACTGCCGCTCTGCGTCGTGTGTATCGAGGCCGAGCCCTCGGAGGGCAGCCCGCGTCCGTTGTCGCGGACTTCGAGCCGCAGGCAGGAGCCGGCGCGGTAGGCGCGCACCTCGACGTGGCCGGGCGCCGAACGCGGCGCGACGCCGTGGCGGATGGCGTTCTCGACGATGGGCTGGAGGATGAGGTTCGGCACGCGGCAGTTTAAGACAGACGGGTCAACTTCGAGCCGCGTCGTCAGCCTATCCTGAAAGCGTATGCGCTCGATTTCGAGGTAGCAGTTGAGGAACTCAATCTCCTGACGGAGCGGCACCTCCTGATCGGCGGCCGAGTCGAGCGTCAGGCGGAGGAAGTCTCCGAGCCGCGCGATCATCTTGTCGGCCGCCTCGGGGTTGGTGTGGACGAGCGCCGAGACCGAGTGGAGCGCGTTGAAGAGGAAGTGCGGGTGGAGCTGCATCTTCAAAGCCTGCAACTGCGCCTGCGACGCGCGCAGCTCGCCCTCTCGGTAGCGCTGGTAGTAGTCAACGGCGTGGCTGATGACGACGAGAATCCAGTAGACGAGCAGCTCGCGGTCGAGGTTGAAAAATATCAGGCGCGGGAGGTTCGCAAACTTGAACTTGTCAAAGCTGCCGGCGAAGGCGAAGTCGAGCGTGATGTGGTAGGCCGACCAGACCGCCGAGATGGCCGTGCCCGCCAGCAGATGCACCACGACCGCGCGCCGCCACGCGTGGCGCTCGAACGGGTAGCGCCGCGCGATCCTGAGCACGAGCGGGGTGGCGAGGGCGAAGATGACGACCGCGCTCATCTGCCACGCGAGCGAGCGCGGCAGCGTGTACTGCTTGTCCGAGTTGAGGAAGTAGAAGTAGATCTGGCTTGAGAAGAAGAGTCCGACCAGCGCCCACACGCCCCAGATGAAGGCCAGACGCGCCCAGCGCTTCCCGGCCAACCCTCCGCCGTCATCGAGGCCGAACCAGTTCTTCACGCGCGTATCATCGCAAACCACGCCGCGCGAAGACAAGCCCCGCACGTCGCCGCGCGCACAAACCGTCCGGCGTTTTGGACTTCGCAATTGACCCGTGGATTTTCGGGCGTGAAGGCGGAAGGGAAGACGGCCGAAGTGCTTCGGCCGTGACGGAAGCGACTCCGTCATTCGCCGCGGCTAGAGGCCGAGGATGCTGCTCAGCGCCGCCCACACGCGGCGGGCCTCGTCGCCGTGGACGACGACCTCGTTCGTGCCCGGGCGCCCTTGCGCGGGCGGGTTCGTGTCGAACACGACGCTCAAGACCTCCTGCCCCGCGTCGTCCCTGTAGGCCACGTACTGAATCCTGTCCACATTCACCAGCAGCGTCGCCCCGTCCTCTCTCGTCGCGGTGATGAAAGGCATCGGCTTAGTCCTCGTTGCGTGTTGAAAGAAGGTAAGGGGACGGAGGGAACGGGCGTGCGTCGGGCGCTCAGTTAACCGTTGCCGCGGGCGGCGTCGCGCGCGAGGAGGGCGGCGCCGATGGGGACGGCGTCGGGGCCGAGGGTGGCGGCGACGATCTGTGTGGACTCGAAGTTGGGCTGGAAGGAGCGTCGGCGCGCCTCTTCGATGACGGGTTGGAGGATGAGGTCGCCGGCCTCCATCACGCCGCCGCCGAGGACGATGCGCTCGGTGTTGAGGAGGTTGATGACGGCCGCGAGGCCCGTGCCGATGTAGCGGCCGGTGCGCGCCATCATCAGCGCGGCGAAGTCGTCGCCGCCCATCGCCTCGTGCGCGATGTCTGCGGCCGTGAAGTTCTTATTGAGCCCGAGGCGCGAGAGCGAGGAGGTCGAGTCCCTCATCAGGCGCTCGTGCGTGCGTCGGACGATGTTGGGCGCCGACGCGACCGTCTCAAGGCAGCCGACGTTACCGCAGGTACACTCGACGCCCTCGGGGTCAATGGTGATGTGTCCGAACTCGCCCGCGAAGCCCGAGGCGCCGTGCCAGAGGCGGCCGTCGAGGATGAGCGCGCCGCCGATGCCGGTGCCGATGGTGACGTAGAACATGTTGCGGCTGCCGCGGCCCGCGCCGGCCGTGTACTCGCCGAGCGCGCCCGCGTTGGCGTCGTTGTCGAGCGCGACGGGCAGCCCCGTGGCCGCGCCGAGCGCCGCGCGCAGGTCTTCGCGCACCGCGGCGGGCAGGTCTGAGGAGATGACGACGCGGCCCGTCTGAGGGTTGACGAGGCCGGGGACGCCGACGCCTACGCCCGCGGCCGGGGCGCCCCCCGCGTCGCGCAGTTCGGCGACGAGGCGCGCGACCTGCGCCGAGAGGTCTACGGACGTGAGCGCCGCCTCGCGCCGCGCGACGACCGCGCCGTCGGGCGTGACGAGCGCGGCGCGCGCCGCCCCCGCACACAGCTCGACGCCGACGTAAGTCTCCCCGTTTGGCGTGCGCGCGCTCATCACAAAGCCTTCCGCGTCCGAGAGATTGAAATCGAAGTTAGGTGTCCGGCTTGAATCGGCGCGATGGTAACAAAGGGCCGGGGGGCTGTCAAACAACTCGTTCTGCGTGTAGAATGAGCGAGTAGACAGTAGTCAGTAGACAGTAGCCAGTAGGCTCCGCCCGGCGGACGTTGACGCTGACAGACTGGCCGCCCGGCTTAAAAGTTCTTCTACTGACTACTGTCTACTGACTACTGTCTACTTCTTTATGGACGTTCGCTCCATCCTTCTGCCGACCGACTTCAGCGAGTGCGCGCGCCACGCCGTGCCGGTGGCGGCGGAGTTCGCGCGGCTCCTCGGCGCGAGGGTCGTCTGCCTGCACGTCGTCGAGCCGCTGGCGCCGCCGGCCGTCGGGTGGACGCCTCTGGCCGAGCCGCTGCCGTCGGCCGAGCTGGACGAGCGTCTGGAGGAGACGGCGGCGCGCGACCTGCCCGCCTTCTCGAAAAGCGAGGAGTTCGAGGGGTTGGAGGTCGAGGACGTGGTCGCGCGCGGCGAGCCGGCGGCCGAGATCGTCCGCGCGGCCGAGGAGCACGGCGCCGGCCTCATCGTCATCTCTTCGCACGGTCGGACGGGGCTGGGGCGCATCCTCTTCGGCTCGACCGCCGAGTCGGTCGTACGCCACGCGCGCTGCCCCGTGCTCGTGGTCAAACCCCCGAAGGGAAATGACGAGGACTGAGTGCCGAGGACTGAGGGAAAGATAAGGTGCTCTTTCCTCACTCAGTCCTCGTCACTCAGTCCTCAGTACTCGTTAAATGGATTTCCAATCCGTCCAGAACCTGCTGGTGACATTAGGGCTGCCCGCCATCTTCCTTTTGACGATGGTGGAAGGCGACATCACGCTGCTGCTCGCGGGCGTGCTGGCGCACGGGCAGGCGTTCGGCCCTTACAGCTTCCCGCTGGTGCTCGCGGCAGGGACGCTCGGGGGCGTGGCGAGCGACAACGTCGCCTACGCGCTCGGGCGCGCGGGGCGCTCGGGCGTCAAGAAGCGCAAGTTCTACTGCGCGGCGCGACCGCGCATCGAGCGGCTGACGCGGAAGTTCGGCGTGCTCTCCATCTTCGTCTCGAAGTTCACCTACGGACTGCGTTGGGGCGCGTGCGCCTTCTACGGCATCGCGAAGATGTCGTACCCGCGCTTCCTCTTGCTCTCGTTCGCGAGCTGCTTCGTGTGGGTGCTGGTGCTGTCGGGCGCGGGCTACATCTTCCACACGGCCATCAACACGCTCGTCGGCAACCTGCAAGACCTGAGCTACCTGCTGCTGTTCGTCGTCGTCGGCGTGGTGGCGGTCGGCCTCGTCGGCTTCTACTTCGCCGAGAAGTACTGGCTCTCGCCGCGCATCGAGGAGGCCGACGCCGAGAGGATACAGAAGTTCGAGCAGGCCGCCGAGGTCAAGCTCCACGAGATTAAGGACGAGATACAGGAGCTTATCCCCCACCCGCTCGCGCGCCACAAGGACGCGCACGCGCCCAAGCAGAACAGCAAGGCAGAGGGAGACTGAAGGGAATCGGCGATTGCGGATTGCGGATTGCGGATTTAAAGTGACTCGGTCATTAAATCCGCAATCCGCAATCCGCAATCCGCAATCATCATGACTATCGAAGCAACCGCCCCGACGAGGGTAGACTTAGCCGGGGGCACCATAGACATCTGGCCGCTCTACCTCTTCCACCCCGGAGCGACGACCGTGAACTTCGCGGTCTCGCTCAACGCCACCTGCCGCATCGAGCCGCGCGCCGACGACCAGATAATCTTAGAGTCGCGCGACCGCGGCGTCTCGTTCGAGACGCGCCTCGCCGACGTGGAGAACCTCGCGCGCGAGGAGCGGCTCGAACTCATCGCGAAGCTCGTACACTTCTTCAAGCCCGAGACGGGCTTCCACCTCGTCGCCGAATCGCAGGCTCCGGCGGGCGCGGGGCTCGGCGGGTCGAGTGCGCTCGCCATCGCCTGCATCGGCGCGCTCAACCGACTCGTCGGCGAGCGCTACCCGCCGTCGAAGTTCATCATCATCGCGGCCAACGTCGAGACCACAGTCATCCGCGTGCCCGCGGGCTTTCAGGACTACTACGGCGCCTTCTACGGCGGCGTCAACGCCATCGAGTGGAAGCCGGACGGCATACGGCGCGAGCCCGTCAGCGTCAGCCCCGAGGAGCTTGAGCGCCGCGTGGTCGTCTGCTACACGGGCGAGCCGCGCCTGTCGGGCATCAACAACTGGGAGATGTTCAAGCGCCACATTGACGGCGACCCGGCGACCTTCGACATCTTCGAGAAGATACGCGACGCCGGGCGCGAGGTGCGTGCGGCGCTCACGGCGGGCGATTGGGCGCGCGTCGGCGACGTGATGCGCGAAGCCTACCCCAACCGCAAGCGGCTCGCGCCCAACATCACGACGCCGCACATGGACGCGCTCGTCGAGACGGCGCTCGCGAGCGGCGCGCTCGCGGCGAAGGTCTGCGGCGCGGGCGGCGGCGGCTGCATCGCCTTCCTCTGCGAAGACGGCGCGCGCTCGACCGTCGAGCGAGCCCTCTCCGCGCAGGAGGGCGCCGAAGTCCTCAAATGGAGCTTCGCGCGAGACGGTCTGGTCGTCCGCGAGACTTGAGGCGCGGGCCGTTACCACTTCTGCTCACTAAGACGAAAGGGGCTCTCAACGTTGAGAGCCCCTTTCGTTCGTCAGTTGACTCCGCGCCTCCGGCTACTTCGCGTAGTAGCCGGGGCGGGCGCGTGCGGAGAGGTCTGGGCGGTCGCGGATGGTTACTTTGACTTCGCGCCAGAGGCCGTCGCGGCGGTCGTTGGTCGGCTTGTAGCCGAGGCTGTAGACCTTGCCGAGGTCTTCGATGACCTGCGCGTAGACGCCGTCGAGGTCTCCGAGGTTCTTCGCCTTGTAGTAGAGCCCGCCGCTCTCGTCCGCGAGCATCGAGAGCGTGCGGCGCGCGCTGGCGTAGAGGCGGCGCGAGAGCGCGTCGTCGCCCTCGGTGTCGAGGTAGATGGGGACGACGAGCGCGTCCGTCTGGCGGACGGTTTCGAGCAGTTCGGAGAAGAGCGTCCGCGAGCCGCGTCTCGCCCAGCTCATCAGCGCGCCGTCCACGCCGTCGGTCAGCATCACGACGGCGCGGCGCCGCTCAAGCGTATTCGGCCCGACGACCTTGTCGAGCGTGAACTTCAGCGCGTCCCAGACGTTCGAGCCGCCGTTGCCATCTATCTTCTGGACGCTTTGCAGGAGAGTCTGCCGGTCGCCCGTGAGCGGCGAGACGACGCTCACGCCGTCGGAGAAGACGACGACGGCGACGCGGTCTGAGGGGCGCACGGCCTCGATGAAGCGGCGCGTCGTCTTGCGAATCAGGTCGCGCTTGCCCACGGTCGAGCCCGAGAGGTCGAGCAGCAGCACGAGGTCGAAGGGCACGTCGGTCGCCGCGAAGAAGCTGACCTCCTCGGGCCTCCCGTCCTCGAAGACCGCGAAGTCCTTCTGCGAGAGCGTGCCGACGTGCGCCTTCAGCTTGTTGCTGTAGACGCTGACGTTCAGGCTGACGAGGTTCGTCTCGACGCGCACGACCTCGTCCTCGCCGACCGCCTCGTCCGTGAAGAGCGTCTGGCCCGCGCGCGCCAGCGCCGCGTTCGGCCCCTCGGCGAACTTCTTCGACAGCGCGCCCGGCGCCCTCACCAGAGGCAGGCGGTAGATTCTTTCGAGCGAACGGATGTACGCGTCGAGCGGCGGCAGGCCGTACTGCCTGCGCCGCTCGTCCACGAACTCCTGCCCCTCGACCGGGTAGAGGACGATGAGGCCGTCCTCGATGGTGGCCTGCGTCGCGAACAACTGCTTGAGCCCGGCGCTCAGGCGCAGGCGGTCGAAGTAGGCGGCGAAGTCGGCGCGCTCTATCTCGCCCTTCTTCGTCGCGGCGACGACCACGGGCAGCAAGTCCCTCTGCATCTCGAACGACGCGCCGTTCTTGAGCAGGTAGAAGGCGGCGGCGACGCCGTCGCGCCCGACCGCCTCCGCCGCCGGCCAGCCGAACTCTTTGAGGAGCGGGCAGAGCCGCGCCGAGTTCTTCTCCCGCGAAGCCCTCAGTCGCTTCAAAAGCTCCTCCTCCTTCGCCGCCCCGGGGTAGGAGTCGCGGAAGCTTTTAAGACTCTCCTCCTTAAGCTTCAGCAATGTCTCTCGCAGCTTCTCGTTGGGCGGCGCGGGCGGCGAAGCTTGCGCCGAGTTGACGTGCGCGAGCATCGCACGCACGTCCGCGTCGCTCAGACACGCCTCCTGCGCGCGGGCCGCGCGCGCGCACGCGAGCGCCGAGCCAAGGGCGAGCGTGACGAGCAGCAAAGCTCTCAACGAGTCAGCCCTCTTGAGGAATTTGAAATTTGAAGTTTGAAATTCCAAATCAACTTCACTTCGGCGGGAAGCGGAGGACGAAGTCGGCCGTGCGCTGGCAGGGCAGAAGCTCGACTGGCGTCTTGGCCGCCTCGGCCTCGCGTCGGAGGCCCGCGCGCCCTTCGGCGTCCCACGCGGCGGGGCGCGGCGTCGCGTCGCCCGCTTCGGCCACGGCGCGCGCGAGGACGAGGTAGCGGCCGGGCGCGACGTTCCGGAAGACGAAGGCGTTGTCCGAGGTCGAGACCGTCGCCTCGTAGTAGCGCAGCGGGTCTTCGGCGCGCTCGCGCTCCTGCGGGACGAGGTAGACGCGCGTCGGCGCGGGCGTCTGCGGCGGCGCGCCCTCGGTCGGCGCGACGCGGCCGGCGAAGGAGGCCGCGCCCTCCGAGAGGCGGACGACGATGCCGGAGAACTGCTGCCCGGCCCTGAGGTCGAAAGTCTCGCGCGAGAGAGGCGCGGAGGTGGTGCGCGTCGCGGCGGCGGCAGACGCGCGCGGCGAGGCGGTCGGCGCGGCGAGCGACGCGGCGCCCGGCTGCTCGACCGTGCGGAGGTAGAGCGCCTCGTCGAAGAGGCGCACTGAGACGTGGTGGCGCCCGGCTTCGAGCGGGCGCAGGTTAAAGGCGCCCGACTCTTCGGGCGTCGCCTCGTGCGCGAAGGCGTAGCGCGAGAAGACGCGCTTGGCCGCCGCGTCGCGTTCGGGCGTGGCGGCGACTATCGTCTCCTGCGGGCTCCGCGGGGCGGCGGGCACGGCCTTACATTCGGCGCGCGCGCGTTCCGCCTCCGAAGCCTGCTCGATGACGAGCGTGCCCGCGGCAGACCCGAGCGGCACGAGCGACAGGCGCAGCCCCGTCACGTCGGCGCCCTTCACAGAGACGCGCTGCGGCGCGGAGGCCGCCAGAATCCCTTCGCGTGTGCCGTAGCTCGCCTGCAAGTCGTACTCGCCGTCGCCGATGCCTTCGATGGAGAAGGAGCGCCCGGCGGAATTCATATTCACGCCCGCGTTCCCCGCGGGCAGGCCCGTCGAGGCGAACGTCAGCGTGAGTCCGGTGAAGGTCTCGTCCGCCGACGCGCCCGCTGGCAGCTCGACCGTGCCCGTGACGCGGTGCCCCTGCTCGTCGCGGTAGCGTATGTCTATGCCGGACGTTTCCTGCCCGGCGCGCACGGTCACCTCGGCGGCGGTGTCGCGGGTGCTCGAAGGGTAGAAGGTCGGCGCGTCGCCGCCGTAGCCCGAGATGTTGCCGAAGTCCGCCGCCGCCCCGCCGCCCGCGTAGAGGACGTAGACGCCGGGCTGTAGCCCGTAGATGCGGTAGACGCCGCGGTCGTCGGTGGCGTCTTGGTACAGCGCGGGGAAGGGCATCTGCTGCGAGTGCCCGTCGAGGTCTTTCACGCGCACGGCGCGCACGCTCAGGCCGACGACCGCCTCGCCCTGCGGGTCGGTGACGGTGCCGGTGACGACGCCGCCCCTCGTCAGACGCAGGAGCACGTTGTCGCCGGGGCGGTAGACGCCGCCGGGCCGCCCCGTCAAGGGGTCTGGCTCGGCGACGTAGGCGGGCATGGACGCGAAGAGTTGGTAGAGCCCGGGGGCGAGTCCGCTGAACTGGAAGTTGCCCGCGTCGTCGGCCGTGGCGCTGCGCGGCTGTCGCATCTGCTGGGCGGCGTTGGTGCGCGGCGCCGCGTAGACGCTGATGCCCGGCAGGGGCTCGCCCCCGTCGCCGACGACGCGCCCCGTGATGGGCGCCGCCTTCTGAGTCGGGACGGCCTGCGCTCCCGCCGCGTTGGTTGCGGACGGCGGCGCGGACGGCGCCGACTGCGGCGCGGCGGTCGCGGATTTCGTCGGCGCGGGCGTCTGGACGACGACGACGGGCTGCGCGGCCTCCTGCGCGCGCGCGGCGTGCGCGGCGAACGGCGCGAGCAGGAGGAGGAGGGCGCCGGTCTTCGTGCGCGAGGTGTTCAAAGCCTGACTCCTCTTAAAAAGTTGTAGGCGCGATTCCATCCGTCTTAAGGGTTGGGCGGCGTGACGACGACCCCCGGCGGAGGAGGCCGCGGCGGCGCCAGCGGCTTGTCGAAATCTATCGTCGGCGTGACGCTGACCTCCGCGCCGTCGGCGACCGTGACGCGCTGCCGTACGGGGCCGACCGGGCGGTTGCCGGCGTTGACCACGTTGACGATGAGGTCGTACTCGCCCGCCGGCAATCCTTCCAGACGGAAGATCCCGCGCACGTCGGCCTCTGCGCGCCGCCACGGGCTCGAACTCATCTCGCCGGCGGACGCGCCCGGCAAGATCGCGTGCGCCATAACGAGGATGCGCGCGTTCGGCGGCGGCGTGCCGTTGACGAAGTTCACTTGGCCGCGTATGACGGCCGTGCCGTAGTTGAGGCGGATGCGCGCGCCCGTGACCTGCGCGCCCTCGGTGACGGGGATGCCGTCGTTCCCGACGGGCGCGCCGTTCAGCTCGACGCGCATGAGCGAGAGCGACTTCGTCGCCTCGCCCTCGTTGAAGAAGAGGCGCAGCTTGCCCGGCCGCAGCCCCGTAATCACGAAGGTGCCGTCGGGGTTGAGCGGGCTCGGGCGCGTGCCGTTCATCGGCATCGAGCGATCGCCCGTGTCAACCCAGCCGTAGACGCGCACCTGCGAGAGCAGCTTCGTAAGCAGCGCGCGGTCTGTCACGCCCTCGACGGTGACCGAGCCCGAGACGCTGGCGCCGCGCTTCAAGGGCACGACCAGCCCCGTTACGTCCGCGTTCGTCACCTCGAAGCCGACGGCGTCGCTGTAGAGCTCGGAGGGGGCGTTCCAGTTGGGCGCGGCGAAGACGTAGTAGCGGCCCGGCGCGAGCTGCTCGGTGTAGAACTCGCCGCGCTCGTTCGTCGTCATCCCGCCGCCGAAGCCGCCGACCATGCGCCCCGTGCCGTCGGTGATGCTGTAGCCGAAGCTGATGCCGGGCGCGGGCTGCCCCGTGTCGGCGAAGACGAAGCGGCCCGAGGCCCTGTAGGTCTTGATGGCGCGGCCGATGGCGATGTCCACGTCCGTAGACTCTTCGCCCGCCTTCAACTCGACGAGCCGCGCCTGCTCCTTCTCGGTCACGCCGGGGTAGTAGGTGCGCTCGAAGACTTTGCGCCGGCCGTAGCCGACGGCGCCGTTCTCGCCGGCCGTGCCGACGCTGACGCGGTAGCGGCCGGGCGCGAGCCCGTAGACGCGGTAGATGCCGCGGTCGTCCGTTTGTCGGCCGCGCTGGTCGAGGAAGCCTCGCGTGGCGCGCGGGGTCTTGTCGTCGGCGGGCTCGACGTTAACGGGCTCGGCGATGACGGGGTTGCCGCCCTCGTCCGTGACGCGCCCCGTGATGACGCCGCCGCGCTCGACGCTGAA
Source organism: Pyrinomonadaceae bacterium (assembly GCA_035248785.1). Lineage (GTDB taxonomy): Bacteria > Acidobacteriota > Blastocatellia > Pyrinomonadales > Pyrinomonadaceae > QHXN01. Next base: position 17,581 of record DATFHD010000032.1, on the reverse strand, counting down.
GTCCACGTCCGAGACGTTCTCGCCCGCGAGCAGCGTCAGCGGCCGACCGGGCGGCCACATCTCGACGGGCGCGTCGTTTAAGACGTAGACGGGCGCGACCGGCATGATCTGGTAGCGGCCGGGCGCGACGTTCGACAGCAGGTAGTGCCCGTCGGCGTCCGTCCTCGCGCGCGCGACCTGCTGGATGCGCGGCGAGTCGCTCGACAGCAGGACGACGTTGACGCCGGCCGCGCCGCGCTCGCCGTCGCGGACGCGACCCGAGACGGAGGCGGGCGCCTCCTTCTGCGCCGTCACGCTCGGCGCCGTCGCGTGCGCGAGGCAGAGAGCGGCCAGCAGCGCGAAGGCGTGCGCGTGGGTGGAACGTTTCGACATGCCTTTGAATCCCCTCCGGCCGAGCGGTCGGGACAACTTCTCGTGTGCGGCAGCCGTGAGGCTGTCTCCGATGAGTTCGAACGCGCGCGGCCCCGCGGGGTTCGTCAAGCTTCGCTTCGGGGCCTGCGGCGCGCGGCAAAAGCCTACAACCTGCGCGCCGTAAAGGCAAAAGGCAAAAGGCAAACTTCAAAAGGCAAAAGCGTGGACGCGCTGCGCGCGCAGAGTTCTTCATTTTTGATTTTTGCCCTTTGCCTTTTGCCTTTTGCCTTCACACACACGCGTCCCTATAATCCGCCCGAACGTGATTGAAATCATCCCGCACGAAAGTTCCCGAACCCGCAGACACACGAAGAGGCCCCACATGTTTAAAACGTTTCTGCCGGCGGCGCTGCTGCTGGCGCTCCTTTCCGCGACAGGCATCACGATGGCACAGACACAGACCGACGGCGACACGAAGACGCCGCCCGCGCCCCCCGTGGCGAAGAAGATTCCGCGCACGTCGGAAGTCCACGGCACAAAGCTCTCGGACGACTACTTCTGGCTGCGCGACAAGAAGAACCCGGAAGTCATCTCCTACCTCGAAGCCGAGAACGCCTACACCGAGGCCATGACGAAGGGGACGGCCGAGTTGCAGGAGCGTCTCTACAAGGAGATGCTCGGGCGCATCAAGCAGACGGACACGAACGTCCCGTACCGGCTGGGCGACTACTTCTACTACACGCGCACCGAGGAGGGTAAGCAGTACCCGGTCTTCGCCCGCCGCAAGGGCTCGACGGACGCGGCGGAGCAAATCCTTCTCGACCTGAACGAGATGGCGAAGGGTCACACCTTCATGTCGGTCGGCGAGTTCGACGTGACGCGCGACGCGAACCTGCTCGCCTACTCGACCGACGAGACGGGCTACCGCGAGTACACGCTCTACGTCAAAGACCTGCGCACAGGCTCCGCGACGAAGATCGCCGAGCGCGTCTCTTCGGCGGCGTGGGCCGGCGACGACAAGACGCTCTTCTACGTCGTTGACCACCCCGTCAACAAGAACCCTTATCAACTCTACCGCCACGTGCTCGGGCAGGCGGGAGCCGACGAGCTTGTTTATGAAGAGAAGGACGAGATGTTCGGCATCGAGGTCGAGCGCTCGCGCTCGCGCGGCTACCTCTTCCTGACCTCCGCGAGCCACACGACGAGCGAGGTGCGCTACCTCGCGGCCGACAAGCCTTCCGAAGCTTGGCGCGTTCTGCTCCCGCGCGAGGCGGGGCACGAGTACTACGTAGACCACCACGGCGACAAGTTCTACATCCGCACTAACGAGAAGGGCGCGCGCAACTTCAAGCTCGTCTCGGCGCCCGTCTCGGCGCCCGGCCGCGAGAACTGGAAGGAGGTCATCGCGCACCGCCCGGGCGTCATGCTCGACGGCGTCGAGATGTTCAAAGACTTCTACGTCGTCGCCGAGCGCGGCAACGCCACGCCGCGCCTGCGCGTCTTCGACTTCAAGTCGGACAAGGCGACCGACATCGGCGTGCCCGAGCCGGTCTACACCGTCTCGCTCGGCGCCAACCACGAGTTCGACACGCAGAAGGTTCGCTACAACTACCAGTCCTTCATCACGCCCTCGTCCGTCTACGACTACGACGTGAAAACGGGCCGGAGCGAACTGCTCAAGCAGCAGCCCGTCCTCGGCGGCTACGACCCGACGCTCTACAAGTCGGAGCGCGTCTACGCCGTGGCCTCGGACGGCGTGAAGGTGCCCGTCTCGCTCGTCTACAAGAAGGACTTGAAGCTCGACGGCAAGCGCCCGCTGCTGCTCCAAGCCTACGGCTCGTACGGCATCCCTTCGAACGTCACCTTCAACTCGAACCGGCTCTCGCTCCTCGACCGCGGCGTCGTCTTCGCCGTCGCGCACATACGCGGCGGCGGCGACCTCGGCAAGGAGTGGCACGACGCGGGCAAGATGATGACGAAGAAGAACACCTTCACCGACTTCATCGCCGCGGCCGAGCACCTCGTCAAAGAGGGCTACACCTCGAAGGACAGGCTGGTCATCACGGGCGGCTCGGCCGGCGGGCTCCTCATGGGCGCGGTCACCAACATGCGCCCGGACTTGTTCAAGGCCGTCGTCGCCTACGTGCCTTTCGTGGATGTCATCAACACGGAGCTCGACGACACGCTCCCGCTCACCGCGGGCGAGTGGGAGGAGTGGGGCAACCCCGTCAAGAGCAAAGAGAACTTCCTCTACATGCTCTCCTACTCTCCTTACGACAACGTCGCGGCCAAAGACTACCCGGCCATGCTCGTCAAGACTTCCCTGAACGACAGTCAGGTGCTCTTCCACGAGCCCGCCAAGTGGGTTGCCAAACTCCGCGCCACCAAGACCGACAAGAACCCACTCCTCCTCAAGGTCAACATGGGCGCCGGCCACGGCGGAGCCTCCGGCCGCTACGACGCGCTGCGCGAAACGGCCTTCGACTACGCCTTCATGCTCACGCAGATGGGCATCACGCAGTAGCGCCGGACGCGACCTCGGCGCGGGGCGGGGGCGGGAAGCTTGGTTGAAGGGGGGAACATGAAGAAGAGGACAACCGCGCTTCTCTGCGCGCTCGCCCTTGCGTGCGCGGCGTCTCTCATGACCGGCCCGGCGAGGGCGCGGGCGACGAGGACGCAGGACGAGGCGACCGACGGCAGGAGTCTGGCCGCGCTGGTCGCCGCGGCGGGGTCGGCGCAGAGGACGATACGCGTCGTCACGCCGCAGACGTTGGCGGCAGACCTGACCGTGCCGCCGAACATCACGCTGGAGTTCGGCGGCGCGGGCACCGTCAGCGTCGCCGCGGGGAAGACCTTGACGATTCAGGGCCCGCTGGCGTCGCCCGTGCGGAAGATTTTCGTCAACGCACTCCCGGGACAGGGCACGGTCAGCCTCTCGGGCAACAGGAGCGTGACGGAGGTCTTCGCCGAGTGGTGGGGCGCGGTTACGGGCGACGGCGCGGACGACACCGCCGCGATTCGCGCGGCGCTGGCCGCCCTACAGTCGCGCTGCGGCTCTTACGCCTTCCGCTCCCCCGACGGCTACCCCGAAGGCGCGGGCTGCGGTTACCTTCGCCCCCTTCAGGGGGATTACAACGTCGGCGCGGGCGTCACTTCGGGGAGCGTCTTCACGTACGCCGGGCCGGTCTCGATTCTGGCCGACCCCGGCGCGCGCTGGGTGCACGCGTCCCTGCCGAGGACGGTTGACATCCTGACGGCGACGCTCGCGCCCCCCGCGCGCGGCGCGACGCTCTCGCTCACGCAGCGCACGCTCATACGCAACCTGACCATCATCGGCGCCAACCCCTCTTACGTCTCCGGCCGATACGGCATCAACATAGACATGTCCTGCGCGGGGTCGGGCAACTGCCAGACCGAAGGGTTCGACATCTCGCACTGCATGATCTTCGCGGGGGACGCGGCCGTCTTCCTCACCAACCCGACGAACACGAACGGCGGCCTCTACAAGAGCCGCATCCACGACAACCCGATGCTCTGGAACGGAATCGTCCTGCGGCGCGCGGGCGACACCATCACGGTTGACGGCAACGGCTTCTCGCAGCCCTACGGCGGGAACAAGACGATTGAGGTTGACCTCGTGCCCGGCTCGACGGGGCCGTTCATACACCACAACAACATCACCTACATCCCGATCTGGTACAGGTCTGGCTACGGCGGCGAGATCGCCTACAACATCATCGAGAACACCAACCCGGCCATCACCGGCCACAACGGTGCGATGATTGACGTGTCGGGCGGCGGGACGTACAACGTGCGCGACCTCCTCATCCACCACAACACTCTCAACTCACAGCTCGGGGCGGCGCTCGACGCGATACGCGTGGACGCCGCCCAGAACGTCACCGTCACGTCGAACTCCTACATCCTCCCCGCGGGCAAGCGCGCCGTCTACGCCACGGCCAACGCCGTCCACCTCGTCTTAGACCCGGAGGGCGAAACCTCCTACGGGCCTTCGGGCCTGAACTATCAGGGGGACGCCGGCGCGGACTTGCGCTACGAGTTGAAGTCGAAGAACGCGGCGGCCACGACGGCGGCGCAGAATCTGGGGAACTTCCGGATAGCGGGCGACATCTACTCGGCCAACCTGCTCGCGCAGGGCGCGTTGAGCTTCGACGGCAAGGCGCTCAACAGCCTCGGCACGCCCGCGAACGGCGTGATGGTCTGGTGCAAGGACTGCAACGTCGTCAGCGCCCCGCCGCACACATGCACGCCGGGCGGCTCGGGCGCGTGGGCCTTCAGGAGCGGCGGCGCGTGGCGGTGTCCTTTCTAACGGCGGTTGAACAGGCGGGAGTAATAAAGAAGGGGAGCCGGCGCCGGCTCCCCTTTCTTCTTCTCATTCGTCTCGCGGCTCAGTTGCTCGCGGCCGCCGAGGCGCCGACGTACTCCCAGTGCCACGGCTCGTAGTAATAGGGACGGAAGCCGAAGCGCTCGGCGTTGCGGACGAGCCAGCGGTATGCGGGCGTCTGCACCTGTAGGGCGCGGTTCGAGTCTTTGGTCTCGACGGGCTCGCCGCCGACGTAGAGGTCGAGGGCGCGGCCCGTGAAGTGCGGGCTGTTGACGGCGAGGCCGGCGCGGCCCGAGCCGGGCGACTGCGCGCGCAGCGCCGCCTGATGCTCGCGCGAGCGGAAGGCCGAGACGATCTTGAGGAACTTCTCGTCGGGCGCGAGCTCGCCCGCGGCCGTCGTCTTCAGCCCGAGGTCTGAGGCCGCCGCCGCGACCATGCGCTTGTAGGCCGCGTAGGTCTCGCGCTCGACCTGCCGACGGTCGTCGGGGCGCGAGGGGTCGTAGAAGTCGGAGGTCGGCGCGAGAAGAAGCTGGTCGGGAGTGGCGTACTCCTTGTTCTTCAGGCGCGCGCCCTGCCACGACGAGACCATTCGGTAGAGCGTCTCGTCGTCGAGCACGCCCGAGGGCTGCAAGCCCGAAGACTTCTGCCAGCGCGAGAGCGCCGAGGCGAAGTCGCCGGTCGCCGCGTCATTGTCCGTCGAGAGCATGCGCGAGATGAGCGGCGTGTAAATGTACCAGCCGCGCTGCTGCTTGCCGCCGAAGGCCCAGTTCAGCTCGTAACGCAGGAGCGTGTTGCGCGCGGACGCCGCGGCGAAGAGCGAAGCGCCGGCCGCGGCGTCTTTAACTTCGGACGCGGCCTCCTTAACCTTCGACGCCGCGCCGGCAATCTCGGCCGCCGCGCCCGCGGCGACGTTCGGCTGCGAAGAGGCGGCGGGCGCCTGCTCCTTCAACTGCGAAGACTGGCCGTAGCCCGTGCGCGCGACGAACGTCACGAGCGCCGCGAAGGCGGCGATCGCTAAGACGGAGACGACAAAATGCGACTTCTTCTTCATCCTTAAAGCGTCTGAAAGCTCCGGAAAAACGGGCGAAAATTCAGGTGAGGTTCTTGTCTCTCGACTACAAAATATCAGATGCCTGCGGGGCCGTCACGGTTCGTCGCCGGGGGAGAAATTCGACCGCCGCGCGCGGCCGTACACCCGCGGCGCCGGCGCGCGTTCGCAAACTTTACGGTCAGACTGCGCGCCCGCCGAGACTCTGCTAAACTAGCCCCGTCCGAGACCGAAAACTTTCCCTGAGCACACGGAGAAGGCACAGATGCCCCTTGAGTCAAACAGCGCGGCCAGCGTCTCGCCCGCGCTCGTCTTCGAGCTTGATAACGGCGCCACCTTCACCTTTAACTTCCAGATGGACGGTCGCGTCACCGTCATCGGCTTTCAGGAGGGCCGCGCCGTCACCGGCGCCCTCAGCGAGGAGCAGACCGAAGAGCTGCGCGACGCCATCAGCGAGTACATACATAAGAGGAAGGGATGAAGGGCAGTAGACAGTAGACAGTAGTCAGTAGTCAGTAGCGCTCTGCGTTGCTGTCGTTGACGATGAGATTCGGACGTTTCGACATGACGAAGGCTTTTCTACTGTCTACTATCTACTGACTACTGTCTACTCTGCCCCGCTTGACCCCTCCCGCGTCGGGAGGGCAAGATTTCAGCCTATGCTTTACCGAACCCCCGCCGCGGCGGCCGTCGGCCGCGCCTTCCGTCTTAAGAGAATCGCCCTGTTCGTCCTCGCGCTGGCGTGCGCGGGCCTTTGTGCGCGCGCGCTCGCGCAGACCGGAGGGTTCGAGCGCGAGCTGGACGCGTCGTCGCCCGTCGAGCTGCGGGTGAAGAACCGCACGGGGCGCGTGACCGTCACGGCCGAGGACGACTTGAAGAAGGTCTCGATACGCGCAACGTCCGCCGCGGGTCTGCCGGTAACTGAAAAGGACGTGCGCGTGACGCAGGCCGAGGGCGCCGTCCAGATAGAGGTCGAGCGCGAGGGCGCGGGCGTGCGTCCCGCGGACGGGCGGAAGGTCGTCGTCAGCGCCGCGCAGGTCGAGCGCGAGCGGATTGATTTGACCGTGCGCGTGCCTTCGCGCTCGCGCGTCTTCGTCGAGACCGAGGCGGGCGCGGTGGACGTGGTCGGCAACGTCGCGGAGGCCGAGGCGAAGACCGACACGGGCACCATCCGCGCCGACGTGCCGCTGGACGCGCTGCGCTACAGCTTCCGCTGGACGCTCAGCCGCCCGCGCTTCTTCTCCGAAGTCGAGCTGCCCGAGCCGAAGTCGAAGCGCGGCGGCGTCTCCGAGATAGCCGGCCGCTTCCCCGTCGAGAAGAAGGAGAAGAAGGGCAAGAAGCAGAAGGCCGCAGGCGCCGCCGCGGACGCCGACGCAGACGAGACGGACGAAACGTCCGAAGCCGCGAGCACGCCTGACACCACGGCCACGCCGGACGCGACAAAGGAAGAAGCCGCCAAGAAGGAAGAGTCGAAGGACAAGGACGCCGCCGAGAAGGAGGAGCGCCGCAAGCGCGAAGAGGCCAAGAAGGAAGAGGAGCGCAGGCGCGACGAGGCGAAGAAGAAGGCGAAGGCGGAGAAGACCGAAGCTAAGAAGGCTCTGAAAGACTCGGAGGTCAAACTGAGTTTGGAGACGGCGCGCGGCGTCGTCCTCTTCGGCGTCAAGGACGAAGCGCGCGTCCCCTCAGACCTGCGCGAACGCAAACTCACCGAGGCCGCGCGCGCCATCATACGCAGCGGCGACACCGAGCTGATTGATGCGATACGCAAGGTCGCGCCGCGCCTCGTCGGCGACTACGTCGAGACGCTCGGCGAGCGACGCGGCGGCCCCACGCTCGGCGCGCGCACAAGCCCCTTCGACGTGCGCACTCCCGCGGGCGGCTCGCTCGCGCGCGTGCAGGCGCAGGTCACAGACCACAACGGCCGCGCCATCGCCGGCCTCACCGAGAAGGACTTCAGCGTCACCGAGGGCGGCGTCGAGCGCGCGGTGCGCGAGGTCAGGCCGACGAACGCGCCCTTCAACCTCGTCCTGCTGCTCGACGTGTCGGGCAGCGTCGGCGAGCGGATAGACTTCATACGCAAGGCCGCGCTCGCCTTCCTCAACACCGCCGGCCCGCAGGATCGAATCGCCATCGTATCTTTCCGCGACGACGTGCAGCTCGTCTCCGACTTCACCTCCGACCGCGGCGTCCTCACCGAGAGGATTAAGGACATACAGGCCGGCGGCGCGACGGCCGTCTACGACGCGCTCGGCTACTCGCTCGTCAACATCCTGCGGCCGCTGCGCGGCGAGCGCACAGGCATCGTGCTGCTCTCGGACGGCGACGACAACCGCTCCTTCCTCACGTTCCCCGCGATTGAGGAAGCGATCTACGAGACGGGCGCCATCATCTACCCGCTCTACATCCCTTCGGGGCTCATCCCCGAGGGAAGCGCGACGCCCGCGTCCTCGACGCTCGACCCGACGCGCTCGCGCTTCCTTGAGTTGACCTCGCGCGCCGACGGCGAGGGGCGGCGGCTCGCCGAAGTCTCGGGCGGGCGTTACTACCCCATCAGGCGGCTCGAACAGTTGCAGCAGGCTTACGACGACGTGGCCGCGCAACTGCGCACGGCCTACACCATCACCTACGAGTCGGACGGCGCGGCGCGCCCCGACGCGCGCGTCCGCGTCCGCGTCTCGCGCGAAGGCGCCAGCGTCCGCCTCAGCCCCGCCGTCGGCGTCTCGGCCGCGACGACCGCGACGACCCCCGCGCCCTGAGGAGAAAGATTTAAGCGAACAAGGGGTGAGATGTTTTTACCGTCTGCTCTCGCGCTGCTTCTCTCGTTCCTCGTCTCTATCGCCGCGCCCGCCGCGCGGACGGCGCGCGCGCTGGAGACTCAACAGCCGAGCCCGACGCAGACGCCGACTCCTTCTCCTACCGCGACACCGAGTCCTACGGCGACGCCCTCACCGATTCAGACGCCAAGCCCGACTCCTACCTCCACTCCGACTCCGACGCCCGACGAGGCCGACGGCGAGCAGGTCGTTCGCGTCGAGACAGACCTGACGAACGTGCTGCTGTCGGCGTTGGACAAGAACCGGCGCTTCGTCACGACGCTCAGGGCCGAAGACCTGCGGCTGCTCGAAGACGGCGTGCCGCAGCAGATCTCGTCCTTCGAGCAGGAGACGAACGCGCCGCTCTCACTCGCGCTGCTCGTGGACACCTCGGCCTCGCAGGAGAAGGTGATGAAGGACGAGCAGGAGGCGGCCGGCGCCTTCGTACGCTCGGTGCTCAGGCCGCAGAAGGACACGGCCGCCGTCATCTCCTTCACCGGCCTCACGCGCCTCGACCAGTTGTCAACGTCCGACACTTCGCAACTGCTCGCCGCCATAGGCTCGCTCAAGGTTCGCTACACCGAAGACAGCCCCGAGTGTAAAGATGACGACGCGCCCGAGGAGGTGCAACTGCGCTGCCGCACGGGCGTCTGGGACTCGGTCGTCGTCGCAATTCAGCAGGTGCTCTCGAAGACGCCCGAGAGCACGCGCCGCGCCGTCATCCTGCTCTCCGACGGCGACGACACCAGCAGCCGCATACGCATCTATCAGGCCGTCGAGTTCGCCGTGCGCAACAACACGGTCGTCTACTCCATCGGCATCCGCGACAAGAACTTCCCCTTCGGCGAGATGCGCCGCGACTTCCTCAAAGACCTCTCCGAGCAGACCGGCGGCCGCGCCTTCTTCCCCAAAAACGCCGACGACCTCGCCGCGGCCTTCGCGCAGATCGAGCAGGAACTCCGCTCGCAATACCTCATCTCCTACACCTCCTCCAACCGCGCCCGCGACGGCTCCTTCCGCAAGCTCCAAATCGAAATCACCAACCCCGCGCTCCGCAAACAGAACCTCCGCCTGCTCTACCGGCAGGGGTACTACGCGAAAGGGCGGTAGTCAGTAGACAGTAGACAGTAGTCAGTAGTAGAACTGTCGCAGCGGCACCGGCAGCTTAAAACGTAAACCTCCGCCGAGCGGAGCCTACTGACTACTGTCTACTGTCTACTTGACGATGTCACGCCCCTTACTCATGTCTCTGTTCGACGAGTCGGAGCGCCGGCCGCTGTCGGTGTCGGAGCTGACCTCGCAGGTGCGCGGGGCGCTTGAGAACCGCTTCGCGTCCGTCTGGGTAGAGGGCGAAATCTCGAACTTCCGTCAGGCCGCCTCGGGCCACTGGTACTTCAGCGTGCGCGACGAGGGCGCGCAACTGCGCGCGACCTGCTTCCGCGGCGTGAACTGCCGCATACGCTTCCGCCCTTCGGACGGCCTGCTCGTGCGCGTACGCGGGCGGATGACAGTCTACGAGCCGCGCGGCGAGTACGAACTGCTCGTCGAGGCGCTCGACCCCGTCGGCGCGGGCGCGCTGCGCGTCGCCTTCGAGCAGCTTAAAGAACGCCTCGCGGCCGAAGGGCTCTTTGACGAAGCACTCAAGCGCGAACTCCCGCTGCTGCCGCGCCGCGTCGGCGTGGTGACGAGCCCGACGGGCGCCGCCGTCCGCGACATCATCCGCACAATCGAGCGACGCACGCGCACCGTCAGCATCCTGCTCGCCCCGACGCGAGTGCAGGGCGAAGGCGCGGGCGCAGAGATCGCTCGCGCCGTGCGCGCGCTCAACGAACACCACGCGCGCGCGCTGGCCGAGGGCAACGCGGAAGAGTGTGTGGATGTCATCATCGTCGGGCGCGGCGGCGGCTCGGCCGAAGACCTCTGGGCCTTCAACGGGGAGGAAGTGGCGCGGGCGATTCGCGCTTCCGCCGTGCCGGTCATCTCGGCCGTCGGGCACGAGACCGACTTCACCATCGCCGACTTCGCTGCCGACGTGCGCGCGGCCACGCCTACGGCCGCCGCCGAGCTCGTCGCCGAGCGCGAGGACGAGATAGCCGATTACGTCGAGCGCATGACGCACAACCTCTTCAACGCGGCGCGCTACCGCGTGCTCGCGGGCCGCGCGCGCGTGCAGGAGGCGGCCATGTCGCCCGGCTTCGACGAGGTAAGGATGCGCCTTCGAGTCGCGCGCGAGGAGTTGACGGACGCGCGCCGCCGCCTCGAACTTCGCGCGGCCGAACTTAACAGGGGCGCCCGCCGCCGTCTCGAAGCGGCGGCGTCGAGACTTTCGCCCGCGCGCATGGCGGCGGCCGCCTCGCACTCACGCGTGCGTCTTGAGGTCGGCGGAGCCGCGCTCGAAGCCGCGGCGCGCTCGCGCGTGGACGACGCGCGCACGCGTCTGGCCGTCGCCGTCGCGGCGCTCGACGCGATGTCGCCGCTCGCCGTGCTCGGCCGCGGCTACGCGCTCGCGCACGACTCGCGCGGGCAGGTCTTAAGAACTTCGCGCGGCGTGGCGGCGGGCGACCCGGTGCGCGTGCGTCTCGCCGAGGGCGCGCTGCGCTGCCGCGTCGAGGGCGTCGAGGCGTCGGATGAGAACTGAGTTTCAAGGGGGCGTGTGAGGGCCGATGGCGCAGGGACGTAAGAGCCGCATCGTCGTTGACGTGGAGCGCGTGCAGGCGGAGGCGCGCGCGAAGAGGGGGCAACGCTTCGGGCGCGCGGGGCGCTTCATGTCGGTCACGGCGCTCGTCGTCATCGGCGTCGTCGTCGTGCTGCTCGTCGGCTCCTACGTCTGGTGGCAGGGCTTCAAGAAGAGTCCGCCGTACAGTCTGGCGCTGCTCGTGGACGCGGCGCAGCACGACGACGCGCAGGCCGTCGAGACGCTAATTGACGCAGACCAGATAGCGCAGGGCTTTATCCCGCAGGTCATTGATAACCTCGCGGGCGCGGGCTCGCAGCTCCCGCCGCAGGCGCGCGCCTCGCTCACCAACGCGCTGCCGCAACTGCTCCCGCGCGTGCGCGAGGGCGTGCGCGACGAGATCGCGCGCGAGCTGAAGGACGCGTCGAAGAACAACGCGTCGAACCTGCCCTTCTTCGTCAAGGCGCTGGGCGTGCGGCAGGCGGCGACCGTCGCCGAGCGCGGCGACGCGGCGACCGTCAACTTCAAGGCGGGCGAGCGAACAGTCGAGCTCATGATGCGGCGCGACGGCGAGCGCTGGAAGGTCGTCACGGTCAAAGACCCGCAGCTCGCCTCCGAACTCGCCGCGCGCCTCGCTTCGAGCCTGCCCGCCGTGAGCCAGCCCGCGCCGCAGCAGCCGCAGAACCAACCGCGACGAAGAGGGAACAGGTAGCGTCGCAAGTTAAAGAGATGCCGAAACGAGAACAGGCCAAGAGCGCGGCGCCGAACTTCGAGGCGCAGTTGGCGTCGCTGGAGCGCATCGTGCGCGAGTTGGAGCGCGGGGACTTGCCTCTGGAACAGAGCCTTGAGCTGTTCGAGCAGGGCGTGCGCCTGTCGCGCGAATGTCAGGAGCGTCTGAACGAGGCCGAGCGGCGCATCGAGGTGCTGCTGCGCGGCGGCGACGGCTCGACCGTCGCCGTGCCGTTCGAGCCGGACGAGCTCGCGGACGAAGAGGGCGGCGCGGATGACGAGACGATCTTTTGAAGGGCCGGCCGCGGGCGCTCTTTCGGAAGAGACTCACGCCTCCGGGTCAGAAGAGGTTCGAGCCCCGGACGCGTCGGCGTTCACGCGGGAGGCTTCGGCCGAAGAGGTGCGCGCCTATTCGGAGCGCGTGCGCGCGCTGGTCGAGTCGGCGCTGGACGAGTTAGTCCCGGCCGAGGACGTTGACCCGTCTTCGATTCACGCGGCGATTCGTTGGAGCCTCTTCGCGCCCGGCAAACGCTTCCGCCCGCTGCTCGTCTTCGCCGCGGGCGAGACCTTCGGCGCGACGGCCGAACGGCTCGTCAGAACCGCCTGCGCTTTTGAACTCGTCCACACCTACTCGCTCGTCCACGACGACCTGCCCGCGATGGACGACGACGACCTTCGGCGCGGCCGCCCGACCTGTCACGTCAGGTTCGGCGAGGCGACGGCGATACTCGCGGGCGACGCGCTGCAAACCTTAGCCTTCCAGACAATCGCCGAAGACGAGACGCTCGAAGCGGCGCTTCGCGTGCGCCTCGTCGCCGAACTCGCGCGCGCCGCCGGAAGTCCCGAAGGGATGGTCGCGGGTCAGGCGCACGACCTCTCGGCCGAGGCGCGCGCCGACGTGACCGGCGCGGAACTCGAACTGATACACCGTCGCAAGACCGGCGCGCTCATCGCGTCGGCCGCGTGCGCGGGCGCGCTCATCGCGGGCGCGACTCAGACGGAAGTCGAGGCCGTCACGCGCTACGCGCTCGACCTCGGGCTGCTCTTCCAGATTACGGACGACCTGCTGGACGTGACGGCCTCGGCCGCAGACCTCGGCAAGACGCCGGGCAAGGACGCGCGCGCGAACAAGGCGACCTACCCCGCGCTCTACGGCCTCGACGCCGCACGCGCGCGCGCAGGCGAAGTCTACGAGAGCGCCTGCACAGCGCTCGACGTGCTCGACGCGCCGGCCGGAACCCTGCGCGGCCTCGCCCGCCTCGTCCTCGAACGCCGCGCGTAAAGGCAGTAGGCAGTGGGCAGTTAATCCCCGAAGGGGATAAACATAATAGCCGGGGGCAGGGTGAAGACGCGCCAGCGTCTGAGCGCCGCCCACGGTAGACGACGAATAAACGTTCCGACCCTGAAAGGGTCGCACGGCATGACACGGTGCGACCCCTTCAGGGTCGGAATTATTTTCGCGATGATACCGGGGGTAACGCTCGCCTGCGGCTCGCTTACCCCCGGCTATTATGTTTATCCCCTTCGGGGATGCCCGAACCAATCCCGCTACTGCCTTAACTGATATCTGCCTGCTGCCTACTGTCAGTTAGTTCAGCTTCGGGAAGACTGCGAGGTGCGGGATGGCCTCGTCAACGAGCTTGCAGGCGCCCTGCACGCCGGCCGCCTCGAAGCGAAGCTCGGCGCCCTTGCCTACCGCGGCGAACTGCTCGGGCACGGCGCCGCGCACCTGCTCGATGACCTGCTCGACCGTCAGGCGAGGGAACTCGACTCCGGAGTCGAGCGCGTCGAGGTAGTGGCCGCGCAGCAGCTTCGAGAGCTTCGCGCTGCACAGGTCGGTCGAGCCGAACACGTCTGCGCCCGCGAAGCCCTCGCGGACGTAGGCGAAGTAGCCGACTTGGCCCGGCTGCGGCCGCACCTCCGCTTCGAGCCGCGCCTCGTCGTCGCGGCTCACGCTCGACTCGTACATGTCGCTCATGGACATCGTCGGGCTCGCGCTGCGCATACGCCGCATCTTGTCGCGGATGTTACCCCAGACCGAGCCCTGATCGGACGTGTAGTCGCCGCGGTTGCGCAGGCTGGCCGTCACCGACTGGTGCTTGAGCGAACGCAGCGACGAGTACTCGTGGCTGCCGCCGCCCGCGAACTCGCGCGAGCGGTAGCTCCAGCGACCCTGCTCGACGCAGGTCACAGGAATCTCGACCGACGTGCGCGCGGGCACGACGATGGTCGTGTTGACGACGCGGTTCTGCTTCGCGCCGACGAGCAGTTGGCCGTCCACGATGATCACGTCGCGCTCGGCCGTGTTCCTGACGAAGAGCTTGGGGACGCTGCCGCCCTCCGAGACCTCTGTCACCTCTACGAGCCCGCGCGCGAGCGCCTGCTCGAACTCAAGGTAGGGCATCGCCGCCTCCTCGCGTATGAAGACCGGCGTGATACTGAGTCGCCCGACCTCGACGGCCGGGCCCGTGTATAAACTCTCGATGAATCTGTCCAGAACTTTCATGTGGCTCCTTTCGGCCCTCCCCGCGCGCTGGCACGCGCTTGAAGGGCGGCGAGTGGGAAACGACCGCCGCCACGGACGCTGCGAGGAGCGTCGCGGGCGCCTCCCTCATTGAAGGGTTAACGTTGAGACTAGGCTCTGGCCTGCGGGGAGAAGTCAGGGGCGCGGCACTAATCCGACGTGATGACTGTCCGGTGGGACTCTCATGCCGCGGATTGTAGCACGCGCGGCTCGGGGGGGAACGCTATTTCAGGAAGGTGACTTCGCCGTCCACGACGCGCGCGAGGTAGCGGCCGTCGCGCATGAGCCACGCGACGCGGCGGCCGGCGCGTGCGAGTTCGGCCCACTCGCTCGACTTCTTCGGGTTCTGTTCGATGAGGACGCAGTCGTGCGTGAGCTCGACGTGGCGCAGACCTGATTGACGGAAGCGACGGACGCCGCGGCCGCCGCCGAAGAGCTTCTCGAAGGCGACGAGGACGACGCCCGCCTCGGGCAGGTCTTCGTCTCCCGCCCCGTGCGGTTCGTCCGCTCCCGCCCGCGGCAAATCTTCGTCGGCCTGTTCGTCTTTCCCGGTCACGTTCAGAAGGTGTCGGCGGTGTCGGGCGGGGGGCCGTCGGCGTTGATGCCGGTCGGAGGCTCGCCGGCCCGGCCGTCGCGGCGCGCGAAGCTGTTAACCAGCTCGATGAGGTCTCTGGCGCGGAAGGGTTTTGAGATGTAAGCGTCGAAGCCGGCTTCGAGGGCGCGGACGCGATCCTGATTGCCGGCGAAGGCCGTGACCGCGACGCAGGGGATCGAGCGCGTGCGCTCGTCGGCGCGAATCTCGCGCAGCAGGCCCCAGCCGTCGAGCGAGGGCATCGAGAGGTCTATCAGCGCGACGGCCGGCGTCTCCTCGCGGGCGGCGTCCAGAGCCTCGTGGCCGTTGCGCGCCTCGCGTATGCGGTAGCCCTCGGTCTCCAGCATCAGGCGCAGGAGTTCCCGGTTGTCGTCGTAGTCGTCAGCGATGAGAATGCTGCTCTCGGGCATCGTCGGGATTCCCTGCGTGCTCGCGGCCGCCGGGCGTCCCTTCCTTACTCCCCCCGGCGCCCGGCTTCGGCCACAGATGATAAATCGAAAATCGAAAATCGCAAATCGAAAACCGCCCAAAACGACTCTCTTGACACTGTTCCTGCGCGGCGTCCATAATCCGAACTAGCCCTCGCGGCGAGTGTTTAGGCCGCCGCCGAGGCGACTCTCGAAGCCGACCGGAGACCTTGCCGCAAGACAAGCCCCCCGTACTGCCGGTCTCGCGGCGCCTCGACCCTGCGCCGATACTTACCAGAAGCACACAAAGGAGAGAGTGAACGTGTCCAGCGTTGACTTGGAAAAGAGCTTGCGCGCCGACATCGAGTCTTACGTGAGCCAGCGCATGAGCGGTTTGAAGGAAGAGCTTGAGCGCCTGCGCACACAGCTCAACGAAGCGCTCGCACGCGTCGGCGAAAAGCTCGAAGAGCCCTCGGCCGAGGGCGACGCGCCGCTCGCCGTCGCCGTCGCAGACCACCTGCGCAACGCGCGCAACCTCGGCATCGAGGCCGCGGCCGCCGAGGGCGCGCGCGCACGCGCCTCCTCCGACATCGCGCTCATCAAGGCGGCCGTGGACGAGTTGGACGCGCAGCACACGCAGGCCGACATCCTCAACACGCTCGTCAACCGCTCGGCGGCGTTCGCGCCGCGCGTCGCCTTCTTCGTCGTCAAGGGCGAGCGGGCGACGGGCTGGCGCGCGCGGGGCTTGGCGGGCACCGTCGGCGACGACGCAGTGCGCGAGCTTTCGCTCGACGTGAACGCGGACACGCTGCTCGGCGAGGTCGTACGCTCGCGCACGACTTGGGCGGGCGAGCCGGGCTCTCACGCCGAAGACCACACCATCTACAAACACTTCGGCGGCGAAGAGCCGCCGCAGCGCATCGTCGCCGTCCCGCTCGTCGCGCGCGACCGCGCCGTCGCCGTGCTCTACGCCGACAGCGCGGGCCAAGACGCAGACGCCCTCAACCTCGAAGCGCTCGAAACGCTGGTGCGCGTCGCGGGCATGGCGGTCGGGCTTCTGACCACGCGCCGCACGTCCGCCGAGTCTGCCCAGCCCCGGCCTACGCCGCAGCCGCAGGCCGCCGCGCAGCCTACGCGCGCCCCGCAGGCCGAAGCCGCACCGTCCCACGCGGAAGAAGAGCCGAGCACCGCGCAAACGCCCAAGCGTGAATCCCAAGCGCCCGAGCGCGAGGCGCAGCCGTCGGGCTTCGAGCCGCGTGCGTCGGAGCGCGAAGCGCAGCCCACGGGATTCGAGCCGCAGCCGGTCGCGGCCTCGTCCGCGCCTCAGCCCGAACCCGAGCGCGAACCGGAGCCGGAGCCCGAACCGGAGCCCGAACCTTCGCCCTCTTTCACGATGCAGCCCGAGCCGGCGGGCGCCTTCGCCGGTTCGCCGGCCGAGCCGGCGCACGCCGCCGAGCACGCCGGGGACTCGGCGCACGCCGTCTCGCCGCTCGGCACCTCGCGCCGCTTCGGCGCGCGCGACATGGACTTCCCCGTCGAGGTCGCCGAAGAGGACAAGCGCTTCCACAACGAGGCACGCCGCTTCGCGCGCCTGCTCGTCTCCGAGATCAAGCTCTACAACGAGCAGAAGGTGCGCGAGGGGCGCGACGCCGCAGACCTCTACGACCGCCTGCGCGAAGACATAGACCGCTCGCGACAGATGTACGACAAGCGCGTCCGGCCCGAGGTTTCGAGCCGCTACGACTACTTCCACCACGAACTCGTCAACATGCTCGCCGAGGGCGACCAGTCCAAACTCGGCGCCGGCTACCCCGGCGCGACCGTCAACGCCTGAGGGGAAGGCAAAAGGCAAAGTTCAAAAGGCAAAAGGAGGATGAGGAGCAGCGCGGCCCTCATCCTCCTTTTGATTTTTGCCTTTTGCCTCTTGCCTTTTGCCTTCCCGCAGAGCCGTTTATAATCTGCGCGACTCCCCGTTAATCTCTGCGCGGCCGGTCGAACCGTGCGCGCGCGCTTCGTCATCAGAGAAACTATGACCCCTTCTAACGTCGGGCTCCGCAAACACCGCGCCGGCTTCGTGCTCGCGCTCTGCGCCTCCGTG
>DATFHD010000031.1:0-82699 GCA_035248785.1 Pyrinomonadaceae bacterium | reverse complement strand
CACGATGCTTGTGCGCACAGAGGGGCACGAGTATGCGCCTCTGCTTGAACAGAAGCTTGACTACAAGGACTGGACGTTCAACCGTCTGAGCGACGGCACGCCCGTCTCTCTGCGTGAGCTTGCGAAGGACAAGAAGCTCGTGATGGTCGTCTACTTCGCGCCTTGGTGCGGGAACTGGAAGGCAGAGGCGCCGACCGTCTTCAAGCTCTACGACAAGTACAAGGCGCAGGGGTTCGAGGTCGTCGGCGTCAGCGAGTACGGGTCTGTGGAGGACGCGCGGAAGTATTTCGAGTCGCAGGGCGGCACGCCCTTCCCCGTCGTCGTCGAGTCGGAGACGGGCGACGCGCGCGACAAGACGACGCACTACGCCTACCGCAAGTCAATCGGCGACCCGCGCAACTGGGGCTCGCCCTTCAACGTCTTCCTCGAACCCGCGAAGCTCAACGCGTCGGGCGAGCTGCTGACAGAGAAAGCCTTCGTCGTCGGCGGCGAGCTAATCGAGAAGGACACAGAGCAGTTCATACGCGAACGCCTCGGCATCACGCAGCAATCGGCCGTCGAGCAGTGCAAGGACGAGCCGAAGGCGGAGGCGAAGAAGCAGTAGACAGTACATCCCCGGAGGGGATTCAGATAATAGCCGGGGGTGAAGCCAGAGCCGCGAGCCGCAGGCGAGACGGCGGAGCGCAACCCCCGGTAACTGCGCCAAAAGAATTCCGACCCTGAAGGGGTCGCACCTCGTCACACAGTGCGACCCCTTCAGGGTCGGAACGTTTTGAATCGCTTTCCGGGGGCGGCGCTCACTCGCTTCGCTCGTTCGCTCTGCCCCCGGCTATTGCCTTCATCCCCTCCGGGGATGTACCGCCTACGGCCTACTGCTCTTTGCTCGCGTGCGGGCGGCTGGTATGATGTCGGGCTTTGGTCGAGACTGAATTTTTCGTTTGAGTTGACAGAGAATGAGACTTCGCCTGCTCTACCACGGCCACTGCTTCGACGGTGTGGCCTCCGCCGCGGTCTTCACGCGGTTCTATCTCGCGCGCGTCCGCGCAGACGCCGCGGTCGGCTACACGCCGCTGCTGCACAAACCCAACAGCGAACTCTTCGACGAAGCGATGTTCGACGGCGACGAGAACGCCATCGTTGATTTCAAGTACAGCCCTTCGGAGCGGCTGACGTGGTGGTTCGACCACCACCAGTCGGCCTTCCTCTCGCCCGAGGACGAGGCGCACTTCCGCGCAGACACTTCCGGAAAGAAGTTCTGGGACGCCGAGAGTAAGTCCTGCACCGAGTTCATCGCGCGCGTAGGCAGTGAGCGCTTCGGCTTCCGCGACCCCTCGCTCGACGACCTTGTCCGTTGGGCGCACACGATTGACGGCGCCTTCTACGAGTCGGCCGCGCAGCCCGTCGAGTTGAAAGAGCCCGCGCTCCAACTGATGCAGGTCATCGAGAATGTGCCCGAGGACGACTTCATCGAGTCGCTCATCCGCGCTCTCTCCACGCGCACGCTCGAAGAGGTGGCGACCGGCGAGGAGGTGCAGCGACGCTTCCGCCCGCTGCTCGCTCGCCACCGAGAGACGCTGGAAGTCATCCGGCGCAAGGCCGCGTACGAGCGCGGCGTCGTCACCTTCGACCTCGTTGACGAAGGGCTCGAAGGCTTCAACAAGTTCATCCCCTACTACGTCTGCCCCGAGACGACCTACTCGGTCGCGGTCACGCGCGGGCGCTTCCGCACCAAAATCTCGGTCGGCTCGAACCCCTTCAGCCCGCGCCCGCGCCGACACAACCTCGCCTCCATCTGCGAGCGCTACGGCGGAGGCGGCCACGCCGTCGTCGGCGCCGTCTCCTTCGCCCCCACCGAGGTCGAGCGCGCACGCCACGTCGCCCGCGAAATCGTCGCGGAACTGCGCGAAGGGTTTGAGGAATAACAGGCGGAAGCCCGACCGTGAGGGAGGGCTCATAGCTGACCGCAGAAGGAGGGAAGATGAAAGACAGCGCGTCCTTCATCTTCCCTCCTTCTGCGTTTCCACGGAGCCCTCCCTAACGGTCGGGCTTCTGTCTAGCGCGCCATCAGCGTTTCAATCTCTTCAATCTGCTTGGGTGCCTTGTCCGTCAACACGCGGAAGCCTTCCGACGTGACGAGCACGTCGTCCTCTATCCTGATGCCGAGGCCGCGGTACTGGTCGGGAATGTCTTCGGCGTCCTCCGGGACGTAGAGGCCGGGCTCGACCGTCAAGACCATCCCGGCTTCGAGCGGGCGCGGGCCGTCGCCGCGGTGGTACGCGCCCACGTCATGCACGTCCATGCCGAGGTAGTGGCCGAGGCGGTGCATGTAGAACTTCTTGTACTCGCCCTCTTCAATCAGCTTCTCCGTCTCGCCCTTCAAAAGCCCGAGCCCGACCATGCCCTCGGTCAGAATCTCGACCGAGCGCCTGTGCATCTCCTCCATGTCCACGCCGGGCCTGACCATGCGCACGCACTCCTCCTGACAGTCGAGCACCAACTGATAAAGCTCGCGCTGCGCCGCCGTGAAGCGGCCGTTGACGGGGAAGGTGCGCGTGATGTCCGAGGCGAAGCCCTCGAACTCGGCGCCCGCGTCTATGAGGAGCAGGTCGCCGTCCTTCAGCTCGGCGTCGTTGTTTATGTAATGCAGTATCGTCGCGTTCACGCCCGAGCCGACGATGGTGTTGTAGGCCGGCCCCGCGGCGCCGCTGCGGCGGAAGACGTACTCGATGAGCGCCTCAATCTCGTACTCCTTCGCGCCCGGACGCGCCGCCCGCATCGCCTCGCGGTGCGCCTCCGCTGCGATGTCCGCGGCGCGCTGCATGAACGTTATCTCCTCGCCCGTCTTCACGAGCCGCATCTCGTGTAGCAGCACGCCGGGGTCTGTGATGGTCTGCGGCGGCTTGGCCTTGCGCCAGCCGAGCGCGCGCATCCGCGCCAGTTGCCGCAGGATGGTCTGGTCGAACTCGGCGTTGCCGCCGAGCCGGTAGTAGAGCGTGCGCGCGCCGTCGAGCAGTTCCGAAAGCTTCTCCTGAAACTCTTCGACGGGGAACGCCGCGTCGGCGCCGTAGCGCTCGCGCGCGCCCTCGACGCCAGCGCGCCGCCCCGTCCAAGTCTCCTTCTCGCGGTCGCGCGGGCGAACGAAGAGCGTGAAGCGCTCCTCGCGCGCGGGCGCGACGACGGCGACGGCGTCGGGCTCGTTGAAGCCGGTCAGGTAGTAGAAGTCTGAGTCCTGCCGGAAGCGGTACTCTGTGTCGTTCGAGCGCGTCATCTCGCGCGCCGCCGGGATGACGGCGACGGAGTCGGGCTCCATCCGCCTGATGAACTCGGCGAGCTGCGGTCTTGTCATCTTCAACCTCTCAAGTGAACTCCTTCGGCCCTGATTCTAACCGACGCGCGCGGCGCCGCGGAAACACGGACGGCCGCGGCTTTCAAATCGCCCCGCCTCCGCGCGATAATCGCGCGCGAGGCAAACCCATGACGACTATCACCCCGACACACACGGCCGCGACGCGAAGCGAAGGCGCAGACACACGGCCGGAAGCCGCGCGCGAAATCGTCTCGTACGACCCGGCGACGGGCGAGGAGGTCGGGCGCGTACCCTTACGTTCGGCGGACGAAGTGGCGGCGGCGGTCGCGCGCGCACGCGCGGCGCAGAAGGGTTGGGGCGCGCGCTCTTTCCGCGAACGCGCCGGCGTAGTGATGCGCGCACGCGCGCTCGTCCTCGAAGAGATGGACGAGGTTGCCGCGCTCATCTCGCGCGAGTCTGGCAAGCCCGCCGCCGAAGCAATCGCGATGGAGATCGTTCCGACGCTCGACCTCATGCAGTTCTTCGCGCGCAAGTCCGAGCGCATGCTGCGCCCCGAGAAGATAGACATCGGCCTCTACCGCTTCATGGGCCGCTCGTCGGTCATCGAGTACAGGCCGCTCGGCGTCGTCGGCATCATCTCGCCTTGGAACTTCCCTTGGGCGACGCCGCTCGGCGAGGTCGTGATGGGACTGATGGCCGGAAACTGTGTCGTCCTCAAGCCGAGTGAACTGACTCCGCTCGTCGGCCTCAAGGTCGGCGAGGTCTTCAGGCGCGCGGGGCTGCCGGAAGGAGTTCTCGAAGTCGTCACGGGCGACGGCTCGACCGGCGCCGCGCTCGTAGAGGCGGGCGTGGACAAGATCATGTTCACGGGCAGCGTCCCGACAGGCCGCCGCGTGGCCGAGGCCGCCGCGCGGAAGTTGATTCCCGTCGTCCTCGAACTCGGCGGCAAAGACCCGATGATCGTCTTCGAAGACGCAGACCTCGAAGCCGCGTCCGAAGCCGCGGTCTGGGGCGCCTTCGCCAACTCGGGTCAGGCTTGCGCCTCGGTCGAACGCTGCTACGTCCACGAAAGTATCGCGGAGGATTTCACGCGCCGCGTCGTCGAGAAGGTGAAGGCGCTCAGGCAGGTTGTGTCTGAAGACGGCGGCGGCGCGGCCTGCGACCTCGGCTCGATGTCGAGCGAGCGGCAGTTCCGAATCGTCGAAGAGCACGTCCGCGAGGCCGTCGAGCGCGGCGCGCGCGTGCTCGCGGGCGGCGGGCGGGCGCGCGGCTGCTCCGAGCGCGGCTGGTTCCACGAGCCGACCGTGCTCGCGGGCGTTGACCACACGATGGCCGTCATGCGCGAGGAGACGTTCGGCCCCGTGCTGCCTCTGATGACCTTCAGCACGGAGGACGAGGCCGTGCGTCTGGCCAACGACAGCCCGTTCGGCCTGACGGCGAGCGTCTGGACTCGCAGTATCAAACGCGGCCGGCGCGTAGCCTCGCGGATAGAGGCCGGCACCGTCATGGTCAACGAAGTCCTCTACACGCACGGCATCGCGCAGACGCCTTGGGGCGGTGTGAAGCAGAGCGGGCTCGGACGCACGCACGGCCGCCTCGGGCTGCTTGAGATGGTCGCGCCGCACCACGTACACGTCAACCGCCTCGCGCTCCTGCAAGACGTTTGGTGGTTCAGCTACACGCCCGGCGCCGCCGCGCTCTTCCGCTCGCTCGCGCGCCGCTTCGCCACGGGCTCGCTCCTGCAAACGCTCCTCATCTCGCCGCAGATGCTCCGGAGGTATTGGGAGCGAAAGCGGGGCGCACCTAAGAGTTGACGAGCGTTGAGGTCACATGCCGAGTATCATCTGGACTGAATATCTTCAGTATAGAGCTACACTGAGGGGCTTTGACCTGACGAAGCTTGAGCACATCATCCGCCATTCGGATGAGCGGTACTTTGATACCGAGACGGGACTGGCCGTCGTAGTCGGACGCCATGACCGGCGGCTGGCGTTGATGCCGTACGAAGTCGCCGGCGACGACATTACGCCCGTCACCGTCCACGCCATCACACGCCAGCAAATACGCTTTCGGTTGCGTACAGGGAGGTTCACGCATGAGTAAAACTCGCGTACGGTATTTCGAGAAGGAAGACGTTCTCCATTTGGTTCTTGCCGACGGGGAGGAGAGCAGGAGTTTGGAGATCGGGCCGAACATTACGGTCGAGCTTAACGACGAGAACGAGCTGATCGGGGTGGAGATTCTTAACGCGAGTTCTTTCCTGCGGGACGCGGTGTTGGAGTCCATTCAGGCGAAGACCCTACAGCTTCTCGACGCGTAACCTCGCGTGAGGCGCGCGCGGGGGTTGACTCTCGGGCCGGACGGATTTAAAAGCATCTCGCCCTCGCGCTCTTTAACAGACAGAAGTCGGAGGTTATTGATGAGACGCAGACTATTCCCCCTCGCAGTCCTGATCGTGCTCGCGTGTGCGGGCGCCGCCGCGGCGCAGCAGCAGACGGCCGCGCAGAAAGAGGCCGCGCGCGTGGCGACGCGCGAGAAGCTGCGCGCACTGCTCGCCGCCTCGGGGCCGAAGCGCGGCATCGAGATCGCCTTCAGGCAGAGCGACAAGCAGCCCTTCAACTTCGTCGCCGTCAAGCGCGGCGGGTTCGCCAACGCCGAGGGCTTCGAGGTCGTCGTCGGCGTCTCGAACGACGAGACCATAGGCTTCCGCATCTACCCCTACTACAAGGGCGACTACGTCAACATCAACAAGGCGCGGGACAGCGCGGGGCTGATGAAGAAGCTGCTGAATTTGAGCGACCACAACTTTCTCTTCTGGGGCGCCGACGACACGGGCGACGTCTTCGCCGGCTACACCTTCACGCTCGAATCCGGCTTCCCCGACAAGGCCATCGAGGTCGTGCTCTACAGCATCGCCCCGCTCGACCAGTACGTCGGCCAGATGCGCCCCTTCATAGACGGCTCGGCCGCCGCCCTGCGCCGCGACGCTTCGCAGCCGGCCCGCTCCGGCAGACGTTAACGGAGATGGGACAGGACACGCCGAGTGTCCGAATTCGGGCGGCCGTGCCCGAAGACGCTCCGGCCATCGCGTCGGTTCTGCGCGAGTCGTTCGCGGAGTACGAACCTCTCTACACGCGTGAGGGCTTCGCCGCCACCACCCCCGCGGGCGAACAGGTGCGCGAGCGTATCGAAGAAGGGCCGGTCTGGGTCGTCCTTGACGAAGGCGCCGTCGTAGGCACGGTGTCGGTGGTTCCGAAAGGCGGGTCGCTCTACGTCCGGGGCATGGCCATCGCGCCCGCGTCGAGGGGGCGGCGCATCGGGGAACTGCTCTTGAGGCGTGTGGAGGAGTTCGCCTCCGAGCACGGCTTCGGGCGCCTGTTCCTCAGCACCACCCCCTTTCTCGGGCGGGCGATTCGGCTGTACGAGCACTACGGATTTAAGAGAACCGCCGAAGGCCCCGACAACCTGTTCGGGACGCCGCTCTTCACGATGGAGAAGTTTTTAGAGCCTCCGGATTGAAGGCCGAAACATTCGACCGCCGCGACTTGCGCCCCGCGCCGAATCTGGCTATATTCTCACTCCCCCGAATGACGGTTTGTGTTGCCCCTCACGGGCCGTGACTTGTCCCTGTACCTCGCTTAATTCGACAGCCGACTGTCGGAAGTAACCCGACCGAAGCCGCGCGTCTGCCGCCCTCTCGCCACGGACGCCGCGGCCGAAGGCCCACCAACCTCCGGAGGATTGAATGAAGAGACTTACCGTGTTCTTTGCGGCAGCGCTCCTGCTTTGCGCCGCCGCCCTTCTCACCGTCTCGCCCACCTCGCAGGGTCAGGGTCAGAGCGCCGTCCACAAGAAGGCGCACGCCGTGCCCGGCCAGTACATCGTCACGCTGAAAGAATATGCGGCACAGCCCTACGGCGAGAACTCTTTCGCGCCGAACGTCGCCGCCGACATCGCCGCGCAGCACGGCGGGCAGGTGCTCGCCGTCTACAAGCACGCCCTGCTCGGCTTCGCCATCCGCCTGCCCGAGCAGGCCGCAGAGGCTTTGACGCACGACCCGCGCGTCGAGTCGGTCGAAGAGGACGGCGTCGTCTCGGCCACGACCACGCAGAGCAACCCGCCTTGGGGCCTCGACCGCATAGACCAGCGCAACCGCCCGCTCGACGCGCAGTACAACTACACGCCGACGGGCGCGGGCGTCCACGCCTACATCATTGACACCGGCATCCGCACGACGCACACGCAGTTCGGCGGCCGCGCCAACAAGGTCTTCGATTCCATCGGCGACGGCCAGAACGGCAACGACTGCAACGGCCACGGCACGCATGTCGCCGGCACCGTCGGAGGCAGCACTTACGGCGTCGCCAAGGGCGTCTCGCTCCACGCCGTCCGCGTGCTCGACTGCACGGGGAACGGCACCGACTCGACCGTCATCTCGGGCGTTGACTGGGTGACGGCCAACCACCAGAGCCCCGCGGTCGCCAACATGAGCCTCGGCGGCGGAGCGTCCAGCGCGCTCGACACCGCCGTCCAGAACTCGATTAACTCGGGCGTGACCTACGCCATCGCCGCCGGCAACGACTACGGCGTTGACGCCTGCACCGAGTCGCCCGGCCGCGTCGCCGCCGCGCTCACCGTCGGCTCGACGACCTCGACCGACGCCAAGTCCGACTTCTCGAACATCGGCACCTGCGTTGACGTTTTCGCGCCCGGCTCCTCGATCCTCTCTTCGTGGTACACGTCCGACACGGCGACGAACACCATCAGCGGCACCTCGATGGCGACGCCGCACGTCACGGGCGTCGCGGCGCTCTACCTTCAGAACAACCCCTCTGCGAGCCCCGCGACCGTCGCCAACGCCATCATCTCGACGGCGACGACGGGCGTGCTCACGGGCATCGGCACCGGCTCGCCCAACCGCCTGCTCTACTCGCTGCTGACGACGGGCGGAGGCGGCGGAGGTGTTCCCGCGGCCTGCGCGGGCGGCACGCAGTACTCGGGCTCGCTCTCTGGCACAGGCGCCAGCAACTACCAGCCGAACGGCACCTACTACTTCAGCTCGGTCTCGGGCACGCACAAGGGCTGTCTGGTCGGGCCGACCTCGGGCGCCGACTTCGACCTCTACCTGCTGAAGTGGAACGGCTCGACGTGGGTCACGGTCGCCAGCAGCACCAGCTCGACCTCCAACGAGACGATTTCTTACAGCGGCACGTCCGGCTACTACATGTGGCAGGTCTACTCCTACAGCGGCTCCGGCAGTTACAACTTCTGGACGCTCCACCCGTAAGAGGCAGACAACGGAAAGCAGGGAGGCCGCCCGGTTCGCCGCGGCGGCCTCTTTTGTCTTCATTTGAAATTCCCGGCGGCGGCCTTTAGGATTCAACGCTCGGACGTTTACGAAACCGAAGGGGCTCGGACTTACAAAATTGCTCGGACAACTCATCAGGGCGCGGGAGCGCCGCCACGCCACGCGCGACACGAACCGCGTCGTGCGCCCGTTCGAGTGGGGCGCCGAGTTCGTCGCCGAACGTCTGAACGGCGACGAACCGCCCGCGGAAGGCTTCGACCCGCGCGCCGCCGTCACGGCCTTCGCGCGCGAGGCGGTCGCGCACAGCGAGGAGTTCTACGCGCTCCCCGACATTAAAGATTACGAGCTGCGCGGCGACCGCCTGACGTGGACGAGCGCCGTTCGCACGCCGTCGCCCGAGAACGACACGGCGCGCGCGCGCTTCTTCCCGGCGCAGCCGTCGAAGCGTCCGCGCGGAAACGCCAGAGACGGCGAGGGCGTGCGCCGCGCGGTCGTCGTCCTCCCGCAGTGGAACGCCGACGCCGAGAGCCACGTCGCGCTCTGCCGTCTGCTCGGCCGCTTAGGAATTGCCGCGCTGCGCCTGACGCTCCCCTACCACGAAGAGCGCCGCCCCGCGAATCTTGAGCGCGCAGACTTCCTCGTCAGCGCTAACGTCGGGCGGACGCTTCAGTCCATGCGGCAGGCCGTCTCTGACACGCGCGCGGCCGTCTCGTGGCTCGCCGCGCAGGGCTTCGAGCGCATCGGCATCGCGGGCACGAGCATCGGTTCGTGCACGGCCTTCCTCGCCTTCGTGCACGACGGGAGAATCAACGCAGGCGTCTTCAACCACGTCTCCGGCTACGTCGCCGACGTGGTCTGGCGCGGCATCTCGACGCAGCACGTGCGCGCCGGAATCGAGGGCACGCTCACGCTCGAAGAGCTGCGCGCGCTCTGGCTGCCCATCAGCCCGCTCGCCTTCGCCGAGCGCCTCGCGCGGCAGACGGCGCGCCCGATGCGTTTCATCGCCGCGCGCCACGACCTGACCTTTCCGCCAGACCTCTCGCGCGAGACAATCGCGCGCGTGCGGAACTTGGGTGTCCCCGTCAACGTCTCTTGGCTCCCCTGCGGCCATTACACCTCGGGCGAGCGCCCGTGGGTCTACCTCGACGGCTGGAAGATCGTCGGCTTTCTGAGGAAGAACTTGTGAGTCTTCCTTGACTCGCCGCGGGATTTAGCAT
The DNA here is from genome assembly GCA_035248785.1 of Pyrinomonadaceae bacterium. Taxonomy (GTDB): domain Bacteria; phylum Acidobacteriota; class Blastocatellia; order Pyrinomonadales; family Pyrinomonadaceae; genus QHXN01. The sequence goes on along the minus strand of DATFHD010000031.1, from coordinate 72,867 downwards.
AGAAGCATCTTATCTTTTCAAACACACACGGAGGACTCCACCGATGGCTGACGAAAGGAAGGACGAGGGCAAGGTTTGCGCCAACGCGCCGTGCACCTGCCCCGTCGAGAAGGGCGAGAAGTTTTGCAGCGTCCACTGCCAGAGCACCGAGCACAACATCCAGATAGACTGCGACTGCGGCCACGAGACCTGCGCGGGCGACTTCTAAAGCAGAGGTCGGAGGTCAGAGGTTAGAGGTCAGTAGTTGAGTCTAAACAGCGGCGCCTTCGTCAACGGTAATTGACGAAGGCGCCGCTGTCTTAAATGTACTTACTAACTTCTAACCTCTAGCCTCTAACCTCTTGGCTTCACGAGGTCGGCGATTAGCGAGACGAGGGCGGCGGGCTCGACGGGCTTGGGGACGTGAAGTTGGAAGCCGGCTTCGAGCGCCAGCGCGCGGTCGGACTCGCCCGCGTAGGCCGTCAGCGCGATTGAAGGCAGCGCACGCCCGCGCTCCGACTCGCGCACGCGGCGGATGAAGTCGTAGCCGTCCTCGCCCGGCATCCCCACGTCGCACAGAAGCAGATCGGGCCAAGCGCCTTCGAGCGCGCCCCACGCCGCGTTGGCCGACTCGACGGCCGTCACGCGCGCGCCGCTCAACTCCAAGACGGTCTTCACCAGCCCCAACGCGTCCGGCTCGTCGTCCACGACGAGCACGCTCAAGCCCCCGAGGATTTGCGTTTGCGGATCGCTGACTGCGGATTGCCCATCAGCCTCTTCTTCAATCCTCAATCCGGAATCCGCATTCCGCAACTCGATGAGCGGCAACTCCACCGTGAAGGTCGAGCCGTGCCCCTCGCCCTCGCTCTCGGCGCGCACAGTCCCGCCGTGAAGCTCGACGAGGTGGCGGACGATTGAGAGTCCGAGCCCTAACCCGCCGTGCTGGCGTGTCGTGGACTGGTCGCCCTGCCGGAAGCGGTCGAAGACGTAAGGGAGGAAGCTCGCGCGGATGCCCGCGCCGTTGTCCGTGACGTTGACGAGCGCGTGGCCGTTGTCGCGTCCGACGGAGACGCGCACCTCGCCGCCGAGGGGCGTGAACTTGACCGCGTTCGACAGAATGTTCCAGACGACCTGCTGCAAGCGCCGCGGGTCGCCCATGACGGGGCCGACGCCTGGCTCGAACTCGGCGCGCAGGCTGATGCCGCGCGCGTTTGCGGCGTGGCGGACGGTGTCAACCGCCGCCTCGACGACGGCGCGCAGGTCTGTCGGCTCGGCGTCGAAGCGCAGTTGGCCGGTGATGACGCGCGACACGTCGAGGATGTCGTCCACGATCTGCTGCTGCGTGCGCGCGTTGCGCTCGATTATCTCGACGGCCGTCTTGAAAGCCCGCTCGTCGAGCCGTCCTTCGCGCAGCATCGAAGACCACCCGAGGATGGCCGTCAGCGGTGTCCTCAATTCGTGTGAGAGCGTCGCCAGAAATTCGTCCTTCAGACGCGAAGCCTCCTCGGCCGCCTCGCGCGCCTTCGTCTCGAACTCAAGCAGCCGCATGTTTTCGAGCGCCACGGCCGCGAGGTTCGCGGCCATCTTCATCGCCGTCACGTGCTCCTCGCGATAGGCGTGGTTCTCGTACGACTGCACCTCCACGGTGCCGACGATGCGACCCATCGTCGCCATCGGCACGACGAGCGACGACTGCGGGCGCAGCCCGTTGTCCGGCCCGACGATGACGCCGAGCTGCCCGCGCCCCTTCTGCTTCATCTCCCAGTAGTCGTTAGTGATGACGACGCGGCGCGTGCGCACGGCCCGGCTGTTCGGCCCCTCGGCCGTGACGGGCATCGGCGGCAGTTGCGAAACGTCGAACTCCGCGCCGTCGCCCCACGCGTAGCGCGCGAGGCGCGCGTCGCGCTTCTCGTCGTAGAGCGAGATGAAGATGCCGACGCAGGGGACGCTGACGACGGCGAAGTCGCGCAGGTCGCGGAAGACGGTCAGGTGGTCGCGCGCCGTGCCGAGCGACTCGGCGAGGTGCGTCAGGCGTTGGAGCAGCGTCTCGTAGTCGCGGAGCGCGCGCCGCTCGGCGAGGTGGACGGCCTCCTCGGCGCGCTTGCGCTCGGTGATGTCGGCCGAGATGCCGACGACGCCGATGAGCCGGCCTTCGTCGTCGTGAATCGGCGTGTCGGTGACTACCGCGGGGAAGGTCGAGCCGTCGCGCCGGCGCACGCGGAACTCGCCCGACCAAGTCTCGCCCGCCGCCAGCCGCGACATGATCTCGGCGGCCTGCGCAGCCGTGGTTTCGGCGGGCGTCATTTCGAGGACGTTGTGGCCGACGGCCTCCGCCGCCGTCCAGCCGTAGAGATGCTCGGCGTGCCGGTTCCAGTAGGTGATCGTGCCCGCGAGGTCGGTCGCGATGACGGCCTGCTCGACGGTGTCGAGCAGGTGCGCTTGGAAGCGCGTCGCCTCCTCCGCGCGCTTGCGCTCGGTCAGGTCGCGGACGAACGCGACGAAGCCGCGCACGCGCCCCTCCGCGTCGAGGTCGGGGATGTAGGAGACGCTGACGAAGCGGCGCGAGCCGTCGGGGTATTCCAGTTCCCTCTCGAAGTTCACCTCGCGCCCGGCGAGCGCCTCCTCCATGTAAGGGCGGACTTCCGCGTAAGCCTTCTCGCCGAGCGATTCGCGGACGTGCGAGCCGTAAAGCTCTTGGTGAGGGCGACCGACCCAGAGGTCGTACGCCTTGTTGTTGTAGCGGAAGCGGAGTTCCGTATCCACGTACGAGACGGGCGCGGCCACCGCGTCGAGGACGCGGCGCAGGTGGCCTTCGTCGAGGGAGGGCGAGTCGGCGAGCACCGAGGCCACACGGTCGCGTACCGTGTCGGGGTTTTCCATGGGGGTCACAAAAACGTTTGCAGGGGTTAAGGTTTGGAGCGTCAGCGGCCGTACACGCTCCGAAACTTCAGGCGCGGCCATTATCAACCGCGGGCGGTCACTTCATCAACCCTTGAGCGTTCCCGTGGCGAGGCGGAAGAAGACATCTTCAAAGTCTTCTTCGGGCATCGCGGCGAGGCGGCGCAGCTCGGCCGGCGTGCCTTCGGCGACGACGCGGCCCGCGCTCATCACGCCCGCGCGGTCGGCGGCGCGCTCGACGAAGCTCATCACGTGCGACGAGACGACGAAGGCCCGGCCCGCGTCGCGCTCGCGCTTCAACCGCAGGCGGAGCTTGCGCATCATCTCCACGTCAAGGCCGTTCAAAGGCTCGTCCAGAACGAGCACGCGCGGGCCGCCGACGAACGCCGCCGCCAGCCCAAGCTTCTTCCTCATCCCGAGCGAGTAGCCGCCGACCCACTTGCCCTCGACCGCCTTCAGCTCGAAGAACTCGGCCTCGGCCGCGACCTGCGACTCGTCCGCGCCCTTGAGCCCCGCGACCAGACGCAGGTACTCGCGCCCCGTCAGGCGTTGGTAAAAGTAAAGCTCCTCGGGCAAGTACCCCACGTGCCGCTTCGCCGCGTGCGGGTGGCGGCGCAACGATTCGCCGCAGACAGTCACCTCGCCCGAGTCGGCTTCGGACAGCCCCGTCATCATCCGTATCAGCGTTGACTTCCCGGCCCCGTTCGCGCCCAGCAGCGCGTAGACCTCGCCCGCCCCCACGCGCAAGGAGACGCCGTCCACGGCCAACGTCTCGCCGTAACGCTTCGACACCGCTTCGACGATAAGAAGGCTCTCCGCGCTCAAGTCCCTTCGCCTTTCAGGTGAAGCTGCGCGCGCGCGACTCCGCGCAGGCAGAGCGGCTGCACGCCCATGCCGTAGATGGCGAGCCCGGCCGGCCAGACGAAGGCCGTCAGGCCGCCCGCCGCGAGCGCCGCGCACAGCACGAGTATCAGCGCGAGGCCGGGCTGCTCGGGCATCTCGAACGCGAGCCCGCCCGCGACCGTGCTCACGATCCACCACAGCCACACGCACTCCGCCAGCAGCGGCAGCACGTACGCGGCTGGCGACGCACCGCACGCGACGCCCGCGCCCCACGCCGCCAGCGCGGCCGGCAGCGTCACGACGCGCGCGAGGTAGAGCTTCGCGCGCCAAGCGTCTTCCCCTTGAACGCCGACGGCGCGCTCAAGCCACAGATGTGGGCGCTGGTGCGCGACCAGAACGGGAAGCGGCGCGGCCGACGCAACGCAAGCCAGCACGCACGCGAACTTCACAGCCACCACGCGCGGCAGCCACGTTGCCGACGCGAGCCCTTCGGCCTCGCCCAACGGCACCACGCCGCCCGCGAGCAGCGCGACCAAAAGCAGCACGACCAACGCCGACACGCCCCAAGCCGCGTACACCGCCGACGAGAACCCACGCAGTACCAGCCGCAAATCGCGCGCGAGTTGCGAAGCCACCGCCCTCCGCCCCCGCGACACGCGACCTGCCAGCGCCTCGACAAAACTCCCCCACCTCTCGCGCACGCCCAGACGCGTCGCGAACTCCGCGTCCGCCGCGCGCCAACGCTCATGCAGCACGAACGCAAACGCCGCGAGCACGACGGCCGTCAAAGCCCCGCACGCAAGCGCCGCCGCGCGGCTCACCAAAGTCAACCCGCCCGGCCTCACGACCGACGCCAGCAACAACCCGCCCGCCCCCGCGCACGCCGCCAACGACACCGCTGTCAACACTGCGTACGTCAACGCCTCAAACAGTCCGCCTGTCGCCGTCTCTGAAACTCCGTGCGTCGCCTTCTCTGAACCGCGCCGCGCCCCCGCGCGCCTGTGCGACCAGTGAACCCAGAGGAGCGCCGACAGCACTTCGCCCGAGGCCAGCACGCAGGCGAGCAACAGGGCCGACCCGAAGACCACAACGTCGAACGCGCCGCCGTTCAGCCAGCGCAGCACGAGCGCCGCCGCGGCCGCGACCGACGTATGCACGACGCGCCACAGCAGCGCCGCCGCCAACTGCGACGAAGCCGAGACGGGCAGCGCGTCGAGCACCCACTCCGGACTGCGCACGTGATAAATCTCGACGCTCGCACGCGAAAGGCTCAACGCGACGAGGCACGCCGCCGCAGCCAACGCGGCAGCCAACGTCTGCGCCTCGCTCGGGCTCCAATCGGCCTCGCGCACCATGCGCCCGACGCCGAAGTAGGTCATCCCCAGCACGAGCGGCGCCAGCACCAGCAGCGCGTAAAGGTTCTCGCGCGCCCAGCGCGCAGCCTCAAGGACGCGCGCGCCCGCGATGAGTTTTAGTTGACGCGTCAAGCCTCTGCGCCCCTCTTCCTCTCTCAAGATTGCCCGCCCTCCGCGGTCTTCTTTCTCTCGATGGCGGCGGCGATGCGGTTCTCAAGGACGAGGTCGGGCGAGTAGTTTTCGAGCTGTAGGAAGTGCGCGGCGGCGCGATCGAGCGCGGCCTGCGGGACGAGGCCGACGAGTTCGCTGACGAGGACGGCGACCCCTTCGCGTTCGGCCTCGCGCCGGACGGCTTCGAAGGCTTGGTGGAGGTTAGTGCGCTCGTAGCTCGTCAGGTTCATCGAGACCTGCACGACGCCGCGGCTCTCAAGCTCGAACCCGAGCGCCTTGAGGTGAAGCAGCCCGCCGTCGCGCTCGCGCACGCGCCGCGCGATGCGCTTGGCGATTGAGAGGTCGCGCGTGTTGAGAGTCACGTTGTAGGCGATGAGCAGCGGGCGCACGCCGACGATGCACGCGCCAGCCGTCGGATGCACGCGCGGCTCGCCCACGTCGGGCGCTCGCTCGGGCACCGCGGCTATCTGCTCGCGCAGCAGCTCGAAGCCGCCGCGCCGCACGTCGGCGAGGTTGCGCCGCTCGGGCCTGAGTGCCGCGCTCTCGTAGAAGTAGACGGGGATGTTCAGCTCGTCCCAGACGCGTCGCCCGGCTTCGTGTGCGAGCGCGACACACTCTTCGACCGTCATGCCGCGGACGGGGACAAACGGCAGCACGTCGCACGCGCCCATGCGCGGATGCTGCCCCGCGTGCGCGCTCAGGTCAATCAACTCGGCCGCGCGCGCGACGACTCGCAGCGCCGCCTCGACTACTGTCTCGGGCGGCGCGACGAAGGTGACGACCGAGCGGTTGTGGTCGGGGTCTACGTGCGTGCCGAGGACGAGCGCGCCCTCGACCGTCTCGACAGCCTCGGCCAGATGCGCGACGACCTCCGGCCGACGCCCCTCGCTGAAGTTAGGCACGCACTCGACGATTCTGTCCATCCCGCCACTTTAAACTCGCGGCCCCGCCGCGCGCTAGACCTCTTCGAGCGGCCAGACCTCAACGTCCACCGGGCCGCCGTGTTGTATGAGAGGGTCGCTGCCCGACTTCGACAGCCCCGCGGCCTCGATCATGCTCGAACGGTGCTTGAGCAAGGTGGCGTCGCGCAACGGCCAAGGCTGATGATGTATGCGCGCGCGGAAGAGCTTCTCCTTCTCGGCCGTGTAGAGGCAGTAGCGCTCGACGAGGAAGAAGTCGAGCGTGCCGGGCTCGGCCGCGCCGCGTTCCGCCCCCGTCTCCCAAATCGCGTCGAACCCGGCCTCCGCGCCCGAAGCGTCGTCTCGCCAAGCGTTGCAATGAGTCGTCGCGCCTTGTCCTTTCATCTCTATTCGCGAATGAAAGTACGGCAGGCGGAAGAGCGTGCGCGCGCCCTGCACGGCGACCATGCTGTTGGCGTCGAGCGAGAAGAACCAGACGCCGGGCACGCCGTCGAGGTGTACGTAAGTGCGGACGTTAATCTCAAGGAACTCGCTCACGAGAGGCAGCGGCGGCGTGAAGACCGGCCGCACGCCCCACAGCTTGAACGGCGTCAGCCCGACGTATGCGCGCCCCTCGAACGTGTCTAGCTCCAACCGCCGCGGGACGTGTTTGCGCAAAGCGTTGGCCGACACCTCCCAGTGCATGAACAGAAGATTCCCCCAAGACTGATACATCACCGGCGAGCCCTCGGGACGCTCGCGCGCCGCCAGCCGCTCCACCACGCTCGGCGTCATAAAAGCACCTCCGTCCCCTCACCTTACGCCGATTTTATTGCGGAGTTATATCGAAACACGCGGCGTGCGAAGACTGTTTTCTTTCGGACTTAAACTGTGAGAACATCGCGCGACGTTTGGCGGCGCGGGGGCGAGCACGTGGGGGTCGAGGACGTTTTACCGGAAGAGGCGAAGGAGCAGGCGAGGCGCGTGGCTCGTGCGGCGCACCCTTGGCTCGTGCGGCTCGGGCGTTTCGGTTACGCGGCGAAGGGCGTCGTCTACGTCATCATCGGCGCGCTCGCGGCGTTCGGCGCCATCGGCAACGAGCGGCCGAAAGACTCGCGCGGCGCTCTGACGGAACTGCTGCGACAGCCGTTCGGCTCAGTCCTGCTCTCGGTCGTCGCGGTGGGCTTGGCGGGCTACGCGCTCTGGCGTCTGACGATGGCCTTGAAGGACACAGAGCAGAAGGGCTCGGACTTGAAAGGCTGGGCCGTGCGCTTCGGCTACGGCTGCATCGGGCTGGTCTACGCCGGGCTGAGCTACTCGGCCGTGCAGCTCGTACTCGGCAACGGCGCGGGCAAGGGCGGCGACGAGACCTCGAAGGAGTGGACGGCGCGCTTCATGGCGCTGCCCTTCGGGCGCTGGCTTGTGGGCTTGGCCGGCCTGTGCGTCATAGGCTTCGGCGCGTGGCAGTGCTACAAGGGGCTCTCGGCGCGCTTCCGAAAGAGGCTGACGACGGCCGGGATGCACGACCTCACCGAAAAGCTCGCGACGCGCGCGGGCCAAGTCGGACTGACGGCGCGCGGCGTCGTCTTCGGCATCGTCGGCGCGTTCCTCATACAGGCGGCGCTGCACGCGCGCGCTCACGAGGCGCGCGGATTGGGCGGCGCACTCCGCGCGCTCGAACAGCAGGCGTACGGCCCTTGGCTGCTCGGCGCCGTCGCGCTCGGCCTCGTCGTCTACGGACTCTACATGTTCGTCGAGGCGCGCTACCGAAGAATGATTATTGACTGATTCCCGATGCCGACTTCCGACCGTTTCATTGACGAGCGCAAGGGCGCGTGGCAGCGCCTCGAAGACCTTTTGAAGCTGCTCGACCGCTCTTCGCTCCGTCGCCTGCACCGCGAGGAGGTGCGCGAGCTCGGACGCATCTACCGGCGCACGGCCTCAGACCTCGCCATCGCGCGCGCCGAGAGCCGCGACCCGCGTCTGGTCAACTACCTCAACAGCCTCGTCATACGCGCGCACGGACGCATCTACCGCGCCGACGCCGCCGAGGGCCGTCACCGCGTCCGCGACTTCTTCGCGCGCGACTTCCCCCAGACCTTCCGCCGCACTTGGCGCTATACGGGGCTCGCCTTCGCAGTCTTCATGCTGTTCAGCGTCGTGAGCTTTCTCGGCACGTGGCACGACCCCGAGTTCTCAGACCTCGCGGGCGTGCCAGCCTACGCGCGCGAGCGGATTCTCGAACGCAAGCCGCGCTGGTGGAAGGAGATTAATCAGGCGAACCAGATCGCCGCGACCGGCATCGCCACGCACAACATACGCGTCACCTTCAACGCCTTCGCGCTCGGCGCGACCTTCGGCGTCGGCACGCTCTACTACATGGCTCTGAACGGCCTCAGCATCGGGAGCGTCCTCGCGCTCACCTTCCACGCCGGCTACGCCGACGAGCTCCTGACCTTCATGGCGGGCCACGGCGTCATCGAGCTGACCTGCATCTTCATCGCGGGCGGCGCCGGGATGCTCTTCGGCACCGCGCTCCTCTTCCCCGGCGACCGCCCGCGCTTCGACAACCTTCGCCTGCGCGGGCGCGAGGCCGCCCAACTCATCACGGGCTGCGTCCCACTCCTCGCCGTCGCCGGCACCATCGAAGGCTTCATCTCGCCCGCCCCCATCCCCGCCGCCATAAAGTTCACCGTCGCCGCCGTCACCGGCCTCGCGCTCTACTCATACCTGCTCCTCGCCGGCAGGAATGAAGAAGCGAAGAAAGATTAAGCCGTCCGGGAGTATAATTGTCCGCGCCGCCCCGAGAGGTTGAGGCGGCGCGGGAGGAACGCCATGTCATTACAGCGCGCGCTCGCGGTCTTCACGCCGGAAGAGTATCTGGCGCTCGAACGCCAGTCCGAGATTCGCCACGAGTTTCTGGACGGCACCGTCTACGCGATGGCGGGCGAGAGCCCGCGCCATAGCGCCATCTGCTTCAACCTTAACGTCGCCGTCGGCCTGCAACTGAGGGGCACTAACTGCCGCGGCTTCTCGCCGAACATGAAAGTGAGGGCGGGCGAGGCGGGACTTTACGCCTACCCAGACCTCGCTGTCGCCTGCGGCGAAGCGTTCTTCCACGACCGGCACGGCGACGTGCTCCTCAACCCCGTGGTCATCTTCGAAGTCCTCTCGCGCTCGACCCATACTTACGACCGGGGCGAAAAGTTTGAGCGCTACAAGACGATTGAGGGTCTGACGGACTACGTGCTCGTATCGCAAGATCGGCCCCGCCTCGAACACTTCTCGCGCCGCCCGGACGGCGAATGGTCGCGCGCCGAGTTGACAGAGACGGACTCCGCGCTCGTCCTCAACTCGATTAACTGCCGCCTCACGCTCGCAGATGTTTACGACCGCATCGAGTTCGACGCGGAGTGATTGACTTCTTCTAAGCTGGCCCCTTCTAGAGCAGACCGCGCTCTTTCACTTTGATGTAGGTTTCAAGAAGTGAGGGGACGAGTGCGCCGGTGGTCACGTCGAGGGCGAGGCCGCCCTGTGCTTCGACGAGGCGGAGGGCCGCTTCGCGTTGGAGCATGATCTCTTCGGCGACCGACTGTGCGAAGAGTTCCTGCGTGGACGCGGGCGCGTCGCGGACGGAGGAGCGCAGGTCGCGGTCGGCGATGGTCACGACCAGCGGGAGGTGTCGCGGGCGAAGTATGCGGAGCGAGGCGAGCAGCTCGCGCGAGCCCTCTTCGTCAACCAAGTCCGTGAGCAGGACGACGAGCGCGCGGCGCTTGCAGTTGGCGGCGACGAACTCGAAGGCGCGCGTGTAGGAGGGTTCGATCAGTTCGGGCTCGACGGCGTGGAGCGCTTCGAGCACGGCGTCGAACTGCTCGCGCCCCTTGGCGGGCGGGACGTAGGTGTGGACTCTCCGGCCGAAGACGACGAGGCCGGCGTGGTCGCCCGCGCGTTGCGCCGCGCTCATCAACGCGAGCGCCGCGTGGACGGCCGTGTCGAACTTCGTCTCGCGCTCGATGCGCGCCGTCATCAAACGCCCCGCGTCCAAGGCGACGAGCACTGTCTGGTCGCGCTCTATCTGATACTGCCGCGTCGTCAGACGCCCGCGCCGCGCCGTAGCAGACCAAGAGACGTGGCGCAGCTCGTCGCCCGGCACGTACTCGCGCAGTGACTCGAAGTCGCGCCCCTCTCCGCGCCAAGCCGCGCGGCGCTGCGCGGCGACGAGCGAGCGAGCGCCCAGAGCCTTCAACTCGGCCTCGCGCGCGCGCCTGAGATTCGGGTAGACCTTCACCGCCGTCCCCGTCCACATGCGCTCCTCGCGCCAGACGAGCCCGAGCCGCGAACGCACGCGCACGGCCACGCGGCCGAACTCGAAGCGGCCGCGCCGCGTGGGCTTCAAAGTGTAGACGAACGACTGCGACGACTGCGGGCCGACGTACAGCTCGGCCTCGCGCGGCGCCGTCAGAGACATCTCGGGCGGGTACTCGTCCTTGAGCTTGAGCGCGTAGGCGCGCGGCGTGTGGTTCTCGACGCGCAGGCGCACCTCGGTCTCGCCGCCGATGTGGAAGCGCCCGCCGAACTCGCGCGAGATTTCGAGCCCCGCGGGCAGGCGGCTCGTGCGCGCGTCGAGAATCGCCGCCGCGACGAGCGCCGCGTCGAATAAGAGCGCCAGCCAGCGCAGGCCCGCGTTTCCCCAAGACAGGGAGAGCGGCACGAAGCCGACGGCGAGCAGCGCGTAGAAGAGTTTTGTGAAGACGAAACGCATCCGTTTTCTGGAAACCGCCCTCGGGCTTTCTGGAAACGCGAACCGCCCGCGGGGAGACTTTTTTCTTGTCTTCCGGCGGCCGGGATGCTAATCCTAAAAGTCAGGCCGCTCTCGACCCGCCCGGCTGCCGTCTCTGGAGCCGGCCCGGAGACGAAAACCCCCGACAGTCTCCGACCCCTTGCGCGGCCCCGCTCAGCTTTATCTTGAGAAGCTAACTCACGGCGGTCTTTCGCCCCGCCCCTTACTCTCTTTCACTCTACCCTTGGAGAAAAAAATGTTCCCTCGTCCCAGCAGCTTTCCACGGCCGCGAGTGCGCGCCGCGGCCTGCCTCCTTCTCGCGCTCGCCTTCGTCTTCGCCGCGCAGCACAGCGCCAGAGCCGTCGGCACTTTCGTCTCGGCCCCGAGCCGCGTGGACATGGTCTACGACTCGGCGCGCGACACGCTCTACATCACGAGCGGCGGGAGCGTCCTGCGCTACAAGCTCTCGACCAACTCCTTCCTCGCGCCCTTCAGCCTCGGCGGCGACCTCGCCGGCCTCGACCTCTCGCCCGACGGCAACACGCTCGTCGTCGCCGACCGCACGCACGACGCGTCTAACCTCTGGGTACACGTCGTAGACCTCCGAACCGGCGCGGCCACGAAGGCGGTCACCGCGCTTGATTACATGGAGGGCGGCACGTTCACCGTCGCCTTCGGCAGCGACAATCAGGTGCTCGTCACCAGCAGATTCGAAGGCTCGGGGTTCACCCCCCTGCGCCGCCTTAACCCGGCGACGGGCGAGTGGACGAAACTCAACAGCCTCCTCCTCGACTCCAACGGCGAGCTGTCGCAGGACGCGATGCTGGCCGCGAGCGGCGACCGCTCCGTCATCGGCTTCGCCGAGGCTAACATCTCCGACGGCCGCTGGGGGAGTTACAAAGTCTCCGACTCGACGCTGACTCACCGCACGTACGCGTTCGGCACGGGCTGGTTCAACTACGAGATCGGCGTCAACAAGAACGGCACGCAGTACGCCATCCCGACCTTCGGCGGCACCATCATCTACAACGCCAGCTTCGCACAGGTCGCCACCGTCGGCACGCAGGGCGGGGCGCGGCCCTCGGGCGTCGTCTATCACCCCGTCGAAGACCTCGTCTACTTCCCCTTCACGACGACGACGCAGGTGCGCGCCTTCAACACAAACACGTTCGCGCAGGTCGCCGCCTACGACTTTCAGGACACCTTCCAGAGCAGCGGCAACTTCGCCTTCCAGCAGGGCCGCATGAAGATGTCGCGCGACGGCTCGCTCCTCTTCTGCACCGTCACGGGCGGCGTCCGCTTCCTACGACTCTACGCGCCGCTCGCGGCGAGCAATAAGTCGGTGACGACGCAAGCGAACAGGCCCGCGGGCGTCACGCTCTCCGGCACCGTCGGCAACGGCGGCGCCCTCTCCTACCGCGTCGAGACGCAGCCCGCGCACGGCACGCTCACGGGCACGGCGCCGAACCTCGTCTACACGCCCGAGACGAACTACGAGGGCGCCGACAGCTTCACCTTCCGAAGCCTCTACGGCCCGGCCGAGTCCGCGCCCGCGACTGTCAACATCACCGTCACGCCCGCCAATCAGGCGCCCACGGTCAACGACCAATCCGTCACGGTTGACGAAGAAGGCTCGATCACGGTCACGGTCATCGCCACAGACCCCGACAGCACGCTCCTCATGTACACCATCGGCGACAGGCCCGCCCACGGCACTGTGACGTTCAGCTCACAACCCAACGGCTACGTCTACACGCCCGCGCACGACTACTACGGCCCGGACAGCTTCACTATCAACGTGACCGACGGCACGGGCTCCACCGGCTCGGGCGTGACGGTGACCGGCCACGTCTACATCACCGTCAACAACGTCAACGACGCGCCGACGGCCACGAACCAGTCGCTCGCGACCGACGAAGACACGCCGCTTTCAATCACGCTCCCGGCCACCGACGTTGACGGCGACGCGCTGAGCTTCACCGTCTTCGCGCCGCCGCAGCACGGCACGCTCACGGGGACGGCGCCGAATCTCGTCTACACTCCGGCCGCGGACTACAACGGCCCCGACGGCTTCGGCTTCAAGGCCACGGACGGCACGGCCTACAGCAACGACGCGACGGTCAGCATCAACGTCCGCGCGGTCAACGACGCGCCGCTTGGGGTCTCGATGCCGCTCGCGACGCTTGAGGACACGCCGGCCTCCTTCACCGTGATGGGCTTCGACCCCGACGGCGACCCCCTCAGCTACGAGGTCTTGACGCAGCCCGCGCACGGGACGCTAACGGGCACGGCCCCGAACCTGACTTACACGCCCTCGCCCAACTTCAACGGCGTGGACGGCTTCACCTTCCGCGTGAGCGACGGCAAGGCGCAGAGTCAGGCGGCGACCGTCTCGTTCAGCGTCGCCGCCGTCAACGACGCGCCCTACGTCTTCTCGTCGTCGGTGACGACGGCGGAGGACACCCCTGTCACCGTCATGCTCAGCGCCTACGACCCCGACGGCAGCGGCCAGATAGATGTCCAACTCGTCTCGCCGCCCCAGCACGGCACCCTGACCGCGATCCCGTCTGGAATCTACCCGGTCGTCACCTACACGCCCGCGCCGAACTATAACGGCCCCGACAGCTTCAGCTTCAAGGCGAGCGACGGCCAGCTCGAAAGCTCCGTGGCGGTCTTCAGCATCAACGTCACGCCCGTCAACGACTCGCCCGTGGCGAACAACCTGACGATTACCACCGACGAGGACACGCCCGTGCCCGTCACACTCTCGGGCACAGACCCCGACGGCGACCCCGTCAGCATCTACCTCGCCTCCGTCACGACGCACGGGGGCTTGGGCGGCACGTCCCCGAACTACACCTACTACCCGACGCCGGATTACAACGGCACCGACACGCTCACCTACAGGGTCAGTGACGGCACCTCCGTCGTGACGGCGACCGTCACCATCATCATCAACCCCGTCGAGGACGCGCCGAGGGCATACAGGCAGAACCTCACGGGCACAGAGGACACGGCGCTGCCCGTCACGCTCAACGGCTCCGACCCCGACGGCGACGCGCTGAGCTACGCCGTCACCGCCGGCCCGAGGCACGGCACGCTTTCGGGCACGGCGCCGAACCTCGTCTACACGCCCGCGCCGGACTTCTACGGCTACGACGACTTCGCCTTCAGCGTGAGCGACGGCAAGTCTACGCCGGGCGCTGAGCGCGTCTACATCACGGTCAACGGCGTCAACGACGCGCCGACGGCCGCGCCGCAGTCGGTCACGACGAACGAGGACAGCGCCAAGCTAATCTTCCTCAACGGCTCCGACCCGGACGCCAACCCTCTGACCTATACGGTCGTCAGCGGCCCTTCGCACGGCACCCTGAGCGGCAGCGGTTTCCAGCTCACCTACACGCCCGCGGCGAACTACAACGGCCCCGACGGCTTCACCTTCAAGGTCAACGACGGCACCGTTGATTCTAACGAGGCGACTGTAGACATCAACGTCAACTCGGTCAACGACGCTCCGGTGTCGAGCAGCCTGACAATCGCGACCGGCGAAGACACGCCCGCCGCCGTCGTCCTCTCTGCGACCGACACGGAGGGCGATGCCGTCAGCTACACGGTCGCCACGCAGCCGCAGCACGGGACGCTCTCGGGCACGGCGCCCAACTTGGTCTACACGCCCGCCGCGAACTACAGCGGCCCCGACAGCTTCACCTACGTCGCGAGCGACCCGCAGGCGCAAGGCCCGGCGGCGACGGTCTCTATCAACGTCGCCTCCGTCAACGACGCGCCCGTCGCCAACTCGCAGTCGGTCGCGCTGGCCGAGGACTCGACGGCGACGGTCGTGCTCTCGGGCTCGGACGTTGAGGGCGACGCCCTGAGCTACGCGGTCGTCACGGGCCCGGCGCACGGGACGCTCACGGGGACGGCGCCGAACCTCGTCTACACTCCGGCCGCGGACTACAACGGCCCCGACGGCTTTACCTTCAGGACGAGCGACGGCCAGCTCTCCTCGGCCGTGGCGACCGTCTCTCTCAACGTCAACGCGGTGAACGACGCGCCCGTGGCGAACCCGCAGACGCTCGCGGGCGTAGAGGACGCGGCGAAGGCTCTCACGCTGACGGGCTCGGACGTTGACGGCGACGCGCTGACCTACATGCTCATCACCGCGCCGCAGCACGGGAGCCTGACCGGCACCGTGCCGAACCTCGTCTACACGCCCGCGGCCAACTACAACGGCCCCGACAGCTTCACCTTCGTCGTCTACGACGGCCAAGCGCAGAGCCAGACGGCGACCGTCAACGTCAACGTCGCCTCCGTCAACGACGCGCCGACGGCCGTCGCCGACACGGCGTCCGTCGTCAGGAACTCTTCGGCTAACAACATCGCCGTGCTCTCGAACGACGGCGACGTTGACGGCGACGCGCTGACGATAACCTCGGTCACGAAGCCCGCCAACGGCACGACGAGCGTCGCGCCGGGCGGCAAGAGCGTGACCTACACCCCGAACAAGAACTACCGCGGGACTGAAGTCTTCACCTACACCGTCGGCGACGGGCGCGGCGGCACCGCCACGGCCAACGTCACGGTCACGGTCAAGTAGAAGGCTCTACCCATTAACCCTTAAACGCAGGGGCGCGCGGCGAGCGACGGCCGCGCGCCCCTCTACGCTTTCGAACGTCTAACTAGCGACGTTCATCATCGTCCCGAGCATCGTCGCGACCAGCTTCTCGCCGCCTTCACGCCGCGCGTAGAGGTCGCCCGCGCAGACCGTGACGTTGCGGCCCGCGCGCACCACGCGCGCGCGAGCGGCGAAGCTTTCGCCCGCGGCGGGCGAAAGCAGGTTCAGCTTGAACTCGATTGACAGCACCTCGGCGCCGGCCGGCGCCAGACTCAGCGCCGCGTAGCCGCAGGCCGAATCAACGACCGCCGCGACCACGCCCGCGTGCAGGTAGCCGTGCTGCTGCGTCAACTCCTCGCGGAAGTCCAACTCAATCTCGACCTCGCCCGGCGCGACGCTGACGAGCCGCGCGCCGAAAGTCTCCATCACCCGCTGGCGGGCGAAGCTCTCGCGCACGCGCGCCTCGAAGTCCGCGTCCTTCGGAACGAAGTCGGTCATAAGTTCTTCAGGGCTTGAAGCCGACGCTCTGCCAGAGCGGCGCGGCGTCGAAGACGCGGCCGCCGCTGACGACCTTCCGGACGCGGCGCGTGTTGTGTATGTCTTCGAGCGGGTTCGCGTCGAGGATGATGAGGTCGGCGAGCTTGCCCGGCTCAATCGTCCCCAACTCCTTGTCGAGCTTCATCACGCGCGCGGGCACGATGGTCGCCGCCTGTATCGCCTCCAAAGGCGTGAAGCCCGCCTCGACGTAAAGCTCAAGCTCGCGGTGGAGGCTGTGGCCGGGCACGACCTGATCCGTGCCGGCGACGATGGGAAGCCCCGCGCGGTGGAGCGCGCTGACGGCGGCGCTGAAGTTCTCGATGGTGGCGCGCGCCGTCGGCGCGGACGCAGCCGGGACGCCCGTGTTGTTGATGGGGCCGACGAGTTCGGGCGGGAGCTTCGCCGCGCCCGGCTCGATCTGCGCGAAGGGCACGTCGGCCGGGTGCAGTATCCACTCGAAGATGGAGAGCGTCGGGTCGAAGACCGTGCCGTGCGACTTGAAGAAACGGATCGCGGCCTGCGCCGCGGGCGAGTCGGGGTCGAGCTTCCGCGCCGTCGGGGGGCGGCGCGGCACCTTGCCTCTATCGGGGTCATCAATCATCACGGGCGTCAGGTACTGCGCGTGGTTTATCTGATCCATGCCCGCCTCCACGGCCTCGAAGGCGTCCATGCCTTGGGGCACGTGGCCCGTGACGGTCATGCCGAGCGCGTGCGCCTCGGCGCAGACGGCCTTGAGCACGTCGAGCTTCAACGAGCTGTAAATCTTTATCTGCTCGAAGCCGGCGTCGTGGTAGCGGCGCACGACGGCCCGCCCCTCTTCGGGCGTGGCGGCGAGGTTGACGCCGAGCGCCAGAGGGCTTCGGCCGTCCACCACGCCCGCGAGCAGTATGCGCGGGCCGAGGCCCCGGCCCGTCTTTATCGCGTCGCGCACGGCCGTGATGAACTCGAACTCGTTGCCCACGTCGCGCACGGTCGTCACGCCCGCGGCGAGGTATGCCGGCCCCCACTCGACCTGCTCGAAGTGCGCGTGCATGTCCCACAGCCCCGGCATCACGTACCCGCCGCCCGCGTCGAGGACTTGCGCGCCCTTCGGAATCTTGACGCCCGCGCGCGGCCCCGCGGCGGTGATGCGCCCGTTCTCTATGACGACGGCCGCGTCACCGATTGGCGCGCGGCCCGTGCCGTCAATGAGCGTCGCGTTCGTGACGACGAGCGCGCCCTTGCGCGCGGGGCTCAGGCGCTCGGCGAGCGCGGCGAGCGCAGCCATGTTGTCCTCCGCGGCCCTCGTGACGAAGAAGGGCAGCGACGACTCGTAGCCGGTGCGCAACGCCTCGAAGTGGTCGAACTCGGCGTCGAGCGCGACGAGCGCGACGAGGTTCCGCTCCGCGTCGAACCAGAGCGACTCGCGCCCCCAGATGAGGCCGCTCAGGCTGTAGCGTTCGAGCGAGACTTTTTTACCTTCGATGGTCACCTCGTCGCGCCCGCGCTTCTCAAGCGTCACCTCGCCGCCGGGCAGGACGGGCAGCGGCCCCTCGACGCGGTGCGCGAGTATGTAGCGCACGAGCATCATCTGCATCGCGACGGGCGCGTAGCCGTTGACGGTGAAGAAGCGCGCGGGCACCTGCGCCTGCCGCGTCTCCTTCTCTTTGCGGACGGAGGCCGTCGCGCCGTTTATCTCGACGCTCGCGTCCGCGGTCGAGAAGCGCGAGACCTTGCCCTTTATCTCGAAGCTCTGCGGCGTCAAGTCCTGCCGCGCGCGAAGCGTCGCCGAGAGCGGCACCTTCGTCCCGCGATCCGTGAACTCGAAGGTCGAGCGCACGACGAGCGAGTCGCCGTCGCGCGTGACCGTGTAGCTCTCGACACCGATTGCCTGCTCGAACTTGTGCAGCCGGAACTCGCCCGCCTCGACGGGCTGCGGCGTCTGCGCGGGAGTGGGCGTCGGCTGCTGCGCGCGGGCCGCGGACGCGGCGGCGAGCGACAGGACGAAGAGCAGCGCGAGGCGTGCCGCGCTTGGCGATGGCTTCGGGCGAATCATCTTATCCACGTGCCTCCGTTAAATTCGCCGGACGCGTCAGAGTTAAGTTCGCCGGACGTGTCAGAACATTAAGTTCGACGGGCGTGTCAGCGCGGCACCTCGGCCGTGTTGAGGATGTCTGTGATGACCGCGTCGGTGGTGGCGCCGTCGAGTTCGGCCTCGGCGCGCAGTGAGATGCGGTGACGCAGAGCCGGGCGTGCGATGTCGCGCACGTCGTCGGGCGTGGCGAAGTCGCGCCCGCGCATGGCGGCCAGAGCCTTCGAGCAGAGCAGCAGCGCAACGCTCGCGCGCGGGCTCGCGCCGTAGGCGACCGACGGGTGCTCGCGCGTGCGCCGCACGATGTCCACGAGGTAGCCGCGCACGCCCGGCTCCATCCGCGCGTCGCGTATCTCGGCGCGGCATTGCATGACTGTGTCGGGCTCCGGCAGAGGGCGCACGTCAATCTGTTCGAGGCGGCGCGCGCTGAAGCCCGCGTCCCAGTTGGCGACGACCTGCGCCTCCTCTTCAGTCGTCGGGTAGCCGATGAGAATCTTCAAAAGGAAGCGGTCGAGCTGCGCCTCGGGCAGAGGGTACGTGCCCTCGTACTCGATTGGGTTCTCGGTGGCGAAGACCGTGAAGAGCGGAGACAGACGGTGCTGCTCGCCGTCAATCGTCACCTGCCGCTCCTCCATCGCTTCGAGGAGCGCGGCCTGCGTCTTCGGCGGCGTGCGGTTAATCTCGTCGGCGAGCAGCACGTCCGTGAAGACCGGCCCGCGCCGGAGTGTGAACTGCGCGGTCGCCGTGTTGAAGACGTTCGTGCCGGTGATGTCGGAAGGCATCAGGTCGGGCGTGAACTGTATCCGACTGAAGTCGGCGCCGACGATGCGCGCGAGCGTCTTGACGAGCAAAGTCTTCGCCGTCCCCGGCACGCCTTCCAGCAGCGCATGCCCCTCGGCCAGCAGCGCCACCAAGACCTGCTCGACCACCTCGTCCTGCCCGACGACGACCTTACTCAGCTCTGTCCTGATGTGCTCGACTGTTGCGGTGACGTGTTGCAGCATTTTTGATTTTAGATTTGAGATTTAGATTCAGAGCGCCGAGCCGCTGTATGAAAGCACAGAAGGCGGCAAATCGGAAAGTCTAACGCGCGGCGGCCTGTCGGATTTCGCGCGAGCGCATGAGGACGCCGAGGTCGCGTTCGAGTTCGCGCAGTTCGCGGACGAGTGCGAGCGCGCGGCGGGCCGAGAGAGGCTGTCCGGCGATTGCGTCTTCGCACTCGCGCAGGAGCGCTTCGAGTTTGGCCGCGTCGCGGCCCGAGCGCGCGGCGACGCGTTCGGCGATCTGCTGGCGCGGCGCCGCGGCGGGCAGTCCGCCGTAGCGCGCGAGGGCGCGGCGCGTCCGCTGGTAGATGTTCTCGACGGCGAGGTCGTAGGCGCGCGCGCGCTGTTGCAGCTCGGCCATCGAGGCGACGAACTCAAGCTTCGAGCGGCGGTCGGCCTCGGGCACGGGCACCGCCCGCGCGAAGCGGCGGCCGCGCGTCCAGACCAACGCGAGCGCGACGAGCGCCCCTTGCGCGAACATCCACAGTATCGGCGTGCCGCGGAAGTAGGCGAAGAACTGGTTCTGCGTCTGGCCGTAGCCCTGATGGAACTCGTCGAAGGCGACGCGGCCCCGGCGCCCGCCCGTGACGACGTTCGTGGCGAGGAAGAGGTTGTCGGCGCGGTTCAGTCCCGCGTTCGAGACGACGTAAGGGTCTGAGAGGACGACGACGCGGCCGCGCCCGTACGCGTAGTCAACGAGCAGCGCGCCCTCGCCCGCGCGCCCGTCCCAGACGTGTACGACCGGCGCGTTCGCGTCGGGCTCCTCGTCGGCGACGACGACGTGCAGCGTCCCGCCGGCGCCCCCCGTCTGCTTTTCCTGTGCGGGAGTTGACTGCGCGGACGGTGTCGGAGTTGACTGCGCCGACGTCGGCGTCGTCTTCGCCTTCGGCGCGGGCGGCGGTTCGCTCTCGTCCTCTTCCTCCCAAGGGTTCTCTTCGTCTTCGGGCGTCGGCGTGGGCGTCGGGGCCTCGGCCGAGTAGTGTACGTGCAGGCGCGAGGCGAAGCGCGAGCGCGTGACTTCGGCCACGTCGCGCGTGAGCGCGGTCGGCTGCGCGGGCACGACGAGCGGCACGTCGCGCGTCATCGTCTCCACGTCGTCTGGGTGAACGTCGGGGCCGGGGAACTCGACCGTCTCGGCTACGACGCGCCAGTGGCCCGAGGCCGGCAGCAGCAGCGCCGTCGGGTTGCGGTCTACGAGGACGAGGCGGCCGCCCTCCGAGACCCAGCGCAGGATGGCGTCGGCCTCGCGGCGCTCGACCTCGTGGCGCGGCGGGCCGACGAGGACGAGACTCGAAGGCGCTTCGTCCTTCGACGAGAGCGCGCTCATCGGCTGCTTCCAGCGCACGGCGTCGCGGCCACTCGCGCGCAGGTACTCGAAGAGAGCGCGCGTGCCCGTCCCGCCCGAGTTCTCGGTCGAGCGGTCGGGCGCGAACTCGGTCTCCTGCTCCTCCTCGACCCGCACGTACGACGCCGCGTTCAGCGCCACGAGCAGCACGGCGAGAAATATGACCGAGAGGAAGATGAGAAGGCGGCTCTTCATCGTCAGGCTTCAGACTGTTTGAGTATCTGGCGGCAGCGCGTTCTGAAGCTCTCCCAGTCGGCGTCCGAGGCGTCGCGCAGGCCGTACCAGTGAAGCTCGAAGTCGAAGGTGAGCGGGAGCATCGCCGTGTATAGGCCGGGCGCGGCTGCGCGGCGGACGGCGTTGAGGTAGTCGCGGTTCGTGCGGTGGCGCGAAAGACGCAGCACGCCGCGGTCGCCGAGTTCGAGGAGCAGCGCGACGTAAGCCTTGCGTATCGCGCCGCGCAGGTCGCCCGCGCGCGCGAGCCGCTCGGCGTCGTCGAGCAGCCCCGAGGCCGTGGCGTCGGCCTCCAAACGCTCGCCGAGGATGACGCGCGGCTCGCGCTTCAGCTTGAGCGTGACCGCGCCGCGCCTCCGCCGCCAGAGCCGCCAGCCGACGTAGAGGAGAACGACGGCGCAGAGCGCGAAGACGACGACCTGCGCGGCGTTCGTCGCACCCGGGCTCGCGCCCGGCATGACGGGGCGTTCGTTGCGCTGGAAGAGCCTCGCCAGCCACTCGAAAAACTCTCGCAGCAGTCGCGCCAGCGCGCCCTCCTCGTGCCGCGTGTCGCGGTTGAAAGAAGGGTCTCGCAGGATCGAGTTCAGACGCCCGCGCTCGGCGTCCTTGTCCTGCGGCGCCGACTCGGCCTCTCCGAGTTGCGCTTCGAGCGCGCGCAGGCGTTCGGCCGCGCCGCGCAACAACTGCACTGACTTCCGCCTGTCGCCCTCGCGCTTGGACTGGCCCACCGCCTCGTGCAGCCAAGAGTTGTCCACCTCGACGAAGGAGCCGCCCGACTCAACCCTTTCGTGCGGGGGCAGGAGAGCGAGCACGCGCCCGGCCGCCTCCTCCTTCTTCGGCACTTCGAGCACGAAGTCGGAATTGAAGCCCGGCTTCGACCAGACCTTCGGGTCTTCGCTCTGCCGCACGCGCTCGTACAGAGAAGCCAACTCTTCCAGCGGCGCGACGGCCGCGCCGACGCGACCGCGGTAGTCCGCCAGCGTCGAAGCGCGCGGCACACTCCTCTTGTCAGGGGTAGGGTGAACTATAGGACGCTGCCGGGCGGCCGAAGTCGAAGCGAGCGCGGCGAGCAGTAACAGGAGCACGCACGCGTGCCGCGGCGCCTTCTTCAAACTCATCCGTGACAGCGCGACTCTCATCAACCTTCACAGCCCGAGGACGGAGCCGGGCGGCTTCTCGACCGTCGCGGGCTTCTCTTCCGCGGCCGCGTGCGCGGTCTTCCCTTCTACCGTGGCGGAGCGCGCGGGCTTCGCCTGCGGCGCGGAGATGGCCGGCGCGAGCGGGGCGCGGTAGCCCTCGGGCACGGCCGGCATCTCGCCGAAGACCTGCGCCGCCAAAAGCTCGATGTCGTAACCCTCATGCCGCACGCGCTCGTCCACGTAGAGCAGCGACAGTCCCATCATCCAGACCGGCGCCAGCAGAATCGTCGCGAACTGCCCCATGACCTCGTAGCTGACGATGTACCAAGTGGGCATCCTCATCGTGTTCGTAAAGAAGGGGACGATCGGCTCAAGCCCGTTCAGATACCCGAACCACGCGTGGGGCACGAGCAGCAGCATCTCCGCCGAGAAGCCCGCGAACCCCGTGAACAGAAACATCCCCATCAGTCGGCGCACGTTGCCGCGCGCCAGCTCCGCGCTGCGGCTGATGGCGTCGAGCACGCCCTTCCCTTCCACCATCAAGACCTGCGGCACGTAGGCCACGCGCCCCGCGACGAGGAAGAAGACGTAGAGCATCACGAGGATAGTCCCGAGCCAAGCCAGCACGACCAGCAGAAACGCTATCCAGTCCACCCCGGCCGAGACGAGCGCCCCGACGAGGAAGACGATGAGGAAGGTCACCGGTATCATCAACAGCAGCCCCGCCGCCATCGAGGCCCCGCTCGCCAAGAGCAGCCAGAAGAAGACGACCACCGCCGCGCCCAGAAGCCCGCGGAAGCGCGAACGTACGCTGCGGTAGATGAGCCGCGCCGTCACCGGCTCGTCCCAAAGCAGGTGCATCACGAGGTTGCGCGACGCCCCGCCCATCACGATCAGCTGCGCCAGAAGCCCGAGCACGTATATGCCCGCGCCCGCGAGCGCCGCGAGCAGGTAGAGGGCGAGCCGCGCCTCGCTCGTCGTCACCCCGAGCGAGCGCACGCTGACAGACCAGAGCACCGTCCCGACGGCCGAGACGACGACGGGCGGCGCGCTGGCGCGCACGAGCGCCCCGAAGTGGCGCCTGTAGAGCCGCACAGTGCGGTCTATCAGGTCGCCCGCGCCGAGCGGCGCCAGTTGCAGATGTTTGACGGCGAGCGTCGCCAAGGTTGTTTAGCTTCTAGCGTTTACGGCCGCGGCCCTCGATTCCGGACGGCGCGGTTTAAGACTGCGAGGAGTGCGGCGCGGATTGTAGCACACGCGCCGAGCGCCCGCGTCGGAGCGGTCGTGTGTCCGGCGCCGCCAAGACGGCCAAATCGGTGAAATATTATTCAAAAATTTGAAGTTTCGGCTTCAAATTTTCGGTTTAACCAGTGCGGCGACCGCACGATTGGCTCCAAGTACCACATCGAGCTAAAGTCTTTGTTTTGCCACCCTTAGAAGCCGAAGGCGGGTGTCGCGGACGGCCACGAGTGTTTAACTGGCCTCCGAGTTGCACTAAACGCGGCGAGGTAATCCTGTAAACAATCATCCCTACAAGGTCTAGAGAGTTCAAAAACTCTCTAGAGGGATAAACACAACGAAAGGAATAGTTTGCATGAAGTTTCCCATCCGAATCCTGACCGTTCTGGCCCTCGCGCTCTCGTTCTTCTTGACGAGCGCCGCGGCCCAGACGACCACGACGGGTGCGATTGAGGGTACTGTCGTTGACGTGAACGGCGCCGCCGTCCCGGGCGTGACGGTTTCGGTCGCAGGGCCGAACCTCATCCGCGCGCAGTCGGCGACGACGAATGACGAGGGCGCTTTTATCATCCCTCAGATTCCGCCGGGCCGTTATACCGTAACTATCGAAGCCGACAAGGGCTTCGCCAGATTCGAGCAGGCGGACGTTGAGGTCAACCTGACCAAGCGCTCGAACATCTCCGTCACGCTGCGCCCGCAGGGCGCGACCGAGACGGTCGAGGTCACGGCCTCGGCTGGCGCGGCCGTTGACGTGACGACCAACACCACGGGTACTAACGTTTCTACCGAGCAATTCTCCAACTTCCCGACGCAGCGCACCGTGCAGTCGCTCTACTCGATCGCGCCGACCGTGGCGCGATCGGGCCTGCGCGACGCCTCGGGCCGCGACCGCGACCCGTCTGTGGCCGGCTCCTCCGGCCCCGAGAACAACTACATCCTCGACGGCGTCTCGGTCGCCGACCCGGCCTTCGGCGGCTCGGGCGCGAACCTGCCGTTCGAGTTCGTGCAGGAAGTGCAGGTCTTGACGGGCGCTTACGGCGCCGACATCGGCAAGTCCACGGGCGGCGTCTTCAACGTCATCACGAAGTCGGGCTCGAACGACGTGCGCGGCGACGTTTTCGGCTACTTCACCGCCAAGGACTTCGTCCGCAGCGTCAAGTCCACGGCCATCCCGCTCACGGGCGCGGCCCCGAACGGCTTCTCCGAGATTGACGCCGGCTTCGACATCGGCGGCCCCATCAAGAAGGACAAGCTCTGGTTCTTCGGCGCCTTCAACCCGCAGCGTCGCGAGAACTACTCGCTGACGCAGACCTTCCTCGACGAGGTCAGCAACAAGGTCACGACGCCGTTCTACGCCGGCAAGCTAACCTACGGGCCTTCGATTAACCACACGCTGACCTTCTCGACCTTCGGCGACTACACGAAGCAGGAAGGCCACCTCTTCGGTCTGTCGGGCTTCGGCGCCGACCCGAACAGCTTCCGCGGCACGATTGAGACCGGCGGCTCGAACTACGCGCTGCGCCTCAACTCGACCTTCAGCCCGAACTTCATCGGCGAGTTCTCGGGCGGCCTCCACTTCCAGCGCGCCAACACGCTGCCGGAGTCGAACGAGACGCTCGTCACCGACCGCTTCGCCGTGCTGCGCGGCGGCAGCGTCCTGTCGCCGGTCGAGACCGGCGTCGTCGCCACCAACGGCCTGCGCCTCGCCTACGTCGAGGGCTCGGGCGGCAGCGTCCAGCGCAACTACATCCGTCAGGGCTTCGGCCTCGCGTCGCAGCAGGATCGCGACCGCTACGAGGCCGCGGCGCGCCTCCAGAACATCTGGGGCATGCACACCCTCAAGTACGGCTTCGAGTTCAACCAGAACCGCTACAACATTGACACGTTCTCGACCGGCCCGTCGCTGGACTTCGGCGCCGCCGACGTCCCGGCCGGCCCGTACCGCGTCGAGAACCGCTTCGCGGTCTGCTCGCGCAACGGGGCCACCGTGACCTGCCCGAGCGCCTCGCGCACGGCCAACGTGCAGGCGCTCATAGACGCGGGCGCGCTGGCCGGCACCGGCATCACCACCGCCGTCACGGGCGACGTGGCCAACCTGAACGCGGTCGCCAACCCGTTCCTGATTCTCGACGTGGTGCGCGCCCGCAACTTCCAGCTCAACACGCAGGGCGAGTACACCAAGACCAACGTCGAGAGCTTCTACATTCAGGACGACTACAAGGCCACGCGCAACCTACAGCTCAACGTGGGCCTGCGCTGGGACTACCAGCAGGCGTACTCGATCAGCGGCGTAAACTACCTCTCGCTGAACGACTTCATCGCGAACATGCAGCCGCGCCTCGGCTTCATCTGGGACTTCACCGGACAGGGCCGCGGCAAGGTCTTCGCCAACTTCGCGCGCTTCGTCGAGACCCCGATCCCGCTCGACCTCAACGTCCGCGCGGGCGGCAACTCGGTTCAGACGGACTACCAGCTCAACGTCAGCCGCCTGAACGGCAACCCGACGGGCGCGTCGGTCATCACCAACTTCGGCAACCTCGGCGGCGACGCCACCCCGATTGACCCGCACCTCTCGCCGCAGACGGTTGACGAGTACACGGCCGGCTTCGAGTACGAGGCCGTCAAAGACCTCGCGCTCGGCGTCCGCGGCGTCTACCGCGCTCAGGACAACGTCATCGAGGACGGCTCGTTCGACGACGGCGAGCACTACTTCCTCTTCAACCCGGGCCGGCGCCGCGGCGTGAACATCACGACCGAAGACCTTGCCTGCAACGACCCGGCCATCGGCTGCTTCGGCCACGCGCGCCGCTACTACCGCGCGCTGGAGTTCACGGCCACGAAGCGTTTCACGAACAACTACCAGTTCATCGCTTCCTACGTCTACTCAAGCCTCATCGGCAACTACGAGGGGCTTTTCCGCAACGACAACGGCCAGTCTGACCCGAACATCACCAGCCTGTTCGACCTCGTCAGCCTGCTCAACAACATGTACGGGCGCCTGCCGAACGACCGCCCGCACCAGTTCAAGTTCGACGGCAGCTACCGCTGGAACTTCGGGCTGCTGACGAGCGCGTCGTTCCGCGCGCAGTCGGGCATCCCGTACAACGCGCTGATCCCGCACCCGGTCTACCTCGACAACGAGGGCTTCGGCGTCCAGCGGGGCACGGCGATCAACCCGCTCACGGGCAGCAACCGCACGCCGACGACTTACCAGCTCGACCTCGGCGCCTACTACCCGATTAACCTCGGCGAAGACCGCCAGCTCCGGTTCCAGCTCGACTGGTTCAACGTAACCAACCAGCAGCGCGCCATCCGTCAGGATGAGACGTTCAGCATCACCAGCGGCGCGCCCGGCGTGCCGAACCAGAGCAACCCGTTCTACGGCACGGGGACGATCTTCCAGTTCCCGTCGGCGCTCCGCTTGGGCGTCAAGTTCCAGTTCTAAACTGTTCCCTTTCACCGAGCCCCGCCGGGGCGCGTGAAAGCTTCAAAGGGAGGGGCGCGAAAATCGCCCCTCCCTCTTCTTTTCTCTTGTGCTATCCTGCGCGCTCCGTCTTTGACGAACCCGAGTGGCGTTCCTCGTCGCCCCAGCGAAAGGAGTCAGTAGCCATGACCTTCAAGCCGGCCCGCGCGCTCGGCCGAAGTCCCGGCCGCACCTCTCTGCTGCTGACTGTTGCCGTATTACTCGCCGCCGCCTCGGCGCCGGCCGCCGCGCAGGTCGGCGGGCGCGACGACTCGGGCACGGGCGGCTCGCACACGATACAGGGGAGGCTCGTCGTGCCTTCGGGCCGCCGCCCGGAACTGCGGCTCAAGGTGACGCTTGAGAGTTCGGGCTTCGGCAGCCTCTACGTCTTCACCGACGCCAACGGCAGTTTCCGCTTCACCTCTCTGCGGCCGGGCAGCTACGCCGTCGTCGTGGACGGCGGCGACGAGTTCGAGACGGTGCGCGAGACGGTGACGCTCGAACCGGCGACCATCCAGACGCGCAGCGGCGTCGTCGGCACGTCCTTCGAGCGCCCCTTCACGCTCCAAATCTACCTCCGCCCGAAGAAGTCCGGCGCCGCCGGTCAGGCGCAGCCCGGCGTGCTCAACGCGGCGCTCGCGGGCGTGCCCAAGCCCGCGGCCGAGCTCTACCAGAAGGCGCTCGACGCGGCGCGCAGGCACGAGCCGGAGAAGGCCGTCGAACACCTGCGCGGCGCGCTCGCCCTCTACCCGCAGTTCCGTCTGGCGCTCGCCGAGCTGGGCGCGCAGTACCTCCGTCTGAAGCAGCCGGATAAGGCCGCAGAGGCGCTCGGCGGCGCGCTCAAGCTCGCGCCCGAAGACGGCGCCGTGCTGCTCGACTACGGCATCGCGCTCTACGAGCAGCGCCAGTACGAAGAGGCCGAGGCGCAGTTTCACAAGGCGCTCAAGGCCGGCGCGTCGCCCGCCCCGGCGCACTTCTATCTGGGCGTCATCCTGATTAAGCGGCGCGACCTTGCGGAGGCCGAGACGCAGCTCAGGGAGGCCGTCGAGCACGGCGGCGGCGAGGTCGCGCTCGCGCACTACTACCTCGGCGGCCTCTACTGGAACCGCCGCGAATACCAGCGCGCCGCCGAAGAGCTTGAGACCTACCTGCGCCTCGCGCCCGACGCGGCCGACGCCGAGCGCGTCCGCTCGACCATCAAGGAGCTTCGCTCCAAGCGTTGACGGCGCGCGACGCCGCCCGAAGGCCGTGCCGCAGCCCGCGCGGCCCCACGCACGCGCCCCGGCCGTCCAAACTCACTCGCGGTTCGACCAAATTTCTGTATGTATCCAAAAACTTGGACTAAATCTCTGTTTGAGCCCCGGCCGTTCAAAGTTAATTTTTCATAAATAAGGCCGTTCCCGACCTGTCCCGCCCGCCCCATTACCCGGCATAAATTTTGCTGGCTCACACCTGAGTCGTATCATCCAGCGAGTCGTACCAACGAAGGGAATGTGCCGACGCGCTCCCGTTCGACTCCGCCAAAGCGATAACCGCTAACCGCTACTCGCCATACATTTTTCTTAAACGAAGGAAGCAAGAACCGGGTCAACCCGGGACGTTCTCCTTCCAGAGCGATCGAAGGGCGGCGTTTTCTAATACCCGCGGACTATCGTAAGGACGCCAATTCATCCCGGACTACATCCGTCACCAGCGCGCGACGGCGCGCTACGAAGAAGGAACCCCAACCTTAGCGAGGAGTCCACCTATGACAAGTATTAGAAAGTTTACAGGGATCGCGCTCGCGCTCCTTGTATTCGCCCTGACCGCCTTCGCGCAGACCAGCGCGGGCCGGCTGGTCGGCACCGTGACCGACCCCGGAGGGGCGGTCATCCCCAACGCCACCGTCACCGCGAAGGATAACCAGACGGGCCGGGAGCGCACGGTGCAGGCGTCCAGCGAGGGCGCGTACGAGATGGCGCAGCTTGAGGCCGGCACCTACACCGTGACGATCACGGCGCAGGGCTTCAAGACCTTCAGCGCCACCCAGTTGAAGATTGACGTCGGGCGCGACTACACGCTCAACGCCACGCTCGAAGCCGGCAACGTCAACGAGACGGTGACGGTCACGGCCGGCGCCGACATCGTCAACGCCACGGGCGCAGACCTGAGCACCACGATCAGCCCCCGTCAGGTCAAGGAGCTGCCCATCAACGGGCGCAACCCGCTCGCGCTGCTCAACCTGCTGCCGGGCGTCAACCCGACGAGCAGCTCCATCAACGGCCAGCGCAGTTCGGTCACGAACTACACGCGCGACGGCATGAACATTCAGGACAACTTCATCCGCAACGGCGGCTTCGTGCAGGATCGCCCCACGGTTGACGACACGGGCGAGTTCACCGTCGTCACGCAGAACGCGGGCGCCGAGTACGGCGGCTCGCAGATCGTGCAGCTCGTCACCCCCCGCGGCGGCGCTGACTTCCACGGCTCGGTCTACGAGTTCAACCGCAACTCGGAGTTCGGCGCCAACCGCTTCTTCAACAACTTCAACAACGTCAAGCGCCCGTTCCTGAACCGCAACCAGTACGGCGGCACCTTCAGCGGCCCGTCCGTGCTCCCGCGCTTCGGCGAGGGCGGCAAGGCGCTGCTGCGCGGCCACGCCTTCTTCTTCATGAACTACGAGGGCTTCCGGCAGGCTTCGCAGGCCGCGGCCTCGGGCACGACGCTTCTGGCCCCCGCGCGCAACGGCACGTTCAGCTACGTGGACAACTCGGGCACGACCCGCACGGTCAACGTCCTGACCGGCTCGGGGCTGACCCTCACGGGCACGAACGCGACCACGTTCGCGAACGCGGGCGGCGTGCTCGGCGTTGACCCCATCGTCCAGAGCCGCGTCCTCGACCTGCTGCCGGCCGCCGGCAACGGCGTGACCAGCGGCGTCAACTTCACGCAGGTTTACAACTTCAACATCTCGACGCCCGTCACGCGCGACGCCTACACGGGCCGCTTCGACGTGCAGGTCAACGACCGCAACGCCTTCAACTTCGTCTACAAGTACAACAAGGAGAGCAACGCGCGTAACGACCTGCCCTACGGGTTCCAGACCAGCCCCTACGTCTTTCAGGGCGGCCCGACCCGCCTCTACGTGCTGGCCTACAACATGACGCCGACCTCGAACATCACCAACGAGATTCGCGGCGGCTACCAGCGCAGCGAGCCCTTCTTCCAAGAGTCGGGCATCCAGCCCGACTACGTCTTCAGCTCCGCCCAGTCGCAGGGCGCCAACACGCTCGCGGGCATCATCACCAACCCGCAGGGCAGCTTCCGCAGTCAGGGCCGCAACACCGACTACTGGAACGTTCAGGACAACGCGACGTGGGCGCACGGCAACCACTCGTTCCGCTTCGGCGGGCAGTTGCAGGCGTACAAGATCGTCGCGCTGAACTTCGCGGGCACAACCCCGGTCTACACCTTCGCGACGACCACCAACCCGAACACGCCCGGGCTCATCACCGGCATGTTCCCCGGCGGCGTCAACGCGACCGACCTCGCGCGCGCCAACGCGCTGCGCTACCTGCTCGGCGGCATCATCGGCGCCGGCTCCCTGACGGCCAACCTCGTCAACGCGACGACCGGCTACCAGACCGGCGCGCCGGCCATCCGCGACCTGCGCTTCGAGAACTGGTCGTTCTACGGTCAGGATCAGTGGCGCGTCTCGCCCCACCTGACCCTGAACCTCGGCCTGCGCTACGAGCTCTACACGCCGCTGCGCAACCCCGATCAGGTCTACATGGAGGCGCGCGTCGAGTCGGGCCAGACCGCGAAGCAGGCGGCGCTCAACCCGAACGGCGTCTACCAGATCGTCGGCGGCAACGCCGGCTCGCCGGGCGACTTCTTCAAGGCCGACCGGAACAACTTCGGCCCGACCCTGAGCCTCGCATGGTCGCCGACCTTCAAGGAAAACAGCTTCCTCAGCTCGATGTTCCCCGGCGAAGGCCGCACGGTCATCCGCGGCGGCTACCGCGCCAGCTACAACAACAACGAGTACGTGCGCTCGCCCGACAACGCGCTCTTGAACCACGTCGGCCTCGGCTCGACGACCGTCAACGTGACGACCAACATCGGCGGCACCGACACCACGTTCCTCCGCTCGATCCTGACGCCGAGGCCCGAGGCGCCGAGCTTCCAAGCGCTGCCGGCCAACTTCGGCACGCCGACGCTGCCGACCTTCCCGCGCCCTTACTCGGCGAACAACACGGCGGCCATCGCCAGCCGCTTCGGGACGGTCTTCGTCGTTGACCCGAACCTGCAATTGCCGCTCGTCCACGAGTACAACGTCGGCATCCAGCGCGAGATCGGCTGGAATCAGGCGATCGAAATCCGCTACGTCGGGAGCCGCAGCAACGAGCTGTGGCGCTCGATTGACTACAACCAGATCAACATCCGCGACACCGGCTTCCTCGCCGACTTCATCCGCGCGCAGCAGAACCTCGCGTTCAACCGAACGACGAGCGCCAACTCGCAGAACTTCCTGACCGGCCCGAACACGCTCTCGGTCATCAACAAGCTGACGACTTCCACCGCGACCATCGTCACGGCGCTACAGAACGGCACGCCGGCCGACCTCGCGCTGACGGCCATTCAGGGCGGCACGACCGGCGGCATCGCCTTCCTCGCCAACCCGAACACGGGCGTCGCGAACACGCTGGAGAACGGCGGCCTCTTCCGCTACAACTCGTTGCAGGCCGAGCTCCGCCGCCGCTTCGTGGGCGGCCTCGGCTACCAGATCAACTACACGTTCCAGAAGATTCTGGCCGACACGACGCAGGACACGCAGACGAACGTTGACCCGTACCTCGATCTGGCCAACTTCCGCCTGAACTACGCGCGCCCCGACTACGACCGCACGCACACGATCAACGCCAACATGAACTACGAGTTGCCGTTCGGCCGCGGGCGCCGGTGGCTGAACGAGGGGCCGCTCAACTACATCCTCGGCGGCTTCCAGTTCACCTCCATCGTCAACATCAGCTCGGGCCCGCCGATCTCGATCCGCGACCCGCGCGGCACGCTGAACCGCGCCGGCCGCTCGGCGCTTCAGCCCGCCACCACCAGCCTGTCGGGCGATGAGGTCAAGAAGCTCGTCGGCATCTTCAAGACGCCGAACGGGGTCTTCTTCATCAACCCGAAGGTCTTGCAGGCGACGGCCAGCAACGGCACGACGACGCAGGTCGTTGACCTGACGCAGCCGCTCCCGACCGGCTTCACGCTGACGGCCATCCGCGGCGCGGCGCCGCTCAACCCGACCACGCTCGTCTACACGCCGTTCTCGGGGCAGGTCTTCTTCCCGAACGCCCCCGGCTCGACCGGCAACACGCCGATCAACTTCATCAACGGGCCGGTCTACTTCAACTGGAACGCCGGCATCTTCCGGAACTTCAAGATCGGCGAGGCCGGCCGCAACCTCCAGCTCCGCATGGAGGTCTTCAACGTGACCAACCACACGAACTTCAACACCGGAGAGAGCAGCAGCATCTTCGACATCAACAGCACCACCTTCGGGCGCCTCAGCAGCACGTTCGACCCCCGCATCGTGCAGTTCGGCGCGCGGTTCGACTTCTAAGCCGCGGGCCTTCGGGCCTCGGCTGACTCTGGCTGGGCGCTGTTCTCGATTGAACGGCGCCCAGTTTTTTTGCCAGCGGACTTTTCAAAAGGGGTGCGCCGGCCATATCATCGGCCGGCGCCCCCGAACCCAGTCGTCGTTAGGTGCGCCCCGACCCGCGCCCGTCGCCCCATTCTGAGGTGAATATTATGAGAGCCAAAATTCGACGCCCGACCTTCGTCATCGCCCTCGTCGTCTGCCTCCTCCTGAACGCGTCTTCGGGCGCGGCCGTCAACGCCGCACGCGCCGCGGCCGACGACGAGCTGAGCGCGGAGCAGATTATCGCCAAACACCTCGAAGCCGTCGGCGCGGCCGCCGCGCGCTCGTCGGTCAAGAACATGGTCGTCCTCGGCACGTGCACGGTCACCTTCCAGTCGGGCACCTCGCAGGGCGGCACGGACGGCCAGATCGTCATCGGCTCGGACGAGAACAAGACGCTGATCGGGATGAAGTTCGCCTCGCCCAGCTACCCGCAGGAGACCTTCGCCTACGACGGCAAACGGCTGACGGTCGGCTACGTCTCGCCCGGCAAGCGCTCGCCCCTCGGCGGCCTCCTCCTCACGCAGGAGGCGCTGTTCCGCGAGGGGCTGGTCGGCGGGGCGCTGACCACCGCGTGGCCGCTGCTGACCCTCGAAGCGCACGGCGCGAAGCTGAAGGCGGCCGGCACGGAGAAGGTGGGGGGGCGCAAGGCTTACAGGCTCAAGTACGCCCCGCGCAAGGGCTCCGAGATGGAGGTGACGCTCTTCTTCGACGCCGAGACCTTCCAGCACGTCCGCACCGAGTACGAGCGCATCGTCCCCGCCGGGCTGGGCACGCAAGGCATCAACAGTTCGAGCAACCAGCGCAGCTCGCGCATCAAGATCGTCGAGGGGTTCTCCGACTTCAAGCGCGAGGAGAAGCTGACGCTGCCGCACACCTACACGCTCGACCTCTACATAGACACCGGCAGCGTCACCACCTCCACCAAGTGGACGGCGAAGCTGACGCAGTTCATGTTCAACCAGTCGCTCGACCCCAACACCTTCAACGTCGAGCCCGCCAAGTAACGGCCCGGCGGACAACGCCGCGGACGAGCGCGGGCGGCCCTGCCTGTTGAAGTGAGTGCCGCCCGCGCAGATGTTTTAAATTCTCATGCGCATGCGGGTGCTTTAGCCATCCGGCCGCCCCGTGGCATATAATCCCGTCCCGCGCGCCCTTGACCAGCCTCTTACTCCCCGACCCCGACGCGCACCCAAAGGAGCCACACAGATGAAGACCACGCTTTCATTGTTTCTCTCATTCGCGATCCTTGCCGCCGCGGCCTTCGGGCAGACGCCGGCCGCGCAGACGCCGCCGCAGTTGCAGGACGACGAGGACGTCGTCCGCATCAGCACGGAGCTGGTGCAGACGGACGTGGTCGTCACGGACAAGGACGACAACGTCATCAACGACCTCAAGCTCGACGAGTTCGAGCTGTACGAGAACGGCAAGAAGCAGGACTTGAAGTTCATGGAGTTCGTCGGCGCCGACTCGGCCGCGCCGCGCGTCGAGGGCGCGCTGCCCGCGTCCGTTCGCTCGGCCCCGACCGACGTTGCGAGCAACGCCTCGGCGCGCGACGTGCGGCGCATCTTCGCCTTCGTCGTGGACGACCTGACCATCCCCGCCGAGGACATGACGACCGTCCGCGCGGTGCTCACCGACTTCGTAGACAAGCAGATGGCCGACACAGACCTCGTCGCCATCCTGCGCGTGGTCGGCGGCGTCGGGTTCCTACAGCAGTTCACCTCGGACAGGCAGTTGCTCCGCCGCGCCATCGCCGAGCTGACGCCGCGCTCGCACCCCTACTCCGTCTTCGGCAACTTCGCCAACGCCGAAAGGTCGAGCCAGCCCCCGAAGCCCATGGGCAGCGGCAGCAGCGAGATCGGCTCCAACGCCCAGACCTCGAACCTTGAGAGCGTCAACATCCCGGCGCCGAGCGGCTCGATGGACTCCGACGTCTCGCTCGACGGCTACACGCGCGGCGCGCGCGCTCTGACGGCGCTCTCGGTGACGGGCAGCGTCGTGGACGGCATGCGCCCGCTGCCCGGCCGCAAGAGCCTCGTGCTCATCTCGGGCGGCCTGCCGCTCTTCGAGTCCTCGCAGACGCAGTTCGCCGTCAACGGCTCGCCCATCCCCTTGCAGGAGGCGCGCGCGCTGACGACCAACGTGGACTACCTGCTCAAGCAGATCACCGACAAGGCGAGCCGCGCGGGCGTCGTCATCAACTCGATGGACGTGCGCGGGCTGAAGGCGAGCGGCGGCGTGTCGCACTTCACCGATCAGGGCAACGAGGCCAAGAGCGGGCTGGTGGCCGGCATGATGGACGACAACAGCACCCACACCGAAGGGCGCACGCCGAACATGGCGCAGTTCGACAACATGAGGTTCGACACGCTGACCGGCCATCAGGGGCTTGAGGCGCTGGCCGAGGCGACGGGCGGCGTCTCGATCATCAACACCAACAACTTCGGCGAGGGGCTGCGGCGCGTGACCAACCGGAGCAGCTACTACCTGCTCGCCTACAAGCCCTCGGAGCCCTTCGACGGCAAATTCCACAAGCTACAGGTCAAGGTCAGGCGGCCGGGCGCGAAGGTCTACACGCGCGTCGGCTACGTCGCCAAGCCGGACGAGGGGCCGAAGGGGCCGCTCACGAAGGAGCAGGAGGTCGCGCGCGCGGCCATGTCCCCGCTCGCGAAGCGCGACGTGGACGTGTCGGCCGCCTTCCAGTACCGCTTCCTGCCCGACAACCGCGCGGCCGTGGACATAGACCTGCTCGTGGACGCGAGCACGCTCGACTTCAAACAGGGCCCGGACGGCAAGCAGCACGCCTCGCTCGACGTGGTCGGCTTCGTCGTCAATCAGGTGGGCAAGACGCAGCAGGGCTTCAGCGAGACCATCAACTTCGCGCTCACGCCCGACGAGCACAAGAGCGCGCTCGCGGGCGGCGTCGGCTACTCGGGGCACGTCGAGCTGCCGCCGGGCAACTACATGCTGCGGGTCGCCGTGCGCGAGGCCGAGACGGGCAAGCTCGGCTCGCTCTCGAAGTACCTCGAAGTGCCCGACATGAGCAAGAAGCGCCTGACGATGAGCAGCGTCTTCCTCCACTCGGTTGACCCGGCGGCCGGCGCCAAGGCGCAGCCCGTCGCGCTCACGGCCCTGCGCCAGATTCACCGCAAAGACGACCTGCGCTTCAGCGCCGTCGTCTACAACCCGAAGCTCGCCGGCGGGAGCCCGAAGCTCTCGACGCAGCTCGTCATCAGCCGCGGCGACCGCGTCGTCTTTCAGGGGCCGGTGCAGTCCCTTGAGGTCAAGGCCGGCGAGGGGCAGTTCATCAAAGTCGGCCAGATCGGCGTCTCGAAGCTCGCCGCCGGGCGCCACGTCCTGACGTTCATCGTCACGGACGAGCTGTCCGACAAGAAGAGCTCGCAGCTCGCGCGCAGCATAGACTTCAACGTCGTGGACTGACGCGGGCCGCCGGCCTTTAAAGGCCGCCGCTGCGGGTCTTAGAACGTACCGAAGGGGCGCCTTCCTGAACGGAGGGCGCCCCTTCGGCATATCTCGCCGTTCATAAAAATTCAAGAAATCGTATCCGAAAAATTGAACGGCATCCACGCCGCGACCCCTTATTCCACCCGGATGGATTCGGCAGCTTCCAGAAAAAAGGAAATATTGCCGGATTTGGTACGTCAGCGGGCGGGGCCGCGCCCGGCCGCGCGGCTGGTATGGGTTTTGCTCGTTTACGCGTCTCAGTTAACTCATAAAACCCCCGAACGACGACCGCTGTGCTTTTTGAGTTGAAAACTTGTGACTGCGAATCGCTCCGGCCCGAGGCGGGGGGTTTAACACGCGTCCCCGGCAGTCCGCCGTCCACCTTCCCGATACCACGCGGGCGTAGGGCCACCGGTTCACCGCATTAATTTCAGAAAAGCGAAGCCCCGGAGAACTTCCCCTGCGCGGGCCGAACTTTCCTTTAACAGACTCTCTAAGGAGGGAGAACATGAGCAGTTCTTGGAAGGCTAAAGCGCTCGCGCTCTTTGCGGTGTGGGCACTTGTCATTATGCCGCTCTCTGCCGCCCCGGCTCTGGCGCAGGCCACGTCGGGCACGCTGCGCGGCACAGTGACCGACCCGAACGGCGCCGCCATCGCCGGCGCGACCGTCTCGGCGAAGAACGAGGCCACGGGCACCACCACCCCGACGACCTCCACCACCGGCGAGGGCTCGTTCGAGTTCGCCGGCCTACAGCCGGGCAACTACACGGTGACGGTCGAGGCCGCGGGCTTCAAGCGCGCCGTCAGCACGAACGTCACGGTGAGGGCGGGCATCGTCAACCCCGCGGCCGTGGTGCTCGAAGCGGGCAACGTCTCGGAGACGGTGACGGTCGTCGCCGGCACCGAGGAGGTCGTGCAGCGCGAGCAGTCGCAGATTTCGCACACCGTTGACACGCGCCGCATCGAGGAGTTGCCGTCGAACGCCGCCGGCAGCGGCCTCGACACGCTGGCGCTCTTAGCGCCCGGCGTCATCCCGAACAACAGCGGCGGCGTCAACACCAACGGCACCGGCCTCTCCGTCAACGGCAACCGCGCCCGCTCGAACAACTTCCAGATAGACGGCGCCGACAACAACGACCTCTCGGTCGCCGGCCCCGCCATGTTCGTGGACAACCAAGATCAGGTTCAGGAATATCAGGTCATCACGAACAACTTCTCGGCGCAGTACGGCCGCAATCAGGGCGCCATCGTCAACATCGTGAACAAGGCCGGGACGAACGAGTTCCACGGCTCGGCCTTCGAGTTCCACCGCGACAACGCGAACCTGAACTCTCTTAACAACATCGAGAAGGCCAGCGGCCAGACCGAGCCGAACCAGAGCCTCTTCAACGTCTTCGGCGGCACCTTCGGCGGCCCCGTCTACGCCCCGCACTTCGGCGAGGGCGGCCCGAGGATTTGGAGCGGCAAGGATCGCGCCTTCTTCTTCGTCTCCTATCAGGGCATCCGCAACCCCGGCACGAGCACGATTCGCTCCGGCAGCTTCTCGTTCCTGCCGTCGGAGTTCCCGCGCCTGCTGGCGGCCTTCCCCGGCAACGCGGCCATCGCGGCCATCACGACGCAGAGCCTCTTCGCCATCCAGCCGGGCACCCGCGTCCGCTCTGGCACGACGCCCGTCAACGTGACGCTCGGCACGCAGACCTTCCAAGTGGCGCAGACCGAGTACGACATCCCGACGCCCTTTAACGAGACGAACTACACCCTGCGCGGTGACTTCAAGCCGTCGAACAAGGACAACGTCACCGTCCGCTACCTCTACCAGAAGCAGAACTTCATCAACACCCTCGCGCAGACCAACGGGTTCACGGGCGACGTTCCGGCCAGCAGCAAGAACTTCGGCGGCATCTGGACGCGCACGCTGACCAACTCCGCCGTCAGCGAGTTCCGCGCCTTCTACCAGAAGATCGGCGTCGAGTTCGGCGGCGGCTGCGGCTCCAACGCGGCCTGCATCCCCGGCCCGCTCCAGATCGGCTCGGCCATCGCCAGCATCGCGCTCCCGACGCTCAGCGGCCGCACGCTGCTCGGCATCGGGCCGGCGACGAACCTCCCGCAGGGGCGCGTCGGCAAGGTCTACCAGCTCGCCGAGAACCTGTCGTGGACGCGCGGCAAGCACAACTTCATCTTCGGCGGCGAGTACAAGCACCTGAACGAGGTGTCGCCGTTCCTGCCGAACTTCAACGGCGCGGTCGGCTTCAACTCGGCGGCGCGTCTCATCAATAACGCGCCCTCGTCGCTCAGCCTGACGGTCGGCGACCCGACGCTGGCGTTCACCGAGGACGACCAGTACTACTTCATTCAGGACGACTTCAAGGTCAGGACGAACCTGACGCTGAACCTCGGCCTGCGCTACGAGTACACGGGTCAGCCCTTCAACATCCTGAACGAGATTTCGACCGCGCGCGAGAACGGCAGCGGCCGCTTCTACAACCCGGCGCTCCCGCTCGACGTGCGCACCGTGCCGCGCATCCCGGCCGACAAGAACAACTTCGCGCCGCGCCTCGGCTTCGCGTGGTCGCCCGGCTTCTGGAAGAGCTTCCTCGGCGAGGACGCCACGGTCGTCCGCGGCGGCTTCTCCATCGCCTACGAGCCGGCGTTCTACAACATCCTCGGCAACGTGCAGGGCGCGGCGCCGTTCTCGGCGTCTTTGACCTTGGGCACGAACCTGCTGCCGGCCACCAACTCGCCGTTCCCGCTCCCCACGGGGCGCCCGACCGGCGAACTGATCCGCAGCTCGGCGGCCGCCTCCGGCGTCCTGCCGCTCGGGCAGCTCGACCCGCGCTTCCTGTCGCAGGTGCAGGTCTCGCCCGACTTCCACTCGCCGTTCTCGGAGCAGTGGTCGCTCGGCGTCCAGCACCAGTTCGGCCGCAACAACGTGGCCGAAGTCCGCTACGTCGGCACGAAGGGCGTTGACCTTTTCCAGAACGTCAACGGCAACTTCTTCGTCGGCCCGCTCGTCAACGGCATCCCGAACTGGTTCGGCACGGGCGTCAACATGCCCTCGTTTGCGAACTTGCTGCCGGCGGGCACGAAGGCGCAGGTCTGCACGGACATCGCGGGCACCTTCCCCAACGAGGGGACTTGCAACAACCGCCTGCTCCCGCAGGCCGGCATCACGCGCCGCACGAACGACGCCTTCTCGAACTACCACTCGATGCAGTCGCGCTACAACGGCCGCTTCCTGAACAACGCGCTGACGCTCGGCGCGGCCTACACCTTCAGCAAGACGATTGACAACGCGAGCGAAATCTTCGCGTTCGACATCGCCTCGGCCAACGCGCAGAACCCGTTCTGCCTGACGACGTGCGAGAAGGGTCTGTCGCAGATAGACCGCCCGCACGCCTTCACCATGAACTTCCTCTACGACGTGCCGTGGATGAAGGAGCAGCACGGCTTCGTCGGCCACCTGCTCGGCGGCTGGCAGGTCAACGGCGTCTACGTCCTGACGAGCGGCGAGCCCTACACGCCGGGCCAGTTCTTCAACGGCAGCGTCTACGGTCTGGGTAACGCCTACCTGACCTCGGGCGACCGCCCGTTCATCGGCAACCCGAACGCCGACCCGCGCAAGGTCGCCATCAGCCAGCTCGACGCCGCGCTGGTCTACGGCGCGTCCGTCCAGAACGTCAACGGGTTCTACCTGATCAACGCGCTGAACTCGACGGGCCAAGAGGTTGTCGTCACGCCCAACGACGTGAAGTACATCGTCAACACGCCCAACGCGGCGCGCATCTTCGGCACGCCGTTCGGTTCGGCCGGCCGTAACATCGAGCGCGGGCCGGCGCTCAACCAGTTGAACGCGAGCCTCTTCAAGAACATCCGCGTCAAGGAGGGCCTGACGGTTCAGCTGCGCGGCGAGGCCTACAACGTGCTCAACCACCCGAACCCCGGCTACGGCGTCAACGCCGCCGGCTACCTGCCCGACATCTTCGTCGAGGACGCGGGCGTCGAGACTTCCAACTTCGCCGAGCACAAAGACATCACGCTCGCACGCCGCGTGATACAGGTCGGCATCCGCATCATCTTCTAGCCTCACCCGAGGTTGGAGACTTGAAAGGGAGAGCCTGCAAAGGCTCTCCCTATTTTTTTAACTTCACGGTTTTTAACTTCTGATTCTTACCCGCCGACGACCATCCGCGAGAAGCCCTCGAAGTCGAGCGCGCGGACGGGCAGCCCCAAACTCTTCTCCAACTCGTCGAGGCGCGTGCCGTCGAGCATGACGGGCTCGTCCGACTTGTGCGCCGTCCGAGGGATGATGACGAAATCGCCTTCCAGACGCCCGCGCGCGGCCGCGACGCAGCGCCCCGTCATCAGCCCCGCGACGACTATCTCAGGCCCGAAGTACTCATTCTCGACCGCGACGACCTTCAGACGCGTCCCCGCCTTCTCGTTCAGACTCCCGACCAGCTCTTCGAGCACCGGCGCGAAGAGCGTCCCCGTCAAGATAGTTCCGTGCAGACTCGCGGCGTCGCCGACCCCGGCCTTCTCGACCCGCCGCAGCAGCCGCGCGAACTCCTCTCGGAACGAGCGCACCATGCCGACGCCGTCCTCTATCTGCGGGTAGTCGCCGTAGTGCCGGCGCCCCGGCACGTCGAGCCCGGCGCGCAGGTAAATCTCGTCGCCGAGGAAGGCGAAGTTCGTCCCCAGACGCGCCTTCAACTCTTTCTGCACGCGGCCGACCTCTTTAATAATCTGCCGGCACCACTCGGGCGTGACCGGCGTCAGGCGCTCGTCCGTGTTGTAGCGCGTCAGGCCGAGCGGGACGACGGCGACGCTGCGGACGCGCGGGTACTCGGCGGCCAGATCTTCGACCGTCTTTCTCAACACCTCGCCGTCGTTAATGTCGGGGCAGAGGACGACCTGCGCGTGTATCTCGATGCCGGCGTCCATCATCCTTTGCAGCTTGTCCGAGATGTCGGCGCGCTTCTCGTCAACTCCCAGAAGGTAAGCGCGCACCTTCAAGTCGGTCGCGTGAATCGAGACGTACTGCGGCGTCAGGCGCTGCTCGACGACGCGCTTCATCTCGTCCTCGGTGATGGAGGTGAGCGTCGTGTAGTTGCCGTAGAGGAAGGAGAGGCGCACGTCCTCGTCTCGGAAGAAGAGCGCGGGGCGCGCGTCCGGCGGGTTGCCCTTGCAGAAGCAGAAGAGGCACTCGTTGGCGCACTGGCGCGGCGCGATGTTCTCGAACTGTATGCCGAAGTCTTCGCCCTCCGCGCGCTCGACCTCCAACTCCCACTCCTCGCCGCCGCGCTTGAGCACGTCGAGCGTGAGTTCGGTCTCGCCGCCCGTGTGAAAGCGGAAGTCGAGATAGTCGCGCACCGCGCGGCCGTTGACACGCACGACGCGGTCGCCCGGCTCAAGCTCAAGCTCCGCGCCGAGGCTCCCGGGCTCGACCTCCGTGATGGTCACGCCGCGGCGACGTATCTGCGTGATGGCGGGCGTGACTGCGAACTCGTACATCTCGAACTAACCGCTCCTGACTCTCTAAGGGAGACTTCCTGTGCCGACTCGTAACAGGCGAGTATGGCCGAAGGCGCGCGCCTCTTCAAGCGCGGGCGCGGGGCGCGAAAGAGGATAGATGAGCGGGCGGGCGCGTCGGTTCGCCGGGCGCGCGGGCGGAATAAGCCGGAGATTTCCTTTACTTGACCCCGAGTCCGGCGACTCTTACAGTAAGGAAGGGGCTCCGTCAGAATCAGATGAACACAACCCCACAGGGAGTCGAACAGGCAATCGAACACGCACCCCAAGCCGGAGCGCCTGCGCGCGCCAGAGTTCTTCTCGCCGAAGACGACGCCGCGCTGCGCCGCTACCTCGAAGTCGTGCTGCGCCGCGCCGGCTACGAGGTGAGGCCGGCGGCCGACGGGCTCGAAGCCATGAAGGCGCTGCTCTCGTCGGAGGTGGACGCGGTCGTCACCGACGCCGTGATGCCGCACCTCTCGGGACAGGAACTCTGCCGCTTCCTCCGCCGCCACCCGAAGCTGAAAGCGCTGCCCGTCGTCCTCCTCAGCGGCGACGAAGGCGCTCGCGCGGACGCCCCCGAAGACGCGCGCGCAGACGCATACCTCTCGAAGCCCTTCCCCCCCGAAGAGCTCGCCGCTTGCCTCGAACGCCTGCTCTCGTAAACGTCGAATTTCAAGACCGGGCTGCGTGCCGTCAGTTTTCAAAAGATGAAAGAAGAAAAGGCCGCTCGTGAACTGAGCGGCCTTTCCCTTTTAACTCTCGTGCGTCTCTTCTACGCGCCGCCGGCCGTCGAGCTGGTCTGCGGCGAGAGGCCGAGGATGTCGTCGAGCGGCGTGTATTCGAGCCCTTGGTCGTCGGCCACGGCCTTGTAGGTCAGCTTGCCGGCGTAGGTGTTGACGCCCTCCTTCAAGCCGGGGTCGGACGAGATGGCGTCGAGGAAGCCGCGGTTGGCGAGCCGCAACGCGTAGGGCAGCGTCGCGTTCGTCAGCGCGAAGGTCGAGGTGCGCGGCACCGCGCCCGGCATGTTCGCCACGCAGTAGTGCAGAACGTCCTCGACGTAGTAGGTCGGGTTCGAGTGCGTGGTGGGGCGCGTCGTCTCGATGCAGCCGCCCTGATCCACCGCCACGTCCACGATGACCGAGCCCTTCGCCACGTCCTTCAGCATCTCGCGCGTGACCAGCTTCGGCGCGGCCGCGCCGGGCACGAGCACGCCGCCGATGATGAGGTCTGCCTCCGCAATCGCGCCGTGGATGGCGTACGCGGAAGACGCGAGCGTCGAAATCTTCGACAGGAAGATGTCGTCCAGCTCACGCAGGCGGTCGAGGTTCTTGTCAACGATGGTCACCTGCGCGCCCATGCCGACGGCGATCTTCGCCGCGTTCGTCCCCACCACGCCGCCGCCGAGGATGACGACGCGCGCCGCGGGCACGCCCGGCACGCCGCCCACAAGCACGCCGCGCCCACCGTTCATCTTCTCAAGGTACTGCGCGCCGACCTGCACGGCCATCCGCCCCGCGACCTCCGACATTGGCGTCAGCAGCGGCAGCGTCCCGCGCTTGTCCGTGATCGTCTCGTAGGCGATGCCGGTGACCTTGTGTTCGAGCAGCGCCTGCGTCTGCTTCGGGTCGGGCG
This sequence comes from Pyrinomonadaceae bacterium, assembly GCA_035248785.1. GTDB lineage: Bacteria > Acidobacteriota > Blastocatellia > Pyrinomonadales > Pyrinomonadaceae > QHXN01. Next base: position 29,968 of record DATFHD010000031.1, on the reverse strand, counting down.
CGAGGTGCAGGTATGTGAAGAGGAGCAGCCCCTCCTTCATGCGCGGGTACTCGGGCTCGATGGGCTCCTTGACCTTGACGATCATCTCGGCCTCGGCCCACACGTCGTCGGCGCTGCCGATGAGCTCAGCGCCCGCGCGCTCGTACAGCTCGTCCTCGAAGCCCGACCCCTCGCCGGCCGACTTCTCCACCACCACCCTGTGCCCCGCGTCCGTCAGCGCACGCACGCCCGCCGGCGTCAGCCCCACGCGGTACTCGTTGTCCTTAATCTCCTTTGGGAGTCCGACGATCACTGTTGTTTGTCTCCAATCTTCAGGATTTTTCGGCCATCTCCGCGAGCGCTTCCGGCTCACCCTGCGGGCTTGAGATTTCGCGCAGGTCGTCGAGAAGGCCTTCGGCCTCGTCGCGCGTGGCGCCGAGCAGTCGCTCGACATCCGCATCCGACAGATTGCGCAGCGCGTAACTTAAGGCCGACTCGAAAACGGCGAGTTCGTCTTCTGAAACCTTAACCTCGACTAGTTCGACGGACGCGACAACTTCTTTTCGTAATGTCTTCATACTACTTCACCTTGTCCGGCAGTTCGTCGTAGCCCACACGTTCCCACTTGCCTTCGTCCAGCCTGCGCTGCCTGTTCGCCGCCGTTGTTCTGAAACTCGTGTGGTGTTCGCCGCTCGCGGTGAAAACGTGCGTACGTCCGCGCGGCCCGACGAAAACGTAGAGGCCGCTCTCAACGTCCCTGTAGATTTCATGCGCCGTCGCCTTGTCACGCGCGGCCTCGGCCGTCGGCCTCTCGCCGCCTTCGTGGCGACTCTCGCCGTGAGAGGTGCGCTTAACCATGAAGAAAAGCGCTCACGCCGTCCTACTCGAAGTTCACTTCGTCAATCTGCGCGCGTTGCAGCTTGCCGCTGTAGTCAACGTAAATGCTCTTCCACTCGGTGAAGATGTCGAGGACTTGGGTTCCGGCCTCGCGGTGGCCGTTCCCCGTCGCCTTGGTGCCGCCGAAGGGGAGGTGGACTTCGGCGCCGATGGTGGAGGAGTTGACGTAGAAGATGCCTGTGTACATCTCCTGCATCGCGCGGAAGGCGCGGTTCACGTCGGCCGTGTAGATGGAGGCCGAGAGGCCGTAGCGCACGCCGTTGCCTACGCGTACAGCCTCTTCGAGAGAGCCGGCCGGGATGACGGTCGTGACGGGGCCGAAGATTTCTTCCTGCGCGATGCGCATGTCGGGCGCGGCGTCAACGAAGACCGTGGGCTCGACAAAGTAGCCGTTGGCGTGCGCGCCCGTGGTCAAACGGTTGCCGCCGCAGGCGAGGCGCGCGCGGTCTTCCTTCTGCCCTATCTCGATGTAGCCGAGTATGCGGTGGAGCGCGTCGGCGTTGATGACCGGGCCGACGTCCGTCTTCTCGTCCGAGCCGTCGCCGACCTTCAAACCATTCGCGCGCTCGACGAGCATCTGCGTGAACTTCTTGTAGACCTTCTTGTGGACGACGATGCGCGAGGAGGCCGTGCAGCGCTGGCCCGAGGTGCCGAACGCACCCCAGACCGCGCCCTCGACCGCGAGTTCGAGATCCGCGTCCTCCATCACCATGATGACGTTCTTGCCGCCCATCTCAAGAGAGCAGACGGCGTTGCGCTCGGCGCAGACTCCGGCGACGATGCGCCCGACCTCGGTCGAGCCGGTGAAGGAGACGAGCCGCACGTCGCGGTTCGAGACGAGGGCCGCGCCCGCCGTCTCGCCGTAGCCCGCGACGAGGTTGACGACGCCCGCGGGGACGCCCGCCTCTTCGCAAGCCTTAACTAAGTTGTAGGTCGAGAGCGGCGTGTCCTCGGCGGGCTTGATGACGACGGTGTTGCCGCAGACCAAAGCAGGGATGAGCTTCCACGAAGGGATGGCCATCGGGAAGTTCCAAGGCGTAACCAGCCCGCACAAGCCCACAGGCTGGCGCACACACATGGCGAACTTGTCGGGCATCTCGGCGGGCGTGGTGAAGCCGTGGAGGCGCCGGCCCTCGCCGGCCGTGTAGTACGTGCAGTCAATGGCCTCCTGCACGTCGCCGCCGGCCTCCTTCAAGACCTTGCCCATCTCGCGCGTCATCTCGCGCGTGAACCTGTCCTTGTCGCGGATGAGGATTTCGCCGAGGCGGAAGAGGATTTCGGCGCGGCGCGGCGCGGGCAGGCGGCGCCAGCGGTCTGCCGCGGCTTTAGCCGCTTCGACAGCCGCGTCAACGTCCTCGGCGTTCGAGACGGGAAAACGGCCTACACAGTCGCGCGTGTCGGCCGGGTTCACGTTCTCGAACCACTCGCCGGACTTCGACGCGACCCACTCGCCGCCGATGTAGTTCGGATACTTCTTAACGACTGTGCGCGCCGCCGCGCCGCCCTTCTTCTGACTCTTCCCGAGCGCCTTCTTCGCCTGTGCCATTTGTTCCTATCGTAAACTAATAGACGTAAACCGTAAACCGTGAACCGTGACAGGAAGTTGCCCTCCTGTCACGGTTCACGGTTTACGGTTCACTGTTCACGGCTCTACTGAAACGTGAACTGGACGATCTGCTGCGTAACCTTATCGCCGTTGTAGGCCGCGACGTGGAGGACGATGGGGTCGCCGGGCTTGAGGGCATTGATGACGCGCTCGAAGTCCTCGATGGTCACGACGTTCTGCCGGTTGACGCGCTGGATGACCATGAACTTCTGGACGCCCGCGTCCGAAGCGATGCCGGCCGGGTCAACGTCCTGCACGAAGAGGCCGCGCACGCCCTTCAGGTTGCGCTCGTTGGCGATCTGCGGCGTCAACTCGCTCAGCTTCAGGCCGAGCGCGGGCCGTGTGCTCTTCGGCTCCTCGCTCGTCGTCTTGGGCTTCACTTCGCCGCCCTTCTCCTCGTCTTCGCCGCGCGAAGTGGAGCGCGGCGCGGGCCGCTCGCCGACCTTGACGCTCGCGGTGTGGCGTTCGAGCTTGTCGGCCTCCTCGCGCAGGTACGTGACCTGCACGGTCTCGCCGACGGGCGTGGCGGCGACCTTGTTGATGAGGTCTTGCGCGTTCTCGACCGGCTGGCCGTTGAACTCGACGACGATGTCGTTGGTCTGGATGCCGGCGACGGCGGCCGGTGCCTTGCCGTCGGCGGCCATGTCCCTGATGATGGCGCCCGCGGCCTTCGGCATGTTGTAGACGCGCGCGAACTCGGGTTTGACCGAGTCGAGGTAGACGCCGAGGTAGCCGCGCCTGACCTTGCCCGTCGTCATCAACTGCTTGTAGACGCTGGAGGCGATGTTGGTCGGGAGCGCGAAGCCGATTCCGTTGTAGTCGCCGGTCGAGGTCGCGATCTGCGAGTTGATGCCGATGACCTCGCCGCGCATGTTGACGAGCGGGCCGCCCGAGTTGCCGCGGTTAATGGCGGCGTCGGTCTGGATGAAGCGGCGGAAACTGGCGCCGGGGTCGGTCTGCCTCTCCTTCGTCGAGATGATGCCGGCGGTGACGGTCTGCTCAAGCCCGAACGGCGAGCCGATGGCGAGCACCCAGTCGCCGACCTGCATCTCGTCGGAGTTGCCGAGCGTGACTGCCGGCAGGTCTCGGCCGGCGTTGACCTTGATGACGGCGATGTCGGTCTCCTCGTCCGAGCCCACGACGGTGCCGCGCAGTTGCTCGCCCGACTGGAGCTTGACCATGATGCCGGTCATGTTCTCGACGACGTGGTAGTTGGTGAGGATGACGCCCTTCGGGTCAACGATGAAGCCGGAGCCCACGCCGCGCGAAGGCCGACGCGCGCGGCGCCGGAGCATGTCGAGCAGAGGGTTGTCGGCCCCGCCGCCGTTGTCCTCGTCCTCGTCGTCGTCGCCGTCCTTGTCGGCGACCTGCGGCGCGGCCGAGACGGTGTCTATGTTGACGACGGCCGGCTCGACGCGGCGCGCGATCTCGGCGAACGAGGCGGAGAGGGCCTCGGGCGCGCGCGCGATGGCGGCGGCCGAGGCGGGCTGGTCTTCGCCCGCGATGACGCGCGTGCGCGTGAGCATCGCGCCGACGCCGACGCCGACCACGAGGCAGGCGGCCGCCAGCGCCGCGATCCACACGCGGAGCCGGCGCAGGATGGCGCGCTCCGCCTCAGTCGTCTGGCCCTTCGGGATTTGCAACATAAAAAACTCTTCCTTCTGACTTCAAAGGAGCCGTAGGGTCACGCGGCCGGCGCCCCCGACGAGCGCGGCCGCCACTGCTGCTGTGCGCCGAAACGAGGGAGCCTTAAGGGCACAGGGGCGAGCCCAGAGTATAACTAATGCCGCCACCCGCCGCAAAGGAGAAGTAGTCAGTAGCCAGTAGTCAGTAGCCAGTAGAAAAACCTTCATCGGCTGCCCGTCCGAATTTCATCGTCAGCGACCGCCAAGCGGAGCCCTACCGGCTACTGACTACTGTCTACTGGCTACTTCTTTTTCCTCCCTCCCCCAGCGCAACTCCGAGACGATGACGCCGGTGAGAACCAGAATCGCGCCGAGGGTTGCGCGGGGGCCAGTCCATTCGGCGGAGCCGCGCAGGAGGACGGCGAAGAAGGTGGCGAAGACCGGTTCGAGGCTGAAGATGACGGCGGCGTGCGTGGCAGACATGCGCGCCTGCCCCCAAGTCCAGAGCAGGAAGGTAGCGACCGTCGCGACGAGCGAGAGGTAGACGAGCGACCAAGCGGCCGACGCGCTCCACGCGAGCGGCTGCGTCTCGCGCGCGAGTCCCGGCGGCAATGCGTCAGCGCCCGCGAACGCGGCCAGCGCGCGCACGCCGAGCCACGCGAAGAGGACGAGCGCGGCGGCCGTCGTTATTTGCAGTGCGCTCAACTGCCGCACGTCGAAGCGGCGCGCGTAGGCGCTCATCAGTGTGATGTGCGCGGCGAAGAGGAGCGTCATCAGGAGCGTGATGAGGTCGCCCGCGTTGACGGGGCCGGCCTCGGCGGGCGCGAGGATGAGCGCACCGCCCAGCGAGGCGAGGATGATGCCGGCGAGGTTCTCGCGGCTCGGGCGCGCGCGCCAGACGAGGTAGGCGACGACGGGGACGAGCGGCGTCGTGATGCCGGTGATGAAGGCGGACTTCGCGGGCGTCGTGTAGAGCAGCCCGACGGTCTGCCCGACGAAGCCCGCGCCGATGAGCAGGCCGAGCGTCGCGCCCGCGCGCCACGCCGCGCGCGAGGCTCTGAAGATGTAGCGGGGGAAGAGCGCGACGAAGACGAGCGCCGCCAGAGGCATACGCGCCGCGAGGTAGGTGAGCGGCGGCCAGTGGTCGAGCACGCCGCGCGCGACCGCGAACGTCGAGCCCCAGATGAGCGTCGTCAGCAGTATCGCGCCGTCGGCGGCGAGGCCGGTCTTGAATCTCATGAGCGTTGCCCGGCTCCGCTCACATTCTCAGGAGGACTTTGAGGACGCCGGGCTCGGCGGCTCGCTCCACGGCGCGGACGCCTTCGGCGAGCGGGAACTCTTCCGCGGCGAGCGAGTCAACGTCCACGGCGCCGCGGCGCAGGAGTTCGAGCGCGGGTTGGAAGCGCCCGCAGCGCGAGCCGACGACGCTTATCTCGTCCACGACGACGGGCGCGGCGTTAAGCTCAAGCGTGCCGTGGTATGTGGACTTGAGGACGAGCGTGCCGCGCGGGCGCAGGAGCCGCTGCGCCGTCTCGAACCCTTCGGGCGAGCCCGAGGCTTCGACCGTCACGTCGAAGGCGCGCTCGAAGTTGGCGGGCAGCTCGTCGGCCTTCACGCCGCGCACGCCGCGCTCGCGCGCTATCTTCAGCTTCGATTCGTGGCGGCCGACGAGCGTCACGCCCGCGCCCGTCAACGTCTTCAAGACCTGCGCGCAGAGCAGCCCGAGCTTTCCGTCGCCGACGACCGCGACGCGCGTCTCAAGCTCGACGCGCACGCGTTCGAGGATGCCGCAGGCGGCGGCGAGCGGCTCGGTGAAGACCGCGCGCTCGTCCGTCACCTCTTCGGGCACAGGCAGCAGGTTGGACGAAGGCAGTTGCAGGTACTCTGCGAACGCGCCGTCGCGCCCCTTTATGCCGAGCACGGTGCGCTCGGGGCAGTGGCGCGCGTCGCCCGCGCGGCAGAGCTGGCAGCGGCCGCAGCCGGCGTTTATCTCGCCGACGACGCGCCGCCCGACGAGTTCGGGCGCGCCCGGCGCGCTCTCCACCGTGCCTACGAACTCGTGCCCGAGCGTTCCCTCGAAGCCCGCGTACCCGCGCACGATCTCCAAGTCCGTGTTACACACGCCCGCCAACGTCACACGCACCAGCGCCTCGCCCGCGCGCTCGGGCAAGGGCACGTCCGCGAGTCGGAGTTGACTATTCTCGAACCGAAGGGCTTTCAAAACATTTTCGCGCGGAGGTAGGCGTTCTCTTTCGTGAGCTCGACGGTCTTCTCGCGGCCGGAGACGTTGACGGGCAGGCGCCATGTGAGTTCGCGTTCGCCCTCGACCGTGGCGTGTATCCACCACTTGCCGGGCGCGACTTCGATGAGGCCCTCGCCGTGCTCGTCCAGCTCGACCGAGAGCGGCTGGCGTCCGCCCATTAGTCGCGTGGCGAACTCCTCGAAGCGCTGGCCCGGCCGCCGCTCGGAGTCGAACTCGTTGCGCGCCGCCGCCATGTTGATGGGGAAGAGCTGGACAGGAATCTTCTTCGCCGAGACGGGCAGGCCGACCTCCTCCGTGCGCACGCGCAGGTGGAGCAGGGTCGCGCGGCGGCTCGCCGACGCCTGCGAGCGTTCGTCCTCCGGCAGACGCCTGTAGAGGCCCAACACGGCCGCGGCCAGCGTGGCCACCAGCGCGACGCGCAGGATGACCGCCGCGATTCTGTGCGTGATGCCGTGTCCTTCGCTCATCAGTTTAAGACGTGCGAGCCTTCAGGCCATGAGCCCGCGTTCGCGCAGGGCGCTCGTCAGCTCGTGGTCGGTCGGCGTGCAGAGCACCTGCCCGGCCACGTCCACGGTCGGCTTGCGCTCCCGGCCCTCGTTCTGCCCGCGCACCCACTCGGCCGCGGCCTCGTCCTCTTCGATGTTGACGTACGTGTAACTCACGCCGAGCCGTTCCAGAAACTCGCGCGTGTGCCGCGTGTCCTCACACCAGTCGGCGCCGTAAACCTTCACCCCGAACACCGGCCGACACCTCCGCTTTCCTCAATCTCGGGCCGTATCATAACACGCGGGAAGGACGCAGGCGGAAGTCTGTTCTGCTTCGCCGCGCGCGGGTGTTACAATGCGACTTCCGGTTCGATTCTCGGGCGCAGGGATGACTTTCCAGACGGGTAACTCAGAAGAGTTGACGCGCGGCGGCTTCCGCGACGAGTGCGGCGTGTTCGGCATCTACGGGCACGACGACGCCGCGCGCCTCACGTACCTCGGCCTCTATCAACTACAGCACCGCGGGCAGGAGTCGTGCGGCATCGTCGCGGCGGACGGCTTCCTGCGCTCGGAGCGCGCGATGGGGCTCGTCTCGGAGGTGTTTGACGAGGACAGGTTGAACCGCCTGCCCGGCACCTCGGCCATCGGCCACACGCGCTACTCGACGGCGGGCGAAGTCTCGGTGCGCGAGGCGCAGCCCTTCCTCATCGCCTGCAAGCACGGGCAGGTCGCAGTCTGCCACAACGGGAACCTCCCTTTCGCCTCCGAGGAGAGGAAGCGACTCGAACGCGAAGGCGCCATCTTCAACTCGACCTCGGACACCGAAGTCATCCTCCACCGCATCGCGCGCTCGCAGGCCGAGTCGGTCGAAGAGGCGATTCCGGAAGTCCTCTGCGAGACCGAGGGCGCCTTCTCCATGCTCTTCCTGACGCCCGACGCGCTCATCGCCGTGCGCGACCCGCGCGGCTTCCGGCCGCTCGCGCTCGGGCGTCTCGACGGCGCGTGGGTCGTCGCCTCCGAGACGTGCGCCTTCGACCTCATCGGCGCCGAGTACGTGCGCGACGTTGAGCCGGGCGAGATGCTCATCATCAACGGCGAGGGGCTGCGCTCGACCTCCCCTCTGCCCGAGCGTCGGCGCTCGTTCTGCGTCTTCGAGCACGTCTACTTCTCGCGCCCCGACTCGATTATCTACGGCCGCTCGGTCAACGAGTCGCGCCACAAGATGGGGAAGCGCCTCGCCGTCGAGCAGCCGGCCGACGCAGACCTCGTCGTGCCCGTGCCCGACTCGGGCGTCGCCGCGGCCATCGGCTACGCCGCCGAGAGCCGCCTCAACTTCCGCTTCGGGCTCGTGCGCAACCACTACGTCGGCCGCACCTTCATCGAGCCGAAGCAGTCCATACGCAGCTTCGGCGTCCGCCTCAAGCTCAACCCCGTGCGCGACCTGATACGCGGCCGCTCGGTCGTCCTCATTGACGACTCCATCGTGCGCGGCACGACCTCGAAGAAGATCGTGCGGCTCGTGCGCGAGGCCGGCGCGCGCGCCGTACACGTCCGCATCAGTTGCCCGCCGACCGTGAGCCCCTGCTACTACGGCGTGGACACGCCGAACAAGGAAGAGCTCATCGCGTCGCGGATGTCGGTCGAGGAGGTGCGCGACTTCATCGAGGCCGACTCGCTCGGCTACCTCTCGCTCGAAGGGATGCTCGAAGCCTGCGGCCTGCCCGCCGACACCTCCTGCGTCGCCTGCTGGACGGGCCGCTACCCGACCCGCATCTCCCCACGGGCCGAAACCCAGTACGCCCGCGAGCGCGGGCCCGTACCGTCCGACTGAACGGAGAGACATATGTCCGACCTCCTTAAAAGAATCACGGTCAACCCCGAGCAGTGCGGCGGGCGCCCCTGCATCCGCGGCATGCGCATCCGCGTCACAGACGTGCTCGACCTCTTCGCCGCCGGCCTCAGCGCCGAACAGATTCTCGAAGAGATGCCCGACCTGGAGGCCGACGACTTAAAAGCCGCGCTGCTTTACGCGGCGCGTTGGCTCGACCATCCCGTAGTGGCGGCGTGACATCTTGATGCCGCTGCTCAACACTAATTTTTTTCAGCCCGCTACGCTCGCGGCATGATTATTTGGGTTGATGCTCAACTCTCCCCCGCAATCGCTGCGTGGCTAACCAACACCTTCTCGCTTCAGGCGCACGCGGTGCGAGACTTAGGGATGAGAGAGGCGACCGACCGCACGATCTTTCTAGCCGCCAGAAGCGCGTCTGTCGTCGTTATGACGAAAGACAGCGACTTCGTTAGGCTACTCGAAGAGTTGGAGCCTCCGCCGCAAGTCATCTGGCTAACCTGCGGGAACACCTCTAATGCAAGGCTGAAACAAATTCTGGTGAATGCTTTGCCACGGGCGATTACCCTTTTAGAATCGGGAGAGCCGTTGGTTGAAATCCGGTGACTACAGTTAAAGGACAAGAGGTGGAGTGAGTGGCGCAAGGTAGGCGCGGGTGCGGGTGCGCGTTGGCGGTGCTGGTCGTGGTGCTGGCGGCGGGCGGGTTCGTCGGGTGGAAGTTCGTCAAGCCTTGGTGGGAGGCGCGGCGCGCGCGGCAGCTCCCGCCGCCGTCGGGGAAGGAGTTGACGGTGCGCGTGCTCGACGTGGGGCTTGGCGACTCGATCCTGATAGTCGCGCCGTCGGGCAAGAGCGTTCTGATTGACGCGGGGCCGCCGGGCGCGGGCAAGAAGGTCTTGGACGCGCTGAAGCGCGCCGGAGTCTCGCGCCTCGACTTCCTCATCGCCACGCACGCGCATGCAGACCACGTCGGCGGCGCGGACGAAGTCCTGAAGGCCGTCGAGACCGGTCAGGTCTACTACAGCGGCTACCCGCACACGACGCGCGAGTACGACGACTTCCTGAAGGCCGTTCAGCAGAAGAACATCAAGCTTGAGAAGGCCGCGCCCGGCACGACGCTCGACCTCGGCGACGGCGCGCTGCTCCGAGTGCTCGCGCCCATCGAGCCCTTCTTCGAGGAGAAGGACATGGCCGCGGGCGGCAACGAGCCGAACGCGAACTCGGTCGTCGTGCGGCTCGACTACGGCGAGTTCTCGATGCTCCTGCCGGGCGACGCCGAGGAGCAGACCGAGCGGCGCATGATCCAGCAGAACGCAGACTTCGCGGCGGCGGGTTTGAAGGTCGCGCACCACGGCTCGAAGTACGCGACCTCGGAAGACTTCCTCAAGCGCGGCGGCTTCCGCTGGGCCGTCATCTCGACGAGCCCGGACAACCGCTACGGCCTGCCCTCCGCGGACGCGCTCGGGCGCCTGAAGGCGGCCGGCGTCAAGCTCTACCGCACAGACTTGCAGGGCGAGATAACCATCAACACGCGCGGCCAAGCCGACGACGTGAAGATAACGACCGCGCGCGAGCCCAAGGCCGGACAGGACATCTGGGCGGGCCTGCCCGCGCTGCGCGACGACTCGGCCAAGCGCGGCTTCATAGACTTCGGCGACCTCGCGCCCGCCCCGCGCCCGACGCCCGAGCGCGCCAACACCAACTCGAACAACCGCAACGCCAACCGCCCCTCCGGCGCGAGGTGACGGCCCCCGAGCTTATGAGCAAATCAATCACGTACTCCGACGCGGGCGTCTCGATTGACGCGGCGAACGCGGCCGTGGAGAAGATTAAGAAGCTGGCGCGCGAGACTTTCAACGCGCGGACGCTTTCGGAGATCGGGACGTTCGGCGGGATGTTCGACGGCGCGTTCCCCGGCATGAGCGAGCCCGTGCTCGTCGCGTCGGCCGACGGCGTGGGGACGAAGCTGAAGATAGCGTTCATGACGGGCGTCCACGACACGGTGGGCCGCGACCTCGTCAACCACTGCACGAACGACATCCTCGTGCAGGGCGCGCGCCCGCTCTTCTTTTTAGACTACGTGGCGACGGGCTCTCTGTCGCCCGACGTGATTGTCTCGGTCGTGGACGGCGTCGCGCGCGGTTGCCGCGAGAACGGCTGCGTGCTTCTGGGCGGCGAGACGGCCGAGATGCCCGGCTTCTACGCGGAGGGCGAGTACGACGTGGCCGGCTTCATCGTCGGCGTCGTTGACCGCGCGAAGGTGATTGACGGGAGCCGCGTCCGCGTCGGCGACCGTCTGTTGGCGCTGCCTTCGGCGGGCCTGCACACCAACGGCTACTCGCTCGCGCGTAAGCTCTTCTTCGAGGTCGCCGGATACAAAGTTGACACGCGCGTCGAAGCGCTCGGCATGACCGTGGGCGAGGCGCTGCTGCAACCGCACCTCAGCTACCTGCGCCCGCTCGAAGGCTTGCTCGACACCGGACAGATAAAGGCGCTCGCGCACATCACGGGCGGCGGCCTGCTCGAAAACATCCCGCGCGTGCTGCCCGAGGGCACGGCCGCCGAGGTCGAGCGCGGGTCGTGGCCCGTGCTGCCCGTCTTCAAACTGATGCAGGAGATCGGCAACGTCACGGACGCGGAGATGCACCGCACCTTCAACATGGGCGTCGGCATGGTCATCATCTGCTCGCCCGAGGACGCGGAGGCCGTGCGCTACCACTTCGACAGCCCCGGCCAGTGCTTCCCCATCGGCCGCGTCGTCGAGGGCGCGCGCGAGGTGAAGCTTCTGTAGACAGTAGTCAGTAGTCAGTAGTCAGTAGTGCTCCGCCTTTCCGACATTGACGCCGGCAAGCGAGCGATTGGATGACCACTGTTTTTCTACTGGCTACTGGCTACTGTCTACTGTCTACTTCTTCATGAACGTCGGCATACTCATCTCGGGGCGCGGGTCTAACATGGTTGCGCTGGCCGACGCGGTGGGCGCGGGGCGCGTGCCGGGCGCGCGTGTGGCGGTCGTTGTAAGTGACAAGCCGGGCGCGGCGGGTTTAGAGAGCGCGCGTGAACGAGGGATAGAGACGGCCGTCGTCGAACGCCGTGGCCGCACGCGCGAGGAGCACGAGCTTGAGATTATCGGCGTGCTGCGTTCGCGCGGCGTCGAGCTTGTCTGTCTGGCCGGCTACATGCGTCTGCTCTCGCCCTGCTTCGTCGGCGAGTTCCGAGGGCGCGTGCTGAACATACACCCTTCGCTGCTGCCGGCCTTCCCCGGCCTCGACGCGCAGCGGCAGGCCATCGCCCACGGCGTCAAGTACTCTGGCTGCACCGTCCACTTCGTTGACGAGACGCTCGACGGCGGCCCCATCGTCGCGCAGCGCGTCGTCCCCGTCCTCGACACGGACACGCCCGACGCGCTCGCCGCGCGCATACTCCAAGAAGAGCACAAGGCTTACACGGAAGCGCTCGCGCTCGTCTGCTCCGGCGGCTACGAAGTCTCCGGCCGCCGCGTCGTCGCCTTAGAGAAAACTTAACGGGCCGCGCATCCCCGTTTATAATTCCTTCCCATGACCATTGACGAGCAATTGGAGTTCCTGCGCAAGGGCGCAGTCGAGATTATCCGCGAGGAGGACTTGCGCGCGAAGCTCATCAAGAGTGAGAAGACCGGGCGGCCCCTTCGCGTCAAGCTCGGCGCAGACCCGACGGCGCCCGACATACACCTCGGCCACACCGTAGTCATACGCAAGCTGCGACACTTTCAGGAACTCGGCCACACGGTCATCTTCCTCATCGGCGACTTCACCGGGCTCATCGGCGACCCCTCGGGCAAGTCTGCCACGCGCCCGCAACTGACGCGCGAGGAGATTGACGCCAACGCCGAGACGTACAAGAAGCAGATTTTCAAGCTGCTCCACCCCGAGCGCACAGAGACTCGCTTCAACTCGGAGTGGATGGACAAGCTCGGCTCCGACGGCTTCATCCGCCTCGCATCGCACGTCACGGTCAAGCAGATTTTGGAGCGCGACGACTTCCAGAAGCGCCTCGCGGAAGAGAAGCCCGTCGCGCTGCACGAACTGCTCTACCCTCTGACGCAGGCTTACGACTCGGTCGCTTTGGAGGCGGACGTGGAACTCGGCGGCACAGACCAGAAGTTCAATCTCCTGATGGGGCGCAACCTCCAGCGCGAGTACAATCAGGAGCCGCAGGTCGCGCTCATCACGCCGCTCTTGGAAGGCACGGACGGCGTGCATAAGATGTCGAAGAGCTTGGGCAACTACATCGGGATAGACGAGCCGCCCGGCGAGATGTTCGGCAAGCTCATGTCCATCTCGGACGAGCTGATGTGGCGCTACTACGAGCTGCTGACCGACTACACCGTCAAAGACATCCGCTGGATGCAAGACCGCGCCGAGCAGGGCGAGGACAACCCGCGCGACTTCAAGGTCGCGCTCGCCAAGCGCGTCATCGCGGACTTCCACTCGCCGGCCGACGCCGACGAGGCCGAGGCCGAGTTCGTCCGCCGCTTCCGCAACAAGGAGGTGCCCGACGAGGTCGAGGAGCGGACGGTCGAGGCGAACTGCTGGAAGCTGCCGCGCCTGCTCGTCGAGACCGGCCTCGCGCCTTCGATGGCCGAAGCGCGCCGCCTCATCGAACAGGGCGGCGTCCGAGTGGACGGCGAGCGCGTCTCCAAGAACGAAACGGAAGTCGAAGTCGGCACCGAACGCGCGCCCCTCATACAGGTCGGCAAGCGCCGCTTCCTGCGCGTGCGGGGTAGTTAAGTTCTACGGCCGCGCCGAACGCCCTTTTCAGAAACGCGATGAAGAAGAAGCTCACGCGCCGCGAGTTCGTCGCTTCCGCCGTCGCCGCGTCGGCGTTGGCGGGAGTGTCGGCGAAGGCGGGAGGGACACGGAAGGCTGTGCGGCCGAACGTCCTCTACGTCATGGCGGATGACATGGGCTGGGGCGATTTGAGTGGCTACGGGCGGCCGGATTACAAAACGCCGAATCTCGACCGTCTCGCCGCCGAGGGGATGCGCTTCACGCAAGCCTACTCGGCCTCGCCGGTCTGCACGCCGACGCGCTGCGCGTTCGTCACGGGCCGCTACCCCGCGCGCACGCGGGTCGGGCTGGAAGAGCCGCTCGCGTGGAGGAAGCAGTTAGTCGAGAACAGACTCGACATAGGTCTTGAGCCGGAGCACCCGACCGTCGCGTCGCTGCTGAAGGAGGCGGGCTACCGGACGGCGCTCGTAGGCAAGTGGCACCTCGGCTACCTGCCGAAGTACGGCCCCGTGAAGAGCGGCTTCGAAGAGTTCTTCGGCATCATGAGCGGCGCGGCCGACTTCTTCACGCACAGGGACGCGAACGGCGAGGGCGACCTCTTCGAGATGGAGGTGCCGGTCGAGCGCGTCGGCTACATGACCGACCTGCTCTCCGAGCGCGCAGTCCAATACCTGCGACGCCGCCACGACGCGCCCTTCTTCCTGAGCCTCTGCTACACCGCGCCGCACTGGCCTTGGGAGGGGCCGCGCGACGAGGCCGTGAGCCGCGCGCTCAAAGGCGGCTACGGCGGATTCACCTCGGGCGGCTCGCTGAAGGTCTACGCCGAGATGATGAAGAGCTTGGACGAAGGCGTCGGCCGCGTGCTCCGCGCGCTCGCAGACTCGGGACGTTCAAACGACACGCTCGTCATCTTCACGAGCGACAACGGCGGCGAGCGCTTCTCCTACAACTGGCCCTTCACGGGGAAGAAGTTCGACCTGCACGAAGGCGGCATACGCGTCCCCGCCATCGTGCGCTGGCCCGGCCGCGTCCCCGCGGGGCGCACGACCGAACAGGTCGCCGTCACGATGGACTGGACTGCGACCATCCTCGCCGCTGCCGGCGCGCGCACGCACGCAGACTACCCTCTCGACGGCCAAGACCTCTTGCCCGTCCTGCGCGGGCGTCGCCAGACGTTCGAACGCACGCTCTTCTGGCGCAACGCCGCGCAGGGCGCCGTGCGCGACGGCCGCTGGAAGTACCTCAAGGACGCGTCGGACAAGTCGGAGCACCTCTTCGACCTCCAAACGGACGAGAGGGAGCAGGCCGAACACGCGGAAGCCCGACCGGAAATCTTCGCGCGCCTGCGCGACGAGTACGCGCGCTGGGACGCGCAGATGTTGAAGCCGAGCTGAACAGAACGTTGGGCCGAACAGAACAGCGTCACACTGAAGGAGGTGTCGCATGAATAAAGGTTACGAGACTTCGGACAGCGCGGCCTTCATCCGCCGCTGGTTCGAGGAGGTCTGGAACAAGGGGCGCGAGGAGGCGATTGACGAGATGTTCTCGGAAGAGGGCGTCGCGCACGGGCTCGGCGACGCGCCCGGTCAGGACATACGCGGCCCCGCGGAGTTCAAGCCCTTCTTCCACACCTTCCGCGGCGCGTTCCCCAACATCGAGGTCGTCGTCGAGGACACAGTTTCGGAGGGCGACCGAGTAGCGGCGCGCTGCTCTGTGCGCGGCAAGCACGCGGGCCACACGCTCGGCTTCGACGCGACGCACCGCCCCGTAGAATTCCACGGCATCTGCATCGTCCGCGTCCGCGACGGGAAGATAGTCGAGGCTTGGAACAACTTCGACTTCATGTCCATGTTCCGCCAACTCGGCGCCCTGCGCCTCGACGCGCCCGCCGCCGAACCGCCGGCCGACGAGGCGCTGCCCTCAACTGACTGATGTCCGCGGCCGTCACAGCAGACGAGACTCTGGTCATCGAGACGCCGGAGCGCGTGCCGCTGCACTTCGCTTTGGCCTCGACGGGCAACCGCTTCCTCGCGTGCGCCTTCGACCACTTCCTGCAAGTCCTCGTCATCCTCATCACGGCGCTCGCCGTCTCTTGGTGGATGGGGCTCGCAGACCTTGAGCAGTTCGCGAGGGATGCGCCGAAGTGGGTCATCGCGCTGCTCCTCGTCGCGGTCTTCCTCATCTGGTCGGGCTACTTCGTCATCTTCGAGTGGGCTTGGGCGGGGCAGACGCCGGGCAAGCGATGGCTGCGCCTGCGCGTGATACGAGAGGACGGGCGGCCCGTCACCTTCTGGGAGGCGACGGCGCGAAACCTCCTACGCATACTCGACATGGAGCCCTTCCCTTTCTACTCGGTCGGGCTCGTCTCGGTCTTCGTCACCTCGCGCGACCAGCGCCTCGGCGACCTCGTCGCCGGAACGGTCGTCGTGCGCGAGCGCGAGGCGCAGGCGCCGACCTTCGAGCAGGTCTTCTCGGCGCCGACCTCGGACGCGGCGCTCCGTCGCTCATACAAGCCGATGCCCTTCCGCGCAGACCTCTCGCCGCTCACGGAGCGCGAGGTGGAAGTGGTCGAGGCTTTCCTGCGCCGACGCTGGGACATGGAGGAGATGCCGCGCCAGTGGATGGCTTGGCGCATCTCGACGCCGCTCCTGCACAAGCTGCGCCCCGACTACGACCCCGCGCGCTTCGCCTACGAAGCCTTCCTCGAAGAACTCCTCCACCGCTACCGCGCCACGCACCGCTTCTCAGAATAAGGTTAATCCGCAGCAGGTAATATCAGCTTGCAAGATGAAATAAGACCCCTCCTTGCTGGGAGCCTTATTTTATCCTGCAAGTCCGTATAATCACCTCTCGCGGCGCTTCACCCCTTCATGCTTTTTCGCGCTCGGCAGCTTGTCGGGTAGGTCTAGCTTGTCGTCAATCAAAGCCTCGACGTAGACGTTGGCGACACGCGCATACTGTAAGAGAATTAGTAAAGAGGGTTCGCGTTTTCCGGTCTCGAAGTGTGAGATGTAGTGTCGGTATCCGCTCTCGCCCATCCCGATGCGGTTGAGCATTTCGCCCTGCGACAGGCTGAGGGCGGTGCGTATCTGAAGAAGCTTTTCCGCGAGGCGTTCGGGCCTTTCGCGTGCGGCACCGCCCATTAGGAGTTCCCTCCCAACGGGGCTGCCAAACGCGCGGGCCGGTTGATTTTAGTCACGAATGTGACTAAAATATTTCTCCGTGACCGTTCCGCCGTGAGTAGAGACCTCTCATGCTCAACGGCGATGCTCAACACTCCGTGTTTGAGGGTGAGCAGGCACGCATCCGACCCGTTGCCTTACGTTTTCAAAGACTAGCTCGGGGGTGAAGATACCACATGAGTATTTTGGTTGGTAATGGGTAACGGGGGTGCGTAAGGGCAACGTACCCTCGGGCACGCCCGCTCTCACTAGGGCCGTGCCATGAGGCCGCGTGCGCGCTGGCGAGGGCGTGCGCGGCCTCTTCGTATAAGCCGGGCGAAATTGACGCTGGCGTGCGGCGTCGTCTACACTGCCGGGTTATTTCACCGGGCAGATTTTCGACCGAGAGGTTCATCTAACAGACGCTATGACTCAAGACATTTTCATTCTCGGCGGCAAGCGCACGCCGATGACCGAGTACGTCGGCGCTTTGAAGGACGTGAAGGCGATTGACCTCGGCGCGGCCGCCGCGCGCGGCGCGCTCGAAGCCACGAATGTTGCGGCCGAAGAGATAGACCACACCGTCGTCGGCAACGCCTTGCAGACCTCGGGCGACGCCATCTACGGCGCGCGCCACGTCGCGCTCAAGGCGGGCGTGCCCGCAGACCGCCCGGCCCTGACCGTCAACCGCCTCTGCGGCAGCGGCATCCAGTCCATCATCTCGGGCGCGCACATGATTCTGCTCGGCGAAGCGCGCACGGCGCTCGTCGGCGGGATGGAGTCTATGTCTATGGCGCCGCACGTCATCTACGGCGCGCGCAGCGGGTTCGGGCTCGGGCAGGGCAAGCTGGAAGACTCTCTGATGGTCGCGCTCCTCGACACCTACTGCAATACGACGATGGCGGGCACGGCCGAGAACCTCGCGCGCAAGTACGAAATCTCGCGCGAGGAGCAGGACGCGTACGCGCTCCGCTCGCAGCAGGAGGCCAAGCGCGCGCAGGACGCGGGCGTCTTCGCCGAAGAGATCGTCCCCGTCGAGGTCAAGACGCGCAAGGGCGTCAAAGTCGTAGACAAGGACGACCACCTGCGCCCCGACACGACGCTCGAAGTTCTGGCGAAACTCCCGACCGCCTTCAGCAAGGACGGCTTCGTCACGGCCGGCAACGCCTCGGGTATTGTTGACGGCGCGGCGGCGCTCGTCATCGCGGGCGGCGAGTTCGTCAAAGAGCGCGGACTGAAGCCCGCGGGCCGCATCGTCAGTTGGGCCTACGCGGGCGTCGAGCCGGACGTGATGGGCATCGGGCCGGTGCCTGCAATTCGCAAGGCGCTTGAGAAGGCCGGGATGAAGCTCTCGGACATTGATCTCGTGGAGGTCAACGAGGCTTTCGCCGGCCAGTACCTCGCCGTCGAGAAGGAGTTGGGGCTCGACCGCTCGAAGACGAACGTCAACGGCGGCGCCATCGCCCTCGGCCACCCGCTCGGCGCCTCGGGCACGCGCTTGGTGCTTACGGCCCTGAACGAGCTCAACCGCCGCGGCGGACGCTACGGCCTCGCCTCGGCCTGCATCGGCGGCGGACAGGGCATCGCCATCATCTTCGAGCGCGTCTAGAAGTTTAAAGGCGGGCGCGACAACAAAAGTCTCTCTTCAACTCGGGCCGCCCCGGCGGACTTTTTACACTCCCGCCGGGGCGGCCCGAGCTTTTCTGGACTACGGCCCGTAATGCTGATTTAAGTGCTATTTACCACCGTCTTAAGCAACTGACGTGGCTAGCCCCGCATCTCATGCGGGCTCATCAACAAGGGGGCTTGACCCGACGGCGAAAATCGAGTAAAAGCTTCGCCTCGACCTTCGCACGCACGTGCCAGCCGGATTGCCCTTCGGGTGGTACCAACCTTAACCTGAATCCACGAAAGGAATCTTCATGTACCCACCCGCCAGTGGGCCGAAGTATGCACCTGTGCGCTTCCGCCTCGTTGCTCTCTTGCTCGTCTTTTCCCTCCTTGCTTTAGCGATTCCGACAAGATTCATACCGATTATCCAGACGGCCGAGGCGGCTTCGACGAGCGTTGTCATCAGTCAAGTCTACGGCGGCGGCGGCGCGACCACGGGCTCGCCGGCATATAAGTACGATTACGTCGAGCTTTTTAACACCAGCAACGCGGCCGTGACGGTCGGCGGCTACTCGCTCCAATACGGGTCGTCCACCGGCAACTTCGGCGCCTCGTCCTCACAGATTTACGCGATCCCGGCGGGCACCTCGATTCCCGCGGGCAAGTACCTGCTGGTCAAGCTGGGCGGCGCCGGAACCGTCGGCCCGGACTTCACCGCCGACCTGACCTCCGGCAACCTGAGCATGTCGGCCACCGCCGGCAAGGTGGCTCTCGTCAACAGCGCCAGCGCCCTTAGCTGCGGTGCGACGGCCACCCCCTGCTCGCTCCCGGACGCACGCATCATTGACTCTGTGGCGTGGGGTGGGTCGAATAACGGCGAAGGCGGCACGACCGTAAACAACGGCACCAGCCTCGACTCGACGAAGGGCGGGGTTCGCAAGTCAAACGGCTGCCAAGACACTGACAATAACAACAGCGACTTCCTCGTCGCCACGACTTCGACCACGCCTGCGCTCGTCCCGCGCACCAGCACGAGCCCGGCGCAAACCTGCGGCGTGACGAACAACCCGCCGGTGATTAACGCGCCGGCCAACCCGGCGGCCACCGTGCAGCAGGACTCCGCGCCGTTCCCCGTCAGCCTCACCGGGACGGACGACAACAACATCTTCAACTGGTCTGCGACGCCGGGCACGGGCATCTCCTCCGTCGTCGTCAGCAGCGGTCAGGGCACGGGCAGCGTCACCTACACTGTCACGCTCCAGCCCGGCTTCAGCGGCACGGCGACCTTCACGGCCTCGCTCTCCGACAACGTCAACACGCCGGTCACGCGCTCGGTTAACATTCAGGTCAACCCGCCCGTCGTCAACAACCCGCCGGTCATCAACGCGCCCGCGAACCCCATCACCACGGTCGCGCAGGACGCGGCGCCGTTCACCGTCGGCCTCACCGGCTCGGACGACAACAACGTCTTCAACTGGTCGGCCACCGCCGGCACGGGCGTCTCGAACGTCACGGTCACGGCCGGGCAGGGCACGTCCAACGTCACCTACACCGTTACGCTGACCCCGGGCTTCTCCGGCACGGCGACCTTCACCGCGCGCCTCTCCGACAACGTTAACCCCGTCGTCACGCAGGCCGTCAACATCGCCGTCACGCCCGCGCCCAGTTCGGCGGGGACGGTGGTCATCAGTCAGGTCTACGGCGGCGGCGGCAACACGGGCTCGACTTTCACGAACGATTACATCGAGCTCGTCAACCACAGCTCCGCGCCCGTCAACTTGAGCGGCTGGTCGGTGCAGGCGTTCGTGAGCACCACCAACTCCTGGCAAGTTACTCCGCTCACGAATTTCACGCTTCAGCCCGGTCAGTACTATCTGATTCAGGAGTCGCAAGGGGCAGGCGGTACGACTAGTCTGCCGACGCCGGACGCGGTCGGAACTATCGCCGTCAGCTCCACTTCGACCAAAGTTGCTTTGGTAAGCAACACCACGACCATAACCGGTGTGTGCCCTACCACGGGGGTAATCGATCTCGTCGGCTATGGCGCGGCGGATTGTTACGAAGGCTCAGGGCCGGCGCCGACGCTTTCGAACACCACCGCCGCGCTCAGGTTGAACGAGGGCTGCTTTGACACCGACGACAACGCGAACGACTTCGTCTCGGGCGCACCGAACCCGCGTAACAGTTCGACGGCGGCGCACGACTGCACCGGCATCTCTGGCTTCGGCTCGGCGAACCCGAGCACGGTTCTGCAAGGGAACTCCACCACGCTGACCGTCCACGTGGCCGCGGGCCAGAACCCTGCCAGCACGGGCGTCAACGTGGTCGCAAACCTTTCGTCCATCGGCGGGTCGGCGGCGCAGTCCTTCAGCGGCTCCGGCAGCACCTTCACTTTCACCGCGACGGTGCCGGCGGATAACGCGCCGGGGCTGAAGTCTCTGCCCGTCACCATCAGCGACGCGCAGGGCCGTTCGTTCAGCACGGACATTAAGCTGAGCGTCCTGCCCGTGGTTCCCGATCACATCGTCATCAGTCAGGTTTACGGCGGCGGCGGCAACAGCGGCGCCCCTTACAACAACGACTACGTCGAGCTCTACAACCCGACGAATTCGACCGTCACCATCACGGGCTGGACTCTACAGTACGCTTCGGCGGCCGGAACCAGTTGGACTAACAAGCAGCCGCTCGGCGGCACCATCGGGTCGCACCAGTACTATTTAGTCAAGCTGGCGTCGGGGGGCGGGGTCGGCGCGCAGCTTCCCGTCACGCCGAACATCTCCGGCGACATCAACATGTCCGCGACCACCGGCAAGATCGCTCTCGTCAAGAACTCCGACTCGCTATCCGGCGGCGGCTGCCCGATAGGCACCGATTCGGACATCGTGGATTTCGTCGGCTACGGGACGGCCAGTTGCCACGAAGGCGACGCCAACGCCCCCGCACCCAGTAACACGCGGGCGCTGTTCCGCAAGAACGGCGGCGACACGGACACCGACCAGAACGGCGCCGACTTCGTCACCGGCGCGCCGAACCCGCGCCGCACCGAGCCGGTCGTCGAGTTGGGGCCGTGGGTCGCCGGGACAGACCCGACGACCGACGACACGACCATCCCGCACGACGCCAGCGTGACGGTCAACTTCAGCGAACCTGTTGACGTAGACGCGGGCTGGTACAACATCACCTGCTCGGTCACAGGCTCGCACAACGACGCCACGGTCGCGCACACGAACGACCTGAAGACTTACGCCATCACGCCGAACAGCAACTTCCAGTTCGGCGAGCAGTGCACGGTCACCATCCCGAAGACGGCGATTCACGATCAGGACACGGACGACAGCGGCGCGGATACTGACACGCTGTTCGCGGACTACACGTGGTCGTTCACGGTGGTCGGGGCCGGGCAGCCGGCGCCGTATACGCCCGACGTTCACCTGACCATGGGCAACCCCAGCAACGCCGTCGCCGACGTAAACCAGCCGCTCAACTACCTGATGATGAAGCCGACCTACGCGGTCTCTTACAATCGGGACAAGGGCACTCCCAACTGGGTGAGCTGGCATCTGGACAGCTCTTGGTACGGCACTCTGGCGCGGGTTGACACCTTCAGGCCCGACCCGGCGGTGCCGGCCGATTGGTACCGCGTGCAGGCGTTCGATTTCTCCGGCACCGGCTTCGACCGCGGGCACATGACGCCGAACGCCGACCGCGACAACCAGAACCGCGTTCCGATCAATCAGGAAACCTACCTGATGTCCAACATGGTTCCGCAGTCGCCCGACAATAATCAGGGCCCGTGGGCCGCCATGGAAGCTGAGCTGCGGACGATGGCGGACGCGGGCAACGAGCTCTACATCGTCTCCGGGCCGTCCGGCGTCGGCGGCGGCAGCAGCAACGGAGGCACCGTCAACACCGTCGCCAACGGCCACGTGACTGTGCCGTCCGCGACTTGGAAAGTCGTGATGGTTCTGCCGAAGGCCGACGGCGACGACGTTGCGCGCGCGACCTGCGCGACGCAGACCATCGCCGTCATCATGCCCAACGTTCAGGGCATCCGTAACAACGACTGGCACAGCTACATCACGACCGTGGACGCGGTCGAGCAGTTGACCGGCTACGACTTCTTCTCGAACGTTGACCCGGCCGTGCAGGCTTGCATCGAGTCCGGCACGAACGGCACCAACCCGCCGGGCGCCTCCGACGGCGCGTACACGACGGCCGAGGACACGCCCGTCAACGTCACGCTGACGGCGCTGCCGAGCGGCAGCGGGGCTATCACTTACACGATCGTTGACCAGCCCGCGCACGGCACGCTCACGGGTACGGGCGCCAACCGCACGTACACGCCCGCGCCGAACTTCCACGGCAACGACAGCTTCACCTTCAACGTCACGCAGAACGGGCGCACCTCGCGCACCGCGACCGTGACGCTGCTCGTCACCGACGTGAACGACGCGCCCGTGGCCGTTGACGACTCGGCGACGACGAACGAGGACACGCCCGTCAGCGTGAGCGTGCTCGGCAACGACTCGGACGTTGACGGCGACACGCTCTCGGTCTCGGCCGTGACGCAAGGCGCGCACGGCTCCGTCACCAACAACGGCACGTCGGTCAGCTACGCGCCGGCCGCCAACTACAACGGGCCGGACTCGTTCGGCTACACCGTCTCCGACGGCCACGGCGGGACTGCGACCGCGAACGTCAGCATCACGGTCACGGCCGTCAACGACGACCCGACCGCCGCCGACGACACCTTGACGACCGACGAAGACACGCCCGCCACGAAGAACGTCATCGCCAACGATTCGGACATTGACGGCGGCCCGCTCTCCGTCGCCTCCGTCACGCAGGGCGCGCACGGCTCCGTGACGTTCGGCGGCAGCGACGTGACCTACACGCCGGTCGCGAACTACAACGGCGGCGACTCCTTCACCTACACCGTCTCGGACGGCAACGGCGGCGCGGCGACCGCGACCGTCAACGTCACGGTCACGGCGGTCAACGACAACCCGGTCGCCAACAACGACACGGCACAGACGGACGAGGACACGGCCGTCACGGTGGATGTCGTTGCCAACGACGGGGACGTTGACGGCGACACGCTCACGCTTCAGCTCGTCGGCAACGCCACGAACGGCACGGTCGTGATTGATAACGGCAAGGCCGTCTTCACGCCCGCGTCGAACTACAACGGCCCGGCCTCGTTCACCTACGTCGTCTCGGACGGCAACGGCGGGACGGCGCAGGGCTCCGTCAGCGTCACCGTCAACGCCGTCAACGACAACCCGGTCGCCGTCAACGACTCGGCGACGACGAACGAGGACACGCCCGTCACGGTCAGCGTTCTCGCGAACGACTCGGACGTTGACGGCGACACGCTGAGCGTGACCGGCGCGGGCGGCGCGTCGCAGGGCTCCGTGACGTTCAACGCGTCCGGCGTGACCTACACGCCGAACGCGAACGCCAACGGCTCGGACTCGTTCAGCTACACCGTCTCGGACGGCCACGGCGGGACGGCCAACGCGACCGTCAACGTCACCATCAACGCGGTCAACGACGCGCCTTCGAACCCGAGCACTCCCGGCACCGTGACGATTCCCGAACTCGCCGCCTACACGTTCACGGCCACGGCCTCGGACGTTGACGGCGACACGTTGACCTTCTCGCTCGTCGGCGCTCCGGCGGGCGCGAGCATCACCTCGACCGGCCAGTTCAGTTGGACTCCGACCGAGGCGCAGGGCGGGACGGGCTCGGCCTTCAACTTCTCGGTCGCCGTCTCGGACGGCACCGTCACTGCTAGCTCGCCCGTGAGCATCACGGTCACCGAGGTCAATCAGGCGCCGACGCTCGCGCCCATCCCCGACCAGACCGTTCTGCTCGGCGGCACGGCCGCGTTCACGGCCTCGGGCGCGGACGCAGACCTGCCGGCGCAGACGCTCACCTACAGCCTGACGGGCGCCGTCCCGGCGGGCGCTTCCATCAACCCTGCGACGGGCGCGTTCACTTGGACGCCGACGGCCGCGCAGTCCGGACAGGTCTACACCTTCAACGTGCGCGTCACCGACAACGGCCCCGGCTCGCTCTACGCGGAGCAGCCCGTGACCATCGGCGTCGGCTACAGTTGGACGGGCCTGCTCTCGCCGATTAGCCAGAACGGCGACTCGGTCTTCAAGGCCGGCAGCACCGTGCCTGTCAAGTTCCAGTTGACCGGGCCGAGCGCGGGCATCACTAACGCCGTCGTGCGGCTGTACGTGACGAAGGTCGCGGACAGCGTCGTCGGCACCGAGGAGGCCGCCGGCTCGACCTCGAACGCGACCGAGGGCAACCTCTTCCGCTACGACGCTTCGAGCGGCCAGTACGTCTTCAACCTCAGCACCAAGGGGTTGACGGCCGGCACCTACCAACTGCGCGTGGACATGGGCGACGGCGTTTCGCGCACCGCCCTCATCTCGCTCAGGTAACGTTCCCCGCGCCGCCCCTTCGGACGCGGCGCGGGCTTTCAAAAGGAAGCGGCCCCGTGCATACTCGCGCGGGGCCGCTTCTTTTTCCTCCGGCGGCGGGAGCCTCTATGAAAACTGACGAACAGATTCTCGACGAGATCGCGAAGGCCGCGCGCGGCCTCCTGCGCATGAGCGAGTCGGACTACGCGGTCGAGCCTTTCCGCCTCGGCGGGAAGAGCGCGCCCGATGACGCCGCGCTGCGCCGCGCCGCCGGCGCTCCCGACACCGCGAAGGTGGAGACGCGCGCGGCGGAAGACTTCTTCCGCCCCGGCGCCTTCACCGAGGAGGAGGACGGCGACTTCAAACCCGCAGCGCCCGCGCGCGTACGCGAACTCTCGCGCTCTCTGACGGAGAACCTCTCGGACTTGAAGGTCTACCGCGTGGGCGACGTTGACATCGCCGTCTACGTGCTCGGCAGGAGCGCGGGCGGGAGTTGGCTCGGCGTCTCAACGCGCGTGGTCGAGACGTGAATCGTTGGGTCTGCGGCGCGAGCCGGCACGCTTAAAGTCGTCCCGGAATCGAAACAGAAATTGGCCCGCAACGGCCTTTGGAAAACTGCCCGCGCGCGCGAGTTTAGCTGGCGCATGCGGGCAGTTTTGCTGGCATACTTTTTGTTGCCTCGGGCGACGTAAGAACACGGCCGGGCCGCCTTGAATGGCTCGCCCCGTACGGGACTTGTGGAAACCTTTCCGTTGCTCCATTTATGACAGAGAAGCTTCTCCTTCCCCCGAACATAACCCGTCAAAAAGCAGCCCGCGCATCCAGTTTTTTGGACTTTTTGATTCAGGTTTTCGGAGGGAGAGAAGTGCGCCTGTACGGGTTGAAATCGGCCTTGCGTGTGCGACCGAAATGTAGTATTTAACGTCGCGTTTACCGCGCCGCTAGGAAGACGCAAACACCTTCCCGTATGATATAAATTTCGGTTCTCTTACTCGCCATCTTTCGAACAGACAGGTCGGCCGACAGCTTCGGGAGACGTGGAAAAGAATGGCGCCCGAGTCCCGAATCACCGCAACACATTTCGTAGGAAAAGGAAGAAATATGTCTAAGAATCCCCTCCGCAAGTCAGCCTGCGCGCTGGCCTTGCTACTTTTCTGCCTCGCCTTCGGCGCGGGCAACGTCGCGGCGCAGTCCACGACGCAGGGCGCCGTCGGCGGCACGGTTAAAGACCCGCAGGGGGCCGTGGTCGCCAACGCCTCCGTCACCGTCCGCAACGAGGAGACGAACAAGGAGGTCTCGGCCACCACCGACGACGAGGGTCGCTTCCGCGTCGTGCAGCTCGACCCGGGCAACTACACGGTCGTCGTCAACGCGACCGGCTTCGCCGGCTTCACGCAGCAGAAGGTCGTCGTCGAGGTCGGGCGCGTCACGCCGCTCGACATCAACCTCGCCGTCGGCGGCGCGCAGGAGACCGTGCAGGTGACGAGCGAGGCGCCCGTCATCAACACGCAGCAGCAGGACTTCTCGACCAACGTCAATCAGGTCTCGATTAACAACCTGCCGGTCAACGGCCGCCGCTGGTCTAACTACGCGCTGCTCGCGCCGGGCGCGGTGCCGGACGGCACCTTCGGCCTCATCAGCTTCCGCGGCATCTCGGGCCTGCTGAACAACAACACGGTAGACGGCGGCGACAACAATCAGGCGTTCTTCGCCGAGGAGCGCGGCCGCACCCGCATCAGCTACTCGATCTCGCAGTCGGCCATCCGCGAGTTTCAGGTCAACACGTCGAGCTACTCGGCCGAGTACGGCCGCTCGGCGGGCGGCGTCGTCAACGCCGTCACCAAGTCGGGCACCAACGACTTCCACGGCGACGCCTTCTACTTCCAGCGCAACAACAAGTGGGGCGCGCGCAACCCGCGCAGCTTCCTCAGCCAGCAGGTCGCCACGGCGACCGTTAACGGGGCGACCGTGCCCGTCTTCGGCCCCGTCGCCTTCAAGCCCGAGGACGTGCGCCACCAGTACGGCGGCACCATCGGCGGCCCCATCGTTAAGGACAAGGCGTTCTTCTTCTTCTCCTTCGACCAGCAGAAGCGCGACTTCCCCGGCGTCGCCACCTTCTCGGCGCTCGACTTCCTGAACCGCGCCGACGCCTGCCTGCTGACGGCCGCGCGCGGCGCGTCCGTGAGCCTGACGACCTGCCCCGCCTACCCCGGCACCGGCAACGCGAGCCGCACCGGCACCAACGCCGCGACGCTCGGCACCGGCAAGGGGTTGACGTCCGGGCAGGTCACCAACGCGCTCAACTTCCTCAACAGCCTGACCGGCGAGGTGCCGCGCACGGGCGACCAGCGCCTCTTCCTGCCGAAGGTTGACTGGAACCTCAACGACAAGAACACGCTCTCGGTGACCTACAACAGCCTGCGCTGGGACTCGCCGGCCGGCGTCCAGACACAGGCCATCAACAC
This sequence comes from Pyrinomonadaceae bacterium, assembly GCA_035248785.1. Taxonomy (GTDB): domain Bacteria; phylum Acidobacteriota; class Blastocatellia; order Pyrinomonadales; family Pyrinomonadaceae; genus QHXN01. The sequence goes on along the minus strand of DATFHD010000031.1, from coordinate 2,824 downwards.
GCGCGCGCGCGACAACTTCGGCAACGACGGCGTCCACATTGACTGGATCACCGCCCGCCTGAACTCGACGATCTCGAACAAGCTGCTCAACGAGGCGCGCTACCAGTACGGCCGCGACTTCGAGTTCCAGCTCAGCCAGACCCCGCTGCCGGGCGAGCCGACCAACTCGGTCGGCGGCCGCTCGCCGCAGACCTTCATCACCAACGGCTTCTCCTTCGGCATCCCCGAGTTCCTTGAGCGGCCGAAGTTCCCCGACGAGCGCCGCAACCAGTTCGCCGACACGATGACCTACTCCTCGGGCAACCACACCGTGAAGTGGGGCGGCGACGTGAACTTCGTCAAGGACATCATCAGCAACCTCCGCTTCTCGGGCGGCGAGTTCAACTACAACGGCGGCACCAACGCGGCCGGCTACTACGGCGGCCTCAACGACTTCATCATTGACTACACCAACTTCATCTCGCCCGGCTCGCTCCCCGCGAACACGCCGTGCTACAGCACCACGCGCACCGTGGGCAAGTGCTACACCGGCAACTTCAATCAGGGCCTCGGCGTGCTCGGCCTGACGATGAAGACGACCGACCTCAACTTCTTCGTTCAGGACGACTGGCGCGTCAACCCGCGCCTGACGCTGAACCTCGGCCTGCGCTACGAGTACCAGATGAACCCCGACCCGATTAACGTCAACTCGGCGCTGCCGCAGACGGCGAACATGGTCTCGGACAAGAACAACTGGGGCCCGCGCCTCGGCTTCGCCTTCGACCTGACGGGCGACGGCAGGACGAGCTTGCGCGGCGGCTGGGGCATCTACTACGGCCGCGTCATCAACTCGACCGTCTACAACGCGCTCATCAACACCGGCGTCGGCGCCGACGTGGCGCAGCGCCAGACGACGCTTCAGGCCACGAGCGCGGCCGCGCCCACGTACCCGACCCTGCTGACCTCCGGCGCGCTGGTCGCTCCCGACGTGCAGTACTTCTCAAGCAACTTCCAGCTCCCGCAGATTCATCAGGCCGACCTCATCTTCGAGCGCCAGATCGCGCGCAACACCGTCGTCTCGGTCTCGTACCTGTTCAGCTACGGCAACTCGCTGCCGAACTTCGTGGACACTAACCTGAACGCGCCGTCGGGTAACGTGACCTTCACGGTCAGCGGCGGGCCGTTCGACGGCCAGCAATACACGACGCCGATCTTCACGGGCGCGCGCCCGAACACCGCCTTCGGGCGCATCACCGAGATCCGCAGCGACGTGTGGTCGAAGTACCACGCGCTGGTCTTGCAGGCCAACCGCCGGCTGACGGGCGGCCTCCAGTTCCAGACCAACTACACGCTCTCTCGCGCGTCTGACACGGGCCAGACCTCGACGACCTTCACGACCAACAACGCGCCCTTCAACGCCTTCGACCAGTTGGGCGAGAAGGCTTATTCCAGCTTCGACCGCCGGCACAAGTTCGTCGCCAGCGCCGTCTACAACACCAACTTCGCCAGCCTGAAGAACAGCGAAGTCGGCCGCGCCATCTTCAACGGCTGGACGATTGCCCCGATCTTCAACGCCTTCTCGGGCGCGCGCTACACGGGCAGCATCTCGGGCACGATCAACCCGACCTCGTTCGGCTTCGCCTCCTCGACGACGCCGGGCGGCGGCGCCAACGGCTCGGGCGGCGACACGCGCTTCGCGCTCGTCCCGCGCAACTTCTTCAAGCAGCCGAACATCTGGTACCTCGACATGCGTCTCTCGCGCCGCTTCCACATCACGGAGGGCACGCGCTTCGAGGTTCTGGCCGAGGCGTTCAACCTCTTCAACCGCACGCAGGTCACGACCCTGAATCGCACGCTCTACACGATCTCGGGCACGTCCATGGTCTTCAACGGCGGCGCGAGCGGCTTCGGTGCCGTCACCGGCGCCGACAGCACGCTCTTCCGCGAGCGCCAGATTCAGCTCGGCGCGCGCTTCGAGTTCTAAAACTTAGGCTCGGAGTCGCCCGGTTCTACAGGGCGCGCAACCTTCCACGGGTTGCGCGCCCTCTTTCTTTGTCTCAAGACAGGGCGCCCCGGCCGCCTCGACGTACGGAAACGAACTCGCGCGCGGCGCCTCGTTTTTCCGGCCCGCACTCCCGCCGCGCCCGCATCTACGCCGCACACAAAGGCTTTTGCCCGACGGCTCAAAAAACAGGCCGCTGGCACGGCCGTTGCCCTTCATACGGGGCGAAGCGTGGGAATTTCGTGCGCTCTCCCGCATTCAAATGACGAAGGAGGATTAACTGAAAATGGGTGCTCCGAATCGTGACGAGATGGAAGGCAAATACGAGCAGACCAAGGGCTCCATCAAGGAGGGCTTCGGCAAGCTGACCGGCGACGACGACATGCGCGCCGAGGGCTCGGCCGACAAACTCAAGGGCGACTTGCAGGAAGGCTGGGGCGGCACCAAGCGCAAGGTCGGCGACATGCTCGACCACGCGGGCGACGCCATCAACAAGTAAGCCTGACCTTCCCTTGAAGGGAAACGGGGGATGAGATTCGGCGTGAATCTCATCCCCCTCCGAACGTAAACGCGAGAGCGGGGCGGCGGACTGGAAAGCAATCGCCTTTCAGTCCGCCGCCCCGTTTTTCGACTCTTCAAAGTCCGATGCCTCGGCTCTTCAAAGTCCGCCGCTACTCCTGCCGCGTGTACTCGCCGCCCAAGTCCTTGAGCAGTTCTTCGAGCTTGTCGGCCTCCTCGTCCGTCTTCGCCTCGACGCCGATGAGGATGCCGCCCGCGCGCAGAGAAGCGTCGTAGACCTTCGCGCGGTGCTCGGGAATGCCTGCGCCGACGAGCGCGCCGATG
>DATFHD010000030.1:0-58422 GCA_035248785.1 Pyrinomonadaceae bacterium | reverse complement strand
CCCGCGCCGACGGCGGGCACGGCGCAGGTGCTCGTCCCGGCGTCTACCCCGACCCCGCACGCGGCCCTGCACGCGGCCGCGACGCCGAGCGCCCCGGCGGCCGGCGCGCAGCCCGCGGCCGAAATCGGCCCGGCGCCGCCTCCCGAGCCAGTGAAGGATGAGCTCGAAGAGGATTATAACCTCATCACTTCACCCATCGTCGGCACGTTCTACCGCTCGCCGTCGCCGACCGCCGACCCCTTCGTCAAGGTCGGCTCGCAGGTCGAGCCCGATACAGTCGTCTGCATCATCGAGGCGATGAAGCTGATGAACGAGATACAGGCCGAGACCAGAGGCACTATCGCCAAAATCCTCGTCGAGAACGGCCAGCCGGTCGAGTACGGCCAGCCGCTGTTCGCGGTGAAGAAGTAGAGGCCAGAGGCCAGAGGTTAGAGGTTAGTTGAAAACTGACCTCGACCGACCTCCGACCTCCGACCTCTAACCTCTTATGAGAAGATTCCGCAAAATCCTTATCGCGAACCGCGGCGAGATCGCGTGCCGCATCATCTGGACGTGCAAGGAGATGGGCATCCAGACGGTCGCCGTCCACTCGACGGCCGACCGCGACTCGCTGCACGTGCGCTTCGCCGACGAGGCGGTCTGCATCGGCGGCCCCACGTCCTCGCAAAGCTACCTCAACATCGCCTCGGTCATCGCCGCCGCCGAGATTACGAACGTTGACGCCATCCACCCCGGCTACGGCTTCCTCGCCGAATCCGCGCAGTTCGCCGAAATCTGCGAGGCGTGCAACATCAAGTTCATCGGCCCGCGCCCCGACGTCATACGCATGATGGGCGACAAGGTCGAGGCCCGGCGCGCGATGAAGGAGGCCGGCCTCCCCATCCTCCCCGGCAGCCCCGACCCTCTGAAGACCGAGGAGGAGGCGCGCGCACTCGCCCGTGAGATCGGCTACCCCGTCATCATCAAGGCGGCCGCGGGCGGCGGCGGGCGCGGCATGCGCATCGTCCGCAGCGAGGAAGAACTCGGCCCGGCGATGCAGACGGCCTCGACCGAGGCTGCGGCGGCCTTCAAGAACGGCGACATCTACGTCGAGAAGTACGTCGAGAACCCGCGCCACATTGAGATACAGGTCTTGGCCGACGAGCACGGCCACTGCATACACCTCGGCGAGCGCGACTGCTCGATTCAGCGCCGCCACCAGAAGCTAATCGAAGAAGCGCCGTCGCCGGTGCTGACGCCGGAACTGCGCGAGCGCATGGGCACGGCGGCCGTCGAGGCTTGCAAGCGCGTCGGCTATTCGAGCGCGGGCACCATCGAGTTCCTCTTGGACGAGGACGGCCAGTTCTACTTCATGGAGATGAACACGCGCATACAGGTCGAGCACCCCGTGACCGAGATGATCACGCTCGCCGACATCGTGCGCAATCAAATCTTCGTCGCGCAGGGGCAGCCGCTCTGGTACAAGCAGGAGGACGTCATCTTCAACGGCCACTCCATCGAGTGCCGCATCAACGCCGAAGACCCCGAGACGTTCGCGCCTTCTCCGGGCCGCATCACGGCCTACAACGCGCCGGGCGGGCCGGGCGTGCGTTTGGACACGGCGGCCTACAACGGCTACTTCGTGCCGCCCTACTACGACTCGCTCATCGCCAAGCTCATCGTCCACGCGCGCACGCGCGAGGTGGCGATCGCGCGCATGCGCCGCGCGCTCGAAGTCTTCGTCGTCGAGGGCATCAAGACGACCATCCCGCTCCACCGCGCCATCATGGAAGACCCTTATTTCCGCGCGGGCGAGTACTCGACGCGCTTCATGGAACAGTTCTTCGAGCGGCGCCGCAGTCAGGGCGAGCCGGGCGAGCGCGCCGCCTCGGGCGGGGCTTAAAAGAGCCGAAAGCGCCGGAAAATACGGCGCGAAAAAGGCGCCGCGGCGGTTTGACGGGAACGAGTATCGTCTTTATAATAAAGGACTTTTCTGGGGCGGCTGGGGCCGTCTGTGTGGGAGGAGTGAGAGAAATGGCTTACGCAATCATACGTTCCGGCGGCAAACAGTTCCGCGTCGAAGAGGGCGGCACCGTCCGCGTGCCGACGCTCGACGCGCAGGCCGGCGACACGGTCGAGCTGGAAGCGCTCGTCATCGGCGGCGGCGCGGCGGGCGTGCTCGTCGGCGCCCCGGCGGTCGAGGGCGCGAAGGTCTCCGGCACCGTCGTTGACCACGGCCGCGGCACCAAGGTCATCGTCTTCAAGAAGAAGCGGCGCAAGCAGTACAAGCGCACACAGGGCCACCGGCAGAACTACACGACCGTCAAGATTGACTCGATCGGTTAACGCACTGAGGTTGGAATCATGGCACATAAGAAGGGCGTCGGTTCATCCCGCAACGGCCGCGACTCGCACTCGCAGCGGCTCGGCCTGAAGAAGTTCGGCGGCGAGGCCGTCCTCGGAGGCAACATCCTCGCGCGGCAGCGCGGGACGAAGTGGAAGCCCGGCAAGAACGTCGGCCGCGGCAAGGACGACACGCTGTTCGCGCTCGTAGACGGCGTCGTCAAGTTCGAGGACAAGGGGCGGCAGGGCAAGTTCATCAGCGTCTACCCGGCGCAGGCGGCGGCCGCCCCCGCAGAGGAGGCGCCGGCAGCAGTCGCCTAGTGGCTCCGAACAACCGCCGGGTTGCTTCTGTTGCGACGCCCGCGCCGAGTGAAAGACTCGCGGCGCCGGGCGTCGTTCTCATTTTTAAGTGTTCATAGACCGCGCGAGGATAAGGGTTCGAGGGGGGCACGGCGGGAACGGCGTGACGGCGTTCCGCCGCGAAAAGTTCGTGCCGCGCGGCGGCCCTTCGGGCGGCGACGGCGGGCGCGGCGGAGATGTCTGGCTCGTCGGCGACGCTTCGCTGAACACGCTCCTGCACCTGCGCTACAACCCCGAGCACACGGCCGAGCGCGGGCGCCACGGCGAGGGCTCGAACCGCTCGGGGCGTGAAGGCGAGGACACGGTCGTCCGCGTGCCCGTCGGGACGCAGGTGTTGGACGCGGAGACGGGCGAGCTGCTGGTTGACATAGCGACGGACGGCCAGCGCTGGCTGGCGGCGAAGGGCGGGCGCGGCGGCTTCGGCAACGCGCACTTCACGTCCTCAACCAACCGCGCGCCGCGCTACCATCAGGAGGGCGGCGAGGGCGAGGAGCGCGAGCTTCAGTTGGAGTTGAAGCTTTTGGCGGACGTGGGGCTCGTCGGCTTCCCGAACGCGGGGAAGTCAACGCTGATTTCGACCGTCTCCGCCGCGAAGCCGAAGGTGGCCGATTACCCGTTCACGACTTTGGAGCCGCACCTCGGCGTCGTAGACCTCGGCGACTATCGCACGTTCGTCGTCGCCGACATCCCGGGCCTGATCGAGGGCGCGCACGGCGGCGCGGGGCTCGGCGACAGGTTCCTACGCCACGTCGAGCGGACGCGTCTGCTGCTCCACTTGGTTGACGTTTCGTCTCTGTCGGGGCGCGACCCCGTTTCGGACTACGAGGTCATCAACCGCGAACTCGCGGCGTACGACCCGCAGTTGGCGGAGCGTCCGCAGTTCGTCGTCGCGACGAAGATTGACGCGCTCGACGAGCCGGAAAGGTTGGAACGACTGCGCGAACGCGCCGAGCAGGACGGGCGCGACTTCTTCGAGATTTCGTCGGTCGCGAACCGCGGCGTGAAGGAGCTTGTGCGGGCGGTCGAGCGCAAGCTGGACGAGATAGGCGTGGCGCCCGTCATCGAGACGCGCGAGACGCTCATCGGCTTCGACGAGTGAAGGCGGACGGGAGGCCCGACGGCTTCGACGAATGAAGAGGCGCAGGCGCATCGCCCTCTACGGCGGGACGTTCGACCCGGTGCATGTCGGGCACACGACGGTCGCGCAGAGCCTGCTGCTGCTCTTCGGGCTGGACGAGGTTCTGTTCATCCCGGCCTTCATCGCGCCGCACAAGCGCGAACGGAAGGTGTCGCCGGCGCTCGACCGCTACGCGATGCTCGCGCTGGCGACGCAGGGCGAGGAGCGCTTCCGCGTCTCGACGGTCGAGATGCAGGCGCCCGAGCGGCCGTACACGGTCAACACGCTCACGAGCTTTTGCGAGACTCTGGGCGCGACGGCGCGGCTCTTCTTCGTCATGGGCGCAGACTCTTGGGAGGAGATTACGACTTGGCGCGAGTGGGAGCGGGTGCTGACTTTGACAGACCAACTCGTCGTGACGCGACCGGGCTACGAACTCTCCGCGGGTCACGTGACGAACGAGATTCGCGCGCGAGTCGTGGACGTGCGCGGCGCGGCGCGCGAGCGGGTCGAACGCGAGCTTGAGGACGAAGAGCGTGGGACGCGCATCTACCTCACCGACGCGGTGAACGTGGACGCGGCGGCGACGGACATCCGCGCGGTCGTCGCGCGGGGCGACTGGAAACAACTCGGCGCGCTCGTCGCGCCGCCCGTGGCCGAGTACATAAGGAAGTACGGACTTTACCGGGAGACAGATGGGACAGAATTCTCCGATGCCGGAACCGAGGGAAAGCACTAAGAAGCGCGGCGCGCAGGGCGCGAGCGACGAGCATGAAGTAACCGCTGAGACGCATGAAGCGCTGGCGGGCGAAGCGTCGGCGGCCGAACCGCTCGACGAGCGCGTGCTGCTCGCGTTGCACGCGGCGGCCGAGAAGAAGGCGCACGACCTCGTCGTCTTAGACCTGCGTGAGGTGGCGAGCTTCACCGACTACTTCGTCATCGCCAGCGGCACGAACGTCAGGCAGGTGCAGGCCGTGGCCGACGAGGTGCAGGAGCAGTTGCGCAAACGTCTCGGCGTCAAGCCCGCGCGCGTCGAGGGCTACAACACGGCCGAGTGGGTGCTGCTCGACTACGGCGACTTCATCCTCCACGTCTTCGAGGAGAAGTCGCGGCGCTTCTACGACCTCGAACGGCTCTGGCGAGACGCGGCGCGCGTGCCCGTCCCTGCGGACGTTTCGGGCGAGGCAGGCGGTTCGAGAGACGCGAGATGATTGAGCTGGTGGCGCGTTCGGAGGCGATGCGCGAGGCGCTGCGCCTTGCCGGGCGCGTCGCCGGAACGGACGCCAACCTGCTCGTCACAGGCGAGTCGGGCGCGGGCAAGGACGCGCTCTCCCTCTTCGTTCACGCGATGAGCGCGCGCGCGATGGGGCCGTTCGTCAAGATAGACTGCGCGGCGCTGCCGTCGGAGTTACTCGAAGCGGAGCTGTTCGGCTACGAGCGCGGCGCCTTCACGGGCGCGACCGCGCCGAAGCCGGGCCGCTTGGAGGCCGCGCACAGGGGCACGCTCGTTCTGGACGAGATCGCGCACCTGACTTGGGAGGCGCAGGCGAAGCTTCTGCGCGTCATCGAGCGGCGCGAGTTCGAGCGGCTCGGCGGGCGGCGGACGGTGCGCGTGGACGCGCGGCTCTTGGCTCTGACGAACGTTGACTTGGACGACGCGGTGCGGCGCAGGGCGTTTCGCGAAGACCTTTTCTACCGCCTCAACGTCGTACGCATACACGTGCCGCCGCTGCGCGAGCGGCCCGAGGACGTGGCGCCGCTGGCCGAGAAGTTCCTCGCCGACTACGCCGCGAAGCACGGCCGCCCGGCGCGCGGCCTCGACGCCGAGGCTCTGGCGGCGCTCGCGGCCTACGAGTTTCCGGGGAACGTCCGCGAGCTTGCGAACGTCGTCGAGCGCGCCGTCATCGTCGCCGAAGGCGAGCGGGTCGGCGCCGGGGATTTGCCCGAGGCGGTCAGGGCCGCGGCGTCGGGTGCCGCGCGGCGCGCGCGCCGCCCGACGCTCGCCGAGCTCGAAGCTGAATACATACGCGAAGTCCTCGAAGCCACACGCGGCAACAAGTCGGAGGCCGCGCGCATCCTCGGCATCAGCCGGAAGAACCTCTACGAGCGGCTGGCGAGGGCGTCGGCGGAAGGCGTGCGTCGGGCGCCTGACGTAAGCGAAAAGCTGTAACTGAGGCCCGAAGCCTTACGTCTCCTCTTATGCGGCTGCGACTCATCTGGGTGGGGAAGACGCGCGACCCGCACCTGCGGGCGCTCGTCGCCGAGTACCTGAAGCGCGTGTCGCGTTTCGTACGCTGCGAGGTGACGGAGGTGCGCGAGTCGGCGGCGGAAGACCCGCGCGCGTGCGTCGAGGAGGAAGGCAAACGCGTACTGGGTAGTTTTGCATCTGACGCTCTGACGATTCTGCTCGACGTGTCCGGCACCGTCCAGTGGAGTTCCGAGGAGCTGGCGGCGCAGGTCGAGGCTTGGGAGGGACGCTCCGTAAAAGAGGTCGCCTTCGTCGTCGGCGGGCACCTCGGCGTCTCGGAGGAGGTCAGGCGGCGGGCGCAGGTGCGCTGGTCGCTCTCGCGCCTGACGCTGACGCACGAGATGGCGCGCGTCCTCCTCGTCGAGCAGCTCTACCGGGCGTACACCATCGCGCGGGGGCTGCCGTATCAGAAGTAGGAATCGGCGGGCGCGAGTTTTGAAACCGCGGCCCGCGAGCAGCGTATACACACGTTTTAAGGACAAGCAGGGTTACAGAAGGAGCATACAACGGAATGGATAAACGGAAGACCAAGTCTTACCGCGACCGGCTGCTCGCGCGCCGCGAGTCGCTCTTCACACAGGTCAACGAGGCCGAGATGTCGAGCCGCGAGCGCGACCTCGAAGCCACGCAAGACCCGGCCGACATGGCCGCCAACGCCTACACGAAAGAGCTTCTGATCTCGATGTCGGCCAACGACCGGAAGCTCTTGCAACTGATAGACGAGGCTTTGGAGCGCGTCGAGGCCGGCGAGTACGGCGAGTGCGTCAACTGTAGCGAGCCCGTCTCCGAGAAGCGGCTCGACGCGGTGCCGTGGACGAGGTACTGCCTCAAGTGTCAGGACTTGCAGGAGCGCGGGCTGCTCAACACCGAGGAGGACTAAAGCCCGCCCCGCGGCAGCGAGATTTTCAAGAGCCCCGACCGTCGTCAATCAGCGACGGCCGGGGCTCCGGCTTTTGTGGTAAATTCATGGGGCATCCCGCCGCGACGCCGCCCGCAACCCGACGCTTTCGGGCGCGTCTTTCGTCAAACTCCGTCCCTGCTCGAAGTGAGTCTCGCGTCCACGTTCGACCGGCTCTTCGACGCGGCGCTGTCACTCGTCTACCCGCGCGTTTGCGAGGTGTGCGGCGTGCGCGCGGTCGAGGCGCGCGCGGACGGGCCGGCGTGCGCCGCGTGCTGGGCGGCGACGCGCGTCTTCACGGGCGCCGAGACGCTCTGCTGGAAGTGCGGCCTGCCCGCGCACGCGAACGCGCCGGAGGACTTGCGGCCGCGCGTGCGCTGCCGGCGCTGCGACGGCGAAGGGTTCGACGCGGCGCGCGCCTGCGGGGTTTACGAAGGTGCCTTGCGCGCGGCGGTGCTGGGGTTGAAGCGCGAGCCGTTCGTGCCGGCGCGGCTCGCGCGTCTGCTCGGCGAGGCTGCGGCGCGCTCGCCGCTCGACGCGGCGACGCTCGTCGTCCCCGTCCCGCTCCACCCGGAGCGCGAGCGCGAACGCGGCTTCAATCAGGCGGCCCTGCTCGCACGCGCCGCGGCCGCACGCCGCCGCCTCAAGCTCGACGGGCAGAGCCTCGTGCGCGCCGCGCACAGCGGGCGCCACCGCGCAGGGATGGACGCGCGAGGGCGACGCGAGAGCGTCGAGGGCGCCTTCGCCGTCGCGCGCCCGCGGCTCATAGAGGGCGAGCGCGTCCTGCTCGTGGACGACGTGTACACGACGGGCGCGACCGTCTCGGCCTGCGCCGACGCGCTCAGGGCCGCGGGCGCCGCCGAAGTCTACGTGCTCACGGCCGCGCGCGCCGTGTGAGTGCGTCACGACGGCTCGTTGCTAGCCGTGTGAGTGCGTCGGGGCGGCTCAGTTCCCGCCGCCGGTGCCGCCGCCGCTCCCGCCGGTGCTACCGCTCCCGCCGGTGCCGCCGCTTCCACCTGTCCCGCCGCTTCCGCCAGTTCCGCCGCCGCTGCCGCTGCCCGAGCCGCCTTGCAGGCGCGCGAGGTCGTCGAGCAGGTCGCGCTCGTTCTGGTCGAGCTGGGCGCCGGCGCGTTGGAGAATCTGTTCGGTCGTCAGGTTCTTCTGCTGCTGGATGTAGGCGATGATGTTGGCCGCGGCCGTGGCGAGGAGCGTGGCTTCGCCGCCGGCGTTCGGCGCGAGGCTGGACACGAGCGGCAGGAGTTGTGAGATCAGAGTCACGAAGTTCATTGTTAACCTCCCGTGGTTGTCGTTCAGCCGTTGGCGTTGGAGTTCGAGTTCGCGTCAATGAAGGACTGGATGATCGCGACGGAACTCCTGATGGTCGTGATGATGGTCGCCAGCCGGGCGCGCGCGTCGGCGTCGCCGAGGCTGACGACGCCCGTCCGGTCGAGGTCGTCTAGCGCCGAAGTCAGCTCGCTGAAGAGTGACATGAACTGCGAGCGGTCGGCGGTGCTCGGGGCCGAGTGCATGGCATTGAGGCGGTTGACGACCGCCTTGTCCGCGGTGTTGAGCCTCAGCAACTGCTGCGTCAGCTTCAACTCCTCGGCCGAGCTGATCTTGCCCTGCCGGGCCAGTTCGCGCTTGACGTTGTTCATCTCGCCGACTGACTTGGCGATGGCGTCGGCGGCGCGCGCGGCGGTGCGGACGGGGTCGTTGTTCCCGTTCCCGTTCGACCCGCCGCCGCCGCACTTGAAGGACAGCGAGGCCAGCGACAGGACGAGGACGAGTCCGACGGCGGTGATGCTTCTGTTTCTCATGTTGTCTCCTCCAGACCTTTGGTGAGGTCTCGGTTGTGTGACGGGGCGGTACGGGCGCACGCGTTGGGGCGAGGGCGGGCGCGTCGGAGTAGTCGGAAGCCGGAAGCCCTTGTTCGGAGGCGGCTATTCTACGTGAACCTCGCGGCTTGTCAAGAAGTTCCCGCCGCCGAGCCGCCGGGCCGCGGCGTTGGCCTGTGCGTCGCAATCTTTGTATGATGGCCGGCATGAGGACTCTCTACCCGCCGATCGAACCGTACGACACGGGGACGCTCGGCGTCTCGCCCGTCCACACCGTCTACTACGAGCAGTGCGGGAATCCGGAGGGCAAGCCCGTCGTCTTCCTGCACGGCGGCCCCGGCGGCGGCATCGTCCCCGAGTACCGCCGCTACTTCGACCCCAAGGCATACCGCGTCGTCCTCTTCGACCAGCGCGGCTCGGGCCGCAGCACGCCGCACGCGGAACTGGAAGAGAACACGACTTGGAAGCTCGTCGAAGACATCGAGACCTTGCGCGAGCGCCTCGGCGTCGAGACGTGGCACGTCTTCGGCGGCTCTTGGGGAAGCACGCTCGCGCTCGCCTACGCCGAGACGCACCCCGACCGCGTGCGCTCGCTAACTTTGCGCGGCATCTTCCTCTGCCGGCCGCAGGAGATTCGCTGGTTCTATCAGGAGGGCGCGAGCTGGATTTTCCCGGACGTGTGGGAGGAGTACGAGAAGGTCATCCCCGCGGAGGAGCGCGGCGACTTCGTCTCGGCGTACTACCGTCGGCTGACCGACGCGGACGAGGCCGTCCGCCTCGAAGCCGCGCGCGCGTGGAGCGTCTGGGAGGGGAGCACGTCGAAGCTCTTCTTCGACTACTCGTCCATCGAGAAGTTCGCCGACCCCGACTTCGCGCTCGCCTTCGCGCGCATCGAGTGCCACTACTTCATGAACAACGCCTTCTTCCCGACCGACAACTACCTCATCGAGAACGTAGGCAAGATTCGGCACATCCCGGCCGTCATCGTGCAGGGGCGCTACGACGTGGTCTGCCCCATCAAGAGCGCGTGGGAGCTGCACCGCGCTTGGCCCGAGGCCGACCTGCGCGTCGTCCCAGACGCCGGCCACTCAGTCACAGAGCCCGGAATCGTCCACGAGTTGGTCGAGGCGACCGACCGTTTCCGGGAGCTGTAGTTCCAACCACTGCCGCCGCACGTGTGGGGTGTGCGGGATGCCCCTTACCTCCGGCACACGTCTGGGCCAGTACGAAATCCGCTCCGCCATCGGCGAGGGCGGCATGGGCGAAGTCTACCTCGCGCTCGACACGAAGCTAGACAGAACGGTTGCCCTCAAAGTGCTCGCGCCCGAGGTGGCGCGCGATAACCGGCGGATGGGGCGTTTTGTCCTTGAGGCCAAGGCCGCCTCGGCGCTCTCGCACCCGAACGTCGCGCACATCTACGAGATTGACAGGGACGGCGGCACCTCCTTCATCGCGATGGAGTACGTCGAGGGCCGCCCGCTCGACCGCGTCATCGCAGGCCAGCCGCTCCCGACGGCCGAGGTCGTGGACATCGCGTCGCAGGTGGCCGACGCGCTCGACGAGGCGCACACGAAGCGCATCGTCCACCGCGACATCAAGCCCTCGAACATCATCATCACGCCGCGCGGCCGCGTGAAGGTGCTCGACTTCGGGCTCGCCAAGGTCGAAGAGCCTTGGGAGCCTTCCAGCGAGATAGCCACGCAGGTCAAGACAGACCCCGGCGTCATCATGGGCACCGCGCCCTACATGAGCCCCGAGCAGGCGCGCGGGCAGGAGGTGGACAGCCGCACCGACATCTGGTCGCTCGGCGTCGTGATGTACCAGATGGCGACGGGCCGCCTGCCCTTCGGCGGCACGTCCATGCCCGACCTGCTCGACCGCATCGGCCGCGCGCAGCCCAAGCCCGTCTCGCAGTACAACGACGACGCGCACCCCGAGCTTGAGCGCGTCATACGCAAGTGCCTTGAGAAGGAGCGCGGCCGTCGCTACCAGTCGGCGGGCGATTTGCTGGTTGACCTGAAGAACCTGAAGCGCGACGTTGAGTCTGGACTAGTCCGCAGCCAGCGACGCACGAAGCGCCGCGCCGTCACCTCCGTCGCCGTGCTCCCGCTCGTCAACGTCGGCGCAGACCCCGACGCCGAGTACCTCTCCGACGGCATCACCGAGAGCATCATAGACGCCCTCTCGCACCTGCCGAAGCTACGCGTCATGGCGCGCTCGACCGCCTTCCGCTACAAGGGGCGCGAGGTGGACGCGCAGGAGGTCGGGCGCGAGCTGAACGTGCAGGCCGTTCTCGTCGGGCGCGTGCGCCAGCAGGGCGGCCGCCTCGTCATACGCGCCGAGCTGGTGGACGTGGCCGACGGCTCCCGCCTCTGGGGCGAGCAGTACAACCGTGAGGCTTCGGACATCTTCGACGTGCAGGAGGATATCGCGCGCGAGATCTCGAAGGGCTTGCGGCTCAAGCTCTCGGGCGAGCAGAGCCGCCGGATGGCCAAGCGCCACACCGACAACGCGGGGGCGTACACGCTCTACCTGAAGGGGCTCTATCACAACGGCAAGTGGACGGGCGAGGGCTGGCGCAAGGCCGTCGAGTATTTCAGGCGTGCCATCGAGACCGACCCCACGTACGCCTCGGCCTACGCGGGGCTCGCCACCTCTTACGTCAAGCTCGGCCTGTTCGGCGCGATGCCGCAGCGCGAGGCGTACCCGAAGGCGCGGGCGGCGGCGCTCGCGGCTTTAAAGATGGACGAGATGCTCGCGGAGGCGCACGCCGCGCTCGGCTTCGTGAAGATGGTGGACGACTGGGACTGGCCCGGCACCGAGGCCGAGTTCAAACGCGCCATCGAGCTGAACCCGAACTACCCGGACGCGCACAGGCTCAACGGCTACCATCTCATACACATGTGCCGCTTCGAAGAGGCCATCGCCGAGATGTCGCGCGCCGTCGAGCTCGACCCTCTCTCGCTCGAAGCCATGACCAGCCTCGGCGACGCATACTACTACGCGCGCCAGTACGACGCGGCGGTCGAGCAACTCGGCAGGGCGCTCGAAATGGATCCCAACTACGGCGGCGCGCACCTCTTCCTCGCCCGCGCGCTCGAACAGCAGGGCAAATACGATGAGGCCGTCGCCGAGTTCCGGCGCGCGCGCGAGTTGACTATCGAGGCGCCGAGTCTCTGCGGGCTCGCACGCTGTTACGCGGCGTCGGGCCGCGTACCGGACGCCCGCGCGGCGCTCGAAGAGTTGGAGGAGCGCTCCGCACGCCGCTACGTAGACCCGACCTACCGCGCGCTTGTCCACCACGCCCTCGGCGAGCACGACATGGCGTTCTCGCTCCTCGAACTCGCCTACACGGATCGCTCCGCGTGGATGGTGCATCTGAAAGCAGAGCCGATGTTCGACCCTTTGCGCCCAGACCCGCGCTTCGCCGAACTGCTGGCCCGCGTCGGGCTCGCCTGAACGCGTCAGGCGGGGCGAACGGCCGCCCGGCGACGAACAATAGTTTTGACACCCCTGTTTTCCGTCCCGTACAATCCGATGGCAATATGACCGGACGCGTTTTAGTCCTGAACGCCTCTTTCGAGCCGGTGAACGTCTGCACCGAGCGGCGCGCCGTCGTGATGATCTTCAAAGGCATCGCGCGGATGGAGGAGCACAACGGCCACATGCTCCACTCGGCGCGGCTGACGATGCACGCGCCGTCGGTCATCCGCCTCGTCGAGTACATCCACATCCCTTACAAGAGCCGCTCGCTCTCGCGCAAGAACATACTGCTGCGCGACCACTCGACCTGCCAGTACTGCGGCCGGCAGTACTCGCCCTCGGAGCTGACGCTCGACCACGTCTTCCCGCGCTCGCGCGGGGGCGAGAGTACGTGGGATAATCTGGTCGCGTGCTGCAAGCGCTGCAACCACCAGAAGGGGAGCCGCACGCCCGAGGAGGCGCGGATGCACCTCATCAGGCGGCCGCGCGCCTTCTCGCTGCACGTCAACCGCCAGATCATGCGCTTCATCGGGCGCGCTGACGAGACCTGGCGCAAGTACCTTTTCTACGAGTCGGACGGCGGCGCGGGGTGGCAGTCGGCCGGAGAATAATCAGAGGAGTCCTGTCATGGCATACGCAATCTTCGCCGGCTGGGTGCCGGGCGGCATGGAACTTGTCATCATCCTGCTGGTCATCCTGCTCCTGTTCGGCAGCACGCGCCTGCCGCAACTCGCGCGCGGCATGGGCAAGAGCATCAGCGAGTTCAAGAAGGGCATCGCCGAGGGCGGGAGTGAGGACGAGCGCGAGCTGGCCGAGAAGCGCCGCGAACAACTGCGCGACTCGGAACGCCTGCGCGAAGACGAACTCGCCTCCGCCGACCGCGCCACGCTCAACAAGCCGCGGTGAAAGAAGGCAAAAGGCAAAAGGCAAACTTCAAAAGGCAAAAATGAAGACGGCGGCCCGGCGCGGCTTCCGTCTTCATTTTTGCCTTTTGCCTTTTGAAGTTTGCCTTTTGCCTTCCTTCACTCCGCCTTCCGGCCGACGACAATCGTCGCCTTGACCGTGAGCGAGAACTCGCCCTCGTGCGACTCCTCGTCAATGATGCGCTCGACCTCCGAGAGCACTGAAGCGCGGGCTTCATCATCGGGCAGCGGTTCGAGCCAGTGCGCGAGCAGGAAGTCGCGTACGAGCGGCGCGGCCAGAAACTCGCGCCCCGTGGCGAAGTCGAACTCCTCGATGCGCGTCCAAGACTCGACATCCTCCAAGCCTTCGGCGCGCGCCAGCGCCTCCACGCCCGAGACGGTCGGCAACTCAAGGATGAGCGAGCCGACGCCCGCGGCCTGCTCGGCGTAGCCCGCGCCCGCCAGAGCCTCCCAGTAGATCGAGAAGAACTCGCCGAAGCTCGAAGCCGTCGCAGTGCTCAAAGAGACGGTCGCGCCGCGAGCCGCGACGCGCACCATCTCCGCGAGCACTTCCGGCAGACGCTCGGGCGCGACGAGCGACGCGTCGCCGACGACGAGGTCGAACTGCTCGTCTTCGAACCCGAGCGATTCGAGCTGCGCGTGGCGGAACTGAACGTCCTGCCCTTCGGCGGCCGAGTCCTTCGCCTGCGCCAGCCGCACGCGCTCCTCGCTCTCGTCCACGCCGACGAGTTCGACGCCGCTCCCCGCGCGCTCGGCCAGAGCGAGCGCGTGCCCGCCCGTCCCCGACGCGACGTAGAGCGCGCGCCCCTCCTTCGGCAGCTCGACGTGCTCGTCCACCAGCTCCGCGAACCTCTCGCCCCAGTCCGTCGCCACGTACAGGTCGTGCAGGAACGCCAACTCTTTTTCCGACTTCTGTGTACTCAACTCTCTCCGTCTTCCTCCCAATACTTTCTTCCGCGCAACCCCTCGGGCAGGCATGCCATCTCTTCGCGCGCGCCCGCGTCGTCGTGTACGTAGCGGTAGCCCTTGCCGTAGCCCTGACGTTTCATTAGAGGCGTGACGGCGTTGCGCAGGTGCAGCGGCACGGGCTCGCGCGCGGTCTCCGAAGCGTCCTCGGCCGCGGCCATGTAGGCGCGCTTGACGGCGTTCGACTTCGGCGCGTGCGCGAGGTAGACGGTCGCCTGCGAGAGCGGGTAGAGCGCTTCGGGCAGTCCGATGAGTTGCGTTATCTGCGCCGCGGCCGCGGCCTGCACCATCGCCTGCGGGTCTGCGAGCCCCACGTCCTCGGAGGCGAGTATGCAGAGGCGGCGCGCGATGAAGACGGGGTCTGCGCCGCCCTCGATGAGCCGCGCGAGCCAGTAGAGGCCGGCGTTCACGTCCGAGTTGCGCAGAGACTTGATGAGCGCCGACGCGAGGTTGTAGTGCTCCTCGCCGCCCTTGTCGTAGGCGTAGCGCGCGCGGCCGAGCGCTTCAATAACTGTCTCCTCCGTGACCTTGCGCGCGCCCTTCTTGTCGGGCTCGGTCGCCTCGACGGCGGCTTCGAGCGCCGTGAGCGCCACGCGCGCGTCGCCGCCCGCGGCCTTCGCGATGCGCGACAGCAACTCGTCCGAGACCTGCGGATGAAGAGAGCCGAGCCCGCGCTCCTCGTCTTCGAGCGCGCGACGGAGAAGCGACTTCACGTCGTCTTCGCTCAAAGGTTCGAGCGTTAGGACGCGGCTGCGCGAGAGCAGCGCGCCGATGACCTCGAAGGAAGGGTTCTCGGTCGTCGCGCCGATGAGCGTGACCGTTCCGTCCTCGACCGCCGGCAGCAGTGCGTCCTGCTGCGCCTTGTTGAAGCGGTGTATCTCGTCAATGAAGAGCGTCGTGTGTTGCCCGCGCCGCCTGTCCTCGCGCGCCTCGGCGATGGCCGCGCGCACCTCCTTGACGCCCGAGAAGACGGCCGAGAGCGCGACGAAGCGCGAGCCGCCGCGCTTGGCGAGCAGCCGCGCGAGCGTCGTCTTGCCCGTGCCCGGCCCGCCCCAGAGGATGAGCGAAGGCAGCAAGCCGCCGCCCTCTATCACGCGGCGCAGCACGCGCCCCTCGCCGACGAGGTGGCGCTGCCCTACGAACTCTTCGAGCGTGCGCGGGCGCATCCGCTCGGCCAAAGGCGCGGCCGACTCTGTCGCCGACTCCTCCTCTTCGGGCCCGTCCTCGAAAAGACTCTCGCTTGCGCGTCGCGGCATGTTCAAACAAGTCCTCAAAAGGCGCGCGCCGCGCCCGCGCCCGAGGGCAGCGCGAGACGGCGCGTCAAAGGTTTTTTCGGGAGAACCTGCGGAAAGCTTAGCACAAATCGCGGCCGCGGGCGGGCGCGGGCGGTGACAAATTTGTGAGGACGCGGGCACGCACTAAAGTGTAGAATCTTGGACGGAACGCCGCCTGACAAGACTACGTATAGTTGGGCGAGACGCCGCCGGGCCTTAAATATTACAGGCCGAAGAGCGGCGGACGCATAAGGGGTGAAATTATGAAGGACTCGAAAGAGATGCTGCGTATCGTCGGAATCATACTGCTGGGGCTGTTCGTCTTTGTCGTCGGCGTGCCGCTGGTCTTCGCGGCCGCCGGGATCGCCTTGAGCGTCGTCGGCCTCGTCGTCAAGCTGGCCGTGCTGCTCATCAAGGTGGCCGTCACGCTCGCCATCATATACTTAATCCTCGCGGGCGTACGCGCCGTACTGAAGTAACGCGGGTGAATGAGAAGGGAGGGGGCGCCGCGGGCGAGTGCTCGCGGCGCCCCCTTCTTTTGTGCGGGTGGCGGCCCGTCACCGCGGCCCGGCGCTTCGTCACGCGCCGCGGCCGTCTCGAAACATTCTACGAACACCGCCGAGACGCGCCGCGTATGAGCGTCCCGAGACGGCGCAGCGCTCCCGCCGCCGTCAATCGAACATTCGGACTCAAAGGAAGGAACCACCCGCATGAAGAGAATCACGACCAGCATCGCCGCCGCCTTAATGATCGTCGCCCTGTCTGCCGCCTCCGCCTCCGCCAAGACCACGAAGCGCGCCTACGCCGTCGGCCAAGACTTCCGCATCGCCGGCACGACCGTCAAGGCCGGCACGTACGTCTTCAGCTTCGACGAAGAGAAGGGCGAGCTGACCCTCACCGACAAGAAGACCAAGGAGGTCGTCGCACGCGCCGAGGCTCGCTCCCACGAGCAGGAGAAGGGCGCCTCCGATTACGGCCTGAAGCTGACAGGCGACTCGGCCCCGCTCGCCTTCGCCGGCCTCTCGTTCGACGGCAAGCAGATCATACGCCTCTCGGACACCGCCTCCACCGGCCAGAAGTAAGCGCGGCGTTGAATAGAAAATAAGGGGACGGGCCGTCGCGCCCGTCCCCTTATTTTTATGCCGTGGATTAATGACGGAGGGGCGCGGGATAAACTCCGCGCCCCTCCGCCGTTCGGGTTAGTTGCGTGTCCCGCGTACAGCTTACGGGGTGCAACCGTTGACGACGTACTGCACGCCGCTGTCTATGGCGGGGCCGGTCTTCGGCACGAAGACCTTACGCACCGCCGTCGCCACGTTGCCGCTCGAATCCTTGACCTTGAGAGTGATCGTGTAGACGCGGCCGTCGCCGCCGCCCGAGCGCTCACTCCGCAGTTGCAGGGACTTGCAGTCCGGCGCGATGACGATGTCGTTGAGCGTGTTGCCGTCGCCGTTGCCGGCGGCGTCCTCGGGCTCGTCGCTGGTGGCCTGCGAGATGACCACGTCGTTGATGTCAACGCTGGCGTCGCAGCCGTCGCTCGCGCTCGCGACGAAGGCCGAGACCGAGAACGTCGCGTACTGGTGGTTTGGGGGCGCGAGTTCAATCGTGCCCGTCGTCAGGGTGATGGTCGGCGGCGTCACATCCTTGACCGTGACGGTCTGCGTGGCCGTCGCCGAGTTGCCGTGGGCGTCCGTAGCCGTCCAAGTGATGGTCGTCGTGCCCACGGGGTAGGGCGCGTTCAGCGGCTGCATGTCGCTGCGCGCGCCCGCGTAGGTGGCGCCGGGGCAGTTGTCGCCGACGGTCGGCGTGCCCGGGTCGAGGCTCACGCTGCACGAGTTCGCGGGAGCGTTGGTGACGATGTTGGCCGGGGCCGTGATGGTCGGCGGCGTGTTGTCGTTGACGGTCACACTCTGGTAGGCGTTCTTCGTGTGGCCGTGGCCGTCGTCGGCCGTGTAGGTGACGATGGTCGTGCCGACGGGGAAGTTGTTACCCGAAGGCACGCCCGAACGCGTGACGGTGACCGAGGCCGAGCAGCCGTCGCTGGCCGTCGGCGTGCCGAGCGTGGCGTCGCTGACGAACGCGCCGCACGAAGACGCGCCCGGCCCGGTGTTGACGGTGACGTTCGGCGGCGCCGTAATCATCGGGTCGGTCGTGTCAACTATGTTGATGCTGACCGTGTCCTCGCTGAAGTCGCCGCTCGGGTCTGTGACCTTGAGCGTGATGGTGTGCGGCCCGAAGGCGAGCGACGTGTTGAGCACGGCGGTCGTGCCGAGCACGGTCGCGCCCTCGCGCCACTCGTAGGTCAGGGTGTCGCCGTCGGCGTCGGTCGAGCCCGTGCCGTCGAGCGTGACGGAGGTCGAAGCCCCGCCGCACTCGATGGTCTGGTCTGCGCCCGCGTTGGCGACGGGCGGGGTGTTGCAGCCGCCCTCGGAGGCGCTCGCGCCGCCGTCCTCGGTGTTGCCGCGCAGTTCCCACTCGTCCTGACCGATGCTACCCGCGGTCGCCGTCTCGACGACGATGCTCAGGTGGTACTTGCCGGCCGTCTGCACGCCCATGAGCAGGCGCACGTTGACGGACGCGCCCGGCAGGAGCGGCGTCGCCGAAGAGACGGAGCCCACGTCGAGCGTCGAGTTGACGCCGCCGCCCGAGCCTTGCGTCGGCGGCTGTTCGAGCGTCGTCCCGATGACGGTGACGTTGCAGGGCGCGGGGCCGCCGCAGGTCGCCGGGTCGTTGACGGAGACGACGTTGGTCGTCGCGCTCAGCGCGCGCAGGTCGGCCGCGCCGACGGTCGTCGCCGGGTTGAGCGTGTTGGTGATGCGGAAGCGCAGCCGCGTGACGTTGCCTCCGGTGTTGTTGGTGAACCTGCGGCTGAAGGCTATCGTGCCGCTGGCTCCGTTCGGGACGACCGTCGCGTCGCGGACGGTGTTCGGCGCGGAGCCGAGGGCCGCCGTCGAGTCGAGGCGCGCGCGGCCGAACTTGGCCGTGTCGGTCACGTCGCAGGGCACTGGCCCGCGAGCGCCGGTCGAGTTCTCGGGGCCGGGGGCGCCGAGAGTCGAAGAGGTGTTCGAGCCGACCGCGCCGCCCGTCGTCGAGACGACGATGAAGTCGCTGGCGTTGTCGTTCGTGTCCTTCGTCGCGCCCTTGTCCACGCTGCGGACGAAGCTGTACTCGGCCGCCGAGCCCGCGGCGGGCGTGAGCGTCGAGCCTTCGCGCAGCAGGTCGCAGTTGCCGCCCGTGTTCGAGCCGAAGCCGACGGCGTCGAGCCTCGTCACGGTCGAGACGTTCGACAGGTCTGCCGTGTTGAAGAGCGCGACGTTGCCGTCGTTCTCGATGTTGAAGACGAGCGACTGGTCGCCCGCCGCGTAGGCGCCGAGCGAGTAGGCGCTGCCCGTCAGCAGGTAGTTGCCGCGCGCAGGGATGACCGTGCCCGCGGGGATGACCGCGACGACCACGGGCGTCGAGCCGCACGTGCTGCCGGACTTCACCAGCGCCCAGCCGCCCGAGGCGTCGGACGCCGCGACCGTGATGGGCGAGTCGGTGTTGTTGTACAGCTCGACGAAGTCGTCGTCAGCGCCCGCGGGCCCGGAGGTGCGCAGTTCGCTGATGATCACCGTGCCCGGGGTGCTCTCGGGCGTGATGGTGCCTACGGCCTGCCCGTCGGCGATGGAGCTGTTCGACGAGTTGTTGCTGAGGTTGACGAGGAAGGTCTCGGCAGTCTCAGTGGCGTCGCCATCCGCGAGAACCGGCACCGAGATGGTCTGCACCGTCTCGCCCGGGTTGAAGGTGAGCGTGCCGCTCGTCGCCGTGTAGTCGGAGCCGGCGGTCGCGGGGTTCGCGCCTCCCGTGTCGGGGGCGGTGGTGTAGTCCACCGTCACCGTGTGCGTGTAGGAGTGCGAGAGCGTGACGGCGAAGGCCGCGGGTGCCGAACCTGTTGCGGGCTCCGCGACCGTCGCGTCCTTAACGGAGATGGTCGGCGGAGTCAGTATCTGCGTCACGGTCGGGTCGGCAGAGCCGCCGGCCGCCGGGTCGTCGGTCGAAACGGTCGTGAAGTTGTCGCCCGAGACCGTGCCCTGATTCGCGACCTGCGTGACGCCGGTCGGGAACGGGTTGTCCACGGTCACTTGGAAGACGATGTGGACGGTCTTGCCCGCCGGCAGCGTGCCGACGTTGTGGTTGACCGTCTCGCCGGAGAAGAGCGTCGCCGCCGCGCTGGGCGCGTAGGCAGTCGTCTTCTTCGTGCCCGCGTTCGTGCGCGTGCTGTGCGTGCGGGAAGGCTCGTAGGAAGCCTTGACCATCCGCACCGTGCGGTCGGCCGAGCCGAGGACGCCGACGTAAGCCGCGTCGTCAGTCGTCGCACTCCGGACGGCGGCAGACTCGCTCGAAGCGGGCATGTCGCTCCACACGCGCGGCTCGGAAGCGGCCGTGGCGTTAGACGCGTCGGCGACGGCTTCGCCCGTCACGCTGGCCTGCGCGAAGAGCGCGGCGACTTCGGCGTTGCCGAAGCCCTGCGGGCTCGTGCCGAGGCTGGCGACGTTCGGGGCGCTGCTGCAATTGCTGAAGCCGCTCGCGGCCGAGATGAGCGTCGTCCCGCCGCCGGACGGGTTCTGCCCGTCAACGAACGACTCGACGCCGGGCGAGCTGGTCGCGACCATGCCCTCGATGCCGTAGACGTTGACGGCCGCGTTCGTGCCCTGCTTGCGCAGGCCGATGCCGGTCGCGCCGCCGCTGCCGGCGCTCGTGTTGTTCAGGATGTCGAGGCAGACGTTGGTGTTGCCGTTCGTGGTGCCGGAGTCAACGCGGATGCCCTGACGCACGCCCGAGGCGGGCGCCGAGACGGTGTTGGCCTTGACGGTCGCGTTGATGGTCGCGGCGGAGTTGCGCGCGACGACGAGGATGCCGTTGCCGTCCTCGCCGCTCACGGTGTTGTTCGTGACCGCGACCGACATCGTGCCGTTGTCCGTCACGGCGAAGTGCCTGTCGAGGCCGATGTTGATGCCGGGCGACGCGAAGATGTTCCCGAGGTTGACGAGCTTGTTGTTGTTGATCGTGCCCGTCATGTTCAGCAGGCCGAAGCCGCCGAACGAGATGCCGATGCCGGCGATGTTCGTGATCGGGTTGGCGGCCGTGCCGTTGCCGTCAATGTTGACGTTGGCCTGCCCGGTGCCGCGCGCCGAGACGACGATGGCGTTGCCGCCGAGCTTGTTGGCCGCGCTCGCGCCGGCGATACGGTTGCCGGTGATGTTGATGATGTTGGTCGCGCTGCCGGCTTGGCCCATGGTCGTCCCGGCCGCGGCGGGTATCGTCGCGTTGCCGGTGTTGACCTGTATGCCGTCGCTGGAGGGGAAGTTCTGGATGACGTTGTTGTTGATGTCGCCCTTCGTCACGTCGGCGTGCGAGGTGGCGGTGCCGAAGGCGATGAGGCGGATGGCGGCGCCCAGCGAGCTGGCCGTGGCCGTCGAACTCGTCAGGGAGTTGCCGCTGATGTCGGCGCTGGAGATGGTGCCGGTGTAGTTCTGGATGTCAACGCCGTGGTAGAAGGCGTTGTTGAGCACGTTGCCCGTGATGGACACGGCGCCGGAGAGGTTCGCGTTCGCCCCGGTCAGGTCGCCGCGGAACGAGATGTTCGACTCGTTAGCGACCGCGTCCGTGCCCGTCGTGTCAACCTTCCCGTTCTTGAAGGTGAAGTTCGTGACGCGCGTCCCGAGGATGCCGTCTTTCGTCGTGTTGGCGATCTTCAGGTTAGTGAACGAGGGGCTGGTCGTGTTGTTCAGCAGGACGCCCTCGGCGGTCGTCTTCTGGATGGTGCCGCCGGAGTCGTTGCCGCCGAGCGACGTGTTGCCGTCGCCGGTGACCGTGAGCCCGCCGAGCGAGCCCGTCGTGTTGAGCACGATGCCGTTGGCCGGCCCCGCGGACGCCGTGCCCGCGCTGATGCTCTTGAAGGTCAGGCCCGTCGCGGCGATGTCGGTGCTCACGACGTTGAGCGCCGTGCCGGTGCCGGTCGTGATGGTGTTGACGCCGGTCGAGGTGACGCTGCCGCCGCCCGTCAGGCTGATGCCCGGCGCGCCGCCCGCGGAGTTGTCAACCGCGATCTCGCTGAAGAGGAAGGCGCCGATGTTGGAGGTGCCGCTGATGGCGGCGCCGTCGGTGTCGTTGAAGGCGAGGCCGTGCAGGTGGTTGTTCTGCGCGAGCCTGAAGGCCGCGCCGCTCGTGACGACGCTGGTGATGACGGGGGCCGTGCCGCCCGTCGAGGGCAGCGGGTCGGAGTCGGGCGCGGCCGTGATGCCGGTCAGGCTGCCGAGGCCCGTCAGCGCGCCGGCGGCGCCTTGGCCGACGACGATCTGGTTGTTCTCAAGCGTCAGCGGGGCGGTGTAGTTGCCGCTGCCCGTGTAGATGAAGATGCTGTCGCCGGCCGCGGGGTCGCCCGCGCCGCCGTTGCCGTTGACGGCCTCGAAGGCCGCGAGGCTGTTGTAGGGGCTCGTCAGGCGGCCGCAGCCGGAAGCGCAAGAGCCCGCGGAGTTGTTGATGAACCAGATCGTGTCGGTGACGGTGAGCACCACGGTGCCCGTGTCGCTGCCGCCGCCGTTGGTGATGGTGTAGTTGAAGCTGTCGGTGCCGGTGAAGCCGCGCGGCGGGTTGTAGGTGAAGGTGCCCGTCGAGGTGTTCATCGTGACCTCGCCGCCGTTGGCGCTGGTCGGGTCGAAGGCGGTGATGGTGGCGCCGGGCGCGAGGTCGTTGGCGAGCACGCTGTAGCCGGTCGTCGTCGTGTTGATGCGCACGTTGCCGGTGGCCGAGCGCATGTCGTCAACCGCGACCGGCTTGACGCCGAAGCTGAAGGTGTAGTCGGCCGCCATGTTGTCCGGCGGGTCGAAGTTGTCGGCGTCGGTGATGCCGGCGGCGAAGACCTTGACCGTGCAGGTCGTGCCGGCGGGCAGGTCTGCCGTCGGGTCGAGCGTGAAGCTCGCCGAGGGCGAAGCGCTCAGCGTGAAGGTCTGGGGCGAGCCCGTCGGGCACTCGACGGAGAAAGAGCCGGTCGTGGCGTTGACCGGCTCGGTGAAATTAATCGTGATGTTGGAGTTGGGCGCGACGCTGTTGGCGCCGTTCGTGGGCGAGGTGGTGGTGACGGCCGGGCTGTCGTCCACGTTAATCGTCACGGTCGCCGAGTCGGTCGGCGTCGTGCCGTTGGTGGCCGTGTAGGAGAAGGTGTCGGCGCCCTGAAAGGTCGCGTTCGGCGGCGTGTAGCTGAAGCTGCCGTCGGCGTTGAGGGTGACGGTGCCGCCTTGGCTGGTGGGGCCTGCGGCAATCGGCTGCGCCGTGGGCGCGGGCGTGCCCGTGTCGTTGGCGAGTACGCCCGGCGCCGAGATGCTCAGCGGGGTGTTGATGGTAGCGCTGTAGCTGTCCGCGAAGGCCAGCGGCGAGACGCGGAGCGAGCCGGGCACGAGCGTCGTGTTCGGGTCAATGGTGTCGCTGAAGTTGACGCCCGTG
The DNA here is from genome assembly GCA_035248785.1 of Pyrinomonadaceae bacterium. Taxonomy (GTDB): domain Bacteria; phylum Acidobacteriota; class Blastocatellia; order Pyrinomonadales; family Pyrinomonadaceae; genus QHXN01. Next base: position 35,514 of record DATFHD010000030.1, on the reverse strand, counting down.
GCGTCCACGGCGCCCGAGTTGGCGACGTTCACGTCGTACGTGATGGTCTGGCCGGGCTCGGCCTTGCCGTCGCCGTCGGGGTCGGGGAAGGAGTCTGTCTTCGTGGCCGCGACGACGGTCGTCGCCGGGGCGAGCGCGGCGCCCGCCAGCGCGCTCGCGTTAACGGCGGCGCCGCCGGTGCGCGCGGACGCGGCCGCCAGAGGCACGAGCGGCGTCACGAGGAGGACAAGGGAGACAAGAAGCGAGGTAAAAACTCTCAGGCTGCTGTAGTGCAGCCGGGGATGGATAGTTTTCATTTGTCCACTTCCTTTGGAAAGAAATCACTTGGGGACGCACCCGGAGAGAGACAGGGCATTGGGTGCGAGAGTTGACTTGGCGATTGAATTAACGGGCCGACTTACTAGCTGTGCGAGGCCGGCGGTAACTCTGCGGGACTGTCTGTCGAAGAACTCGAAGAGCTGGGCGACTGTCGTTGGTGTCTAACGGAAGGCGCACGTTATCACAGAAGGCGGCGGCCCGCAAATGTTTTCGCGGGGCGGGACGCGGCGACTGCTTCCGGTAACGAGAGAAATGCTTCCTCCGACGGCAGAAATGCCATCTCCGCACACGGAAATGCCATCTTTGCACGCGGAAATGTCGTCTCTGCACACGGAAATGCCTCCTGTCGCACTGGAAATGTCATCTGTCACGACGGAAATGCCTTCTGTCGCACTGGAAATGTCGTCTGACACGACGGAAATGTCGTCTGACACGGCGGAAATGCCGTCTGTCACTTGAGAAATGCCTCCTTACACACGGGAAATACTTCCGGAAACTCGGCGGAAGCCTCCGGTAGACGTGGCGGTGGAGACGGCGGTGCAGGTCAGTCCGTGATTTCAGACGTTGAAGCGGAAGTGGACGACATCGCCCTCCTGCATGACGTAGTCTTTGCCTTCCAGACGTAGCAGCCCCTGCTCGCGTGCGGCGGCGTAGGAGCCGGCACGCGTGAGGTCGTCGTAGGAGACGATCTCGGCGCGTATGAAGCCGCGCTCGATGTCTGTGTGGATGGTGCCGGCGGCCTGCGGGGCGCGGGTGCCGCGCGGGACAGTCCATGCGCGCACCTCCTTCTCGCCCGCCGTGAGGAAGGACATCAGGCCGAGCAGGCGGTAGGCGCTCTGAATCATTCGGTCAACGCCGGACGACGCGACGCCGAGCGATTGCAGGTAGCCGAGGCGGTCTTCGGGCGAAAGCTCGACCAGCTCGGCCTCTATCTGCGCGGAGATGATGACGCACTCGGCGCCCTCCGCCTCGGCCAACTCGCGCACGGCGCGGACGTGCTCGTTCTCGTCGGGTGCGGCGAGAGTGGCCTCGTCCACGTTGGCGGCGTAGATGGTCGGCTTGGTCGTGAGCAGGAAGAAGCCGCGTGCGACGGCGCTCTCTTCATCATTCAAATCCGCGGTGCGCGCGGGCCTGCCTTCGGAGAGGACTGCGAGCAGCCTGTCGGCGACTTCGATCTCGGCCTTCGCAGTCTTGTCGCCGCCCTTCGCGGTCTTCTGCGCGCGCTCGCGTCGGCGCTCGACCGACGCGAGGTCTGCGAGCGCCAGCTCAATCTGAATCGTCTCGATGTCGCGGCGCGGGTCAACGGAGCCTTCGACGTGGTGGACGTTCTCGTCCTCGAAGCAGCGGACGACCTGAATGACGGCGTCAGTCTCGCGTATGTTGGCGAGGAACTGGTTGCCCAAGCCTTCGCCCTTGGACGCGCCGCGGACGAGGCCGGCGATGTCCACGAACTCGACCGTCGCGGGGACGATAGTGTTCGTCTTGACTATCTTCGCCAGCACGGGCAGGCGCTCGTCCGGGACGGCGACGACGCCGACGTTCGGCTCGATGGTGGCGAACGGGTAGTTGGCGGCGAGCGCCGACTGCTGCGCGGTGAGCGCGTTGAAGAGTGTGGACTTGCCGACGTTCGGCAGCCCGACGATGCCTGCACGTAACATAATTCAGATTCCGATTCCGGGTTGTTCTTTAAGTCAAACATCTAAACATCCGCGTCCCGAGTTGTCCAGCAGGCCGGCGGCGGGCTGCGCGACTCGGAGGATGTTCGCGTATAATCGCCCGCGCCGATTATGCTACTCGCACTCCTTCTGGCGCTCGCCGCAATCGCGGGCGCGTTTGTTCTGACTTACCTCTACGACGACGAGGCGCCGCTCTGGCCGCGCCTCTGCGCGGGCGTGTGTCTGGGCTTCGCGGCGCTCGGGCTGGTCGGGTTCGTGCTGGCGTCGCTGCTGGGCATGACGACGGCGGCGCTCGCTCTCGCAGGCGCGGTCTGCGCTTTGCCACTTCTGTTGTTGCTGCGTGCGTCCGTGCGCGCGCGGCTTGCGGTGGACGTGAGCGGGGCCGGGCGGTTCCTTCGTCGCGCTTCGACGGCGGGCGGCAGGGGCGAGGCCGGCGCGCTCGTCTTCTACCTCGTCGCGGCGCTCGTCTTCTGGCTCGTCTTCGCCAACGCGATGTACCGGACGCCCGAAGGCATCTTCACGGGCGTTGACACGAACATCGGCGATTTGCCGTTCCACCTCGCCGTCATCACGGGCTTCGCAAACGGCGAGAACTTCCCGCCGCAGCACCCCGAGTTTGCGGGCGTGCGCCTGACTTATCCCTTCGTCGTGGACTTCGTCACGGCGATGTTCGTGCGCGCGGGCGCGGGCGTCGAAGGCGCGATGTTCTGGCAGAACTTCGCGATGATGATGTCGCTCGTCGGCCTGCTCGGGCGTTGGGCGCTGAAGCTGACGCGCTCGCTCGGCGCTTCGCTGGTGACGACGGCGCTGGTGGTTTTGAGCGGCGGCTTCGGGTGGGCTGCGTTCCTCTGGGAAGTCTGGAAGGGCGGGCGCTTCTTCGGGCTGCTCGGCTCGCTCGAACACGACTACACGATCATGGGGCACATCGGCATCCGCTGGGGCAACGCCGTCACGGCCCTCTTCGTCACGCAGCGCGGCATCCTGCTCGGCCTCTCGCTCGCGCTCGTCGTCTGGACGCTCTGGTGGGACGCTTCCGCGAAGGCAAAAGGCAAAAGGCAAAAGGCAAAAGAGGGAAGTGAAGAGGCGGAGGCGCCGTCGGTCGAGGATGAAGGCAGGGCTGTCGGGACGAAGAAGAAAGGTAAGGGGAAGGCGGCGCGCGTGCGTTCCGAGAAGGGCGAGGCTGCGCGAGTCGCGTCCGCGCGCAGCACGTCGGCGCGAAGCACGTCTGCACGGGCTGAGAGCTTTGAAGATGAGGGCGCGATTGACTCCACTTTTGCCTTTTGCCTTTCGCCTTTTGCCTTCAGGCCGATGCTGGCGGCGGGCGTCGTCGCGGGGCTGCTGCCGCTGGTTCATGCGCACAGCTTCGTCGTGATGATGTTGATGGGCGCGTGCCTCGCGTTGATGCAGGGCGCGTGCGTGTTGTTGAAGGGAAGGGAAGCCGACACGGACGCGCCCGCGTGGGCGAGGGTGTGGGCGGTGTGGGGGCCGTGGCTGGCGTTCGCGGCCGTGGCGTCGGCGCTGGCCGTGCCGCAGATGTTGTGGGCGACGAGGGATTCGGGCGCGCGCGCGGGGCAGTTCTTCGGGTGGGAGTTCGGTTGGGATCACGGCACGTCGAACGTCGCTTGGTTCTGGCTGAAGAACACGGCGGTCTTCATCCCTCTGCTCGTCGCCGCCGTCGTCTGGTGGGCGCGCGTGCGCGCGACGAACACTGAACGCGAAGCGGCTCGGGAGCACACTGCGGCCCGCGGCTCGCGCAGGTCGGGCCGCAACGCGCGCGTGCGGCGCGAGTCGGCGACGGGCGGCGGGCCTCTGCTGTCGGACAGGCTGCTCTTCTTCTACGCGCCGTTCGTGCTCTGCTTCGTCGTGCCGAACGTCTACAAGCTCTCGCCGTGGGTCTGGGACAACATCAAGGTGCTCATCTACTGGTGGGTGGCGTCGGCGCCGCTGGTCGCGGCGGTGCTCGTTCTCCTTTGGCGGCGCGGCGGGGCGTGGCGCGCGGCGGCGCTGGCGCTGCTGCTCATGCAGACGGCGGCGGGCGGCCTTGACGTGTGGCGCGCGGCGTCGGGCTCGGTCGAGCGGCGCGAGTTCGACAAGGACGGCGTCGCCTTCGCCGAAATCATCAGGCGCGAGACCGACCCGCGCTCTTTGATTCTTCACGCGCCGACTTATAATGACCCGGTCTTCCTAACGGGGCGGCGTTCGTTCCTCGGCTACCCGGGGCACGTCTGGTCGCACGGCATAGACTACTCGGCGCGCGAGGCGACGCTGAAGAAGATTTACTCCGGCAGTTGGGACGCGTCCACGCTGATTCAGGACGCGGGCATCGAGTACGTCGTCGTCGGGCCTCTGGAGCGCGAGGAGATGAAGAAGTACGGCGTCGCGCTCAACGAGTCTTACTTCAACAGGTACAGGAAGGTCGGGGAATCGGGTGCCTACCGCCTCTTCAAAACGCGGCCGTAAGAGCGGCGCGCAGCGGCGCGGCGCCGCCGGCCCGGCGCGCAACCTCCCGCCCGTCGCCGTGCCGCGCGACGAACGGGGCGCGCGCCCGCCGCTCGGCGGAGAGATTTCAGAGCGCGCTTGGCGCGTGGGCGCAGGTGTAGTCATGCTCACGGCGACGCTGCTCCGCGTCGTCGCGCTCAGCATGAAGCCGCTGCACCACGACGAGGGCGTCAACGGCTTCTTCCTGACGAACCTGATGCGCGAGGGGCGCTACGCATACGACCCGGCCAACTACCACGGGCCGACGCTCTACTACCTGACGCTGCCGCTCTCGATCCCGGCCGACTACTTCCACTTCATGGACGCGTGGGTCGTGCGCGCCGTGCCCGTCCTCTTCGGTCTGGGTACGGTGTGGCTGCTCTTGCGTCTGCGCAGCCGCGTGGGCGCGGTCGCGGCGCTGGCGGGCGCGGCGCTCGTCGCCGTCTCGCCCGCGTGCGTCTTCTACTCGCGCTACTTCATACACGAGATGCTCTTCGTCTTCTTCACCGTGGGGCTGGTCTTGGCCGTGCTGCGCCTCTCGGAGACGGGCGAGGGCGCGTACCTGCTGCTGGCCTCCGCGTCGGCGGCGATGCTGTTCGCGACGAAGGAGACGGCCTTCATCTCTGTGGGGACGCTCGCGCTGGCGTGGCTGTCGGCCTACGTGTGGGAGAGACTGAGGGGCGGCGGGCGCGCACGCGACGTAGTTGCGGGTGGCTTCGAGAAGTTTATGGGGCAGCGGCTCGCGCCCGCGTACGCGGCCGGCGCGGTCGCGCTCTTCGTATTCATCTGGGTCGCGTTCTACTCGTCGTTCTTCACCAACTGGAAGGGAGTCTTCTGGGACTCGTTCAAGGCTTTCGACATCTGGAAGCAGACGGGCATGAGCGAGTTTCACAGCAAGCCTTGGGACACGTACCTCCGCTGGCTGGTGAAACTCGACGCGCCCTCGCTCTTCCTCGGCGCGGTCGGCGCGGCCGCCGCGCTCTTCGCGCGCAGGCGCAACCGCTTCGCGCTCTTCGCCGCGGCGTGGGGCTTCGGGCTGCTGGCGGCCTACTCGCTCATCAGCTACAAGACGCCTTGGCTCGCGCTCAACTTCATCGTGCCGATGGCCGTCGCGGGCGGCTACGCCGTGCAGGTCGAGGGCGGCTGGGACGACTGGAACGCTTCGTCGGCGTGGACTCCGTGGCGCGTCGCAGTCCTCGCCATCTTCGGCGCGGCGCTGTCGCTGAGCCTGTACCAGACCTACGTCATCAACTTCCGCGAGTACGACGACGACCGACACCCGTACGTCTACTCGCAGACGCGGCGCGAGATCTTCGGGCTGGTCGAGGAGGTCAGGCGGGCCGGCGAGCGCGCGGGCACGAAGGAGGTCGGCATCGCCATGGCCTCGCCCGACTACTGGCCGCTGCCTTGGTACTTCCGCGACAACACGCACGCGGGTTTCGAGGGGCACCTCTCCTCTTATTACGACCCTCTGAAGACGCCCGTCGTCATCGGCAAGGAGGAGCAACTGCCGCAGCTCGAACGCGTCCTCGGCGAGCGTTACGTGCGCGTCGGCGACCTTTACCCGCTCCGGCCCGGCGTCAACCTCGTCCTCTTCGAGCGCCGCGACCTCGCGCCGAAGTGAGTGGGAAGCTGTGCTTTGTCCGGCAGAAGACTAAAAGCTGAAAGCTGAAAGCTGACCGCTGACAGCTTTTTTCGCGTGCGCCCTGCCCCGCGGCTGTGGTATAAAAATTCCCGCAAACCCCTGAATCCCGACAGCCCGTTTTTCCCCCGTTCGCACATCCGTCTGGGCGCAGTCCATTCTTGCCCGGCTGCGCCGCGCGTGTCCGGCCCTTGTCCGTCCTTGTCCGCGACACGCTCCTGAACGACTAAACAAGGAGTATTCTCGTCATGAGTCGAAGAGTCGAAGAGTCTTCTATGACTGGTAGTAGCAGGCCCCACCGCTTGCTCCGCGGAGCGAGGAGGATGAAGGCCGGGCTGAAAAAAGATGGGGAGGGGAGCGGGCGGAGGCGTCGCCTCGTGCGCGCCCTCATGCTTCTAGCGCTCGTCGCCTGCGCCGCGTCGGCGCTGCTCTTCCTTTCGCCGCGGTGGCGCGGCGTGCGCGTGGCGAAGGCCGCGACCCCTTCGAGCGGGACGCTCGGCACCACGGGGCCGGTCACGCCGCCCGACGGGAAGTGGAAGGGTTCGGCGTCGGGCGGCTCGACCGCCACCAGCGACCCGCTCGACGGCGAGAACGGCTGTCAGGAGGGCTCGAGCTGCGACACCTTCACGCTCACCGTCCTGCCCGGCGTCTACACGGGCAAGAACGTCCGCATAGACTTGAGCTGGACTTCGCCGACGAACGACTACGACCTCGTCGTCTACAAGGGCGGGGCGTGCCCCGCGACGGGGAAGTGTAGCGGCACCTTCATCACCAGCTCCGGCAACGGCGCCACCAACGGCATCCTCACCTCGGAGCAGGCGCAGTTCGACCCGACCTCCACCGGCGCGGGCACCTACTTCGTCCGCATCGTCTACTACAACGCGCCGTCGGCCTCGTCGCAGGCCGACCCGCCGAACGGCGTCTTCAGCCTCGTCAACGTCCCCGTCGCGCGCACCGCCAACTACATCTCGGGCGGCATTAGCTTCAGCCCGAACGTGACGGTCAAGGCGCCGGTCGCCGCGCGCGACGGCGAGCCCTCGAACCGGACGGACGTGCAGGGCAACTTCTACGCCGTCGGCATCCGCGGCTTCCCCGCGGGCGTAGACCTCTGGTACTGCGACCTGCGGCCGACCGTCGGCAGCGCGGCCAACCCGAACTTCGACGCCTACATGCGCAACTGGGTCTACCGCGGGCAGCCCGACGCCTTCAGCCCGACCAACGTGACCGACCTCGGCGGCGACGGCGGCGGCGACGTTGACCTCGCCGTCTCGCGCCCCGACCCGACGACCGGCAACGTCCAAGACCCGCCGACGCTCGCCGCTTCGAGTCTCATCGCGGCCAACATCTCGACGCAGCGCTCGACCGACCGCGGGCAGACCTTCACCAAGAACAACCTCGGCAACTGCACCGGCGGCCTGTGCGGCGACGACCGGCAGTGGGAAGAGTTCCTCGGCAACAACACCGTCTACCTCTTCTACCGCACGCTCGCGCCCGCCGTCTCGCAGATTCAGCGCTCGGACGACGGCGGCCTGACCTTCGGCCCGGCGACGAGCGCGGGCGCCATCGGGCAGGCCGGCTACATAGACGTTCACCAGAAGACCGGCACCGTCTACATCAGCGGAAGCTCGGGTCAGGTCTGCCACGGCGACCCGCCCGCGCCCGGCCTCGCGCCCCTCACCTACACCTGCGTGCAGGCGGCCACGGGCGAGGTCGCGCACCTCTTTTTCGTCGTCAAGGTGGCCGACGACGGCACGCCGAACGGGACGGTCTACGTCGCCTACTCGGACGACCACGACATCTACCTCAGGCACTCGACCGACAAGGGCGTGACGTGGAGCGCGCCCGTGCGCGTCTCGAACGGCGCCGAGACGAAGACGAGCGTATTCCCTTGGATTGAGACCGGCCCGACGCCCGGCTCGGTCGGCGTCGTCTGGTACGGGACGACCGCGGCCGCCAACGACGACAGCGCCAACTGGAACGTCTTCTACGCGCAGTCGTTCAACGCCACCGCCGACAGCCCGACCTTCCGGCAGGCGAAGATAAGCGACCACTTCATCCACGGCAGCAACATCAGCGAGGGCGGCACGCTCGGCAACGCCAACCGCAACCTGCTCGACTACTTCCAAGTCTCCTTCGACCCGACCGGCGCGGCCGTCGTCGCCTACACGGACGACCACAACGACTTCGACGGCCACACCTACATCACACGCCAGATTGCGGGGCCGAGAATCACGGGCGAGGGCAAGACGAACGTGCCCGACCCCGGCCCGACGCCCGCGGCGCAGGCTGGGCCGTACCCGCTCGCCACAGACCCGGCGATTAACGACCCCGGCGCGCAGGTCACCGACTTCCCGCAGGACGTGTCGGAGAGCGCCGTGCGCGTCAACGCGCCCGACCCGCTCGACATTCTCTCGATACGCTACTCGTGCGAGACGGGCGCGGGCGGCGAGCCCGTCATCGTGGCGCGGATGAAGGTCTCGAACCTCTCGACCGTCCCGTCCGGCTCGAACTGGCGCATGAGCTTCACCGCGAACGCGCCCTTCGCGGGCGTGAGCCCGACCGGCGACTACAGCTTCGCCGTGAGCGACCGCGGCGACCAGTTCTACTTCCAAGCCAACACCGACAACCCGGCCTCGCCCACATTCACGTGGGGCACGGCCGCGCGCAACTCCGACGGCTCGATCACCTACACGCCGGTCGGCACGGCCGACTGCGGCACGTTCGACACGGCCAACGGCTACATCACCATCAAGGTCTCGACCACACAGCTCAACAAGGTCGCCACCCTGAAGAGCGCGATAGGCCCCGGCAGCGTACTCTCGGGGCTGCGGGGCGCGGCCTTCGTCACCGTCTCGACGCCCGCGGCCAGCGCCAGCGCCCGCCGCGACATCACGCGCGGCGGCACGGAGTTCACCGTCGGCAACTGCGCGGCCGGGCCAACGAGCGGGTGCGCCGCCGCCGCGACGCCGACGCCGACGCCCACGCCCACGGCCACGCCGACCCCGCCGCCGCCGAGCACCTCGCTCTTCCAGTTCGAGCTGACGGAGTACCCGGCCGCCGAGGACTGCACGTTCATCACGGTCGGCGTCACGCGCGCCGGCGACGCCGCCGCCGTCAACAGCCGCGCCACCGTGGACATCGCCAGCAGTAACGGGTCGGCCACGCAGCGCGGCGACTTCACGTTCGTCGTCGGCCGTTTGGTCTTCGAGGCCGGCGAGACGCGCAAGACCTTCCAAGTGCTCATCAACGAGGACGCCTACACGGAAGGGGCCGAGCTGGCGACGCTCGCGCTACAGAACCCGCAGAACGGGCAACTCAACCCGGCGCGCTCGACGGCCACACTCCGTATCGTGGACGACGCGTCGGAGCCATCGTCGAACCCGATAGACGACTCGCGCACCTTCGTCTGCACGCACTACCACGACTTCCTCTACCGCCAGTCAGACCAGTCGGGCGAGGACTTCTGGACGCAGAACATCGAGTCGTGCGGCGCGAACGCGCAGTGCCGCATCGAGCACAGGCAGGACGTGTCAACCGCGTTCTTCCTCTCCATCGAGTTCCAGCAGACGGGCTACTTCGTCATCCGCGCGCACAAGGCCGCGTTCGGGAGCGCGAAGAGCACGCCGCGCTACGCCGTCTTCCTCCGCGACCAGCGGCAGATAAGTAACGGCGTCATCGTCGGCCAGCCCGGCTTCCAAGCGCAGCTCGACGCCAACAAGCAAGCCTACCTCGAAGACTTCGTCTCGCGCCCCGAGTTCGTCGCGCAGTTCCCGATTGGGATGACGTCCGAGGCTTACGTGGACAAGCTCTTCGCTAACTCGGGCGTGACGCCGACGAACGCCGAGCGCGACGCGGCCACCGCCGCCTACAACACGGGCGACACTGCGGGGCGGGCCAACGCCCTGAAGTCGGTCGCCGACAGCGACGATGTCTTCCGAGTGCAGTACAACCCGTCCTTCGTGCTGATGCAGTACTTCGGCTACCTGCGCCGCAACCCGGACGACGCTCCGGACTTGAGCTTCAACGGTTACGACTTCTGGCTGAACAAGATGAATTCGTTCAGCCAGCCGGGCGAGAACGTCCGCGACGAGACCGTGGCGCTCGCGCGCGTGCGGCGGGCCGAGATGGTGCGCGCCTTCATCGAGTCAATCGAGTACCGCGGCCGCTTCGCCGGTTCGAGCGACATGGGCAACCAGCAGGGCACCGGCCCCGACCAGCGGGCACACGTCGGCGGCGCGTGGGCGCAGGAGTTGGCGAGGGCCGCGCCGACGCTCTTCGACCCGCGCCTGCTGAGGTTCATCTGGCCGAGCTAAACCAGAGGCCATCTCTTTTTCCCGCGGGGCGCGGGCGGTGTTCGGCCGCCCGCGCCCCGCGGCCTTTTCCGGGCGCGCGACGCTAAACGTCTGTCGCGCCAACGACTAACCGCGCCCGGCTTAAAGTTTAAGTTTGACAACGCCTCCTGCGCCAACATATAGTGTGCCTCTTCCGCACAGGCTCTAGGGACTGTGTGTCCCCGAGTCCCCGTAAAGGCCGATAACGCGCAGCATGTTCAAACTCCAACGCCTCGAAATCACCGGGTTCAAGTCCTTCGCGGACTACACAGACCTCGTCTTCACAGGAAACGGCATCACCGCCATCGTCGGCCCCAACGGCTGCGGCAAGTCGAACGTCGCCGACGCCATCTCGTGGGTGCTCGGCGAGCAGAAGGTGAAGAACCTCCGCGGCGGCGAGATGAAGGACGTCATCTTTCAGGGCGCGAAGAGCCGCCCGCCGTCGGGGATGGCCGAGGTCGTGCTCCACATGGTGCGCGACGAGACGGTCGAGGAAGAGCCGGACATCGAGGACATAGACGCGACGCTCGAAGAGCTGGACGATCAGGCCGGCGCCGTCGAGGAGCGTCTGTCGCCCGAACTCGAAGCCCTCGCACCGCCGCCCGAGGCCGCCGCTTCGCCGAACGGCGACGGCGCCGCGCCGTCCGCTACAGAGGGAACCGCGACTGCCGAAGCTTCGCATGCCGAGCCCTCGGCCGTGGCAGAAGGTGAGGGAACTCAGGCGCTCGTCCCCGTGAACGCCGAGGCGGCGGCAGTCGTGCCCGCGCCGAAGGGCCGCGCGCACCACAAGCGCCACTGGCGCCCGCGCCGGCTCGCGCTCGACTTCGCGCCGGGCGAGAGTGTGTCAGTGACGCGCCGCCTCTACCGCGACGGCGAGAGCGAGTACCTCCTCAACGGCCGCGTCTGCCGCCTGCGCGACATCCAAGACCTCTTCTCGGGCACGGGCCTCTCGGGCGCGCACTACGCCATCATCGAGCAGGGGCGCATCGGCCAGATACTCTCGGCCAAGCCGATGGATCGCCGCACGCTCATCGAAGAGGCCGCCGGCATCACCAAGTTCCGCGTCCGCCAGCGCGCCGCGGAGGCGCGACTCGAAGCCGCGCGCTCCAACCTCAACCGCGTCTCCGACATCATCTCCGAGATTGAGCGGCAGGTCGGAAGCCTCCGGCGTCAGGCGGCGAAGGCGCGCCGTTATCACCAGATTCGCGAGGAGTTGCGCGAGCTTCTGCGCAAGGTCTACGCGGCCGACGAGCGCGAGTTGAACGCTCGGCTCGAAAACTTACGCGAAGGACTCGACTCGGCCAACGAGGAGGTCGAACGTCTCGCGGAAGAGCTTGAGGAGCGCGAGGAGGAAGCGCGCCGCGCTACCGGCGAGGCGCGCGAGCGCGAGGAAGAACTTTCTGAGGCGCGCGCCGCGGTTTCCGAGTCGGCGCTTCGCCTCGACCGGCGCGAGCGCGAGCGCACGTATCAGGGCGAGCAGATCGCCGCGCTCGAAAAGCGTCTAACGGAAGTCCGACGCGAGGCCGAAGCCGTCCGGGCGCGGCTCTCGTCGGTCACGGCCGAGAGTGAGTCGCTCGTCCTCAAGGACGTGCAGATGCGCGAGGCGAGCGAGGCCAGCGCGCGTCAGTTGTCCGAGGCCGAGTCGGCCTACGCGCGCCGCGTCGCCGAAGTGTCCGAGGCCGAGGCCGCCATCGAGACCGCGCGCGCAGAGCTTCTGACGCACACGGCCGCGGCCGAGCGTCTGGCGGAGATTGGTCGTCAGCTCGAAGCAGTCCTCGACAAGCTCGCCGCGCAGGCCGAAGGGCTCGCGCGCGAGGGCGAGCGCGCGGCGGCGGCGCACGAGCAGGCGAAGGCCGAGTCGGAGAAGCTTCAGGAGGAGATTAAGTCTGCGCGCGCGCACCTCGACGCGCTCTACGGCGAGCGTGAGGCGCGGACGCGGGCGCTCTCGGACGCGCGCGCGGAGGTCGCGGCCGCCTCGGCCGAGCACGCGCGCGTGCGCGACGAGTCGGCGCGCGTGCGCCACCGCCTCGACACGCTGGCCGAGATTGACACGCAGCACTCGCTCTACTCGCAGCCCGTCCGGCGCATCTTCACGCCGGCCGAAGGCGACGCGCCGCGCGACTTCCACGTCGTCGCCACGCTGGCGGACGTGCTGCGCGTCGAGCCGCGCTGGGAGCGCGCCGTCGAGAGCGTGCTCGGGCCTTACCTGCAATCCGTCATCGTGCCCACGCCGGACGACGCCGTGCGCGCCGCCGCTTGGCTTCAGGCCACGGGCGCGGGGCGCGCGACCTTCCTCGTCGCGGGCATACAGGGCGGCGCGGAGGTGGACGAGGCCGACGACTCGCCCGGCGCGACGCTCGAACATGAAGGCGACGCTGTAAGGAATGAGTGGGCGCCCGCCGCGTCTGAAGTCGAGATTGACGAAGAGACGCGCGTCTCGAATCTACTTGGGGCTCCGCGCGAGATAGGCGCGGTGTTGAGCCGCACGCTCGCGCGCGAGATGAGTGCGCGCGTGGCGTCAGACCTCGAACGCGCGATGCTTCTGACGCTGCCGTCCGGCGAGATGTGCGTGACGGCCGCGGGCGAGTGGGTCGTCGCCGGTCAGCTCATCACGGCGGGCGGGCCGCACGCGTCGGAGGAGGGCGCGGGGCTTCTCGCCTTCAAGCGCGAGATGCGCGAATTGGAAGTCCGCATGGTCGGGCTGGAAGCAGACCTCGTCTTCGCGGACGAGACGGCGCAGGCGGCGCGGGCGCGTCTGGGCGAGCTTGAGGACGCGTTCGTCCTCTTGAACGACGAGATAGGACGCGAGGAGCGCGAGCACGTCGCGCGCGAGGTGAGCGCGGCGCAGCTTCGGCAGGAGATTGAGCGCGCCGAGCGACACATGCGCGTAGTCGCGGACGACGCGGCGCGGCTCGCCGAAGAGCGCCGCGAGGTCGAAGAGCGGCGCGCGCGTCAAGTCGCGGAGCTTGAGGCGGCGCAAGGGGCACGGGCGGCGGCGCAGAGCGCGGTCGCGGCGGCGGCCGAGTCGCTCGCGGAGGCGCGACGCGCCGCGGAGAGGGAGAACGAGAACCTCGGCGCGCAGCGCGCACAGGCCGCGGCCGCCGCCGAACGCCGACGCTCGGCGGCCGCAGAGTTGAGAAGGATGGAGTCCGAAGCCGCGGAGCTTCAGGCGCGTCTTGAGCGGCACGAGCAGGAGGCCGCCGAGGCAGACGCGAGGCTCGAAGCGCTGCACCGCTCGCTCGCGGAGTTGGACGAGTCGGCGGCCGGCTCGGAGGAGGAACGCGCCGCTTTGGAGCGTCGTGTCGTCGAAGCGACGGCGCGGCTCGCCGAGGCGCGCGAGCGCGCCGACGCCTTGACGCTCGAAGTGACGGAGCTTCATCAGCGCGCATCTTCCGCGCGTGACGCGCGCGCCGCGCTCGAAGTGCAAAGGGCGGAGGCCGCCGCGCGGCTCAACTACGTGCGCGAGTCCTGTCAGAGCGAGTTGAATCAGCCGCTCGAAGAGGTCGCGGCCGAGCACCCGGCCGAAGAGGGCTTCGACCTAGAAGCCTCGCGCGCCCGTCTGGAAGAACTCCGCGCGCGCGTGGACTCGTTCGGCGCCGTTAACATGATGGCGCTTGAAGAGCTGGCCGAGAACGAGGAGCGCCTGACGTTCCTGACGGCGCAGCGACAGGACATCACCGACGGCATCCACTCGACCGAGGAGGCTCTGCGCGAGATCAAGCGACGGTCGCGCGAGCGCTTCCGCCACGCCTTCGAGGAGATTAACCGCAACTTCGGCCAGTTCTTCCTCGAACTCTTCGGCGGCGGCCGCGGCGAGATGAGCCTGCTCGACACGGATGACGTACTTGAGTCGGGCATAGACATCGTGGCGCAGCCGCCGGGCAAGCGCTTGCAGAACGTGCTGCTTCTGTCGGGCGGCGAGAAGGCGATGGCGGCGCTCGCGCTCGTCCTCGCAATCTTCCGCTACCGCCCGTCGCCGTTCTGCCTGCTCGACGAGGTGGACGCGCCGCTCGACGAGGCCAACGTCGGCCGCTTCACGACGAAGATTAAAGAGATGTCGGCGGAGACGCAGTTCCTCGTCATCACGCACAACAAGCGCACGATGGAGATGGCGCGCGCGCTCTACGGCGTGACGATGGAGGAGGCCGGTATCTCGCGCCTCGTCTCCGTCAGGTTCGAGTGAGCATGAGGGGAAGTGTTTTGAGATTTACCTTCGCGGCCGCGCTCCTGATTTTGGGCGCGGCCCTTCACACTTCGGCGCAGTCCGCTTCGGCGCGCAAGGCGACGCCGCGGCCGACGCCCGAACAGAGTCAACAGAGCCAGACGGGCCAGCCGAAGAAGGTCTCGACGCGGCCGGAGGATGCTTCGGGGCAGGAGGACGTGCCGGCCTCTGTGAAGGCGGGCGCGCCCGCGAAGGCCGACCCGAACGCCGTCCGCTACAGTTACGAGTTCAAGCAGCCTGACTTCTACGTCTACTTCATACACATCGAGCACGACGACAAGGGGCGCGGCCAGATGCGCTTCGAGCGCCGCTCGGACACGGAGCAGATAACCGAGCCGTTCGAGCTTTCGCCCGCGGCGCTGGCGCGTATACGCGCGAAGTGGGAGGCGCTCGGCTTCCTCGAATCGCAGGTTAACTATCAGGGCGAGCGCACATACCCGAGTCAGGGCCAGACGAAACTCTCTGTGCGGCGCGGCGGGAAAGAGAAGACGACCGAGTTCAACTACAGCCAGAACTCGGACGCGCAGGGCTTGGCCGAAGAGTACCGCAAGGCGTCCGAGCAGGCGCTCTTCGTCTTCGACCTCAACGTCGCGTTAGAGAGCCAGCCGCTCGAAACGCCCAAGATCATCAACCGCCTCGAATCCCTCATCGGCCGCAACTACCTCTCCGACCCGCAGCAACTCGTCCCCCTCCTCCGCCAACTCACCGAAGACGAGCGCGTCCCCCTCGTCGGCCGCAATCAGACCGCACGCATCCTGAAGAAGTTAGAGAAGCAGGAGAAGTGAAGGCGCTGCTTACACGGCAGAGAGTATCCCTCCCATCAGAATACAGGCAAGGCTTAACAAATTACACCAGAGCGCGACCGCGTAGCTCGGCTCCTCCAAGTCGGCAGAGTATTGCCGTGCGAGCTGCGGGGCCGTGGCCAGACCGCCGATTGAACACATCGAAGCTACAAACAATAACTCCCACGAAGCGCCGCCGAACCGCCTCAGCATCAGGAGCATCAGTGCGTGTCCCGCGAATGCCCCGACCGCAATGATGCTCAGATACTCGAACAGTGAGGGGATGTCTGTTTTGGCGCCGGCCAAACTCAGCGTTAATGTAAAGTTCATGCCGATGAGGCCGATTACGAGCAACAGGAGTCGTTTACGAACTTGTTTAGAGCACACACGAGAGTCCAGCCGTGCGAACAGGTATCCCGCCATGAAGGCGAGTAAGTAGATACCTATTGCGATGAGCGGGCGCCACCTCCAATCCTTCTTAACCTCCGCGAGAGTCAGTATACAGACTGAGGCCACGCTTCCGACCAGACAAAATCCTGCCACTGCGCCCGCACTCCGGCGGTTCTCGCCTTCCGTCTTCAGAGTGGGCGCGGTCGGTCGGGCGGACTCAGGGCGCTTGGCGCAATACCTGCCAACCACGTGCGTTGCCAGCCCCAGCCACAACATCCCACCAATCGGGTCGAGAATGATTGCCGGCGGCCCGAATACTTCCTGAGGTGCTTCGGGGCGGTCGAGGAGCGTGAGTGCGGGGAAGAAGGTAGTGCTGTCTCCAATCCACCCGTTCGCGTTGGCCACCGCGCCTCGCCAAACTGCCGCCCATGTGGCAGCGTCGGACACCACCATGAGCCTGAGCGCGTAAGCGACGACGGTAGCGCCGAGGAGCACCCCGACCGCCCCCAACGTCGCCGGCCACAGCAGCGTGCGCACGTTTTTCGAAAACTTTCCTAAATCACTGCCCCAGAGTGATGCGCCTGTAATCATAACCACGAAGACGATCCCCGAGCTGTATAGCGCCGACGCGCCTTTCCCGACAATTTCCAGATAGGTGCCGGCCCCGCCGCCTAACAGGGACGCCAACATGCGAAAGAGTAGTCCGCCGATTACCCCGAAACAGAGAATCCAGATGAAGTCCGGGACTCTTTTCTCCAAGAGATCCGGATAGTTCCGCCTAATGGTGCCTTCAACGAATATTTTAAAAGCCACGGCGATGGGGAAGAACAACAAGATAGCGGCCCCCGCCCCGATGAAAATCAACAGCACTCGGTTCATCTCAATTATTCTCCGTAGTAGTTAGGTCTCGGTCGAGCATAAAGAGTCAACTTCCCCCACCGTGACGGCGCCTATTCTTTTGGACGGGACCAGCACTTGCGCAAATCCAACATCTGTTTGAACTCATTATCCTCCTTGAAATAGAACTCGTACTCCGGAAATTTTTTGTACAACTCCGCCAGCTCATTCTCGACATCCGAGGGGTCATGATCCGGAGAGAGAAGCTTGAAGTTCGCGAGGTTATACTTGGCACGATAGTCCCGGGGATTGTTCGCGAGAACCCGGTTGCAATCTTCGATCCCTTCTCTTATAGACTTTATATGAGTCAACCCGTGCAGCCGAATCTTACAGACGGCCCGAGTAACGAGGGCCTCGGGATTATCCGAATCTATCCGTAGCACGTCCTCGGCAAAGAGGAGTGCCTGCACATGATTTTTCTGTCGGTAGAGATTGTGCATCTGCTCAAGCAGATGCGCGGTGCGGATAAGCAGGGCGTTTGAGTTAGAACGCAGGAGCACTGCGTAATGGGCCGAAAACTCCTTCTTTAATTTCTCTATCAGATCATTCACCGTCGGAAACGGATGAATCCACTGTTGGCCGTCTTGAAGCTCTTTTAAAAAACGGAAGACTTCCGCATGAATTCCATAGTCGTCGGGCTTGTTCTTCGGGTGTTTAAGGGCCAACTGGTAGAAGTCCCAAGCTTTCTGTTCTACCATGATGTAAACCGCCTTACGCTGCCGCTTGGCGTGCATAAACTCGCTCCGTACGAGCCAGTCTCCGTCGAGTGAAATGCTGCCGTAGTTGCCGTCAATGATCAGTACGAGAATGTCACACTTTTCTACGTGTCCGAGGCACACTTCTCCTATGGTCAGGCCGGGCGTGGCGGGGAAGTCCCACTCGGCGACCCTGACCCCATAGCCGAGTCCTTCGAGTTTCTTGCCGATTTCAATGCGAAGCTGCTTGAGGTTGTGCATCGTTGATGACAGAAATACTAATGGCTTGTCTGAAATGATCTCATTCATGCGTATTACTCCTTTAGGTCGGTTGCAGGTTTGGACTTGCGCACAGAATGTCCAGTTGAGGGTGGCGGCTTCAAACGCCCGCTCGATGAAGCCGCGGCTCTTGGGCAGGAGTATGCGGCGCCCCCCGGGCGTCGGGGCGATAAGGGGAGGGGAATCTCTCGCGGGTGGCGTTAACGGCGGCCGGAACGGCATGCGGGTGGGCCTGCGAGAGCGAGACGGTGACGCGGCGGCCGGGCATGTTTGACTTCTCCATGCGCGGCGCTTGGAAGGTCTGAGGCGGCCGCGCGGCTGTCGGCGTTGATGAGAGGCCGGGCAGGTCGAGTCCGCCCGAACGCTTAGCCCTTGGTTCTTTAAGACGGCGGCACGATAGCATAGGCCCGCTTGCCCGCAAAGGCTTTTCGGGGCGCGGGACGGGAGTTGACGGCGAGCCGCCGGCCGGGTGAAGAATAGAATGGCGCCGGTGTGGATAACGTGCGGCGTGGTTCTCGTCTTGGCGGCGTGGTATTTCGTGCGGCGCGGGCAGGTGCGTTGTTACCTGTGCTCGAAGCGGATTCGGGGCGTGGAGCGCAGCGCACATTACCCGATTAAAGGAAGGCGGCGGGTCGTCTGCGGGCGGTGTGACGACAACAACCTCAGACTCACTTCGGGGGAAGGCGTGGGCCGCCTCGACTCGACGCAACGCGGAGGGCGCTGAGCGTCGGGGCGCGCACGCTACCAAGCGTCTTCGTCTTCGACGTAGGCGAAGCGGCCGTAGTAGAGGTCGAGGACGGGAATCGAGAAGCCCTGATAGTTGTACGAAAGACCGCGCCGGTTGTCTATAATCGTGTGCGGCGCCGTCTTTCGGGCGCCGACGCCGCCCGCGCGAGAGTAATGCGAGCTTCAGGGGGACACGACGGACGCACACGGCCGCCGCTGGCAATCGCCGCGGCCGTGTGCCTGCTTTTACTCTTCACGTTACCATCCGCGGCGCAGGAGTCGCCGCCCGCTAACTTCAAAGTGGCCTTCATCGGCGATCAGGGCTTGGGGCCGAACGCGGTCGCCGTGCTGAACCTCATCAAGGCCGAAGGCGCGCAGGCCGTGCTGCACTCGGGAGACCTCGAATACAGCGACAACCCCGCCGCTTGGGAGGCGCAAATCAACGGCGTCCTCGGCGCGGACTTCCCCTACTTCGTCACCATCGGGAACCACGACGAACTGGCTTGGGCCGGAGCGAACGGCTACCAGCAGTACGTCGAGAGCCGCTTCAAACGGCTCGGCATAAGCTGGACGGGCAGCCTCGGCGTGCGCTCCTCGTTCCACTACAAGGGCGTCTTCTTCGTCCTCACCGCGCCCGGCATCGGGAGCGGCTTCGACGACGGCGCGAGCGACCTCTACATAAGGGATCAACTCGCCGCCGACAACTCGGTGTGGAGCGTCTGTAGCTGGCACAAAGACATGCGACTGATGCAGGTCGGCGCCAAGACGGACGAGACCGGCTGGGGCGTTTACGAAGAGGCGCGCAAAGGGGGCGCCATCATCGCCACTGCGCACGAGCACTCGTACAGCCGCACGCACCTCCTGAGCAGCATGTCGAGCCAGACGGTCGCGAGCACCTCGAACACGCTGACGCTGACGAAGGGCAACGGCTTCGCCTTCGTCTCCGGCCTCGGCGGCCAGAGCGTCCGCGCGCAGTCAATCGGCGGCAGTTGGTGGGCGAGCGTCTACGCCGCCACGTGCCTCGCGGGCGACGCGGTCTGCCAGCCGAACGCGAGCCCCGGCGCGCTCTTCGGCGTCTTCAACGTTGACGGCCAGCCGAACAGGGCCGTCTTCTACTTCAAAGACATCAACGGCAAAGTCGTTGACAGCTTCAACGTCGTCAGCAACGTCGAAGCGCCCACGCCCACACCGACACCCACGCCGACGCCGACTCCTACGCCGACTCCTACGCCGACTCCTACGCCCGCGCCGTCCGTCGCCGCGCTCACGCCCGCGAGCGTAGAGGCGGGCGGCGGCTCCTTCACGTTGACCGTTGACGGCGCGAACTTTCTCGACGGCGCGGCCGTGCTGTGGGACGGCGTCGCGCGGCCGACGACCTTCGTCTCGTCCACAAGACTGACGGCCGCCGTCAACGCCTCCGACACCGCGGCCGCGGGCGCGCACCAGATAACGGTCGCCAACCCTGCGCCGAACGTTGGCGCGTCGAACGCGAAAACTTTTCAGGTCACACGGCCGCCCCCGCGGCTCCTGACGGAGGAGGGGACGGGGCGCGCCGTCGCGCTCGACTCCGTGACGTGGACGCGCGAGCCCTTCAACGTGGCGAACGGCTTCAACTTCAGCGCGGACGCGCGCACGCGCGTCATGCTCTTCGCGGCGGACGTAGACCCCTCGGCGGCCGGAGACGCCTCGGCCTTCACGGCGCAGGCCGAAGACTCGCAGGGCCGTGTCTACCCTCTGGCGGTCGAGTTCGTCGGCGCCGTGCCCGGCTTCGACTGGCTGACGCAGATCGTCGTCAGACTCCCGGACGAACTCGCGGGCGCGGGCGAAGTCCTCGTCAGCATCAACGTGCGCGGCGTCGGCAGCAACAAGGCGCCGCTCGGCATAAGGTGAAAGGAAAGTGAAAGCACTCTACCTCGCAACCGCGCTCGCCCTTCTCATTCTGTTCGGCGCCCGCGACGCGTACGCGCAGACGCAGCAGCCCGGGTTGAAGATGACGGCCGAGGTCGTCGGCCGTCGCTACTGCGCCGGGGGCAGTCTGAACATCCTTCAGTTGAGCGTGCGGCTGCGCTACCGCAACGAGGGCGGCCGGAAACTCATACTCTACCGCGGCAAGAATTTCTTCTACCAGACGAAGATTCGCGGCGTAGGCGCCGGAGGGCGGCAGTACGAGGTCGTCGTCACCAACTCGCGCTACAACGACGCGGAGGCCGAGGACGTGAACACGCGCCGGCCGTCGGGCGCCTTCGTAACGCTTCCGCCCGGCGGGACGTACGAGGACGGCGTCGTCATCGGCGTCGGCGTCACGCGCGCCGGCTCCGAGAGGCTCTCGAACACCATCGCTCCCGGCGAACACACGCTGCAAATCGTCGCCTCGTCGTGGTACGAATCGCGAAAGCTCGCCGAGGAGTTGCGCGGGCGGTGGCAGGGAAGCGGCCTCCTCTGGATAGACCCCGTCGCCACAGAGCCCCTGAAGTTCGACATCGGCGACGCCGCGCCCGCCGCAGCCTGCCGCTGATTGGTCAATCCGGTTTTATTCGGTATATTCGGGCGGCGTTAGAACATTCGCACAGAGGAGCGACATGAGAACAGACCGAACCGTAAGAAGACTGTTGTTGCTGAACTTCATCCTGTTGTTGGCGGCCTGCGTAAGTGTTCACGGTCAGGCGAGCTATAAATCCGTCAGGCACTCCCCCGCACAATCCAACGGCGCCGTGAAGAGATTGGGCGTCTTCACCAACATGCGTTTTACGAAGGAGCACCAGTACGGCTACAGCGTCGAGCTGTGGCAGGAGGGCGGGCGCCTCTTCGGCCTCCTGCTCGTTTCGGACGGGCTGGCCGGCGACACCCCGACCGGCCTGCTCGAAGACGTGGCGTTCGACTCGAAGACCGGAAAGCTCTCTTTCCGCGCGCGCCTCTCGACGGGCTCGACCTTCAACAAGCAGAACGAGCAGGTGCCGACGCGCGACCTCTACCGCTTCGACGGCGCGCTACGCGGCCAGACGCTCACGGGAGTTTTCCAGCACTCAGACGCCGCGAACGAGACGGCGGCCGCCACGAAAAAGAGAGTCACCCTCCGCAGGTCTAAAAGCGAATCGGCCTCGATGATTCAAGCTACGAGTTACGACGACTGGAAAAATCAGACGGACGAGATTCTCAAGCTCCGCGGCCCGAAGTGGTAAGCTGACTAAAGCTAAGTGGGTGGGGACGGAGGAGGACGCGTGGGCGATGACGGCGCCGGGCGTGAAGTTGTGCGGGGAGCAGGGGGCGTACCGCGGGCCGGCGGGCGAGACGAAGGTGTTCATCGCCTTCGGCCCGGTAACGATGAAGAAGAAGTGAACGCACGCACCTGACAGCGGCATGCACCCGACCCTCGACGCCGCGGCTCTCAAACTCAGCAATCTTGTGGGCGGGTGATGCCCGTCTGCGACTGATTGAGCGCGATGCTCTGCGTGAGTACTCGGAGCTTATCGTCCCGTCGTTGACGGCATCAGTTAACTGGTAACTGATGAGAAGGGGCATGCCCTGCTGTAGTTGTATGGAAAGTTCGATGCCGTCGGTATTGTAAGCATTCGGGCCTGAGAATTTGCCTCCCAGCGCCTGTAAATAGATGGTGATTTGCGCAGTCATCTCCACAGGTTCGGTCTCCTGTGCCGGACGGATTCGCCGCCGAAATTTATTACGCTGACATCTTGGATTAACTTAAGATCGAACGTCAGAACTCGGGCGGGTGCGTGGCTATGACTTCGGCCGGCGCACCCTGTCAAGACTTTTCGGCGCTCGATTCCGGCCCATTAACCTGACTCTTGGGTGACAAATCCCTGTGTGGTAGAAGAAGGTATGCGCTCACTGCCGCGACTCGGAAACCCCACGATGAAGCTCACCCTGACTTATACGTTCGTCCTCCTGACGCTCGTGGCCGGAACGTGGCTGATGTTGGAGGCGGGCGCGCGCTTTAATCGGCAGCGTCCGGCCGCGGAGGCCGCACAAAGTGTACCGGCCGACTCGGCGGCGGCGGCGCGGCCGGGCAGTCCCGCGCCGGCACACGCGGGCGGCGGCCTGCGCGAGAAGCTAAAGGAGCCGCTCGCCATCCTGCTCACGCAGCTCGCAGTGATAATCATCGTGGCGAGGCTGTTCGGGTGGCTCTTTCGGAAGGTGGGGCAGCCCTCTGTGATAGGGGAGATGGTGGCGGGAATCGTCCTCGGGCCTTCCGCGCTGGGCGCGCTCTCGCCCGCAACGGGCGGCTTCCTTTTCCCCGCCTCTTCGATGGGCGTGCTGGGGCTTCTCAGTCAGGTCGGCGTCATCCTCTACATGTTCGTCGTGGGGATGGAGCTGAACGCGCGGCACCTGCGCGAGGGCGTGCGCACCGCAATCCTCGTCAGCCACTCGGGCATCGTCGTGCCGTTCCTGTTGGGGGGCGCGCTCTCGGCGGTCATCTACCGCTCGGCCGCGTCCGCCGAGGTGCCGTTCACAGCCTTCGCGCTGTTCGTCGGAACCGCGATGAGCATCACGGCCTTTCCCGTGCTCGCGCGCATACTTGAAGAGAAGGGGATGTCGAAGTCGCGTCTGGGCAGCACGGCCATCGCGTGCGCGGCCGTGGACGACGTGACGGCGTGGTGCCTGCTCGCGTTCGTGGTGGCCGTGGTCAGGGCGGAAGGCGTGTGGGCGGCGGTGCCGACCGTCATCCTTGCCGGGCTCTTCGCAGCCTTCATGCTCCTCGTGTTGCGGCCGCGCCTCGGCCGCAGGTTGAAGGGTGGGGCGGAAGAGGGGACTCAGGGCAGAGGCTTGGCGGCGGCTGTCCTGCCGTTCGTGTTCGCGTGCGCGTGGTTCACCGAGACGGTCGGCGTCCACGCGTTCTTCGGCGCCTTTCTGGCCGGCGTCGTCATGCCGGAGGACGCCGGCCTCCGCTCCCACCTGCGTGGGAGGCTCGAAGCGCTCAGCACGGGCGCGCTGCTGCCCGTCTTCTTCGCGTTCACGGGACTGCGGACTCAGCTCAGCCTGCTCGGCGACTGGCAAAGCTGGCTGATGTGCGGGGCGATTATCGCGGTGGCTACCGTGAGCAAGCTCGGGGGCGGCGCTTTGGCCGCGCGCTGGACGGGCATGAACTGGCGCGACTCGCTCTCGCTGGGCGTGTTGATGAACACGCGCGGGCTGATGGAGCTGATCGTGCTCAACATCGGGTATGACTTGGGCGTCCTCCCCGCGCGCATCTTCTCGATGATGGTCTTCATGGCCATCATCACGACCCTGATGGCGGGGCCGCTCCTGTCACGCCTCAACTTCAAAGCGCATGGCGAGCGCGCACTCCTGAGCGCAAGCTCCCCCAATCAGCCCGTAGATGTATAAGCGGAGCGACAGGGCTGTCGGGCGAAGCTTGCTCCGCCGTCTAAAAACGCGCGGCGGGCGCGGCCGAGAGCAGCAACTCGAACGTCCAAGCTTGCCCGGCCCCGCGCGGCTCGATGGTCAGCGACAGGGTCACTTCCAGAGCGTTCTGCGGCGACTCTAATGTGCCGCCGAGCGAGACACGCGGGCCGCTGAGGAGTTCGGAGGAGAAGAGGTTCGGGCCGCCGGCGTGAGTCAGGTTATTGACGCCGGGCGCGGCGCCGAACGTCGCCGCGACGCTCAGGTTCTCGACGGCGAGGGGGTCAACCAGATTCCCGGTCGGGCGTACGCCAACCACAGATAGGCTCTTTAAGTCCGAGCCGGCAAACAGCGCCGCGGCGGAGAGACTGTACGCGGCGTTGGAGCGAATCTGGACGGGGATTCTCACCTCCGTCGGCCAGCGCGTCTCGCCGTTGATTGTGACGGTCAAAGACTGGTCGGCGTTCCGACTGATGTTAACGCGCACGCCGTTGTCGGACGCCTCGGCGTTCCGTGGGATTGAGAGCGTGGCAAATTCGCTCACGCCCCCCGACATGCGTACGGAGCCGCCCGCCTGCGCACGCGCGACGCCCGCCAGACAGAGCGTCAACAGCAAGAGGCTGAATCTGCGAGGGGAAAGGGCGGCCATTCGCTTCACCTCATCCTAAGAACAAGTGTGAGTGCGTGCTCAGGAATGCGAAGAGCTAAAGACGCGGCCGCGTTCAGCGCGCCGCCGCCGAAAGGGTTTGTTCCGCCGAAAGGGTTTGTTCCGTGAGCCGCGTGAACTTCACGGCCGACTTCCAGTTGGCCGTGGCGGCGGCCGCGGCCTGTTCGGCGTCGAGTC
Source organism: Pyrinomonadaceae bacterium (assembly GCA_035248785.1). Taxonomy (GTDB): domain Bacteria; phylum Acidobacteriota; class Blastocatellia; order Pyrinomonadales; family Pyrinomonadaceae; genus QHXN01. Next base: position 10,876 of record DATFHD010000030.1, on the reverse strand, counting down.
GCAGAGCCTTCAACGGGTCGGGCGCGAAACTCTTCGCAGAGATAACCAGCAGCTTCGACGGCCGCGCCTTCCGATACCATGCCAGCCCGTCGGCGTACGCCTGTTGCGCGGCGGACAGCCGGTAGAAGGTCTGGCCGCGCGGCAACCATGCGAGGAGGGCGCCCGCGACGTTGAGGGCTTCGTCCAACTCTTCGTCCCTGTTGTCTGAGCCGTCCGCCGACGCGGCGAGACGCCCGACGCGCCCCGCGTCCGCGTCGGAACGGCCGAGGAGACCTTCGAACGGCTTCAACGTCTCCAACACGCGCGCGGCGATTAAAACGTCGTTCGCCCGCGCCGCCCTCATCTCGGAGAGGGTACGCGCGGTCTCGGCGTTCGTCCCGCCCCTGTAAGCCCTCAGCGACGCCTCGGCCCAGCGCGCGTGCAGGCGCGATTTGGCGAGCAGCAGTTGCCGAACCGTCCCGCCCCGCAGCGACAGGCAGAGCGGCGCGTAGATGTCGGGCCGCTCGGCGCGGCAGTCGGCCGTCGCGTCTCCCGCCGCGGCCGATGTACGCGCAAGCCTTTCTGCTAAGAAGACGGCGGTGGAGAGGTCTGCGCCGAGGTCGCACGCGCGTATCTCCGAGACCTTGACGAAGAGGTCTGGGAAGAGCTTCGAGGCGAGCGAGCGGTATGCATCGTTCTCGCCCGCGTCCGCGGCCGCGTGCAGCAGACGGAGCTTCGCCAGCACCTTCTCGGCCCTGCGCGCGTCTTCGTCCCGAATCACGTTCGCTTCGTCCGCGGCCTTCGCAGTCCGCGCGGCGGCGACGAACAGGAGCAGGCATGCTGCGCAGAGCGCCGCGGGGCGCGCGGCCCTGTGCGAAGCGCGCCGGAGCCCGCCGACGAGGATACCTTTAAGCGGCGACACCGTAGAACCTCCCGCTGACTATCTCGTTCGTACGTTCTTGAATCCGCGCCACCTCGGCGAGGGTCAGGCGCAGGAGCGCGAGGCGTTCGGGCGCCAGCGCTTCGAGCCCCGCCATCTCGCTCGAATCGTTGACGCTCGCCACGGCGTCGGCGACTTGCAAAAGGATGGCCGCCGGGTCGTTGACATGCTCGATGTCGTGGTGCGCCTGCACTGCGAAGGAGAGCGTCGCGGGCACGCCGCACGCGTCGAGAATCCACTGCCCGACCTGCGCGTGGTCAACGCCGAAGGCGGCGACCTCCTTCTCGGCCGTGAACGGGTGGCCGAGCCAAGTGATGTTGTCGGCCTCTTCGCTGAAGAGCGAGCGCAGCAGCGCTTCGCCCAAGTCGTGCAGCAGCCCCGCGGTGTAAGCCTCGTCGGGGTCAACCGCGCCCGTCCTCTCCGCCAAAAGCATCGCCGCCGCAGCGCAGCGTCGCGAGTGGTCGCAGAGCAGCTCCGCTTCGTGGCAGCGCCGACGGGCCTCGTCCCCCTGCACGATATGTTCGCGCAAGTGCTCGGCGCCGAGCCGCTCGCAGGCGGCGTACAGGCTCATCGTCGCCTCTTCGGCGCGCAGGCCGGCGTTGGCCGCGCGCAGGACTGAGGCGGCCAGCGCCGGCTCGCGCTCGACGACCCTCACCAACTCTTCCAGCGGGAGTACGCGCAGAGCGGCCGGGCGCGGCACGGGCAGGAAGCCGGAGCCAAAGTCGCCGCGCGCGATGCGCCCGCGTATCTGCGACAGCGCGTCGAGCCCGCAGAACGCGGCCACGACCTCGGGGTCGAACTGCGTGCCCGCGCCCTCCTTCAGCACGCTCACGGCCCGCTCGTGTTCGAGCGCGTCGCGGAAAGGGCGCGGGCTCGTCAACGCGTCGTAGGCGTCGGCGACATGTATGACGCGCGAGGCGAGAGGTATCCGCTCGCCCGCCAAGCCCTCTGGATAGCCCGTGCCGTCCCAGTTCTCGTGATGATGACGGACGCCCGCCGCGACCTCTTCCATCTCGGGCACGGCGGCGAGCAGGCGCGCGCCGCGCTCCGAGTGAAGACGGACGACTGCGCGCTCTTCATCAGTCAGCGCGGCCGGTTTGAGCAGGATGGAGTCGGGCGTGCTTATCTTGCCAACATCGTGGAGCAGGGCCGCGAGGGAAATCTGTTCGAGCGTCTCGGTGCTCAGGCGCATGCGGCGGCCGATGGCCGTCGCGTAACCCGCGACGCGCCGCGCGTGGCCGTAGACGTGGCGGTCTTTCGCCTCAAGCGTGTCGGCGATGGCGCGCACCACCCCGCGCGTCATCGCGCGCAGACGGCGGGCGAGCCGCTTGTTCGTCTCCTCCGCCTCGTGGCGCGAGCGCGCGGCCTCGTAGTGCTGCAAGGCGCGCGCGACCGTCAGGCGGATGTCCTCGTCGTTCCAAGGCTTCGTCGCGTAGCGGTAGACCTGCCCGCGGTTGATGGCGTCGGCCAGCGCGTCGGCGTCGGCGTGCGCCGTGAGGATGATTCTGACCATGTGCGGGCGGAGTTCCGCCGCGTGCGCGAGGAGTTGCGCGCCGGTCGTGCACGGCAGACGCAACTCCGTAATCAGCAGCGCCACGTCGTGCTGTTCGAGCAGGCGCAGCGCCTCGTCGCCCGACGCGGCCGAGAGCACCTGACACGTCGGGCCGAGCAGTCTTTCGAGCCGCCGCAGGTCTGCCGGCTCGTTGTCCACGACCATAATCTTCTGGGGCATCGGTGAACCTCTCCTTCGAGACCGTCCGCCGTCACCTATAGCGAACCCCGTTCCGCACTGCGGCGCGGCGCCTTCACACGAATTCCCCTGAACTTTCGCGCCCCTCGCGCGCGCCGCGTGTCTGAAACTTGACGGTCACGGTTTTGGCGTCAGTTTTTCGACAGCGCGGCTGCGCCGAACGGAGAAAGCGCCCGGAGGCGTTAACCCTCCGGGCGCTTTCTGTAGACCTTACGTGCGGCGCGAGTCAGGCGGCGTGCGTGAGGTGGGCGCCGGCCTCGCGGCTCTGCTTGCGGCGCGTAATCTCCTGCGCGATCTCGCAGATTTGGGACATGGCGAACGGCTTCGTCAGCACCCACTCGACGCGCGCGGCCTTCTCCTCGTGCGTGCTGACGAGGTCGCCCCAGCCCGTGATGACCGCGAGCGGCACCTGTCGGTCGCGCTCGCTGACGCGGCGCAGAAGCTCCCAGCCGTTCATGCCCGGCATCCCGAGGTCTGTGAGCACCGCGTCGAAGCGGCCCGGCTCGAAACGCGCCAGCGCCTCCGCGCCGTTGGCGGCCGTCGTCACCTCGACGCCCTCGCCTTCGAGTATCTCGCACAGAAGCTCGCGCACCGGCTCCTCGTCGTCCACCACGAGGATTCTGGTCGTCGCGCGCGCTCGGCGCGGCGCGTCCGTTGCGCGCGGCTCCGCCTCCTCGTCCGCCGACAGCCCGGCGCAGCCCACGAGCGGGAGGACGACGCGGAAGGTCGAGCCGCGCCCGACCTCACTCTCGACGCGAATCGTCCCGCCGTGGCGGCGTATGACGCCGTAGCTGACCGAGAGCCCGAGGCCGATGCCCTCGACGCCCTTCGTCGTGAAGAAGGGGTCGAAGACGCGCGAGCGAACTTCGGGGCTCATCCCGCAGCCTGTGTCCGCGACCGTGACGACCACCTTCTCTTCGCGCTGGTCGGCGGCGAGTGTCAGACGCCCGCCCGCGGGCATCGCGTCCACCGCGTTGAATATCATGTTGACGAGCACGTCGCGCAGCTCCGAGGCGTCGCCGAGGACGTGCGCGCCCGAGCCCTTCGAGACCGCGAAGTCTATCTGCGCGCCGGCCGCCTCTGCCTCGTCCTTCCAGCGCGGGCGCGTGATCTCGCTCACGTCCGAGAGGAGCCGGTCAACCGAGACGGTCTCGAAGTCTCTGTCCTGCCGCTGCCTCGCGAAGTCCTGTATGCGCTTGACGGTGCGCGCGCCGTCGCGCGCAGACTGGACGATGAGTTCGAGTCCGCGCCGCATCTTCGCGTCGGGCGTGTACTTGAGCATCAGCTCGGCGCGGCCGCGTATGACGGCGAGGCAGTTGTTGAAGTCGTGCGCCACGCCCGAGGCGAGCGAGCCGACGGCCGAAAGCTTCTCGACCTGCGAGAACTGCACGCGTATGCGCTCCTGCTCCTCGACGTAGCGCGAAAGCTCCTTGACGTAGAGTCGCGCCTGCTCGGCCTGCGCCTCGGCCGCCTCGACGTTCTTGAGGTAGGTCTTGTAGGCGAAGACGACGACGGCGACGATGGGCAGGATGAGGATGACGGAGTAGATGCCCGTCGCGCCGATGAGGCGCGCGGCAATCATCGCGGCCGACGCCGCCGCCACGGTCGTCGTAGAAATCCAGAGGTACGACTCGCGCCACGTCCGCCAGACCGACTTCGAATCTCTCAGCGCCTCGCGCACGGCCGCGAGCAGAGAGTTCGTCACGTACTGCGCGAGCGCCAGCGCGCAGAGCAGGCCGACGCTGCGCCCCGTGAACTGGCCCGCGGCCGCCGCGGTGATGTCGCCGAACAGCGCGCGCGCCGTCCAGACCGCGGCGAAGGTCGAGCAGCCCATCAGCCCCGCGTTGAAGAAGACCGTGAGCCAAGTCTTCGTGATGCGCAGGGAGGATAAGACCGCCTCCGCGACGGCGAGGAGGATGGCCGCCTCGCCGTCGTAGAGCAGCATCGTCAGGAAGATGAAGGTGTCGGTGGCCGTCACCTCTCCCTTCACGCGCGGAATCCTGACGATGGCGCGCGCGCCCACGCAGACCGTGACGAGCGCCACGGAGGCGAAGCTCCAATCGAGCTGAGACCAGCGCAGTCCCCACGCGGAGAAGAGGCACGCGGCCACGCCCGCCGCGCCCACGAGCGCCATAAACCTCGACTTCGCGCGCGACACGTCCGCGCCCGCCCTCACGCCGTCACTCTCGCACATTAAGCTGCCCAACGTCTTCACACGCCTCCGCGGCGTTCCTTTCCACAGTTTCAATAGCCGATTAAATCTCAGTCGCCGCCCGCCAGCGTGTCGGTCGTCGTGTTGTCGCTGGCGAGGATGCCATCGCTTGCGAGAATCCCGTCGTCGCTGAGGATGCCGTCGGATGCGAGGATGCCGTCGGAGGCGAGTATCCCCGTGCCGAGGAAGAAGTCGCCGCCGCCGAGCGGCTGGCCGTCGCTCACGCGCAGCGAGTCGGAAGCGAGGATGCCGTCGGTGTACATCGTCTCGTCGCTGGCGAGGATGCCGTCAGACGCGAGGATGCCGTCGGCGAGGAGCGAGCCGAGGTCGTAGACCTTCTGATACTCGGTTATCAACTCGGAGCCGGTGACGTACGTGTGCCCTGCGACCACGCCGCCCGCCCAAGGGAACTGGAAGCCCGCGATGGTCGTCGAGTGCGTCGGGAGGCTTCCCGTCAGCAGCGAGTCGCCGAGCGCCAGCCCGCTTGAGCAGTCTGTGCGCGTGAGCGCGGCGACGCGCACCGCGCCCTCCACGTTCAGCTCGCCCGCGCCCTGCTCCAAAGTGTTGAAGCCCGAGAGCGGCTGCGCCGTGTACATCAGCATCGTCTTCACCATGTTCGGCGTGAGGCTCGGGTTGGCCTGAAGCAGCAGCGCGGCCGCGCCCGAGACGAGCGGGGTCGCCATCGAGGTGCCGCTCAGGCGCATCATCGCGTGGTCGGCGTTGCTGTCCGTGTAGGCTTCGAGCTCGGGGTGCGCGGTGACGAGTGCGTTGCCGTAAGACTCTGCCGAGACGATCTTGTTGCCGGGCGCGACGAGGTCGGGCTTGAGGAGGTTGTCGTGGTGCACGCCGCCGAGAGTGTCTGTCCAGTAGGAGCGCGTCGGCCCGCGCGAGCTGTAGGTGGTGACGCCGTCGTCGTCGCGCGCGTCCGTCTGGAAGGTGTTGGCCGCGCCTACCGTGATGGCCGAGGGCTCGATGCCCGGCGAGTGTATGAGGCCGTAGACCTTGTCGCCGTCCGCGTTCTTCCCCTCGTTGCCCGCGGCGGCGACGACCACTATTCCGGCGTCCACCAACCCGCGCACGGCGAGGCAGAGCGGGTCGTACAGGTACGAGTCAACGGCCGCCGTGCCGAGGCTGATGTTGACGACGCGTATGTTGTAGGTCGCGCGGTTGTCCATCACCCATTCGAGCGCGTCGAGCAGCCCCGAGGTCGTGCCCACGCCGTCCGAGTCGAGCGCGCGCAGGTCTATGAGGTGCGCGTTCGGGGCCACGCCCTCGTAGGCGCCCGACGCGACCGAGCCGTTGCCGGCGGCGAGCGCGGCGACGTGCGTCCCGTGTCCGAAGGGGTCGCCCGCGGGGCTGCTTGAGCCCGTGAAGTCAACGGCGGCGACGATTCGCGTGTTGCCGTTCGAGTCGTCGAAAGAGTCGTGCGACGTGGAGATGCCCGAGTCGAGGACGGCGATCCCTATCCCTGTGCCGTCGAGCGTGTAAGTGCCGCCGCCCGCGGCCGGCTGCGTGCGCACCGCGTCGGCGCCCGTCGTCAAAGAGACGTGGCCCAGACGGCGCGTCGGCCTGTCCTTAGAGACGTATCTGACGTAGGACGAATCGGCCAGCTCGGTTAGAACGTCGGCGGGCAGCTCGACGGCCAACGCCTTAAGGGTGTTGAAGCGGCGCAGCACGCGCCCGCCGTGCTCGGCCATGAACTGTTCGAGCTGGGCGGCGCCGGCCTGCCCCTGCGTCTGCACGATGGCGCGCACAGACTCGGCGGCGACGTTCGACATGCCCCCGCGCAAGCTCTCGTTGCCGGGCGCGCTCTCCGCGCGGGGACTCGGGAGCAGATCGGGAGATATTTTTACGGCGGGGGCGTTGCCCGCCGGCGAGTGTGAGGCGGAGTCGGGTGCTTCGGCGTGCGCGGCACGCGGCTGCCCCGCGCAAAGGGTCAGCAACAGCGCGAGACAGAGCAGTGTGCTCGTCAAAGGGGAACGTCTGAATTTCATCGTTTGTCCTCTCTTGCACGTTCTTGGGGTGTTGCGGCCCGACATGAGGCCGGGGCCGGGAGGAACGTGCAAACCGCGTGCAACGTCTGCCAGCGTGAGGGCGACAGTTCGGGAGCGTACGGCGGCCGGGAAGTGAAGCTTCTTTTTGCGGGGCTTTTCAGAGACGACAGGGTTTCAGCCCATCAACGTCTGTCGGAGGCGTGCGCGCCGGTATCAATAAACTGACGCACCTTTTTACACGGCGTCAAAGTTTTGACGCCGCGCGTGTCTCGCTACTCAAGCTCGTGATCGTGCTTCTCCCACTCGATGCCGAGCCGCTTCAGCTTCTCGACAAGGGTCGTGCGCTTCATGCCGAGCAGTTGCGCGGCGCGCATCTTGTTGCCGCCGGCCTTGGCGAGCGACTGCAACAGCAGGTCGCGCTCCACCTTGGTGACGACCGCGTCGAAGCTGATGCCGGCGTCGGGGATGTCCGGCGGTCGCTGGCCCGGCTTCGTCAGGAATGGCGCGGCGGCGCCCGCGCCGTCGGCGGCCTCGCGCACCTCCTCCGGCAGGTCTTGAAGCTGGATGTCGTGCGCCGCGCCCGTCAGCACCGCGGCGCGCTCGACGGCGTTCTGAAGCTGGCGCACGTTGCCCGGCCAGCGGTAAGCGTCGAGCGCGCCCCAAGCCTCGTCCGACAGGGACTTCGGGGGAAGACCGGCGCGCGCGCAGAACTTCGCTTGCAGATACTCGGCGAGCGGGCGTATGTCCTCGCGCCGCTCGCGCAGGGGCGGCAGGCGCAGGTGGACGACGTTGAGGCGGTAATAAAGGTCTGGGCGGAAGGTGCCCTCGTCAATGCGCCGCATGAGGTCTGCGCTGGTCGCGGCCACGACGCGCACGTCCACCTTGACTGTGCGCGACGAGCCGAGCCGCTCGAACTCGCGCTCTTGCAGGACGCGCAGGAGCTTCGCCTGAAGCGGCAGGCTCATGTCGCCTACCTCATCGAGGAAGAGCGTGCCGCCGTCGGCCTGCTCGAAGCGGCCGTCGCGCGCCGAATGCGCGCCGGTGAAGGCGCCCTTCACGTGCCCGAAGAGTTCGTCTTCGAGCAACTGCTCGGGCACGGCGGCGCAGTTGAGGGCGACGAGCGCCTTCCCGGCGCGCGGGGACAGGTCGTGTATGGCGCGCGCGACGAGTTCCTTGCCCGTGCCCGTCTCGCCCGTCACGAGCACGGTGGTCTGGAAGGGCGCGATGGCGCGCACCTGTTCGAGCAGCGACCGCATCGCAGGCGCGACCGCGACGAAGTTATCCGTCCCCGCGGCCGTCTGCGTCGCGGCGCGCGCCCTCGCCGCGCGCTCGGCCGCGACGCGAATCGTCCCGAGCAGCCCGTCCAGCTCGAAGGGCTTGGTGATGAAGTCGGCGGCGCCCCGCTTCATGGCCTCGACGGCAACGTCCACGGTGCCGTGGGCGGTGATGACGATGGACAGGATGCCGGGGCGCAGGCGCGCGCAGTGGCGCAGCAGTTCGAGCCCGGTCATCCCGGGCAGCGTCACGTCCGTCACCAGCACGTCGAACGGCTCGTCGCGTAAAAGGCCGACCGCCTCCTCGGCCGTGGAGACGCCCCGCGCGTCGTACCCCTCCAACGCCGCCGCCTCAAGGAGCAAGTCCAGCAGACGCGCGTCGTCTTCGACGAAAAGAATTTTGACATTCATAAGGACTGTTGAGGCTCTGACCTACGCGAGGTGAGGCGGCCGCCACCCTTCATACAGAGTACGCGCTCCGCGCAGCCTTTGCAAATAACTTTGCAAATAACTCGGCCTCGGCTATTGCCAAGGCGTTACGTGAGGGGCGCTTGTAGAGCATTAGAGACGGGAAGGGCCGCCGGCGGCTCATCGCCTCGGCGGCCCCCTTCATCCAGCCTTCGGTGCACGTCTACTGCCCGAACCTCCTGCGGTATTCGTCCGAGGTGATGAACGCCTTGACCATCTCGGCCGCGATGGCGTCGCCGCCAAACTGTTCGAGCTTCGCGAGCCAGAAGTTGAAGCCCTCTTCGTCGGGGTCTCTCCGCAGGTAGCCGAAGTATTCCATCTGGACGTAGGCCGCGTTCTTGTGCGCCAGCCTCGTCGTCTGGCTCTCGACCACCGCGCGCAGGGCGAGCGCCCGGCCCGTCGTCCCGCCGCCCCCGTAGGCAGACAAGGCCGACTGGGACTCCGCTGGCGTCAGCGTGACGCTGGCCCGTTGCGAGAGCTTCGACACGTATTCCTGCGCCGTCATGTCGGTCGGGAACTCCGCGAGGAAGTTCGGTCGCTGCACCCACGCCTCGACGAACGCGGACTTGTTCGATTCGAGCAGCTGCTCCCAGCCCGTCTGGCCCACGACCAACCCTTGCGCGAGCTGCCGGGCGTCGGCCGTAAACGGCGCGAAGGTCGGCCGCGTGCCGAAGGATGACCGCTGGAGGCGGTAGACGAGGAAGCCGGTCTCCTGAAACTCGATGGAGAGGAAGAAGGCCGCAGAGACGTTGACGCGGCAGACCAAAGGGTCTGCGGGCGGCGGGCTCGCGCAGTTCGTCATCTGGTTCACCCAGAAGGCGAGGCCGCCGGAGTCCGGGTCACGGTTCAGGAAGTCGCGGTAGTGCTGCGTGACGAAGAAGTCCGGGTTCAAAAGCGGTTCGCCTGAGGCGAGGGGGCCGCTCCAGTTGAGCTTGAGGTCTCCGGTCACGCCGGAGGCGTAGCCGTCAACGGCGATGCGGTAGGTGGTGCCCGCCGTGGCGTTGAAGGTAACGCTGCTCTCGCCGGTGGCGAAGTTCACGTCGTCGTTGGAGGCGACGGAGGTCAGGCCGCCGAGGCTGTCCCCGGTGTAGACCGCGAGCACCGTGTTAAAGGTGCTGCCGGCCGTCGTGATCGTCGTCGAGCCGTTCGAGGGCGCCTGCCAAGTGAACCAGACCGAGGCGCCGCCCAGACGAAAGGCGTGCAACGGCTCTCCCGGCTCGTGCGTAGCGCCGTTGTTAGAGCCGTTGAAGATGCCGGAGGCGCCGCCGAGCGCCAACGCGTTAGCAAAGTTGTCGTTGGCCGGCGGGGCGGAAACTGTGCTCTCGCGGAACTGCGAGACGATGAGGGCGGTGTTGTTGATGACGCGGTGGTTGTCGCGCTGGTCTGCGATGCCTGTCGGCACGCCGTTGAAGTTGACCGAGGGGTTCGAGAAGTAGGCGACGCGGGGGCAGAAGTTCGGCGACGTGCACGGGTCGGAGTAGGACATCACTGTGCGGAACGACTGGTCAACGTAGTGGCCGAAGGCGTATGGGTAGGCCAGAACGTCGGGCGGCCCGCCGTTCTCGGGGTTGTGCTGGCAGCCTAGATTGTGTCCGAGCTCGTGCGCGAAGCTGAGGTTACCGACCGAGCACTGACGCGCCGAGACAGAGTAGGCGGCGTGCTGGAAGCCCGGCCCGAGGAGGGAGTGCGTCATGAGACGGCCGACGCCGCAGAGGTTGCCGCCGCGCTCGGCGATGAAGGCCACAAGGTCGGCCCGCGCGCTGTTGCGCGCGGCCTTGACCGTCTCGTCGTTGGCCGCCCAAGTGAGCGCCGCGCTCAGGTCGCCCGTCTCGGCGTAGCCGACTTCTAGCGCGCCGGCCAGCCGGAGGCGCGTGTGGATGTCGCTGTTGATGTAGGCCGTGTTCGTCGTGTTGATGGCCTCCTGCGCGAAGGCTTCGGCCTGCGTCGTGCCGCCGAGCGCGGTGCGCACGTTGGAAGTGTAGATGACCAGCACGTCGAGCTGGCTCCCGTCGTCGGCCGCGGCCGACGCGCCGAACGTGGCCGGCGACATTTCGGCCTTCGGCGTGGTCGCGTCCGCCAAGGCGGTCTCGGAAGTCGCGGGCGCCGGGAGCGCCCCGCCGCAAGGGGGGAAGCGGCTCTGGTCAATCTGCACGAGGAGGTGCGTGAAGCCCTCCTGCGGGACTATCTCGTAGACGCCCTCGGGCGAGTAGATGAGGCCGGAGAGCGCGCCCCCCTCCGCGCTCAATGTCACGTCGCCCG